>NC_014221.1:2601548-3260398 GCF_000092425.1 Truepera radiovictrix DSM 17093
CCGCACGACCCTCTTCCCCGGCTTTTTCCGCGCCTACGTCGAGGGCTCCGACGACCCCGAGGCCGCCCTCGACGACCAGGAGCAGCCGCTCCCCGAGCTCGCCAGAGGGGACGCGCTGCGCTGCCGGGCGCTCGAGGCCTTGGGCCACGAGACGAAGCCACCGGCGCGCTTTACCGAGGCGTCACTGGTCAAACTCTTGGAGAGCGAAGGCATCGGCCGTCCCAGCACCTACGCCAGCATCATCGACACCGTCATCAGCCGCGGCTACGCGCGTAAAAACGGCGCGCAGCTCGTCCCGACCTTTACCGCTTTCGCCACCAACAACCTCCTCGAGGCGCGCTTCGCGCAGCTCGTCGACACCGGTTTCACCGCCCAGATGGAGGGGGTATTAGACGACATCGCGGCGGGCGAGCAGGAGGCGGGGCCCTACTTGGAGCGCTTCTACCGCGGCCAGGAGGGGCTCGCCGCGCGCACCCAGAGGAGCCTAGGCGACGTCGACGCCAAAGCCATCTCGACGCTGAGCTTTCCCAAGTGGGGCGAGTTCGTCGTGCGGGTCGGGCGTTTCGGCCCCTACGCCGAAGGGGTCATCGGCGGCGAGGTCAAAACCGCCTCGCTCCCCGCCGAGCTCGCACCGGACGAGGTCACGCGCGAGCTGCTCGAAAAGGCGCTCGTCGCGGGCAACGCCGACGACAACGTCATCGGGACGTTTCCCGAAACGCATCAGCCGATGCTGCTCAAGTCCGGCCCCTACGGCCCCTACTTGCAGCTCGGCGACGACGACCAGGAGAAACCCAAACGGGTGTCGCTGCCGCGTGGGCTCGAGCCGAGCGCGGTGACCTACGAGCAAGCGGTCGGCTTGCTGTCGCTCCCGCGCACCCTGGGCGCGCACCCGGAGACGGGCGAAGCGGTCACCGCGGCGATCGGGCGTTTCGGCCCCTACGTCAAACACCAGAGCACCTTCGCCTCGCTCCCCAAAGACGAGGACGTGCTCCGCGTGGGGCTTCAGCGGGCGCTCGAGCTGCTTGCCAAAAAGGCCGCCAGAAACCGGCCGCTGCGCGTCCTCGGCGCACACCCCGAGACGGGCGACCCCGTCGAGCTGCACGACGGGCGCTACGGCCTCTACGTCAAACACGGCAAGACCAACGCGTCGCTCGCGAGCGGGCAGTCGCCGGATGAGTTGACGCTGGAGGGTGCGCTCGCGCTCCTCGCCGAACGCGAGGGGGGCGCGCGCAAGGCCGCCAAGCCAAAACGCGCCCCCGCCAAAGCGGCGAAGGGGGCGGGCAAAGCGGCGGGCAAAGCGCCAAAGGGCTCCAAGGCGCCCGCAAAGGCGTCCAAGGGGCGCCCAAAAACCAAGGGGGCGACCAAGGCCAGCACAAAGCAGCTCGAGGCCTTTTTGGACACCCTCTCCCCCACCGACGCCGAGGTCGTGGCGCGGCTCGAAGGGATGCGCGGCAGCGCGCCGCAGGACCTCGAGGCGGTCGCCGACGCGGTCGGGCTCAGCGAAGAGGCGGTCCGCGCGGCGCACAAGCGGGGGATGTTCAAGCTCCGCATGGCCTTCGGGCGCGCCCGCAAAGAGGCCGAACCGGTCGCCGCGTGAGCGCCTCTGCGGGGTCGCCCCTTAACCTGCTGCACCTCGCCAAGGGCGACCCCGGCGCGCCCCAAACGGTCCCCGGGACGGCGCTGCAGGTCCAGGCCCTGGCCGAGCCGACCCCCCTGGACGCCGCCCCCATGTGGCTCGCGCTGTTAGCGGGTGAGCTCATCGTCGACTTGCCTCACGGCGACTTTCGGCTCCTCAAGGTGGGCGAGTGCCTGACGCTGCACACCCCGAGTGCGACCCTGACGCCCCTTGACACCGCCGTGGTGCTGCGCTGCCCCCTCGGCGCGGCGACCGGCCAGTAGGCCGCAGGCCTAGCGCTCGTCAGGCGCCGCTACGCGCGACCGCGCGAGCGGCGCGCGGGCCCAAGCCCTCAGACCACCGCGCGCGCACTGCGTTAAACTGTAGACCTCGTGATCGAGTTTGAGCACGTCACCAAAACCTACCCGCGCACGCACACCCACGCCCTCAAAAACGTCCACTTCAGCATCCAGAAGGGGGAGTTTCTCTACATCACCGGGCACTCGGGGGCGGGTAAGTCCACGCTGCTGTCGCTGATCCTGCGCCGCATCACGCCGACCGAGGGGCGCGTCTTTATCTTGGGCCAAGACCTCAGCCGCCTCCGCCCGAGCCGCTTGCCGCTGCTGCGCCGCCGCATCGGCATGGTGTTTCAAAACCACCGCCTGCTCCCCAACATGAGCGCGCTCGACAACCTCGTCTTCGCCCTACGCGCCACCGGCGAACGCGGCAACCTCGAGCACCGCGCGCTGCTCGCTCTGCGGCAGGTCGCGCTCGCACACAAACGCAAAGCCTACCCGGTCGAGCTCTCGTTGGGCGAGCAGCAGCGCGTCGCCATCGCCCGCGCGATGGTCACCAACCCGCCGCTGCTACTCTGCGACGAACCGACCGGCAACCTCGACCCCGACACGAGTTGGGAGATTTTAGAGCTGCTTAACGACATCAACATCAAGGGCACGACGGTCGTCGTCGCCACGCACGCCAAAGAGCTCGTCGACCAGCTCCGCCGCCGCACCATCGTGCTGCGTAGCGGCCAGATCGTCCGCGACGACGACGCGGGGGGGTACTCGCTCTAACGTCCCGCCGGCCGCCGCTGCGCGTTATGCAGGCGCCTGCACGAGCCCCGCGCCCACGTCGAGGGGGTTAAAACCGGGGGCGAGCGGTTCGTGCGTGGCGCTCGCGATGATCTTGGCGGAGAACGTCGACCACGAAAAGGCGTCTGACCGCTGGAGCGCCTCGGCGTAGAGCGCCGCGACGCCGGCGGCGTGGGGCGCCGCCATGCTGGTGCCCTGCAAGCTCCGCAGACCGCCTCCTGGCCACGCCGAGACGACCCCGACGCCGGGCGCCACGACGCTCGGGCGGGTGTTGGAAAAGGGCGCGACCTCGAGCGCCTCGCTGAGCGCCCCTACCGAGATGGCCCCGTCGGCGGCAGCGGGGGGCGCGGTAAAGATGCGGTAGGGCGGCTCGGAGGGGCGCGCTTTGGCGCCGATGTTGCTCTCGTTACCGGCGGCGGCCACCAAGACGCACGGCGTCTGCAGCTTGCTGCGCGCCTCCATAAGCTCGACGAGCGCGTCGAACATGCGGACGTTCGCGCGGTAGAGCTCGAGCCCCTGCGAGATGGCCGCGAGCTCCGGCAGGCCGCGCAGGCGCAGGTCGAGCACGATGTGCGGAAACGAGATGCCGAGCGACATGGAGATCACGTGCGCCCCCTCGTTGATCGCCCAGGTGAGCCCCTTGACGACCCCTTCGGTAGTCCCGCTCCCGCTTGTCGTAAGCACCTTGCCGACGAGCAGGCGCGCCACCCCCCGCGCCACCCCGATGCGCCCGCCGGCAGTGTCCTGACCGCAGAGGGTACCGGCGCAGTGGGTGCCGTGGCCGTTGCCGTCGCCGTCGCCCTCACCCGTAAAGTCGCGCTCGACGAGCGAGAGCCCGCGGAAGGCCGGGTGCTCCCTGTCGATCCCCGTGTCGAGCACCGCCACCGTCACCCCCGCGCCGTCGTAGGGGCTGACGTCGGCGCGCACCGCCCGGACGCCCCACGTCACGGGGGGCGGCGCCGCGACCGCCTCCCCGTCGGTCAGCGGGCGAATAAGCTGCACCGGTACGACGGGGGCGATGCTCGCCACGTCGGGTTCCCGGCGCAGGGCGTTAAAGTCGGCCGTGCTCAGCGTGTCGATCTCGACGGTGAGGTCGTCGACGCGGGCGTTATCTTTGAGCGCGAAGCTCCCCAAAAAGGGTTCGGCCAGCGCGGCGCGGGGTTTGTCGATGTCCGGCTGCCGCAGGATGATCTGTTTGAACTCGCTGAGTCTCATGGCCCTCCGCTCCCCCCTTGAAACAACCTCGGCAACAACCTCTACGGTGCGGCCGCCGCCCCCTCGGGGGCAAAGACGATCCAGTGCCTAAAGGGCGTCAGGTCGACCACCTCGCCCGCGGCGGTGACGAACTGAAAGCCGCCGGCGGGCGTCCAGCGCCCCGGTACCGCTCTGCCGCGCACGTAGAGCGTCGCCGCGCCCCCTTCATACGGAAGGTAGAGGCGGTCCTCGGGGTCGTTCGGGAAGGGGAAGGCGGTCACCTCCGCGACGACCACCGCGTCGACCACGACGGCGTTGCCGGCGGCGTCGGCGGCGTCCTCCCCCGAGCGCACCCAGCGGTACTGGTCGACCTCGCTTACGTAGCGAAAGCCGCTCGAGTAGACCGCCGAGAAGGCGACCGTGACCTCCGCGGCCTCCGGCGCGTCCGCCGCGGGTTGAAAGACGAGGCCGCTCACGGGGCGACCCGGCAGACGCCCCACGGCGCTGCGCAAGTCGGTGCCGGCGGCGAAGGTGCTGTAGGGCGCGTCGCGGCCCGGCGCTTGGGCGAAGAGCTCACCCTGCGCGAGCGCGTCGACCGTCGGGATCTCCTGCGAGGCGATGCGGCTGACCGTGCTGGGCGCCCCACCGACGTGCACCAGGGTGCCGTTCATCCGCAGCGCCGCCTCGAGGAAGTAGTCGCGGGCGCTGCGGATGGGGCCCACCTGCGCCGGTTCGCCCTGGGTGTAGACGCTCATCAGCCGCGTAAGCCCCCCCTCGACGGGCATCTCGAAGACCGCGGTCGCCTCCTGGAGGCCCATCTGCGGGTAACCGGCGTCGGTGTTGTCGAGCAGCACCGCGAGCGGCTGCAAGAGGGTGGCGTTAAAGGTCTGCGGCGCCTGAGCGCCCGCGGCCTCGGCCCCGTCGGGGGCGGCGGCGGCCCCCTGGGCGCCGGCTTGGGCCGCTTCGTCCGCTTGCGCCTGGGTCGTCGCGGGGGCCGCGCCCGCAGCGGGCTCGGGCGCCTGAGCGGCAGAGGGCGCGACCGCAACGCTCACCTCGGGGAGCTCGAGCGGGAGCGTCTCGGCGAGCACCGCCGACGGCGCGACCGCGAGCGGCCGCTCGGCGGGGAGCGCCACCGAAACCTCGGGCTGGGGCACGGCGGTCGGCAGCGACACGGCAGCGCCCACCGCCGGTTGCGGCAGCGGCGCGGCCTCCGCGACTGTAGCGCTCGCCGCAGGTTGGGGCACGGCGCGCGCGGGCACCTCGGCGGTGACGCTGGGGAGCGGCACGGGGTCGGCCTCCGCGACCGTGGCGCTCACCGCCGGTTGCGGCAGCGCACGCGAGGCGACCGAGACCTGCACCTCCGGCTCGGGGAGCGGGTCGGCGGCGGCGACCTCGGCCGCCGCTGCGGGCTGCGGCACGGCGCGCGAGGCGACCTCGGCGCGCACCTCGGGTTGCGGCACCGCCACCGCCTCGGCGAGTTCGACCTGCGGCGTGGCGGTGATAAGCCGCGCGGGGGCGACGCTCACCTCCGGGTTCGGCCGCGGGAGGTCGATGGCTTCGGCGAGCGGCTGCGGGGCGATCTCCGGGGCGGCGATCTCCGGCAGCGTGGTGCTCGGCGGTCTCGCGGGGAGCTGCGGCAGCGCCTCGGCGAGGCTCGGCGTCGGCGGCTCGGGCGCGACGACCTCGGGCGCCGGGGCGCTCGGAGGGGGTGCAGGGGCGTCGACCGCTTCAGCCGGAGCGGCTGGGGGCGGGGCGGCGGTGCGCTCCGGCAACGCCTCTGAGGCCGCTTCGGGGGCCCGCTCGAGCGCCCCCTCCGGCGGCGTCGGCAGCGCGAGCGTCGCCTCACCCGCGGTCTCGGCGGCGACCTCGGGCCGCGGCGCCTGCGGGGCGGGGGCGTCGACGCTCGGCGCGTCGACCGCCGCGCTCGCCTCCTCGGGGGGGGCGAGCTCGAGCACCACCACGCGCTCGTCCGGGCGCGGCCCCACGTAGAACCAGGTCACCCCGAGGAGCGCCGCGAGGTGCAGCAGCAGCGACAACAGCAGCGCGCGGCGGCGCTCGGGGTCGCGCCAGAGGGGGAGGCGGTCGTCTCGGCGGGCGCGCTTGACGAGGACGCGGTGGCGCGATGGGCGCTGCACGCTTCTCTACTCCCCTCCGGTCGCGATGGCGACGCGTTCGGCGCCCGCCTGACGGATGAGGTCCATCACGCGCACCGAGACCCCGTACTGGATCGTCTGATCGGCGCGCAGCACCACGGTGCGGTCGGGCGCCTCGGCGAGCGCCGCGCGCAGCGCGCTCACGAGGTCGCCCTCGCTCACCTCGGCGCCCGCCAAAAAGATGCGCCCGTCTTGCGTGATGGTCACCGTCGGTACGTCCGCGGTTTGCGCTTGGGTGGTCTGCGCCTGCGGCAGGTCGACCGGCAGCCCCGACTCGAGGGTGATAAAGGTCGTCGAGACCATGAAAAAGATCACCAGCTGAAAGACCACGTCCACCATCGGGGTGAGGTCGAGCCCGGCCCCTTGGGAGAGCGGGCGGGTGCGCCTCAAGCGGCGCATCGGCAGCTCCTAGGCGCGGCGCGCGTCATACGCCCCGTTCGACGACGCTCGCGCGCCGCACCCGCTCGCCGGTCTCGTCGACCGGCACCTCGCGCACCTGCCCCACGCGGCTCCGCACGTCCTCGTACCCGCCCTCGCGCGGGCTCGGTTTGGTCGAGACCGCCTGCGCCACGTTGCCCATGAGCTCCTCGCGGCGGCGCTCGATCTCGAGCAAAATCCCCTCGACGCGGCTCGAGAGGTACGAGTGGCCGATCACCGCCGGGATGGCGACGATAAGCCCCGCGGCGGTCGTGACGAGCGCCTGCCCGATGCCGCCCGCTAACGCCGCCGGGTTGCCGGTGCCCTGCTGCGAAATCTCGGCGAACGCGACGATCATCCCCGTCACCGTCCCCAGAAGCCCCAAGAGCGTGGCGACTTGCGCAATGGTCGCGAGCGGCCTGAGCCCCCGCGTCAGGCGCTGCTCCTCGCCCAAGTACGCCTCCTGAAAGGCCGCTTCGACCGCCGGACGCCCGTAGGGGATGCGCGCCAACGCGGCTTTGAGCACCCGCGCGACGGGGCCGCCGTGGTTGTCGCAGGCGATCATCGCCATCTCGAGGTTGCGCTCGCGCACGGCGCTGTTAACCCGCGCCATGAGCCGGTCGGCGTCGAGGCGCTCTTTGGAGAGTTTAAAGAGGCGTTCGAAAAAGAGGTAGAGCGCGTATAAAGAGACCAGCAAAATGGCGACGAGCACCGGGCCACCACTCAGGAGAAGTTCCATAGTCCTCGCTATCCTAAAAGCTCGCCCGCTAAACCGTATGAGAGGCCGGTGCCGAGCAGAGCGGCCCTGAGCGGCGCCAACGCAGCGGCACCAGCGGCACTAACAGCGGCAGGGCGACGGCAACGTTAAAGAGACCCCCTGCAGGTCGCCGCGTAGAGAGAGCAGCGGGTCTCCCTTGCACCTTAGTGTAGCGCGCTTAAGGGGAGCTTAAGCGGTTTTGTGACCCCTCCGCAGTCTGTAGGTGGTTCGTGGCCTGTGGCTCGTGGCGCACCGACCCGCAACGTGACGCGGTCGTGAACGGGTTAGCCCGTGTTGCGCAACCCCGTCGCCACCCCGAGGAGGCTGATCATCACCGCCTCCTCGAGGCCACCACGCTCCGGCGCCCCCTCGGGAAGCGAGCGCAGGCGCCGCAGCAGCTCGACCTGCACGTAGGAGATGGGGTCGACGTAGGGGTTGCGCAGCTCGATGCCGCGCGCGAGCGTCGGGTCGCTCGCCAACAGGGGCTGCCCCGTCGCCGCCGTCACCCGCTCTACCGAGAGCCGGTACTCGCGCTCGATGAGCGGCCAAAAGCGTTCGCGCAGCGCGTCCGGGACGAGCGTTAAGTAGGCGGTAAAGATCCCCAGGTCGGCCTTTGCGAGACTCATCTGGGCAAAGTCCAAGATGGTGCGAAAAAACGACCACTCCCGGTACATCTCCCGCAAAAGCGCCCCGTCGACGCTCGAGAGCCCCGTGCCGAGCCCGAACCACCCCGGCAAGTTGGCGCGGCACTGCGTCCACGAGAACACCCACGGGATCGCCCGCAAATTGGCGAGCGAGCGCTCCCCCTTGCGCCGCGCGGGGCGCGACCCGATGTTGAGGCGGCTAATCTCCTCAATGGGGGTGACCGTGTGGTAAAAGTCCAGAAAGCCGTCCGCTTCGAGCAGGGCGCGGTAGCGGGCGCGCGCCCCCTCGGCCGCGCGGGTCATGGCCTCGCGGTAACGCACCGGCGGCTCGGGCAGGTCGCCGCGCGCGCCGCGCGCCGACGAGAGGATAAAGGCGTGGGCGAGCTGCTCGAGGTGCCGGTGGGCCAGGTCGGGGTCGGTGTAGCGCTCCGAGAGCGCTTCGCCCTGTTCGGTGAGCCGCATCCGCCCCCCCAGCGTCCCCGGCGGCTGCGCCAAGATGGCGCGCCCCGCCGGCCCCCCCCCGCGGCCGATCGAGGTGCCCCGGCCGTGAAAGAGCCGCAGGGGCACCCCGACCTCGCGGCAGACCGCCGCGACGCGCTCTTGGGCCTCGTAGAGCGCCCAGTTGGCCGCCAGAAAGCCCGCGTCCTTGTTCGAGTCGGAGTAGCCGATCATCACCTCTTGGATGCCGCGCCTCCGGACGTGCTCGAGGTAGACGGGCAGGGCGAAGAGCTCCTGCAGGATGCGGGGCGCGGCGCGCAGATCGGCGAGCGTCTCGAAAAGGGGGGTGACGTCGAGGTCGGGGATGCCCGCCTCTTTGGCGAGCAGCAAGGGCTCCAAAACATCCGACACCCCGGCCGTCATCGAGACGATGTACGAACCCACCGCCGCCGGACCGTAACGGGCGCGCAGACGGCGCAGGACGCGCAAAAAGCCGAGCGCGCGGCCCGTTTCCTCCTCGAGGGGGGCGTCTTCGGGGGCGAGCGGGCGTTTGGAGCGGAGCTCGCGCGCGAGCAGCGCCACGCGCGCCGCCTCGTCTTGCGCCGCGTAGTCGTCGCAGACCCCGGCGTAGCGCAGGAGGTCGGCGACCGCCGCCTCGTGGAGCGACGAGTGCTCGCGCAGGTCGAGCGCGGCGAGGTGCACCCCAAAGGCGGCGGCGCGGTAGCGCACGGGCCGGACGAACGCCTCGGCAACGCGCCCCTCGCCCCCCGCCCAGAGGCTCTCCTCGACCGTCCGCAGGTCCTCTAGGTAGCGCTCGGCGACGCCCGCGGGGAGGTCGCCGCGCCCGAGCGCCTCGTGGGCGCGGCGCAGGTCGGCGTACGTCACGGCCAGTTTGAGGCGGTAGGGCTCCCCGGCGAAGCGGCGCGGCCGCCTGTCGGCGGGGAGCGCCGCGAGCTCGCGCGCGAGCTCGGGGCTGATGCGGGTGCGCCCGCCCCACTGCGAGAGCCGCTGCACCAACCCGTCGAGGTCGGCGAGGTGCTGCCCGAAGGCCACCTCGGACTGGAGCGCGTAGGCCTCCTCGGTGACCTCGGGGGTGACGAAGGGGTTGCCGTCGCGGTCGCCGCCGATCCACGAACGAAAGCGCACCACGGGCGGCAGGGGCGCCTCGCCGCGCGCGCAGCCGTAGAGGCTCTCCAGAGCGTCCTCGAGGTCTTGCATAAGCTGCGGCACGGCGCTCAGCAGCGAGCGCTGAAAGTAGTAGAGCGCCGCCTTGACCTCGTCGGTCACCGAGGGCTTTTCGGAGGTGAGCTCGCGGGTACGCCAGAGCGACGCGACCTCGGCGGCGAGCTCCCCCTCCAAACGCCGCCGCGCCTGCGGCGAGAGCTCGAGCTCGGTGCGCGCGCGCAGCCGCGAGGCGATGCGCTCGAGCTTGAGCCGCACCGTGTAGCGTTTGACCTCGGTGGGGTGCGCCGTCAGGGTCGGTTGGATGTCGAGCCCCTCGATAAAGCGCCGCACCTCCGAGGCCGACCAGCCGTCGTCGCGCAGCGCCTTGACGGCCGCCGCCACCGACTCGCGGCGCGGCGCCTCGGGGGTCGCCTGCGCCTCGCGGAGGCGGTTGACGCGCACGCGGTGGACCTCCTCGGCGAGGTTGATCAGCTGAAAGTAGACGCTAAAGGCGCGCAGGAGCCGCTCGGCGTCCTCGGTGGTGAGGCTTTTAAGCAGGCCGCCGAGGTCGCGCCCCAGCTCGCGCCGCCGCGCCGCGTCCTCGGGTGCGGCGCGCAGCGCTTTGGTGAGCGCCCGCACCCGTTCGACGAGCCCGAAAAAGGCCTCGCCCTCGAGCTCTTTGAGGCACTCCCCGAGGGTGCGCCCCAAGTAGTCCACGTCGGCGCGAAGGGCGCGAAAGGCGTCGTCGGCGTCCGCGGGGGCGCCGCTTGGGGGTTGCAGCGGGGGGCGGAGTTCGGTGTCAAGGTCGGCCATACCCACCTCGGTTTCAGCGGGGCCGTGCCCGCAACCAGCGCGGTCGCCCCGGAGAGTAGCGCGGCAGATGTCGCGGGCGGCGCCGACAGCCCTTGGGAGCAGCTCTGGACTGGGCGGCGCCCTCCTTTAGCTTATAACGGGTGCGGCCCCAGCCTTCAAAACGCCCCCCTACGCGGCGCCGTCCGGCTCCGCCCACTGAATCCGCGCGACGCTCTTGGCGCGGCCGCCGGCGAGTTCGAGCGCCACCGCGCAGACCGTAGCGGGCCCCTCGGCCGGTTTGTAGCGTTTGGGGAGCCCCGTCACGAAGCGGTAGATGACCTCGTCGAAGCGCATCCCAATGGCCGAGTCCTGCACCCCGGTCATGCCCACGTCGGTGAGGTAGGCGGTGCCGCGCTTAATCAGCTCGTCGGCGGTCTGCACGTGGGTGTGGGTGCCGAGCGCCGCCGCCACCCGCCCCGCGAGAAACTCCCCCAGGGCGCGCTTTTCGGAGGTCGCTTCGGCGTGCAGGTCGACGATCACCGTGCTCGCCTCGGGCAGCTCGGTCAAGAGCGCGTCCAGGGCCCGAAAGGGGCAGTCGAGTGCCGGCAGGAAGATGCGGCCCATGACCTGCACGACCGTGACCCGCTCGCCGGTGCGCGCCTCGAGGGTGGTGTAGCCGAGCCCCGGCGCCCCGGGGGGGTAGTTCAGGGGGCGGATGAGGCGGGGGGTCTCTTCGAGCAGCTCAAAGGCGTCTTTCGCGTCCCACGTGTGGTTGCCGAGCGTCACCACGTCGACCCCGGCCTCTAAAAGCTCGTGGAGGTGCTTGCGGGTGATCCCGAAGCCGCCCGCGACGTTTTCACCGTTGGCGATGACGAAGTCGTAGTCCTCACCGAAGCGCTTGAGGAAAGCTTTGGCGGCCCGCAACCCCGGGGTGCTAAAGATGTCGCCGATGTAGAGGACGCGCACGCCTCAGGCTACCACGCGGCCCGCGCGGCCTAGCCGCCCCGTTCGGCCGCGACCGCCTCGCGCCAGAAGGCGTCGTCCCAACCGAGGGTGAGGCGCGAGCCGCTGCGAACCAGCGGCTGCACCATGAGCGCGGGCTCACCGAGCAGGTACTGCAAGAGCGCCGCGTCATCCAGGCGCCGGTACTCGAGCCCCGAACGCTCGTAGGCGCGGCTCTGGGTGTTGATGAGCGCCCGCACCCCGAAGCGCTCCACGAAGCGTTTAAGCTCCCCCGGGGCGGTCTTTCTGGCACTGAGGTCGATAAACTGCGGCGACAGCCCCCGCTCTTTAAAAAAGCGCAGCGCTTTTTTCGTGTCCTGCGACTTTTGCGTTCCAAAAATCTGCACGTTCACCCGTTTACTTTACGCCGTTTGCCGCGCTATTCCGTTGCGCGGCTTTGCCCCTCCCGGGCGGCGCGCTCCGCTTAAAGCCCCGAAGCGTGGAGTTGCCGAAAGCGTCACATCGGCGCTACGCGGGAGGTGGTGTGAAGAATCTAGAGGAGCGCGGGGCGCGCGCGCTGCTAAAGTAACGCGGCATGGACGCGCAGCGCGGGCACTACGGGAGGGACAGACCCTGCAGGAGGACGCACCTTGCCTAGACGCCTCTGGCTTAGCGTCGTCGTTCCCGTCGCCTTGGCGCTTTTGACCTCGTTCGCGGTCTACCGGATGCTCCTAACGCACACGCGCTCGCTGCAGCAAGTGTCGGACACGCGGGTGATCGAGAGCGACCTCAACGCCCTGATGCGCGTCGTCGTCGACGCCGAGACGGGCGAACGCGGTTTTATCATCACCGGCAACGAGTCGTTTTTGACGCCCTACACCACGAGCACGCGCGACTTCGGCACGGTGCTCTCCCGCCTGCGGCGGCAGCTGCCGGAGCAGGGGGCGGTGCTCAGCGAGATCGACGCGCTCTTCGAGAGCTGGCGCCGCGAGGTTGCCGAGGTCGCTATCCGCGCGCGGCGCCGCACGCCGGTCGGCTTGGCGAGCAGCTTAGACGCGGCCAGCGACGCCTTTTCGGCGGCGCGCGCCGTCGAGCTGCGCGTGCGCCTTACGGGTGACCAGACGCTCCTGACGCGCCTCACGAGCTTTCTCGACGAGTCGGAGCGCGCGCTTACGCGCGCGCAAGAGCTCGACCACACGGGGCAGCGCCGGGCCGCGCTGCAGAGCGCCCAAGCGGCGCTCGAGCGTTACCGGAGCCAGCTCGGTCCGGATCTTGGCGCCAACGCGGCCGCCCGCGACGAGACGGCGCCCGCGCTGCGCGACGCGCTGATGGCGCTCGCGCGCGAGGCGACGGCGACCGAAGCGCAGATCGCCCAACTCATCCAGACGGGCGCGGGCAAAGAGCGCATCGACCGGATTCGTCTGCTCGTCGACCGCACGCTCGGGGAGGCCGAACGCCGGCTCGAGCGCGACCTGTTGCTGAGCGACCTGAGCAGCCGGCGCGCCCAGACGCTCGCCCTTGTCGGGCCGCTGTTTGCCGCCTTTATCAGCTTCTACGCGACGCTCCAGGGGCAGCGCCGCCTCAAGGCGTCGGTACACCAACTCGCGGCCGTCGCCAAAGAGGTCGCGAGCGGCCAGCTCGGCAAACGCCTGACGCTCGCACCGGGGGACGACCTGGGCGGCCTAGCGGCCGACTTTAACCGCATGGCCGAGAGCCTCGCCGAGCGCGAGCGGCAGACGACCCTCCTCGTCGAACTTAGCAGCGCGCTGCAGACGTGTCTTACGGCCGAGGAGGCCTACCGCGTGAGCGAGCGCTACGCCGCTAGCTTGTTCGCCGGGCTCTCGGGCACCCTCTACGTGCTTCGCGCCTCGCGCAACCTGATGGCGTGCGTCGCGCACTGGGGCGAGCCTCACGAGGGGGGCGCGCTCCCCCCCGAGGCGTGTTGGGCCTTCCGGCGCGGCCGCGCGCAGCAGACGGGGCGGGGCCGCGCCGAGATGCCCTGCGCGCATCTACCGACGCCCGCTCCCGCCGAAGCGCTCTGCTTACCGCTTATTAGCCAAGACGAGACGCTCGGCGTCCTCTCGCTCTACACCCCCTCCGCGCACGACGCCCGCTTGGGGGATCACACCGTGCAGCGCGTCGCCAGCGCCGTCGCCGAGGCGCTCGCGCTCACGCTCTCTAACCTCAAGCTGCGCGAACGCCTCCGCCAACAGTCGGTGCGCGACCCGCTGACGGGCCTTTTCAACCGGCGGCACCTCGAGGAGGCTTTAGAGCTCGAGCTGCACCGCGCCGAGCGCCGCCGGGAACCCTTGAGCGTGGTGATGTTCGACGTCGACCACTTCAAGCGCTTTAACGACACCTACGGCCACGACGCCGGCGACGCCGTGCTGCGCAGCGTGAGCGCCCTCGTCACGCGCCACATCCGCGCGGGCGACCTGCCCTGCCGCTTCGGCGGGGAGGAGTTTCTGCTCGTGCAACCGGGGCTCGGCGCCCCGCACGCCTGGGAGCGCGCCGAGAGCCTGCGCGCAGCCGTGCAAGCGCTGGCGCTCGAGCACGCGGGGCGCGCCCTCGGGCGCGTCAGCATCTCGGTCGGCGTCGCCACCTATCCGGACCACGCCGCGAGCGCCGAGGCGCTCGTGCGGGCCGCCGACGAGGCGCTCTACCGCGCCAAACGCGCCGGCCGCAACCGCACCGTGCTCGCTGCTCTCGAGGGGGGGGCGCCACCCGTCGCCGCCCTCCCCGAAGCGCGCACCTAACGCCGCCAGCCGGTGCGGCGGGGGCCGCCCGCCGAGGCCGTTACAATGGGGCGATGTTCGATTCGGTCGACCAACAGATCCTGCGCATCCTGCGCGAACAGGGGCGCGCGAGCCACGCGCGGATCGCCAAAGCGGTCGGGTTGTCCGCGCCCGCCGTGGGCGAACGCATCCGCAAGCTCGAGCAGGCCGGGGTGATCACCGGCTACCGCGCGGTGCTCAGCCCCGAAGCGTTGGGGCTCGGCATCTGCGCCTTCGTCTCCATCGCGCCGCAGCCGCGCAACCCCGGCGCCAACCTCGTCGAGACCCTGAGCACGCTCCCCGAGATCGAGGAGCTGCACGCGGTCGCCGGTCCGTACGGTTACATCGCCAAGGTGCGCGTCACCACCCCCGAGGCGCTCGACGCCTTTTTAGACCGGCTCTGGGTCCTCGACGGGGTCGAACGCACGGAGACCACGATGGTCCTGCGCACGAGCGTCGAGCGCCCCATGTACCTGCCTTTTAACGACGAGGCGCCGAGCGCGTGAGCGACGCCGTCCGCCCGCTGCGCGAAAGGGAGCTCGAACAGCTCCTCGCCATCCGGCAGATCGCCTTTCTCGACCGCGCGACGGTCGACGACCCTGAGACCCGCGCGCGGCACCTCGCGCGCCTCCCCTACACCTGGGGCCACTTCGTCGGCGAAGCGCTCGCGAGCGCCGCCGTGATGTACCCGTTCGAGGCGTTCGTGGCGGGCGCGCGCGTCCCGGTCGGCGGGCTCGCAGCCGTTCTCAGCGCTCCCGAACACCGCCGCCGCGGCGGGGTCCGGAAGCTCCTCGCGCGGCTTCTCGCGGAGCTGCAGCGCGCCGGCGTGGGGTGGTGCCTCGAGTACCCCTTCGACAGCCGCTTCTACGCCCGCTACGGCTTCGCGAGCGTGCCGAGTGGCGCCGCGCTCAAGGTCCCCAGCGAGCGGCTCTACCGCGGGGCCGCCCCCGCGGGGGCGCGCCGCGTCGGCGCCGAGGCCGCGCCCCAGCTAGCGGAGATCTACGCCGCGTGGGCCGCGTCTTACACCTTCGCGCTCGTCCGCGGGGGGCGCGCCGAGGCCGCGCGCGCCAGTTGGCCGCGCCTCCTCGAGGCGCCGCGCTTTAGCTACCTCCTCGAAGACGCCTACTGCGTGCTCGAGCTGACCGAAGCGGAGGGCGAGCAGACGCTCACCGTCCACGACTACGCCTACCGCAGCCCGGCGGGTTACGACGCGCTCTGGCGCTTTATCGGGTCGTTTCACGGTCAGGTGCGCTGGGTGCGCGTGCAGCTCGCCGACGACGACCCCCTGCTGCTCGAGCTGCAACCCTACGGCACGGGCGCCCTGCCACCCCTGCAGGCGCGCCTCGTGGACGTGCCGCGGGCGCTCGCGGCGTTTTCGAGCCCGCACTCCACGCGCTTTGTCCTCCGCGTCGAGGACGCATTTTGTCCGTGGAACGCCCGCACCTTTGGCGTTGAGCTCGGCCCCGAGGTGGCGCTCACCCCGACCGCCGCCCTGCCCGACCTCACCCTCGACGTCGCGACGCTGGCGCAGCTCGTCTCCGGCGCGCTGAGCGCTTCGGCGGCGGCGCGGACGGGCGCCGTGCGGGGTGACCTGAGGGCGGCCCGCGCGCTCGCTGCGCTCGCGGGCGAGCACCGCCCCTTTATGCCCGTCGCCGACTTTTTCTAGCACGGAGGTGCTGTTGCCTCGTCCGCAGCTTCCGCCACGACCGTTTTGGCGGGGTAGGTAGCCCGTGGTTCGTGGCCTGTAGTTTGTGGCCTGTAGTTTGTGGCCTGTGGCTCGTGGTCCACAGGCCAGGCGACGCGCTCGCTGGACGCTAGTCTGAAGCTAGACGGCATGGCGCACGACGGTCGAGGGCTAGTGGACAGCACCGGGCCAGCCACCTTTTCACACCAGCGCACCGACTGCACGCACCCTCTGGAAGGAAGCCGTAGAGCGCGCCGCCCTACTCGGCGAGCGCCACCCACCCCTGCGCCCACATCCCCCGACCCGCCGCGCGCGCCTCCCGCGCGGCGGCCACGTACTCGTCGGCGAACTCGACGTTCGGCGGGATCGTCAGGGGGTCGGCCCAACCCGCGCGGACGAGCTCCAAGTTGACCTGGGTAAAGCGCTCGCCGCCAACCTCCCACGCACCTTCCGGGTCGCGCACGTAGAGGTAGGCCAACAGCCGCCCGTAGCGGTCGCGCTCGCGCGTCCCGGGTTGGACGTAGACCTCACCGCCGGCGAGCAGACGCTCGGTAAAGGCGCTCGCCTGCTCCCCGAGCGCCTGAATCTCGTCCGCGCTCAGCGGCGAGCTCTCGGCGTCGCGCGTCAGCTTGGCGCCGCGGTGCTTTTCGGGGGTGTCGACCCCGATAAGCCGCACGTTCTCCTCCTGACCGTCGAGGGAGATGCGCACCGTGTCGCCGTCGGAGACGCGGACGACCTCGGCGGGCCCCATGAGCCCCTCGACCTGCGGCCCCGCGCCGACAAGCTCACTCAAGTAGGCTGCGAGGTCGCCCAAAACCGGCACCCGCTCGCCGAAAAGCGTCGCCGCACCGACTGCGACGAGCACCAAAAGGGCCAGCAGCGGGCTGACGGTGCGGCGGCCCTGTGAGGTGCGGCGGCCTTGCGGGGTGCGTCGGCCGCGCTGGGGGCTACCGGGCACCGCCCACCCCCTCGAGCCCCGGCGACGGGTCTCGGGCGCTGCGCCGCTGGCGGGGAGGGTCGAACCAGCCGGGGCGCTGAGGCGCCCCGGCACCGAAACGGGGGTGAAGCTGCACCATGTCCGTCAGTATAGACGGGTTGGCGCTGTAGACGTAGCACCCACCTCGGTAGCACCCACCTCGGGGTGCGCCGCGCTGCGAGTTGCTACCATGCAACGATGAGCGCACCGCACCCCAAGGGTTCGTTTCGCAGCCAGATCAGCGTGCGCGAGGCCATCGCCGTCTTGCAAACGCACGCCCCGACGCTGGGCGCCGAGACCGTGCCCCTCACTGCGGCGGCCGACAGGGTCCTCGCGGAGGACCTCGCCAGCCGCGTCGACCACCCGAGCTGCGACAACTCGGCCTTAGACGGCTACGCCTGCCGCGCGGCGGACACGCTGGGCGCGAGCGCGGACGCGCCGGTGACGCTCAGGCTCGTCGGCGACGTACCCGCGGGCAGCGTCTTCGACGGTACCGTCGGCCCCGGCGAGGCGGTCGGCATCTACACGGGCGCGCCGCTGCCTAGAGGCGCCGACGCGATCATCGGCGTGGAGTTTACCCGAGCGCTCGGCGGCGAGGTCGCCCTGACCAAACCCGCCAGCGGCGACGACGTCCGCCCCAGAGCGCAGGACCTCAGAGCGGGCGAGGTGTACTTAAAGCGCGGCCAAAAGCTCTCCCCGGCGGCGCTCGGGGTCGCCGCGGCGATGGGTTACGCCGAGCTGCCCGTGGTCCAAAAGCCCAAGGTCGGCATTCTCGCGACGGGCGATGAGGTCGTCGAACCGGGCCGGCCCATCCGCGAGGGGCAGGTCTACAACGCCAACGGCTACGCGCTCGCCGCCCTCGTCGCGCGCGCGGGCGGCGAGGCGGTGCTGCTGCCGCACGTCCGCGACGACCTCGGGGCGTTAGAGGCCGCGCTCGGCCGCCTCGAGCTCGACTTGCTGCTCACCTCCGGCGGCGTCTCGATGGGACGCTACGACCTCGTGCGCGACCTCCTCTTCGAGCGGGGCCGGGTGCACTTCTGGAAAGTCGCCATGAAACCGGGCGGCCCCGCCTTGTTCGGGCACTACGGCGAGCTGCCGGTCCTGGGGCTGCCGGGCAACCCGGTGTCGAGCCTCGTCGTCTTCGAGCTTTTGGGCCGCGCGTGGCTGCAGCGCGCCCTCGGCAGCCTCTCGCGGCTGCCCTACGACGCGCGCGTCACGGGGGTCGCCGAAACGCCCTTTAGGGGCTCTGGTTTCAAAGAGACCTTCGCCAGGGCGACGCTCACCTTTGAGAACGGGGGCTACCGCGCGCGCAGCACCGGCAACCAGAGTTCGGGGGTGCTGCGCTCGCTGCTCGTCGCCGACGCGCTCGCGGTGGTGCCGCCTCACACCGACATCCTTGCGGGGGAGCGGCTCGAGCTCATCATGCTCTAGCTCGCTAGCGGTTGACGGTGCGGCGCAGCCGTAGGCGGCTTAGAGCTGAAGCTCGAGCCGCTCGGCCGCCGCCCGCACGGCCGCCTCGCCGAAGAGTTCCCGGGCGAGCTCGAGCCCCCCCGCGAGCGCCGACGCGCCCCCACCGACAAACCAGCGCCCCCCGGCGTTTTTGGCCACCCCCGACGCCAGGATCTCCCCCGCTTCGTAGTCGCGCAGCCGCTCCAAGGCGCCTGCCCAGGCGGTCGCGCGTTGGTCGCGCACCAACCCGAGCTCGCCCAGCAAAAAGGCCCCCGACCCGATCCCCAAAAGGAACCGAACGTTGGGCGCGTGTTCGCCCAGATAGCCCATCACCGCGCGGTCGCGTTTGACTGTGTCGACCGCCCCCCCCGGGACGAGCAGCACGTCCGGCGCGGGCGCGCTCATAAACGCCCAGTGCGGCGTCACGACGAGGCCGCCGGCGGTGAGCACCGACATGCGCGAGCGCGCTACGGTGTAGAGGTTCATGGCGTCCTCGGCGAGCGCCCCCTGGGCCGCCGCGAGGACGCCAAAGGGTCCGAAGGCGTCGAGCTCGGAAACCTCGTTGTAGAGGAGCACGGCGATATTCATGTGAAGACTTTACCCAGTTCAGCGAGGGCGTGGGGGCGCCCCGCGTACGGTCGCCGCGCCCCGGCGTCGTAAGCTCGGACCGTGACCCCCCTCCCCCGCACCTTTTACCTCCCGAACGCCGAGGTCGTCGCTAGAGCCCTCCTCGGCGCGACGCTCACCTTCGAGGACAAACGCGTCCGCATCGTCGAGACCGAAGCGTACGTGGGGCCGCACGACCTCGCGTCGCACGCTTCAAAGGGCCGCACGCCGCGCACCGAGGTGATGTTCGGCCCCCCGGGGCGCGCCTACATCTACCTGATCTACGGGATGTACGAGCTCCTCAACGTCGTCACCGGCCCCGAGGGGGACGCGCAAGCGGTGCTCATCCGGGCCGCGGAGCCGCTCTCGGGCGCGCTAAAGGGTAAGACCGACGGCCCCGGCAAGCTCACCCGCGCCCTCGGCGTCACCCGCGCACACAACCGCCACGACCTGTGCGCGCCCCCCCTGACGATCACAGCGGGCACGCCGCCCACGCGCGTGGTGAGAGCGCCCCGCATCGGTGTGGACTACGCCGGCACCTGGAGGGACGCGCCGCTGCGCTTTTACGACGCCGACAGCCCGTTCGTCTCGAGGCGCTGAGGCGGATCAAGCCTCTAACGCGACGGCTCGAGGACGTAGATGTGCCGCTCTGCCGGGAGCGTTTCGGGGGTCAGCGCCAAGCTCGGCCCCCCCACGCGCGCGATCATCTCGCCTGGGTAGCGTGACAACAACGTCTCGACCGGCTCGACTTGAGCCAACCGCGCGGGTGAACGTGGTGCATGGGGATCACCACGCGCGGGTTGATCGCCTCGGTGGCGGCGTCGCGGTCGTCAAAGGCGATGGTCGCGAGCGCCAGCAAGACACCAGCGTTTCCGCGCAGCGCCTCTAGGTTCGGGCCGGGGGTGTAGGGTCGGGGACGACGTTGAGGAGCTCGTACATCCCGTAGAGCACCTGACGCCGAGAACCACTCCGTCGCGGCGCGAAACACACCGCTTCCAGACACCAAAAGGAGCAGGTGGGGTGCCGCTACCCACACGCCGCGACGGAGGGCCGCGCAAACGGCTAAACTCTTCGGGGGGACTCGATGCTCGTACACCTGATCGCCGACTACGGACTGGGCGACCTCGCGTTCGCCGAGGTGGTGCAGCGCCTTAAATGCTACCTGCCGGACGCGGAAGCGGTCCTCACCCCCGTACCGCCCTTTGCGACCCTCGCCGCTGGCTTTTGCCTCGCGCAGCTCGGGTTAAACGACGCCCCGCCGGGCACCTTGATCTACCACAACGTCGCGCCGCGCCGAGACGAGGTAGCTGCGCGGCCCGACAACGCCGGTGAGCGGCTCGCCTTTGCCCGCCTGCCCACGGGCGTCCGGGTCGTCGGCGTCAATGCTGGTTACACCTTTTCGTTCGTGCGCGACGCCGCCCTCGAGCTGCGCTGGGCCTCTGTCCCCGCTGCGGGTTCGCAGTTTCGCTCGCGCGACCTCTTTCCGCGCGCCGTCGCCGCCATCGCCCTGGGCGAACCCGACGCGCTGGGGGATGCGCTCCGTCCGGGAGACGTCCCCGACCCGCCACCTAGCTGCGTCGCCTACGTCGACGGGTACGGCAACCTAAAGACGACCATCGCCGCGCGCACCACCTCGCTCCCGGCGGGCGCGCGGGTGCGGGTGCGCGTCGGCGAGGTCGAGCGCGAGGCGGTGGCGAGCGATGGGAGCTTTAACGTCGCACCCGGTCACCTGGCGTTCGCGCCGGGGAGCAGCGGTTGGCGCCTCGCTCACGGTGCGGTCCGCTGGATGGAGCTCTTTTTGCGCGGCGGCAGCGCTTGGGAGCACTTTGGCCGTCCGGACGTCGGCAGCGCTATCGAGATCGAACCCAAAAGCCCCTAGCGGCTGTCCGCTTCTACGCCCTCTAACTTGGCCTGATGCCCGCAGCGCCCTAGCGGCGTCGGACAAACCTGAGAGCGGACCTTGCTCGAACGACCTGGACGAGAAGCCACCCTCAAACCCTTGGCGGGTAGAACCCGCCGAGGGTGCGCGCTGGGCGGGTGAGAGGAGACGCTCTCGGTCGAGACGACCGAGATGAGGTCTAGGCAGCGACGCCCTGAGCGCTGCCGATGAGCCTGCTCGCGACCGCTACGAGCCGCCGCGCTTGGTGCCGGATCGCCGCCTTGTCCGCGTCACTCAGGGGCTCACCGCTCGCCGTGACGCTCACGCCGTAGGGGTTGCCGCCGGCGGCGAAGACGGCCGGGTCGGTGTAACCCGGCGGGACGATGATCGATCCCCAGTGCATAAAGGTGATGTAGAGGTTTTGCAGCGTCGTCTCCTGGCCGCCGTTGGGGTTTTGGGCGCTCGTCATCGCGGTCACCGCTTTGTCGGCGAGCTTACCCTGCCCCCAGAGCCCCCCCAGCGTGTCGATAAAGGCCCGCATCTGGCTGGCGGCGCCGCCGAAGCGGGTCGGGGTGCTAAACAGGTACGCGTCCGCCCACTCGAGGTCCGCGGGCGTCGCCTCGGGGAGGTGCGCCGTCGCCTCCTGCTGCGCGCGCCACGCGTCTTGGCTGTTCACGACCTCTTGCGGGGCGGTCTCACGCACCCTCAAAAGGCGCACCTCGGCCCCCGCCTCGCGCGCCGCTTCGGCCGCGACTTCGGCCATCTGGTAGTTGGTCCCGTAGGTGCTGTAGTAGATGACGGCGACTTTGGGTTTGGACATGCTGGTCTCCTTTGCTAGGGGGTGAAGGGTCAACGTTGACTGCGCTCGAGCTTGCGCAAAAGCCGCGAGAGCTCCCCCTGCTCGTCGGGGGTGAGCGCGGCGAAGCGCTCCGGTAGCCACGCCTCGTGCGCCGGCACCAGGTCGTGAAAGAGCGCCCTGCCCGCGGCGCTGAGGAAAAGCTGCTTGGTCCGGCCTTGAGGGCGCCGCTCGATGAGGCCGCGTTTTTCAAGGCCCTGCAGAAGCTGACAGACGTTGCCCTGCGTGGTCAGCAGGCGCTCGGCGAGCCGCCCTTGCGTCATCCCCTCGTCGGCGCCGACCTGCGCGATCACGTCGAACTGCGCCAGCGACACCCCCCAGCCCCGCAAGCGCTCGGCGCTCAGGCGCTGCGTGCGGCTCACAAAGCGCAGCATCCGCAACCAGGCCAGCACCGCCGGCTGGCGGAAGGTGGCGTTCTGCGAGGGGGTTGCGGGGGCGGTCTCGAGCATCGGCTGCAAACACTTTAGAACTAAACTGTCGCGCTCAGTGTGGGCGAGCTCACGCTGAGCGCAAGCCCCCCTCGCCGGCTGCCGCACGCACCTGCGCGCGTCCCAGCGCACGGCCGCCGTGGCCGGTCTAGATCACCACGGTCGCTAGGCGCTACGCCTTGCGGTGGGGGGAGGCGCGGAACTCCTCACGGGGCGAGCGCGTCCCCTCGCGCACGCCAGCTACAAAGGGTTCGACGTGGATAGTGGTGACCAACCCCGGCAAGCACTTTCGGAGGCGCGCCTCGAGCCCGCTCACGAGCTCGTGCGCCTCACCCACGGTCATCTCCGGCGGGACAAAGACGTCGACCTCGGCGAACCGACCGCTCCCCGAGCGCCTCGAGCGCAGCCGGTGGTAACCGAGCACCTGGGGGTGGGCGTCGAGCACCTCGAGGATCAGCCGCTCCTCGTCGTCGGGCAGCCGCGCGTCTAAAAGCGACGAGAACGACCCGCGCAGCACGAGCCACCCCTCGCGGACGATGTTGAGCGCCACCAAGGCGGCGATGGCGGGGTCGAGCCGCAACCACCCCGTCAGGGCGACGAGGAGCACCCCGAGCACGACGCCCACCGAGGTCCAGACGTCCGTCCAGAGGTGCCGCGCGTTCGCCGCCAGCGCGGCCGAGCCCGTGCGCTCTGCGACGCGCCCCACGAGCAGGGCGCCGCCGCCATTAAGGGCGATCGCGGCGACCGCGACCAGGGTGCCGGCGAGCGGGTTTTCGAGCGGTTGCGGCGTCACGAGCCTGGGCACCGCGCTCGCCAAGATGGCCGCCGCCGCGAGCAGGATGAGCCCCCCCTCGAACGCCGAGGAGAGGTACTCGACCTTGTGGTGGCCGTAAGGGTGCCGGTAGTCGGGCGGCAGGCGCGCGACGCGCACCGCCGCGAGCACCATCACCGCCGCTACCACGTTGACGAGCGACTCGGCGGCGTCCGAGAGGAGCGCGACGGAGCCCGTAAGGGCGAAAGCGCCCCCCTTAAGCGCGAGCACGACGATGGCCAAGGCGAAGCTGAACCACGCCCCTTGCCTGGAGTCGGTCACCGGCCTCGCACCCCTTTGCCCCCGCGCAGCCCCTCTGCCGCCCTCACACCTCGTCCTCGCCAAGGTCGTCGCCCAAACCGCCTTTTACGTCGCCCTCTAACTCGGCGAGCAGCGCCTCGAGCTCCTCGCCCTCGTAGTCGGTGACGGTCTCGGCGATGAGCGCCAGGGCGGCCTCGGCCTGCGCCTCAGGGACGAGCACGAGGGTCGTCTCGCCGCTCACCCCGCCTAGAGACGAGAGCACATCGGCAAAGGGCGCCGCGCCGCGCACGAGCACGACAAACCCCTCCTCCTCGAGGATGGTCGCCACCATCTCCGCGAGCGGTTCGGCGGGGGCGACGTCTACGACCGTCCAGAGGTCACCATTGAGGCGCACGGTTTCGCCTTTGGCCGTCACGCCCGTCACGCCCCCTCCGCGAGAAAGGCGCGTAGCAGCGCGGCGTAACCCCGACGCGCGACGCGCAGGTGCGCTAAGGGCACGCTCTCCTGGGTGGTGTGCGCGAGCTCCTCCTCGCCAGGTCCGAAGCCGATAACGACCCCGCCCGCGCCCTCAGCGCACCTCGCTAAGTGCGGCGCGTCGGTGCCGAACCACCAACCATCCTCGGCGAAGGGGTACCCCTCGGCCGCCAGGGTCGCCCGGAGCACCTCCCGCGCCCGCGCGACCTGCGGGTGATCCTTGGGGGCGAGATAAGGCGGCACGATCCGCGGGAAGGTGTAGCGCACCGCGCCGCTCTCGCTCACCGCCTCCTCGAGGGGGACCGCCAGCTCGGCCTCCGGCTCGAGCGCCTGCAGCCGCGCCAAGACCGCTTCGGGGGGGTCCTCGGGGAGGTTGCGGTAGTCGATGGTCACGACCGCCCGCCCCGGCACGACGTTTTTGCCGTTTAAGGGGTGCGAGACGAGCGAGGTCGGCGTCAGCGACGACCCGCCCAGGGGGCCGCCGGTGGGGAGCTTAAGGTCGCGTAGGCGGCTTAGCAGCGCCCCCGCCTTGTAGAGCGCGTTGTCCCCCAGCTCCCCCCGCGCGGCGTGGGCGATGCGGCCCGGCAAGCTCACCTCGACCTCGACGCGGCCGCGGTGCCCGAGCATCAGCTTGAGCTTGCTCGGCTCGCCCAGGATCACCACGTCCGCGCGCTGCGTCTCACCGAGAAAGCGCGCCCCCAAACCGCCGACCTCCTCCTGCACAGCCCCGGTGACGAGGATCGTGCCGCGCACCTCGTCCGCGACGTCGCGCGCCGCGTAGGCCATACACGCCAGCGCCGCTTTCATGTCGCACGCCCCGCGCCCCCAGAGCCGCGCCGCCTCCCCCTCGCCGACGACCTCCCCCGAGAGCGGCGGGTAGGGCCACTTGGCCTCGTCGCCTAGGGGCACCGTGTCGAGGTGCCCGTTTAGCATCACCGTCTTCCCCGCGCCCCCGGCCGGACCGCAGCGCAGCACCCCGACGGCGTTGCCCGCGCCGTCGAGAAACGCTTCGTCGAACCCCAGCTCGCGAAAGGCGCCGAGCAGCACCTCGGCGGCGGGGCGCTCGCGGCCCGAAGGGCTAAACGCCTGAACCAGGCGCTGGGTGAGCGCGACCTCACCCGCGAGCGCCGGTCTAAGGTCTTGAGAGGCTCTCGTCATGGCCCAGTATACGGCGCGCCTCGCGGGAGCTTGGGGCAGCAGAAAGCCCCGGCGGGGTGCCGGGGCTTTTGGGGGCGCTTACGTTAGCGCGACCAGACCCGTTTGCCTTGACTGTCGAGGCGGAGCAAGAAGGCGTCGAGCTCACCGAAATTCTTCCCGTTGACCTTGCCGTCTGTTGCACCCACCACGAACACCGAGCTGCTATCCGTAAGGGCAACCTCGCTAGCGTACTCCCGAGTGCCCTTGAGCCTCGGTGTATAGGTCCAGACAGTTTGAAGAGCTGGGGTGTACTTGCGTACGAAAAGGTCGGTGTCACTGCTGCGCACAAGATCACCGGCGAGGTAGAGGTCGCCAGCAGCGTCGGCGCGGAAGGCCCGTGGGTTCACAGCTTCGGTCGATGGAAACGCGCTGTTCAAAACGCGTTTGCCGCTCGCGTCGTACTTGAGGACTGGGACTCTACCGCCCTGACCTGCAGCGCGGCCCAGGTTGACTAGGTACACGTCGTTGGCGACAGACGCCACAGTAGCGTGTGAGAAGGCGCGTGGCAACGTCCGCTGCCAGAGAACGTGTCCCGTGCGGCTATATTTGGTGAGCACAGGACCGTCGAGGACACCTGTGACGTAAAGGGAGCCGTCAACCGCCGGACTGAGCGTCTGCGGCGTAGGTACCTCAACGCCAGACGGCTCTCCGTAGTCGTCGTAAACGCGTTCTCGAGCCCACACCAGTACCCCCCGGGCGTCGTACTTACGCACAAACTGACGCTGACGATCTATAGTGCCGTCGTGGTCATTAAGACCGGACACGTAAGCGTTGCCCGCAGCGTCGAGCTCAAAATCACGAAGACCGTCAACGATGTCGACCCGGTAGCGTTGCTTGCCCGAGGGGTCGAACTTCTGCAGAGCGGCACCCTCAGAGCCATTGTCGGAGAAGAGCGACCAACCCACGTAGACATTACCGGAAGCGTCGGTGTGAAGACCAGCGACGGAAAGACCCAGCCCGGGTGTTGAGACCAGGCGCTTTCGCCAAACAAGCGTTCCATCTCGGTTGTAGCGGCGCAAGAAGATGTTGCCGCCGCTCTCGTAAGGGTATGTCAGATCGGCAGAATCAACGCCCGCAACATACACCGCGCCCCGTCTCGGGTCCGTCGCAACGGCCTCTGCGGAGTCGTTTAACGGGGTGCCGAACTGCGCCTCGAGCTCCGCTGCGGGCAGGTCGGTGCTCTGATTGCAGGCGGCGAGAAAGGTAAGGGTGGAGAGCAGAAGAAACAAGCGTCTAAGCGTCATACGTAGCTCCTTGCCTGAAGATCATGTAACGACTGATTGCGTACGATTGCGTACACGGCCCGACTCCGGGCGGTGACTTGACCTGCTCGTGCGCCCCGAGGGTTTAGGCCCCAAGGCGCACGTCATGCGTTAGCGCGACCAGACCCGTTTGCCAGCGCCGTCGAGGCGCATCAGGAAGGCGTCGTAGCCGCCGAAATTCTTACCGTTGACCTTGCCGTCGGTAGCACCGACGACGTAGATTTCGTCCTTCGTCCGGGCAGCTACACCTGACGAAAACTCCGAACTGTTCGGGAGTTTGGGGTTATAGCGCCACAAAAGATCGCCCGAAGGTGCGTATTTGTTGACGAAGAGGTCGGTGGAGGTGTTGGGGTCGCTTAGGTAACCGCTCGTGATGAAACCAGTCAGATAGACGTTGCCAACCTCATCTGCAGCGACACCACGCACGCCAAGATCATCGTTGATGCTCGTTGCAAACTCACGCTTGAATAGCAGCGTACCCGCACTGCTGTACTTCCTCAAGTAGATGGGAGTACCGGGGACGCTGTCGCTGCGATAGGCCACGTAAACGGCGTTGCCACCAAACGCGATGCCCTGCACTTCAGAACGCCAAAAGATCTTGCGCTCGAACTGCAGCTGACCGTTAGGGTTGTACTTCTGGAGGAGGTGCCCTGGACCTTCGGGGCTATTGAAGCGGTTGTCTATCAGGACGTAAGCGTCACCCGCAGGTGAGAGGGCGACGTCCGTGACCCAAGCGTTGGATGAAGAGCCGCGCTCCCAGACCAACCGGCCAGCTGATGTGTACTTTTGTAACCATGCACCGCCCTCGCTCGAGCCAACATATACGCTACCGTCACCATCGACAGCAAGAACACTGTAGGAGCTCGGGCTTAGCATCTTGCGCCAGAGCTGCGTACCATCCTTATCAAACTTGACGAGGTAGCGCTCCCAAAGATCTTGAAAGGGGTCCGGGTCAACGTCGCCAGCATAGATGGCGTAGACATTTCCCGCGGCGTCGGTGCCGACGCCGCCAATCTCAGCACCACGGACGAAACGCGCGCGAGGCGTCAAACGCTCCCACACCAGCGTGCCGTCACGGTTGTAGCGCCGCAAAAAACCACGCCTGTAATGGTCGGGGCTGTCGACCTCGTTCATGCGCGTGCCCGCCACAAAAACGTAGGGGTGTTTCGGGTGGGTGGCCACCTCATAGGCGTAGTCGTCATCAGCCGTACCGAACTGCGGCTCGAGCTCCGCTGTCGGCAGATCCGCGGGTTGGCTGCAGGCGGCGAGGAGGGCGAGGGTGAAGAGCGCTAAGAAAAAGAACCGTAGGCGCTTCATGGCAAACTCCTTTGAGAAGCGTGAGGTATATGAGAAACTCAAAGACCCGTACTCTGCTAGGCTGGCTCGCCCTTCCAGCTCTTCCCCCTTTGCAGCAGGTTTGCGTTGTGCGTACCTTAGACCCGCGAGCTTAAGTGAAACTTAAGTAGCCTTTATGTAAGCCCCGGTCTCGGTGCAGCGCACCTCACCCTAGCGCTCGGAGATAACCTGGGCGTTACCCGTTCGGCCGACCTCGGGGTAACGTTCGGGGGGGTTTGAGAAGAGGCGCGTCAGGGCCCATCGGGAGCGCAGCGCACAGACAAACGCCTATAGGCGCTGCTTACTGTCGTAACGGCTGTCGACAAAAACATCCGACGCCCCCAGCTCCCAAAATCCCCTAAACTGTTCCTTACGTACCCGTCAGGAGACCCGATGACGCAGATCCCTACCGCTGAAGCCGAGCCCGCTGCCCAAAATGTCACGATCCCCGAGTCGCACCCCCGCACCGAGGGGGGCGCCAAGTATCACCGCATCTTGGTCATCATGAACCCGGTCTCCGGGCAGCACAACCCGGATGAGACGACGCGGCTCATCGAGACGCGCGCCGCGCGCGCGGGGGTGACGGTCGAGGTGCGGCGCACCGAGGGCGAGGGTGACGCCGAAAGGTGGGCGCGCGGCGCCGCCGAGGAGGGTTTTGACGTCGTGCTCACCGCCGGCGGCGACGGCACCGTGGTCGAGGCGATCACGGGGCTTATTCGGAGCGGCAACAAGATCCCTTTGGCGCAGCTGCCCTCGGGCACCGCCAGCCAGATCGCCCTGGCGCTCACGATCTCCCCCCAACTCGACGAGGCGCTCGAGCTCCTGTTCGAGGCGCCCTCCAAGGTGGTCGAGCTCGACGTCGGCTACTTGCCGCAGCACGACCGCTACTTCGCCCTGATCACCGGCGCGGGCTTTGACGCGCGCGTCATCGAGGAGTCGCCGCGCGAGCTCAAACGCCGCTTCGGGTTCATGGCCTACGTCATGGTCGGCGTCAAGGAGCTCTTTCGCCTCAAACGCCGCTCGATCACCCTCGAGCTCGACGGCAAGACGAAACGGGTGCGCGGCCACACGGCGATGATCGTCAACATCGGCCGTATCGACAAGGCCAACATCTCCATCGGCCCCGACATCTGGCACCACGACGGCGTGCTCGACATCATCGTGCTCGGCGCCGAGGGGTTGCGCGAAAACCTCGCCCTCGCCTGGCGGCTCCTGCGGCGCGAGTACCGCGGCTCGCGGCACCTGCGCTACTACCAGGCGAGACAGCGCGTGCGCATCACCGCGCGCCCCCCCTTGCCGACGCAGATCGACGGCGACCCGCTCGGCGAGACTCCTCTAGAGGTCGAGATCGTCCCGAAAGGCGTGCGGGTGCTCGTCCCCGAGGCCTACGACCCCACCACCCCGCCCGAGGCGCCCATCAAAGCGCTCGCCTGAGGGGTTCGGACGCGGGGCGCGCAGCACCCAAAGGCTTACGTGAACGGGCGCTCACGCAAACAGGTGGCGGTAGCGCGCGAGGTCGAGGCGGCCCGCCGCATCGAAGCGCACCCCCTCGGCCTCTAGGAGCGCCCGCTGCAGCTCGCCGGCGCCGACCTTGTAGGTCGAGAGCCCCCCACGGGCGTTGACGACCCGCTGCCACGGCACCACCGCCGCCTCGCGGGGGGAGAGCCCGCGCAGCACCCCGCCGACCTGCCGCGCCGCGCCCGGGTGCCCCGCCGCGAGCGCCACCTGGCTGTAGGTGACGACGCAGCCGGCGGGAACTTGGGCAACCAGCGCCAACACGCGTTGCCGAAACGAGGCTGCTGACACCTCCTGCTCTCGCACCCTTCCATCCTAAACCGCGCTGGCAAGCGCCCATCAGGGTACACTGTAGCCGTGACGCAGCGCGCGCTAAAGACGGCTCTTGGGTTGAGGTTACTTGGGGTGCTCCTCGCGCTTAGCGCCTGCGCCCCCGCCGCCGACGTCGCGCAGACGCCGCCCACGACCTACGCGGGCCCTTACGACGCGGTCTTTTCGGCCACGCTGCAGCTCGTCACGCAAGACCCCGGCGTGCCCGGTTACAACCCGGGCGGCATCAACGGCTACTGGCGCGCGCCGTCTGGGCCCTGGCTGGTGACCTCGAGCGACCGCCAAGCGGGGCTGATCGCCGCCCAGGCGCGCTCGCAAGCGGCCGGGTTTATCGGCTCGGGCGCCGCGCCGGACGTGCACAGCGTCAACATCCTCATCGTGCCCCTTTCGGAAGACCCGCCGCGCACCCAGGTCACGGTGCAGGGCACCGCGCGCTCGCGCCTCCTGCAAAACCGGTTGCAGCGCGCACTCACCGAGCGCTTCGGGCGCGTGCCCTAACGCCGCTTTAGCCCCTTCCACCTCACCCACCATCCCGTCTCGTCCCGCTTCGGGTGCGGTTGGCTTTTACCCCGTGCGCTTTAGGACCACGTCGCCGCCCCGCACCTCGCCGACGCCTCACCCGTAGCTCGAGGGTCTTGCAGCTCGGCTGACCCCTTTTGGAAGGGTGAGCCTTTGCACCGCGGCTGAGAGCGCCGGCTATTCACCGCTTTGGCAAGATGCTCTCTGTTTTCTAGGCATTTTACCGGTTTTACCAAGGCTAGCCCGCCGAACTCCCAATTTTTCTGCAGAACGCTCGCCGAGAGGTGAGCAAACTGCAAACTTATGCTTGACATCCTGTAAAAACACGCCTATTCTAAGCGCAGGTGGCCGGTAGGCCCCATCCCTAGGAGGTCAACCTATGTTTAGGCGCTCCAGCACCCTGCTTTTCTCGCTACTGGGTTTTACCCTGCTGGGCACGGCCCTTGCGCAAGACGCGCCGCTCGCCGAGACCGTAGCGGCGCTCGAGGCGCAGCTCGCCGAGACCAACTTCGCGCTGGAAAGCCTTTTTCTGCTCTTTTTCGCGGTGCTCGTCGCGCTCATGCAACCGGGCTTCGCGCTGCTCGAGGCGGGGCTGCACAGCGCCAAAAACGTGGTCAACATCTTTATGAAAAACATCGCCGACTTCGCGGTCGCCGGCCTCGCCTTCTGGGCGATCGGGTTTGGCCTTATGTACCGCGACGGCGGCCAGATCTTCTGGTTTTTGCAGGGCTACGAGAGCGACTTCGCCGTCAGCGCCGACTTCTTTTTCCAGATGGTCTTCGCCGCGACCGCCGCGACCATCGTCTCGGGCGCCATCGGGGGGCGGATGAAGTTTAGCGCCTACCTCATCTTTTCGGCGGTGATGACCGCGCTCATCTACCCCTTTATGGGGCAGTGGCAGTGGGGGGGCGGCTGGCTCAGCGACCGGGGCTTTTACGACTTCGCCGGGTCGTCGATCGTCCACGCCGTCGGCGGGTTTGCCGCCCTCGGCGCGGTGCTCGCCATCGGGCCGCGCCTCGGGCGCTACGCGGGCGGTAAGGTCAACGCCATGCCGGGGCACAACATGGCACTGGCTGGGCTCGGGGTCTTTCTGCTCTGGCTCGGGTGGTTCGGCTTCAACCCCGGGTCGCAGCTCGCTTTTGCCTCGACCGGGGACGCGACCGCCGTCGCCGACATCTTCGTCAACACCAACTTAGCCGCCGCCGCCGGCGCGCTCGCCGCCATGGTCACCTCGTGGCTGCTCTTTAAAAAGCCCGACTTCTCGATGACCATTAACGGCATCCTGGCGGGTCTGGTTGGCATCACCGCCGGACCCGACGTGATCGTCGGCGCCTGGGCGGCGCTCACGGGCGCCGTCGCCGGGATTATCGTGGTCTTTAGCGTGCTGCTCTTCGATAGGCTGCGCGTCGACGACCCGGTGGGCGCCATCTCGGTGCACGGCGTCTGCGGCATCTGGGGGACGCTCGCGGTCGGCGTCTTCGCCCCATCGGCGGCGAACCTCGGCGTGCAGCTGTTGGGGACTCTTAGCTACAGCGCGGGCGCGCTGGTCGCGGGCTACCTCATCTTCATGATCCTCAAAGCGCTGATCGGCATCCGCGTCTCCCCGCAGGAGGAGATCGAAGGGCTCGACATCGCCGAGCACGGCATCGAGGGTTACATCGCCAACGACCAACTCGGTGCGCCGGTCGTGCTGCAGGCGAGCCCCGCCGGCGACTAGCGCGGGGTACGAGGGACCAGGGGTCAACGCATGAAACTGATTACGGCCATTATCCGTCCGGGGCAGCTCGCCAAGGTCAAAGAGGCGCTCTTTCGGGCCGGCGTGCGCGGCATCACCATCTCCCGCGTCAGCGGGCACGGGGGCCAGGGGGGCATCGTCGAGCAGTACCGTGGCAGCCAGTTCGTGGTCGAGTTTCACGAAAAAGTGCAGCTCACCATCGCCGTGAGCGAGAGCTTCGTCGCCCCCACCATTGAGGCCATCGTCGGCGCGGCGCGCACCGGCGAGGTCGGCGACGGCAAGATCTTCGTGCAACCGCTCGAGCAGGTCGTGCGCATCCGCACTGGCGAGCGCGACACCGAGGCGCTCACCCCCGTCGGGGCCTGACGAGAGCACCGCCGCGCTAGCAGCGTTGCGAGCGAGTGGGTCTCACTCGCTCGTTGTTGTGGCGCCGTGGGCCTTTTCGGAGACCCCCTGGGCGCGCCCCCGATACGCCGCCCCCAGCCCCCCCTGCTACAATGGCAGACGTGACTTTGGGCGTGTGCTAGAAGTCATCTCAACAACCCATGGGGGCAAAGCCCCGATGGGTTTTGCGAGCAGAGCGAGTAAGCTAAGACGCTCTGGGTCAAAAGAGCCTTTTTTGAGGTGGCTTGTAGGGAGTTTTCGCTATGTTGGTCCACGTTATCACCCACGGGTGTCAGATGAACGAGTACGACACCCACACCATCTTGTCCGAACTCGTCGCCGGGGGGCACCAGATCGTCGACACCCCCGCCGACGCGGAGCTCATCATCCTGAACACCTGCGCGGTGCGCGGCAAACCCGTCGAAAAGGTCATCTCGCTGCTCGGCGAGTTTCGCAAACAGAAGCTCGCCGGGCGTGACCTCACGGTCGGGATGATGGGCTGTCTCGCGCAGCTCGAGGAGGGCCAAGCGCTCGCCAAAAAGTTCGGCGTGGATATCCTCGTGGGCCCGGGGGCGATCACCGACATCTTAAAAGCCATCGAAGCGGTCGAGACGCGCGGCGAGAGCTTCTGGAGCCTCGACTTCAAAGACGACCTGCACAGCTACCTCACACCCCCGCCAAACACCCTGACCGGCTTTTTGACCATCATGCGCGGCTGCAACCACCACTGCACCTACTGCATCGTGCCGCAGACGCGCGGCCCGGAGGTCTCACGGTCGCTCGAGTCGATCATGCACGAGGCGCGGGCGATGCAGGCGGCCGGCGTGCAGGAGATCTACCTCTTGGGCCAGAACGTCAACTCGTACGGCCTGGGCCGCCCCGACCTGCCGTCGTTCGCCGAGCTGCTGCGGCTGGTCGCCGCCACGGGCATCCCCCGGGTCAAATTCACCACCTCGCACCCGATGAACTTCACCTCGGACGTGATCGACGCGATGGCCGAGTGCGACAACGTCTGCAAGTACATCCACCTGCCCGTGCAGTCGGGTTCGGACCGGGTGCTGCGGCGTATGGCGCGCGAGTACCGCCGCGCGCGCTACCTCGAGATCATCGCCGAGATCAAGGCGAAGATCCCCGACGTGGTCATCTCGACCGACATCATCGTGGGCTTCCCCGGCGAGACCGAGGAGGACTTTGAGGCCACCTTGACGCTTTACGACGAGGTCGGCTTCGACCACGCCTACATGTTTATGTACTCCGCCCGCCCCGGCACCCCCTCGTACAAGCACTTTAAAGACCTGCCGCGGGAGGTCAAGACCGAGCGGTTGGGGCGGCTCATCGAGCGGCAGAAGTACTGGTCGAACCGCCGCAACGCGCGCTGGGTCGGGCGCAACCTGCGCGTGCTCGTCAAAGAGGTCGCCACTGACGGGCAGTACCTGGTCGGCCACAGCGACCAGAACCACACCGTGCTCGTCCCCAAGGAGCAGGTGCGGACGCTCGGGCTGCACGAGGTGCGCATCGACAGCGCGACGCCGCACACGCTCTACGGGACGGTAGCGGGTTTTGCCACCGAGGCCATCCCGCTCATGATGGCGTCGTAGTTGGCCCTGACCCGCGACTTTACCGCCACCGCCTTTGTCGTGTGGCGCAACCGCGTGCTCCTACACCGGCACAAAAAGCTCGGGCTCTGGTTTCCCTGCGGCGGCCACCTCGAGCCCAACGAGCTCCCCGACGAGGCAGCGGTGCGCGAGGTGTTCGAGGAGTCCGGGGTCCGGGTGGTGCTCGTCGGCGAACGCGCCCTTCAAACGGAGCCGCCCCGGCAGCTCGTGCGCCCGCGCGGGGTGCAGCTCGAGCGCATCGCCGAGGGGCACGAGCACATCGACCTCATCTACTTCGCGCGGCCCGTCGCGGGCTATAGCGGCGCGCTCCTCCCGAGCGACCCCACCCTGGGCTGGTATGACGCAGACGCGCTCAGCGCGCTCGAGCTGACCGACGAGATCCGCGAGTGGACGGCCTTGGCGCTCCGCGAGCTCGGCGAGGCGGTCTCTGAAGGCGCCAACCCCTAGGGCGCCTCCACCGGTTCGACCTGCACCGGCACGTTGCCGAAGGTGCTGCCGCCACCTAGGTCGGTCAGGCGCTCGCCGGTGAGGTCGTTAAGGCTGCGGCCGTCCGGCGCGAGCTTCGGCCACCACTGCCCGAGGGCGACGAGCACCCCCTCTTTGGCATCGTCGCTCACCACGACCTTGCGGAGGATGCTCCCGTGAGCGCTCACGACGCGGTGGCGTTCGCCGTGGCGGACGCCCAAGCGCGCCGCGTCGCGCGGGTTAATCACGACCTGCGGTTCACCGCCCGCCGCTTTGAGGAGCGCCGGGATGTTGCCCATGGTGGTGTTTAGCAGGTGCGAACCGGGCGGCGAGATGAGCCGCAGCGGGAAGCGCTCGGAGAGCCGCTCCTCGAACTCGAGCTGCTCGGGTGCGGGGGCGAAGCGGATCTTGCGGTCCGCGAAGCTGCTCCCCGCGGCATACGGCCGGTAGGGTTGGGGCAGCGCCAGCTTGACGCTCCGCTCGCGTTGGAGGCGCTCGAACGTAATGCCCCGAAGGTGCGGGTGCTCGCTGTCCAAAAGCGCGCGCGCCACCTCCTCGGCGCCCCAGAAGAGCGTTTCGTCCGCTAGACCGAGGCGCGACGCGAGCTCGCGGAAGACCCAGGTGTTCGGCTTGCACTCGCCCAAGGGCGCCACCACCGGCTCCGCCCACCCGAGGTAGTGGTGCCCGTACGAGGTGTAGAGGTCGGGGTGCTCCAAAAACGTGGTCGCGGGGAGCAGGTAGTCGGCGTAGTCGGCGGTGTCGGTCTGAAAGTGCTCGAGCACGACGGTGAACAGATCCTCGCGCGCGAGCCCCGCGCGGACGCGGCTCGAGTCGGGGGCGACCGCCGCCGGGTTCGCGTTAAAGACGAAAAGCGCTTTGATAGGGTTTTCGGTCAGCTCGAGGGCCGAAGCGAGACGGTTCATGTTGACGCGCCGCACGCCGCGCCTCAGCAGGTGCTGGCCGCCCAGGCGCGACGTGTTGAGGCCGAAGCTGCCGCTCGTCGAGAGCATCGCGCCGCCCCCGCGGTGCCGCCACGCGCCGGTGAGCGCGGGCAGGAGCGTCACCGCGCGCAGCGCGTTGCCGCCCCCCTCGTTGCGCGTCATACCGTAGCCGACCCGGATGAAAGCGGCCCCCGCCGCCGCGAAGGCGCGCGCGAGCTCGCGGACGCGCGCCGCCCCGCCCGGCCCCAGACCGCAAAAGGCCGCCGCCCGCTCCGGCGGCCAGGCCGCGCAGGCCGCGCGGTAGGCCCCCAGGCCCTTCGCGTGGGCGCTCAGGTACGCGGCGTCCTCCAGACCTTCTTCGAGGATCACGCCCCCCAGAGCGAGCGCCAGGGCCGCGTCGGTGCCGGGGGTGAGCTGCAGGTGCTCGTCGGCGAAGCGCGAGGTCTCGTTGCGGTAGGGGTCGATGTGGATCACCCGGGCGCCCCGCGCTCGAGCCCGCTTTAAAAAGGGGGTGAGGTGCGAGTTCGAGCGCAGGCTGTTGATCCCCCAGAGGAGGATGAGCCGCGCGTGTTCGACGTCGCCGAGCTCGGGGGCGAGCTTGCCGGGGCCGTAGTTCATCTCCCACGCCGCGCCCCCCGTGGTCGCGCAGATCGTCTGCTCGAGCTCAGAGGCGCCGATGGCGCGGAAAAAGGCGAGGGGCTGGTCGCGCTCGCAGAGCCCCATGGTGCCCGCGTAGTTGTACGGGAGCACGCTCTCGGCGCCGTAAGCGCGCACGACCTCCTGCGTGCGCGCCGCGATGTCATCTAACGCTTCGTCCCACGAGACGCGTCTAAAGCGCCCCTCCCCTTTGCGGCCGACGCGCTTTAGGGGTACGCGCAGCCGCTCGGGGTGGTTTTGCCGCGCGGGGTAGTGGCGCGTCTTGACGCAGGCGAAACCCTGGGTGACGGGGTGCTCGGGGTCGCCCGCTAGCTGCGTCATCACCCCGTCTTCGACGGTGATGTGCAGCGAGCAGGCGTCCGGACAGTCGAGCGGGCAGACCGAGCGCAGGATAGGCATGCCCTTACTATAGGCCGTAAGCGCGCCCACGCTCGGTCGCGAGCCCCGCAGCGCCACGAAGGTAGGGCGGACCCATGCGCGTGGCGGCGCACACCCCGCAAACAGCCCGCGGAGCTATACTGGGACTCAGCACCACTTTCTCGGCAAAGGGGCAACGACAAGCGCGGAGGTCCTTATGGCGACGCTTTTGCAGATCTCGTTCTACAGCCTTCTCGTCTTTTCCGGTATCACCGTGCTCGCGGCCGCCTTTGTGCTGGCGAGCCACGCGGTCGCCACCGAAGCGGTCGAGGAGCACGACCCGCACGGGCACTGACGCAGTGGCTACCTCGCTAGGCGGGGTGCCCGCGAAGGTCGTCCAGCCTCCGGTAGGTAGACCACAAGCCACGGGCTACAAGCTTCTTTAGAGAGCTAGCGGCTTGGGGCGCCCGTCCAAACGCCCCTCTGTCCGGCGCCGCCTCTACTCGGGATACCCCGAGAGCAGCTTATGGAGTCTGGTGTACGAAGACGATACGCGTCTCAGGGTCGATGTCGACGTCGTTGGGACCAAAGCCCCGCACTTCGTGACCGCCGTGCCAGCCCGTACCAACGATGCTAAGGTCGCCAGTGGCTATGCCTTCTTCCGTCAGGCTGCTGGCGTCTGGCAAGATCCTGCCATCGCGCAACGTGATGTTCCAGTACGCCGGCTGCGTCCCCGACAACTCGAGGCTCTGTACATCGGTCCACGGGACAAAGATGACCTCTTGCTTGATGACGGCGTAGATACCCTCGCTCTGCACCGATGTAAAAACCGTTTGATAGCCTATCTCGGCGTCGTGAAGCTCGAGCCTCTCTTCGCTATTGATCAAAACGATGTGCAGATCGCCAAAAGGCTCCACGGGCTCCCGCACCTGCGCGTATGCAAGCGCTAACAGTAGCCACAACCCACCAACCTTGAGTGATTTAAGCATAATTTGCATCTTAGAAAGGCTCCTTGAACAGTGCTTCTAGGTAAAAGGCCAAACGTCAGGTGCAGTGACAATTCCGTCGTCTAATAAAAATAAACTTGGCACCTCCCTAACGTCAAAATATTCTCCTAGCACGTCTGCCGAGTCGTACCATACGTTAATACTGTCCTCTAGTTGCATACTCTGATTTCTATTGGTTACCAATATTACTCTGTCGAGTGATTCGAGGTCTTCTGTGATCCAAGACTAAACAACCACCGACTAAAGTCGGAGGGTTTGAAAGAGCGACTGAAAGTCGGGATACGGGTCATAGACCCGTCAGTCCTCTGTCCTGAAGTTGTCCTCTCGGGTCGGCTCGAAGTGATGCTCCAGGTAGCTCTTGATCATCTCTTCCGTGACTTGCCCCACCGTCGCACAGAAGTACCCTCTAGCCCAAAAGTGCCGCCCCCAATAACGTGCTTTTAGCTTCGGATACTCCTCGAATAGCTTGCTCGCACTTCGCCCTTTGATCCGCCGCATGATCTCACTCGGCGCCATTGTCGGCGGCGCACTCACCAGAATATGCACGTGGTCGCTACTCACCACTCCGCTCAGAATCCGTATCTCGAACGCCTCGCAGGTTTGCCGCACCAACTCCCTAACACGCTCGGCTATGTCCCCTTTCAGCACCTTGTAGCGGTACTTCGTGACCCACACAAAGTGGTACTCGATGTTGAAGACGGTATGGCTGCCATAGCGATACTCCATCCGCCAAGGCTAGCAGATGAAATCTGACCGCCTAAAGGCGGTGGTTTCAACCTTACGCTTGGAATAATGAAAGAGGTCACATGCTGCACAACTGTCAGGTAGGGTGAATACAAGCATACACCGGCCACTAACCAGATCACCTGGGTGAACCATTGCAGCATCTGAAAAGATGGAGAGCGTGTCTAAGTGATCAAGGTCGATAGGCTGGCTTAAGGCACTACCTACAACCAGGGATGCAGCTAATACCGAATACCTTTTCACCTTGCGTCACCTCGTCGTTCAACGCGAACAAGGATTTACTATCGGGCAGTGCGATTCTACCCCCCCTCTCTTTTGTCAATATAGTTTCGCAGCCAAGTGGACTTCTTCACACGTGGGTACACTGCGCCCGCCTCTAGTAGCGACTGCCGAGCGCAAAGCACGGCGGAGGCATCGTGGGACAAGCGCGGTTGGGACCGAGCAGGTGACCACCAGAGCAGCCATGATCGCCCAGCTAACGCCCCTGGCCGACCGCAGTTCGAGGCGGGTCGGCGCCAGCCTAGTTTGACGGCCGGGAGCAGCGGTAGAGCGTCACATGCCGCCGACGTTCGTGAGAGGCCATCGTTACGCCGCGACTTCCACTTTTGTCACCCTTCTCACCCTCTGCCCCTAAGGTGTGAACGCCAAAGGGGTACGCTGCGCGCGACGTAGGGATATAGGGGTAGATTAGGCCATGCACTACCGCACCGTAGGACGCACCGGGGTGAGGGTCTCGAGCCTGTGCTTGGGGACCATGTCGTTCGGCGACACCGCCGACGAAGGGGAGGCGAAGCGGATGTTTGGGCGCGCGCTCGCCGCCGGCATCAACTTCTTCGACTGCGCGGACGTCTACGCGGCGGGGCGCGCGGAGGAGATCCTCGGCAGGCTGATCGCGGGGATGCGCGACGAGCTTGTAATCACCAGCAAGGTGTTCGGCAGAACCGGCGAGGACCCCAACGCCCGGGGGCTCTCACGGCGCCACATGACGCGCGCCGTCGAGGCGAGCCTGAAGCGGCTCGGGACCGACCGGCTCGACTTCTACTTCGTCCACCAGTTTGACCCCGACACCCCCATCGAGGAGACGCTGAGGGGGCTGCACGACCTCGTGCGGCGCGGGCTGATCCTCTACCCGGCGGTGTCGAACTGGGCGGCGTGGCAGATCATGAAAGCCCAGGGCGTCGCGGCGCGCGAGCACCTGACCCGCTTCGAGCTGATGCAGCCGATGTACAACCTCGTCAAACGCCAAGCCGAGGTCGAGCTCTTGCCGATGGCTCGGAGCGAACAGCTGGGCGTGATCCCCTATAGCCCGCTGGGGGGCGGCCTTTTGAGCGGCAAGTACGGCGTGCGGCGGCGGCCCGAGGGGGGTCGGCTGGTGGACAACCGCATGTACGCCGAGCGCTACGCGCTGCCGAGCTACTTCGAGACCGCCGAGCGCTTTACCGCCTACGCCGAGGAGCACGGCGTTCACCCCGCGACGCTGGCGGTCGCTTGGGTGGCGTCGCATCCGGCGGTCACGGCGCCGATAGTCGGCGCGCGCAGCGCCGAGCAGCTCGAGCCCTCGCTCGCGGCCGCAAACTTTACGATGACGCCGGCCATGCGCGAGGAGATCGCCGCGCTCACCCCCGAAGTGCCGCCCTTTCACGACCGGCGCGAGGAGCGGAGCGCCAGCGCCCTCGGGGAGCGCTAGGGGTGCTCGCGCAGCTGCGGGCGTTTCTCCTCGAGCCCGACCCCACCCCCGCCCAGGCCGCCGCGCCGCTCCGCCTGCTCTTCGCGCTCGCTTTCGGCGGCCAGTTCGGCGTCGTCGCGCTCGCGTGGCTCGTGCTCGCCCTGCTGGTCACCCCGACCCCGAGCGAGCGCGCGCTCACCGCGCAGGTGCTCTTGGGGGTCACGCTCCTCGAGCTCCCCCTCGCGCTCGGCGCGGCAGCTTTCGTGGCCCGCTCCGGCGGCAAGGAGGGGGCGATGGCCGCCAGCATCGCCCTCGGCGTGGTGCTCGCCGCGCCGGCGTGGTTTGCGCTCTTCGTCTGGCTTTCGGGTGGGGCGCGCCTCTACCTGGCGGCGTTTCTGGGCGCCTTGGCGCTCTACTACCTCCTCGGCTGGATGCTCGCGGCGCGTTACAGCGCCCTCGTCGAGACGGCGTGACGTGGCGGCGCCCTCACGGCACCGGCTCCGGCACCTCCGGCTCCTCTCGCCCCTCGAGCTGCGCAAACCACGCCTTCCAGTTCCAGGCGCTCTTGACGACCTCGGCGAGCTGAAACGTTTCGGTGTAGGTCACGTGCGGCAGCGCCCGCGGCAGCTCGACGCTCATAAAGCGGTGCAGGCTCCCGATGTCGGGGTGCAGCGTCTGGATGATGATGTCCGCCGAACCGAACGAGGTGCCGACAAAGCGCACGTGTGGGTACGCCCTAAGCGCCTCCGCGCTCTCTTGCACGTGACCGGGCCGCACGCGAATCAGGCATATCGCGACGACTTTGAGGCCCAACTGAAAGTAGTTGCCAACCGCGGTGATGCGGATGCTCCCGCTCTCTAAAAGCCGGTTGACGCGCGCCCGCACCGTGGCCTCGGCGACGTCGAGGTCGCGCGCGATGTCGCGGTAGGGGCGGCGCCCGTCGTCCTCTAACGCGCTGATAATCTGCTGGTCCAAACGGTCTAGCTTCATCCAACCTCCTCGCAAACAGCTTATAACGAGCGGTCTGCGTGCGCATAAAGAAACGATAGCCGGTATAAAGTTTGACAAAGCGCAGCGTTCAGCCCTAATATTACTGCAACGCGTGGTTTTTTGCCTTTTTTGCTGCGCGCTTCTTACCGAGGGAGGAACGATGAAGCGAACCCTGATCGTCTCGCTAGGCGTGCTGCTCGGCCTGTCGTGGGCGCAGACGGTGCGCGTCGGGCTCAACGAGGACCCCGACACGCTCGACCCCGACTTAAGCCGCACCTACGTCGGGCGCATCGTCTTCGCCAGCTTGTGCGACAAGCTCTTCGACATCTCGACCGACCTGGAGATCATCCCGCAGCTCGCCACGGCTTACGCGTTCTCCGAGGACAACCTCTCGCTGACCATCACCCTGCGCGACGGGGTCGTGTTCCACGACGGCACCCCGCTAGACGCCGAAGCGGTCCGCTACAACTTGGAGCGCTCGAAAAACCTCCCCGGCTCCAACCGCGCGAGCGAGATCGAACAGCTCCAGAGCGTCGAGGTCGTCGACGACACCACCGTCCGCCTCACCCTGTCGCAACCCTTTGCCCCCATCCTGGCACAGCTCGCCGACCGCGCCGGGATGATGGTCTCGCCGACCGCCGCCGAGGAAGCGGGCGAGAATTTTGGCAACGCGCCCGTCTGCGCCGGTCCCTTTCGCTTCGTCGAGCGCGTCGCCCAAGACCGCATCGTCTTAGAGCGGTTCCCCGACTACTGGGACGCGGCGAGCATCCACCTAGAAGGGGTCGTCTTCCTCCCCATCCCCGACACCAGCGTCCGCTTGGCCAACCTTCAAGCGGGCGACCTAGAGCTCATCGAGCGCCCCGCGCCCACCGACTTAGAGACCATCCGCAACGCCCCCAACCTCGAGCTGCCCACCGCCCCCAGCCTGGGTTACCAGGGGCTGACCATCAACCTCGCCAACCCCGAGCCGCTCGACACCCCGCTCGCTACCAGCCCGCAGGTCAGAGAGGCGCTCGAGCTCGCGTTGGACCGCGACATCATCAACCAAGCGGTCTTTGACGGCGAGTACCTCGTCGGCAACCAACCCGTACCGCCCAGCAGCCCCTGGTACAACGAGAACTTCCCGATCCCCGAACGCGACGTCGAGCGCGCCAGGGCACTTTTGCAAGAAGCGGGCTTTGAGCGGGTCGCGTTTGAGCTGATGGTCGGCAACAACCCCGAGTCGGTGCGCCTCGGCGAGGTGATCCAGGCGCTGGCCGGCGAGGCGGGGTTTGACATCACGCTGCGCGCCACCGAGTTCGCCACCGCCCTCGACTTGCAAGAGCAGGGGCAGTACGAGGTCTTTCAGATCGGCTGGTCGGGCCGCCTCGACCCCGACGGCAACATCCACCAGTTCTACACCTGCGAGGGCGCCCTCAACGAAACGGGTTACTGCGACGAGGAGGTCGATAGGCTCCTCAACGAGGCGCGTTCGGTCGCCGACATCGACGAGCGCAAAGCCCTCTACGACGAGGCGAGCGCGCGCTACTTGCCCAACCGCAACATCATCTACCTCTACCACACCCAGCTCTTTTTCCCGCACGTCGACCGCTTGGAGGGGTTCCAGCCCTACCCCGACGGGTTGCTGCGCTGGCAGGGCGTCACGCTGAACTGAGCTGACACTTCTGCGCGGGCGCCCGCACTTAACATTTAAGGGGTGCGGGCCCCGCTCTAGCTACCGCCTCGAGAGGGGGTGACCGTGCTTCTATTTATCCTCCGGCGCTGCGTTACCGCCGTACCCACGCTCATCATCGTTACGCTCATGGTCTTCGGCATCCAGCGCGCGCTTCCCGGTGACCCGGCCCTTATCATCGCGGGCGAGCAGCGCGACCCCGAGGTGATCGCCTACATCCGCGAGCGCTACCGCCTGAACGACCCGGTGCCCGTGCAGTACGTCGCTTGGCTTGCGCAGGTGGTGCGCGGCGACCTCGGGCGCTCTATCCGCACCAATCAGAGCGTGACCGAACTGATCCTCCAAAAGCTGCCGGTGACGCTCCAGCTCGCCCTCTTGAGCATGCTGGTCGCGCTTCTTATCGCCATCCCCATCGGCGTGCTCTCGGCCGTGCGCAAAGACACCGCGCTGGACTACGCGGGCACGCTCTTTGCCCTCTCGGGTCTCTCGGTGCCCAACTTCTGGCTCGGCATCCTGCTCATCCTCGTCGTCTCGGTTCAGTGGAACCTCCTACCCGCGTCCGGTTACGTCGAGTTTAGCCGCGACCCCGTCGAAAACCTCCGGCGGATGATCATGCCCTCGCTGGTGCTCGGCACGGGCCTCGCGGCGGTTATCATGCGGCAGCTGCGCGCGTCGATGCTGGAGGCTCTCAAGCAGGACTACGTGCGCACCGCCCGCGCGAAAGGGCTCTTCGGGCGGCGGGTGGTGCTGCGCCACGCACTGCGCAACGCGCTCATCCCCGTCGTCACGCTGATCGGGTTGCAGATGGGCGCCCTGCTTTCGGGCGCCGTGCTGACCGAACAGGTCTTCTCCATCCCCGGCTTCGGCAAGCTCATCGTCGACGCCGTCTTTAACCGCGACTACGCCGTGGTGCAAGGGGTGGTGCTCGTCACCGCCACCGCCTACATCGTGATCAACCTGCTCGTCGACATCGCCTACGCGCTCCTAAACCCGCGCATCGGGGTGGGGCGGGCGTGACCGGAAGCGCGCAGCGTTTGGCGACGGGGCTCGAGGCGCGGCCGCAGGCGCAACACCGCGCGCTCAAGCGGCTCCTGGGCCGCCCGTTGGCCGTTCTCGGCGCCATCATCATCCTTGTTTTTGTGATGCTGGCGCTGTTTGCCCCACAGATCGCCCCCTATGACCCGGCCCGCACGGACTTTCTGGCGGTGCGCCAAGCGCCCAGCAGCACCTATCTGCTCGGCACCGACGACGTGGGGCGGGACGTCTTGTCGCGGGTGATCTACGGCTCGAGGGCCAGCCTCGTAGCGGGCGTCTTGTCGGTGGTGATCGCGCTCGGTTTGGGGGTCCCCCTGGGCCTTTTGTCGGGCTACTACCGCGGCGCTCTCGACGAACTCATCATGCGCTTTACCGACGCGCTCCTGTCGTTCCCCTTTCTCATCTTGGCTGTGGCGCTCGCCGCCGCCTTGGGCCCCAGCTTGCAAAACGCGATGATCGCCATCGGCATCGCTTCGGCACCGACCTTTATCCGGCTGACCCGCGGCCAGGTGCTCGCCATCGGCGCCGAGGAGTACGTGCAGGCGGCGCGGGCGCTCGGCGTCGGCGACGGGCGCATCCTGGCGCGGCACGTGCTGCCCAACGCCTTGGCACCGCTTCTGATTCAAGCGACGCTGACGATCGCCCAGGCCATCATCGCCGAGTCGTCGCTGTCGTTTCTGGGTCTCGGGGTGCAGCCGCCGACGCCGAGTTGGGGCGGGATGCTCAACACCGCCAAAAACTTCATGACGCAAGCGCCCTGGATGGCGATCTGGCCGGGGCTCAGCATCTTCGTCACGGTGCTCGCCTTTAACGTGTTCGGCGACGGGCTACGCGACGCGCTCGACCCACGTGAATAACGCCGCACCGAGCGCCGTGCGCGCAGCCGTTCACCGTTAGAGTAGGGAGTCATGGTCCTCTTTGATCTTCTCTGGTCGTTCGGCAAAGTCGGCGTGTTCGGCTTTGGCGGCGGCCCCTCGATGATCCCGCTCATCCAAGCTGAGGTCGTGGACGTGCGGGGTTGGCTCACCCGCGAGGAGTTTTTGGACGCCTTCGCCTTCGGCAACACCCTGCCAGGACCCATCGCCACGAAGCTCGCGGGTTACGTCGGCTACAAAGTCGGCGGCTGGGGCGGCGCGCTGGCCGGGCTCGCGGGCATGACGGTGCCGACGGTTCTAGCTATGATCGCACTCGCCACCCTCTACCTGCGCTTTCGCGACCACCCGGCGGTCGGGGGCTTTCTGCGCGGGGTGCGGCCCATCGTCATCGCGCTTTTAGCGCTGGTGGTCTACGAGTTTTTGCCGAGTGCGCTGGGCAGCCCGCCGCAGTGGCTCGCCAACTGGGCGCTCTGGGCGCTCGCGGTCGCGGCCTTCGTGCTGTCGGTGCGCTTTAACGTCCACCCGGCGCTGCTGATCGTCGCTGGGGGCGCGCTCGGCGTGGCGTTTTTCCGTTAAAGAGGAGTTTTATGGTTGCCTACGACTTCCCCTACCCCTCGCAGCGGATGCCCGTGATGGCGAAGAACGTGGTCGCGACCTCGCAGCCCCTGGCGGCGCAGGCGGGGCTCACGATGCTCTACCGGGGCGGCAACGCCGTCGACGCCGCCATAGCCGCCGCAGCCACCCTCACGGTGGTCGAACCGACCTCGAACGGCATCGGCGGCGACGCCTTCGCCATCGTCTGGGACGGCAGGCGGTTGCACGGCCTCAACGCCTCGGGGCGCGCCCCGGCGGCGCTCACGTTGGCGCGCTTCGCGGGGCAGAGGAGCGTGCCGCTGCGCGGCCCGGATTCGGTGACGGTGCCGGGGGCGGTGTCGGGGTGGGTGGCGCTCTCGGAGCGCTTCGGGAGGCTGCCCTTTACGCAGCTTTTCGAGCCCGCGGTGCGCTACGCGTCGGAGGGGTTTCTGGTCTCCCCGCTGACCGCCAAGGCGTGGGCGGCGGCCGAGAGGGTCTTTGCGGACACCCCTGAGTTCGCGCAGGCGTTTTTGCCCGGGGGGCGAGCGCCCAGGGCGGGGGAGGTGTTTCGGTTCCCCGAGCAAGCGAAGACTTTAGAGCGCATCGCCGAGACGAAGGGGGAGGCGTTTTACCGGGGTGAGCTGGCCGCGGCCATGGCCGCCTACGTGCGCGCCTCGGGGGGGCTTTTAAGCGAGGCGGACCTCGAGGCGCACCGCGCCGACTGGGTCGGGACGATCTCCCAGGGCTACCGCGGCGTGGCGCTCCACGAGATCCCACCCAACGGCCAGGGTCTGGCGGCGCTCCTCGCGCTGGGCATCTTGGAACACCACCCGCTCGCCGAGCTGCCCGCGGACTCGGCCGACAGCCTGCACCTGCAGATCGAAGCGATGAAGCTCGCCTTTGCCGACGCGCACCGCTACGTCGCCGACCCCGAGAGCATGGACGTGCGCGCCGAAGACCTCCTCGACCCGAACTACCTCGCGGCGCGCGCGCGGCTCATCGACCCGGAGCGCGCGTCGGTGCCCGCGTGCGGCGTCCCCAGACGCGGCGGGACGGTCTACCTCACGGCCGCCGACGAGAGCGGCATGATGGTGTCTTTGATCCAGTCCAACTACTACGGCTTCGGCTCCGGGCTGGTGGTGCCGGGGACGGGGATCAGCCTGCAAAACCGTGGGGCGGGGTTCGTGCTCGAGCCCGGTCACCCGAACGTCGTGGCGGGCGGCAAACGCCCCTTTCACACCATCATCCCGGGGTTCGTCACGCAAGGGGGGGCGCCTTTGATGAGCTTCGGCGTTATGGGCGGCCCCATGCAGCCCCAAGGGCACGTGCAGATGCTCGTGCGGCTGCGCGACTACGGCCAGAACCCGCAGGCGGCTTCGGACGCGCCGCGCTGGCGCGTCGTCGAGGGGCTCGAGGTCGCCGTCGAGCCGGGCTTTAAACCCGACGTGCTAGACGAGCTGGCGGCGCGGGGCCACCGCCTCACCCAGACGCCGCCCGAAGCGAGCTTTTCGTTCGGCGGGGCGCAGCTCATCCTGCGGACGGAAGGTGGGTACGTAGCGGGGTCGGACGCCCGCAAGGACGGGCAGGCGGTGGGGTTTTAGCGCCATCGACAAACGGCGATGGCTTTAGAGCACCCGGGCCGGCAGCGCCGCCGCAGCACCTCTGTGGTAGCGCCTCTGTAGACGCCGCACGCGGGCACCGACGCGTGACGTGGGGGCGCACGTGGGGGCGCTGTCAACCGCCCCCGTCAGCGGTGCCCCCACCACCACCACCCCGTTGCGAAGAACACGCTACCTTACGAGCCGAGCTTCCCTTTCACCGTCGTGCGCGCGCGCCCCCATAGGGCGTACCACACGAGGCTGAGCAAGACGAGCCCCAGCCCCGTGAGCTGCGACGCCGTATCCATCGTCGCGATCACCGCGAGCGCCGCCAGGCCGCCGAGCGCGGGTAGCCAAGGGGCGAAGGGTACGCGAAAAGCGGGCCTGTAGGCTTCCCCCCCAAAACGCCGCATCGCGATGACGCTCGCGGCGAGCAGCGCGTAAGACACCATAAAGAGCGCGCTCGAAACCTCAGCGAGGCGCGGCGCGGTGCCCGTAAGCGCCAGAGCAGTCGCCAACCCCCCCGTGATGAGCACCGCTCGGTAGGGGGTGCCGCGCCTTTTCTCGAGGGTGGCGATCCCTGCAGGTAAGATGTCGTCGCGGCCCATCGCGTAGCCGATGCGCGAGGCAGCGAGCACGGCGGCGTTGACGCTCGAGGCCGTCGCCAACAGTCCACCCAGGAGCATCGCGACGCGGCCAAAGGTACCCAAAAGGCGCGCGGCGGCCGTGACGAGGGCCGTCTCCGCGTCGCCGAGTTCGCGCGTCGGCACGAGCCCCGTCAGGGCGTAGAGCACAGCGGCGTAGAGCAAGGTCGCCAGCACGACCGAGCCGATGATGGCTCGAGGCAGGTTCCGCTCTGGCCGCCGCACCTCCCCCGCTACAGTCGAGATCTTTTCAAAGCCCGTAAAGGACACGATGATAAGGCCGAGCGCGCTCAGCACGCCGCTCCAACCAAAAGGGAGAAAGGGGGTGTGGAGGTCGGGGTCGCGCTGGAACAACCCAGCGGTTACAAAACCGCCGAGCAGGAGCACGAGCAGGGCCACGATCACGACCTGCAACCGCCCCGTGAGCTTGGCGCCGAAGTAGTTGAGGGCGGTAAAGAGGGCACCACCCCCTACGATGACGATCCAGGGTGCGAGGGGCGCGAGGTCGGTGACGAACTGCGCCAATCCCACCAGGTAGAAGCCTCCGGCGAAGATGAGGCCCAACCAGTTCGCGGGGCCGACCACAGCCCCCGCAACGGGCCCCAGCGTGCGGGAAACGAGGTGGTACGAACCGCCCTCTTGCGGCATGGCGGTTGCCAGTTCGGACACCACCATCGCCGTCGGTAAGACGATAAGCCCCGCGAGCAGAAACGACACCACGGCCCCCGGACCCGCCCGCTGCGCTGCGTCCGCTGAAAGCACGAAGATACCAGCCCCCAACATGGTGCCGAGACCGACGGCGATCGCGCCGGGGAGATGTAACGTCCGTGAGAACGACCCTTCGCTCGTCGCCCCCTTGTTCACCCTGCTTCGCTTCGACACCCCTACCTCCAATCTCGAGCAGGTTACCGGACCCCCACCTCAGATCGCCACCACCCGAGCGGCTTCTAGCGCGAGCCCCGGTGCCGAGGCAGCGCCGAGGTTGAGCCAACCTCGGACGGTCGCGCGTTGCCGAGCGGGACCGGCGGCCCCTAGACCTTCGACCCCGCGCGACATCCTTTCTGCCAGCCTGGTTTACCCTGGCCTACAGGGCGCCGCGCGCGGCGCCGGTTAGGAGTCTTATGACGACGGCAAAACAGGGCGACACCGTTCGCGTCCACTACCGCGGCACCTTGGCCGACGGCCGCGAGTTCGACGCGTCGTTTGGCCGCGAGCCGCTTGAATTTACGCTGGGCGCCGGGGAGGTGATCGCCGGCTTTGACAAGGCGGTCACCGGCCTCGCCCCCGGCCAGTCGCGTACGGCGCATATCAGCGCCGACGAGGCGTACGGGCCGCACCGCGAAGAGATGGTGCTCGAGGTCCCGCGCGACAACTTCCCCGACGGCATCACGCCCGAAGCGGGGCAGCAGCTCGAGCTCACCCACGAGGACGGTCAGCGCATCCCGGTCCTCGTCACTGCCGTGAGCGAGGCGTCGGTGACGCTAGACGCCAACCACCCGCTGGCGGGTCACGACCTTACCTTCGAGGTCGAGCTCGTGGAGATCGTTTAAACCGGTCCCGCCTACGACAGCGTAGGCACACCTCAAACGGTGGCCTCGGGTTGTCATTTAGCTACTCGTAACTACTTGGTAGTAGCGACTTCATAGCGCTTTGCCAGCCGTCCGCCAGAGCTCTGGACGGCTGGCGCTTTTCGTTGCCGTTTACGGCAAGAGCGCCCCAGCTGTTTTATCAGCAGTTCTACGGGCGACGACCGGCACCGTTTCGGAGAGCGCGCAAAGGGGCGCCTTTTCGGGGCCTTCCGTGCAGGTAGCTTGTCAATGAGTCACATCGTTGCTTTCGGTGAGTACGAACTTCTGGAAGCAGACCGTCCCGCAGATGCCCCAAGCGGCACCACCGTCTCTCTAGAAGCCTGGTGCTACGGAGAGAGCGACGAACTAGGCTACTTCAGGCTGGAAAAACCGTGGTTCGGCAGCGTAGCCAATGAGGCCATTTTTGTCCGTCCGCCCGTGCCACCTGAGGAACGTGAAACCTGTCTAACCGGAACCGAAGAAAGAGGCGAGGTGCCATGTGTCTTTAGCGGACTACTCAAATACAAATAAAGGAGCGACGATGAAGAGGTCCTTTTTCCTTCTTCTCCCCCTCGCCCTCCTCCTCACCGCCTGCCCCGCCGCAGAAGGCCCCAACCCCCCCGAACCACCGGAGCCGGAGACCATCACGCAGCTTGGCCGCGTGCAGCTCGTCGAGACGACGGGCGCTGGCTTCCCCGAGTCCACCTCCGCCGTCGCCTCATTTAACGAAGTCCCCGACGTTCGTGCGCCCGACAACCCCTTTGCGTCCTCCTTGGACACCTGCTTCATCACGCAAGACCGGGACGCCAACCCGCCTTTTCTAGGCTCCCCCGGTGGCGTCATCCCCGGCCGCGACCTAGATGCCGGGGAGGCTATCACGGTGTTCGCCGGTGAGCAGACGCTCACCACCCTCCGCCGCGAAGATGGGGACGACCCTTTCTATCTGCAAGATGACCAGAGCCTCGGCGCGCTGCCCGAGGTGCCGCTGAGCGTGTCGGTGCCGGGGGCGGAGTTTCCGGCGTTTGAACGTGCGAGCTTCGTCGGCGCGCCGCGCCTCGCGCTAGGTGCGCCAGAAGCGTCCGAGCCCATCACGCCGGAGAGCACCTTTACCTGGACGCCTTTTACTCCGGCAGACGGTTACAGCGCTGTCTTCTTGAGCGCCGTGCAGCTCGACCCGGAAGCTCCGGAGAACGGGGTTTTCCTCGCGTGCTTGGCGAGCAACGACGGCACCTTTGCGTTCCCGGAGGCCACGAAAGCGGAGCTCGAGGCAGCGGGGTTTGTCGGCGGCGAGCTGTTTGCCGTCGGGCGTTTTACCAGCCGCGTCGAACGCGCTGAGGGAGCGGCGCTCTACCTTCAGACGCTTAGACAAGAGGTGCTTTTTACGGGTTCGGGCCTCTAAGGCTCGAAGAGGGACATTTGGCGGCAGCCCGCGCGGCGCGTTTTGGCTTATCGTAAAGGGATGCTAAGACGCGCCCTTTCCCTTTTCGGCCTGCTGCTCTGCCTCTCGCTCGCCCCGGCCGCTTTCGCCCACGCGTTTCCGGTCATCGGCGAGCTGCAGGTCTCCCCCGAAACCCCCGCGCCCAACGAACCCTTTACCCTGACCGTCACCCTGATGGACCCCACGCAGGTGCCCGTCGAGGACGCCTACGTGTTCGCCGAGCTGCGCCCGCAGGGGCAGCCCGACGCCGAACCCGTGCGGGTCGAGCTCGAGGAGACCGAGGTGGGCGGCACCTACGTCGGCACCGCCACGCTCCCCGAAGCGGGCGCCTACGCCGTCTTTATGCGCGACCAGACCTACCGCCAAGAGGAGGCCACGGCCAACCTCGCCGAGCCCATCCAGGTCGGCGGTGCAAACGCCGTCCAGGGCTTTATCCTGCCGCCGACGGCGGTCGGTGGGGCGAGTTTGCGCACCTGGCTGCTCTGGCTGATTGGGTTGCCGCTCGTCGCGGGGGCGGTCGTGACGGTGCTCGTCTTGACGCGCGGCGACACCACCCCCAAGACGGCGTAGCGGGGCCGTGCTCTTCGGCGTGAGCGCGGGGGTGGGCGCGTGAGCCCCCTCGAGCAGACCTCCGGCACGCTCCTCAACATCGTCACCGTCCTCGTGGGCTCGTCGCTCGGGCTCGCGCTGCGCGGTCGGTTGCCGGAGCGCATCGTCCGCACCGTGATGCAGGCGATCGGCCTCACGACGCTCTTTATCGGCGTCGACAACGCCTTTGATTTGGGCGGGGTGGCCCGCCCCCCCGGGATCATCCTGGCGCTTATGGCGCTCGCCCTGGGCGGGGCGCTCGGCGAGTGGTGGCGCTTAGGCGAGCGGCTCGAGGGTTTGGGCGAGCTGCTTAAACGCCGCTTTCGGGGGCAGGGGCGCTTTACCGAGGGGTTCGTGGCGGCAAGCCTCCTCTTTTGCGTGGGGCCGCTGACGCTCATCGGCTCGGTGCAAAACGGCCTGGTCGGCGACGCCTCGTTTTTGGTCCTCAAGTCCACCCTAGACGGCTTCGCCTCGCTCGCCCTCGCGGCGACCTTCGGCTTCGGGGTGGTGTTCTCGGTCGTCGTCATCGCGCTCTACCAAGGGGGGTTGTCGCTCGCCGCGGGGCTTTTCGCCAACCTCATCCCCGACCCCGCGACCGACCCGCGCGTGCTGCTTGTCAATGGCGTGGGCGGGCTGATGATCATCGGGTTGGGGTTGGGCCTTCTTGAGATCAAACGGGTGCAGGTCGCAAGCCTCCTACCCGCCTTGGTGCTCGTCGTGGGGCTCTACTACGCGGGGCTGCTGTTTTACTAAGCTTTGCTCCCCAGTTTGTGCTAGACTGCGCTTAACGCCCCTTAAGGACGTGGCCTATGACACCCCTTCGCCCGGCACGCCTTGTTAAGCTCTTGGCCCTTATCGGCCTCCTAAGTGGCACGGCAGTGGCTCAGATCGACCCGCGTGCTCAAGCGCTGCTGGACGGCTTTCAGAAGAGCTTTTCGCACCTAGAGGGCACCGTCCCCGAGGACGTCACGTCCATGGACCTCACCCTCTGCTTCACCTTTTTCGAAGCGGGCGAGGCGCAGCCCGAAAGCTGCACCCGCATGGTGATGGACCGCGCCAACCACAGGTTGATGCAGGAGCTGCGGATGACCGTTGAGGGCGACGCGGGCCCCGAGGAGCACGTGATCACGACCGTCTACCGAGACGGTCAGCTAATGATGCGCGACAGCACCGTCGGGGAGGCTTTTGAGCTGCCCGAGTCGCAGCTCGAGGTGCTCGAGGCCACCTTCGAGAGCATCTTCGACGAGTTCGCCGAGATGCAGGCCGCGTTTCCCGAAGCGTTCGAGCGGGCGACGTACGACGGCGAGGTCGACTACGGCGGCGTCCTCGTCGGCGAGCAGGTCACGGCCACAATGCCCATCCCGAACTTCATGACGGGCGGCGCGGCGGTGCAGGAGAGGGCGGTGCGGCTGGTCTTCGGCGCGCAGGGGCGCCTTATCGGCAGCGTCATCGAGGCCCCCGAGGGCGACCTGGTGATGGTGTATGACGACCTCGAGGAGGCGCCCTTACCCATCGTCAACCACACGCTCTACCGGTTGGAGGGCGACACGGCGCTCATCCAAGCGCGGACGCGCGTCACGCACGTCGCCTTTAACGAACCCCTGGACGACGCGCTCTTCGAGCTCGACTAGCGGCGCCGGTATACTGGCCTCCACGACGCTTTGCGCAGGTCCCCCTTGGAGACTGGTTTGGAGGCGCCATGGACAGAACCGCTCGGCTCCGTGAGATCGTCGCGCGGGCCAAAACGCTCCCCTTTTTCGCCCCGCGGCTGCGCGAGGTCTCCCCGGAGGACGTCTCCGCGGAGGACCTCAGCGCGCTGCCCCTGACGACGCGCGAGGAGCTGACCGCGCACTTCCGCGCGCACGCCCCGCACGGCGGCTTTTGGCGCGACGACGTCGTGCAGCTGCACCTCACGCCGGCGCCCGACATCGGCCGGATGCCCGAGTACCTCACGCGGCGCGACTTAGAGGCGCAGGCGGCGGCCATCGCCCGGCACCTGGCGCGCTGCGGCGTGGGGCGAGGCGACCGCTGCTTGGTGGTCTTAAGCTATCACCTCTTAGCGGGCGGCTGGCTCTTTCACGAGGGGTTGCAGCGGTGCGGCGCCGCGGTGCTCGCGCTCGGGCCGGAGCGCGCCGAGACGGTCGCCGAGATAGCGCGCGCATACGGCTTTAACGTGCTCGTCGCCAACCCCTCGTTTGCACGCCGGCTCGGCGAGGCGGGGGCGCGCTTCGAGCTCCTGCTGGCGGCGGGCGAACCCTTTAGCGCCGTACCGGGTTACCGCGAGGGGGTCGAGGCGGCGCTCGGCGGCACCGCCCTAGACGCCTACGGGCTCTCGGAGACCGGCATCGTCGCGGCCGAGACGCGCGAACGCGACGGGCTCTACGTGCTCGAGGACGCCTGCATCTTGGAGGTCATCGACCCCGTCACGCTCGCCCCGACGCCCGACGGCGAGAAGGGTGAGGTGGTGCTCACCAGCCTCACGCGCGAGGGGCTGCCGGTGCTGCGCTTTCGCACGGGGGACCTGACCCTCAAGGGGTCGCGCAGCGGGCGCACGGTGCTGCCGCGCGGCGTCTTCGGCCGCACCGACGCGATGGTCAAGGTCAAGGGGGTCAAGGTCTACCCGCGCGAGCTGCTCTTTTTGTTGGCGGGCACCCCCGGGGTCAACTTCCGCAACTACCAGCTGCATATCCGGCGGGGCGAGGGGGGGAGCGACGTGGTGACCCTGCGGCTCGAGGGCGACCCCGCGACCGACACCCGCGAGCTCGGTGAACGCATCCGCCGCGCGCTGGGGATCGGCATGAACGAGATCCGGCTCGAGCCGAGCGTCACCGGTGAGCTGGTGGTCGACGAACGGTTTTAGGGCCCTGCTACACTAGAGCGCGTGGCCGACACACCCCTCTCTCCTAACGCCCCCCTGCCCCACGCCGCCGCAAGCAGCGTCCCGTGCGACGTGCTGGTCGTCGGCGCGGGGCCGGCGGGGTTGGCGGCGGCGGCGGCGCTAGCGGAGCAGGGGCTCGGCGTCACGGTCCTCTCGGCGGCGGCGGGGCCCGACGAACACGCCCCTTGGCCCAACACCTACGGCGTCTGGCTCGACGAGGTCGAAGGGCTCGGGTACGCCCCCCTGTTGGCACACCGCTGGCACGACACCGTGGCCCACTTCGGGCGCGGCGAGGTCGCCTTGGGCCGCACCTACGGCCGCTTCGACAACGGGCGCTTGCAGCGCCACCTGCTAGAGCGCTGCGTGCGCGGCGGGGTGCGCTGGCGGCGCGGCCGCGCCGCCGGGGCCACGCACACCGCGAACGCTTCGCTGGTCCACCTCCAAGACGGCGCGGCGGTGCCTGCGCGCCTCGTGCTCGACGCGAGCGGGCACGCCCCGGCGCTCGTCGCGCGCCGCGGGCGCGAGCGGCCCGCCTTCCAGACCGCCTACGGCGTCCTCGGCACCTTTTCGGCGCCCCCCGTCGCCCCTGGCAAGATGCTCCTCATGGACTTTCGCGACGACTTTTTGCCCCCGGGCGAGCGGGGGCGCGACCCGACCTTTCTCTACGCCATGGACATGACGGGCGGGCGCTTTTTCGTCGAGGAGACCTCCCTGGCGCGGCGGCCGGGGTTGCCCATGGCCGTCCTTAAAGACCGGTTGCAGCGCCGCCTCGCGCACTTAGGCGTCGCCGTGCAAGAGACCCTCGAGCTCGAGCACTGCGCCTTCCCGATGGGCCTCCCCCTCCCCGACCGCCAGCAGCGCGTCGTGGGGTTGGGGGGCGCGGCCAGCATGGTGCACCCCGCTTCGGGTTACATGATCGCGGCCACCCTGCGAGCCGCCCCCGCCCTCGCACGGACCCTCGCGAGCGCGCTCGGAGCACCCCACGCCACCCCGCAGCGGGCCGCCGAGGCCGCCTGGCAGACCCTCTGGAGCGACGCGCGCGTGCGCCAGCGCCAGCTCTACCTGTTCGGCCTAGAGGGGCTCTTAAGGCTCGACGGCCCCCAGCTCCGGGACTTTTTCAGCGCCTTTTTCGCGCTGCCGCCCCACCGCTGGCAGGGCTACCTCGCGGGTACCCTCTCGACCCCCGAGATCGCGCGCACCATGACCGCCATGTTCGCCCACGTCCCCGGCGGGGTGCGGGGGGCGCTCATCCGCACCGCCCTAGGCCGGCACGGGGGTCTACTCCTGCGGGCGCTCGGCGCGCCCCTCTAGCGGGCTCAGAAGCTACGCCAAGTAGAGGTAGCCCACGTAGAGGGCGTAAGCGGCGAGCAGCAGCCCCCCTTCGCGCCGCCCTAGGCGCAGCCCCGTCATGAGAAAGAGGAGCAGCGCCGCGCTAAACCCGAGCATGAGCCAGAGGTTGAGCGCGACGCTGCGGTAGGGCACCCCGATGGGCTGCACCAGGGCGGTCGCGCCGAGGATCAGGAGGACGTTAAAGATGTTCGAGCCGACGATGTTGCCAAGAGCGATCTCGGGTTCGCGTTTGAGAGCGGCGATCACCGAGGTCGCGAGCTCGGGCAAGCTGGTCCCGACGGCCACCAGCGTCAGGCCGATGATGAGTTCGGGCACCCCGAAAAGGCGTGCGAGCGCGGTTGCCCCCGCGACCAAAAGCTGCGCGCCCGCGACGAGCAGCGCGAGCCCCAAAAGGGTCCCGAAGACCGAGCGCCAGAGCGGCGCGGCGTCCTTGGCGCCGTACTCGGCGGCGAACTCGAGCTCCGTCTCGGGCGCCTCTTGGCGGCTAAAGAGCACCCACAGGTAGACGCCCATGAGCCCCACCAAGAGCGCCCCCTCGAGGCGCCCCAAGGCGCCGTTGAGAAAGAGCAGGATGAGCAGCGCCGCTACCCCGATCATCACGGGCATCTCCCGCCGCAAAAAGGCCGCTTCGGTGCGCAGCGGGTAGACGAGGGCGGTCAGGGCGAGGATCAGGCCGACGTTGGCGATGTTCGAGCCGATCACGTTGCCCAGGGCGATCTCCGGCGCGCCGCGCAGCGCCGCTGTAAGGCTCGCGGCGAGCTCCGGCGCCGAGGTGCCAAACGCCACGATGGTCAGCCCGATGACGAGCGGGCGCACCCCGAAACGCTGCGCTAGGAGGCTCGAGTGCTTGACCAACGACTCCCCGCCGACGTAGAGCAGGAAGATACCCAAAACGATGAAAAGGAGGTCCACGGGGGCTAGCTTACCCGACGCCACGCGGGTCGGATGCTGCAGCGCCGTCACGGCGCTCGGGTAACCCCCAGCTGCAACACGCTCGGCTGCGTTAAGCTGCCCTATATGCCCCGCCGCCCCCTCCTCTTTACCGTCTTCGCGATCGCCTACTTTTTGTCGTACTTTTTCCGCTCGACAAACGCCGTGATCGCCGAGGATCTCACCCGCGACCTCGGCTTGAGCGCGTCGCAGCTCGGGCTCATGACGAGCCTTTTTTTCCTCACCTTCGCCGCCGCGCAGCTGCCGCTCGGGCGGGCGCTCGACCGCTTCGGGCCGCGCTTCGTGACGCCCGCGCTGATGCTCGCGGCGGTGGTGGGGAGCGCGCTCTTCGCCGCCGCCGAAGCGTTCGCCCTGCTCGCTCTCGGGCGGGCGCTCATCGGCCTCGGCATGGCAGGGGTGCTGATGGGGGCGCTCAAGGCCTTTAGCGCGTGGTTCTCGCCGGCGCGCTTCGCCACCGTCTCGGGGGTTTTTCTCGCGATCGGTTCCTCCGGCGCGTTAGGCGCCGCGACGCCGCTCGCGTGGTTAAACGCGGCCGTCGGCTGGCGCGCGGTGTTCTGGGGGGGCGCGGTCGTGACGCTTTTCAGCGCGCTCCTCATCGCGCTCTTTAGCCGCAACGCGCCCCCCCACGCCGCTGCGCCCCCCTCACAGGGTCCCGCCGCCGGCGGGTTCCGCGACATCTTCCGAGACCCCGTCTTCTGGCGCCTCGCCGCTCTAAGCTTCGCGATGATCGGCAGCATGTTCGCCTACCAGGGGCTGTGGGCGGGCCCCTTTTTGGCCGCCCTCGGGCTGCCCAGCACGCAGGTCGGCAACCTGCTCCTGCTCCTTAGCGGCGGGGTGGTGCTCGGCTACTTCACGGTGGGGTGGCTCGCCGACCGGTTCGGGTTGGTGCGGGTAGCGGCCGCGAGCGCGCTGCTTTTCACGCTCACCCAGTTCGGGATGGCCGCCTACCAACCCACCTGGCCCCTCTGGCCGCTGGGGGGGTTGTTTTTAGTGTTCGGCGTGACGGGAGCCTCGAGCGTGCTGCACTACGCCCACGCCCGCCAGAGCTTCCCGGCGCACCTCACCGGGCGCGCGGTGACCGCCGTCAACGTCTTCGCCATCGGCGGCGGGGCGCTGTTGCAGTGGGGGTTGGGCGGCATCGTCGGCGGCTTCGCAAGCGGGCGGGGTGACGCGCCGCTCGAGGCGTTCGTCGCCGCGCTGTTCGTCACGGGGGCGCTCTGCCTCGGCGCGACCCTCTTTTACACCGCGCTCGCGTGGCGCCAGAGCCCCGCGATGACCCCGCGTTAGAGGAGCGCCAAGAGCTGCTCGCGCAGCGCCGCGACCGAGGTCACCTCGAAAGTCGGCGGTACCGCCTCGTGCGGCAGGTGGTGACGCACCTGCTCGGGCAACCGGAGGCGGACGCTCCGCCAGCCTAGGCGCGCGGGGGCGTGAAAGTCCTTTTCGGGGTTGTCGCCGACGTACACGAGCCGCTCGGGGGGGAGCGCAAAGGCCTCTGCGACCGCCTCGAAGGCGCGCGCGTGCGGCTTCCAGTAGCGCTGCCCCCAGGCGTCGGTCAGGATCACGGGGTCGGCGTAGCGCGCGACCCCTAGCGCGGCGGCCTTAGCCGCTTGGCTCACCAAGGGGCCGTCGGAGATGACCGCCAAGCGGGCGCCGCGCGCTCTCAGCTCGCAGAGCGCCGCTTCAACCCCCGGCAAAAAGGTGATCGCGGGGGTGTGCTCGCGGTAGCACGCCACCAGCTCGGTGATGCTGCAGCGCCCCTCGAGCTCCGGCAGGGCCGCCAAAAGGCGGTTAAAAGCCCGCCCGCGCACCCCCTGCACGAAGTCCTGCCACAGAATCCCAAAGGCGCGCTCCTCGAGCGCGCGGTCGCCCGCAGCGACGTGCGCGGCGACGGCGCGAAAGCCGCTTTTGACGTAGTCGCGCTCGAGGTAGAGAGTGTCATCGAGGTCGAAGGCGATACCGAGGGTCATGGTGTTTGTGGCTCGTGGCTCATGGTCTGTGCGTCGTCACGGCAACGGCGTCTCACTGGCCGAGAGCCGCACCCTGCGGCCTCCGCCACGGCCGCTAACCCTCCCACAGGAGCTCCGTGGTGAAGTGCTCGACGTTGTAGCGGGTCATGTAGAGCCCCCGCTGGTACTCCCCCAGGCGGGGCGGCACCGCTTCACCCGCGAGCAGGGCGAGCAGCCACTCGGGATAGTGGCCGCCGGCGGCGTAGGCGAGCGGGAAGCCACCCCCGAAGCGCGGGTTGACCTCGATCAGCACGGGGCCGCGCTCGGTCAAAAAGGCCTGCAGGGTGATGGGGCCGCGCGCGCCCAACTTGGCCGCCGCCGCCAAGAGCCCCTCGAGCCACCCGCCGAGGTCGTCGTCGGGGATCGTCACGCCTTGAATCGACTCGCCGGCAAGCGTGCGCAGGCGGATGCGCGGGACGTAGTGCAGCGCCCGCCCCTCGAAGTCGAGGAGCGCGTCGATGGTGACCTCCGGGCCCAAGAGCTCCTCTTGGATGATGGCGTTGGGGACGCGCGTGAGGATGTCGGGCAGGGTCGCCGGGGTCGCGCGGTAGGTGTCGCGGCTCGCGCTCCCGTCTCGAGGTTTGACAAAGAGCCGCTCGGGCAACGCGAGCCCCTTGCGCTGCACCTCCTCGGGGGTCCAGCTCTGCGGCACGTCGAGGCCGTGCGAGGCAAAGGCCTGCTGGGTCAACCACTTGTCGCCGCTAATCTCGACGAACGCGTGGTGCGACACGAGCGCTTTGCACCCCAGTTCGGCGAAGGCAGCGGCGTGCGCCGCGAGCACCCCGAGCTCGGGGTCGATAGTCGGCACGATGAGACCGACGTCGTGCGCCTCGACGAGCTCCAAAAGGTGCGGGACGTAGTCCGGTGAACCGACGCTGGGGAGCCGAAAGGCGGCGTCCGCTAGGTAGAGCGTCGGCGCGAGCGCGCTCGCGTCCCCCGCGAACACCCGCGCGCCGCGCGCGTGCGTGGCGCGTTTAAACGCCTGCACGAGCGAAGCGCGCCGCCCGGCGCTGGTGACGAGGACGTTGTAGGCGCGCGGCGCAGCTGACGTGTGCGTCACACCGACCGCCCGCACCAGCTACCCACGACGCGTCGCCGCGCGCCTGCCACCCTAGCCTGCACCACCATCCACCTCGCCACCCGTTGTCGTCTCGTCATCCTCTGTCCTCGTCGCCCCACGCGCCTGATCGCCTCGGGGGGGCGCGCGATCACCACCTTCGCGCGCTGCGCGCTATCATAACATCACGTTGTAAAGCCGCTTTCAGCGCGCCCCGAAAGGGGCTTAAGGAGCTTTGAAGCGCTGGGCAATGGTGACTCAACCCCGCCCCGCGACCCCCTCGAGCACCTCGCCAAAACGCGCGACGACGCGCTCTGGGGAAAACGCCCGGACCCGCTCCCGCCCACGCTCGCGGAAGCGCGCGCGCGCCTCGGGGTCACTGAGGAGCCCCGCGATCCCCTTTGCCAGCGCCTCGGGGTCTTCGCTCCTAACGAGCACCCCCGCGCGACCACCCTCCAACACCTCGGCGGGGCCGCTCGGGCAGTCGGTCGCCACGACCGGGGTGCCGACCGCCATCGCCTCGGCGATCACGCGGCAAAACCCCTCGAAGCGCGAGCTCGAGACGAACACCTCGGCGCCGCGAATCCAGGCGTAGGGGTTTTCCTGAAAGCCGGGGAAGCGCACCCCGTCCTCGACCCCCAGCGACGCCGCCAGCTCGCGTAGCCGCGCCGCCTCCCGCCCCTCGCCGACGATCACCAAGGGGTGCGTGACGCCCGCAGCGCGCAGCCGCGCGTAGGCGCGCAGGAGGATATCAAAGCCCTTTTGCGGCTCGAGCCGCCCGACCGCGACCAGATAGGGGCGCTCCGGCGCCCCTTCGGGGGGGGGAGCCGCGGCGTAGCGTTCGGCGCGCGCCAGGTCGAGCGGGATGTAGACCGTCTCGGTGCGCCCCGCGAGCGCCGGGTAGAGCTTTTGGACGCTCTCGCGGATACCCTCGGAGATCGCCACAGCGCGCGTCAGGCGCGGGTAAAAAAGCTTCGAGAGCGCTGCGTAGCGCGGCGGCAGGGCCGCTAGCACCTCGGGGAGGGAGTTGCGCACGAACCCCACCGACGGTTTGCCGGTGAGCTGAGCGGCCAAGACCGCCAGAAACGTCGGGGCCATCTCGAGCCCGCCGACGATCACATCCGAGCGCCGTGCGAGCCGGTAGAGCGTTGGCGGCAACTGGGAGGCCTTGCGCAGCGCCCCCCCCGACGAGGCGCCGTAAAGGACCTCGACGCCGCGGAGCACGTCCCCCCACGCTTCGCCGCGTTCCACCACGAAGAGCTGCGGCTGAAAGCGGCGCCGGTCGAGGTGCGCGATCGTGGTGAGGGTGCTGAGCACCGCGCCGTTTTTGCGGAGCGCGCTGAGGATGAAGAGGACGCGCAGCGGCGAGGTCGCCGTGGGGGCCGTCACGCGCGTCTCCACGTGCGCCACCCCCCGCGCAGGCGCTGCCACCAGGCGATGGGGGTGCTGGCCACCGCTTTCTTTTCACGGCTCGCCCACTGCAGCGTGTGAAACCCGAAGAGCGCGACCTTGGCGAGCGGGCCGGAGAGCGCCACGGAGCCCTCGAGCCACGAAAAACCCCACGAGAGGTCCTTGTAAAAGAGCTTGGGTACCGTGCGGCTGCCCGCCGCAGCCCGCCCGGCGCGCGCCCTCTGCACGCGCGCGCCGACGTCACGCACGATCCGGTAGAGGTCGCGCGCCGACAACGCTTTAGCGAGCGGCGCCGCGCGCAGCTCGTTGGGGTCGTCGCTAATCGGCGCCCAGGCGAGCGCGCGCGCCTCGCGGCGGGTCGGGCGCGCGATCAGCATCCCCGTCACCAAGCGCGCGCAGGCGCGCAGCTCGCGCTCGTACAGGCTCGCCGCACTGCGCCCTAGCTCGAGCGCAAACGCTTCTGCGACCCCCTGAATGGTCCGTAAAAACGCCTCGCGTTTGGGGTGCGCGGGCAGCGGTGAGAGCACGGGTTCCACGCGCCCGCTCGCCGTACAGGCGTAGCCGCGCGTGCTGCCGTGGTCGGCCATGGTAAACACCTGGTCGATGAGCCCCTTGTTCTGAAAGAGCGTGCGCACCCCCGAAACGACGTCGTCTTCGACCTCTTCGAGCAGGTACGCCCGCGCCTGACCGTACGCGAGCGCCGAAAAGCGGGTTTTGGAGACGCCTAAGTAGTAACCCAAAAGGTGCGGCTGCCCCTTGGCGGCGAGCAGCTTTTTGAGCGACGCCTGCGTGCGCAGCGTCCACCCGACGTCGACGAGCGCCCAGTGGTCATCCGCTAAGAGCCCCTCTTGTTCAAAGTACGCGAGCGCCACCTCGCGCGCCCGCTCGGCCTCGGCGAGGATGCGGGGCGCCACCTCGGGGTCTTCGACAAAGCGCCAAAACCGCTCCGCCGCCTCCCCGGTGAGCTGCTCCTCCCACGTCTCCGGCGGAAAGCCGTGGCGCCTCAAGGGCGCTTCGAGCGCCTCTGGGGTCAGGTTGAGGCGCCTGAGGTTGTGGCGCGGCGCCGAGGACTGGCCGGTGAGGAGGATAAACTCGACCTCGTCGCGCGCGAGCGAAAACGCCGAGGGCAAGTACCACGCTTGGCGCGAGCCGTAGAGGTAGCGCGCCTCCGGGTAGCGCGCAGCCGCCTCGGGGCGCTTTTCGGTTACGCCCTCGCGCAGCGCACGGGCGACCTTGTGGAGCACCTGGCCGTCGCGCGCCACGAAGTAGAGCCGCTTTAGCGCGCGCGCGCGCGCGTCCTCTAACACCCAGAGGACGAAACCAGCAAGGAGCGGCGCCACCACGCTCGCGGCGATCTCCACGCTCGCGCGCGCCTCGTCTTCGGCGCCCTCCGGAAGGTCGAAACCGAGCCGAACGGCGCGGGCGATGCCGGCCACTTGCGAGGTGACCCAGGGCCTGTCGGTCGGTACCCTTAGCATCGCCTTTTCAAAGCGGTTGAGCTGCGCGCCGGTAAAGAGCTCGGCGCGCACCCCCACCTTGCGCGCCCCCAAAAAGTCGCTCTCGACGCCGTCGCCGCAGTGCAGCAGCTCGGCTGCGGAGACGCCCTCGCGGGCCAAGACGTGTTTAAAGAGGTTGCCGCTGCGCTTGGTCAGCCCGAGGTCGCTCGAGACGTAAAGCGCGTCCTCGGGCACCTCGTAACCGCACGAGACGAGCATCGCGCGCAGCGCATCTTTGGGCAGGTACATGTCCGACACGAAGACCACGCGCGCGCCCGCCTCGCGCAGCGCCCTGACGCGCCGCCGCACCGCGGCCACGGGGCGCATGAGGTCGCGCTCGAGCGCCACCTCCGCCTCCTGCATCGCCGAGGCCGAGACGCCCCAGGCGCTAAAGTCGGGCAGCTCGGCGTAGATGTCAGCGAGCGAGATCTCCTCACCCGAGCGCCGCCGGTGCGCCGCGCGCTCGGCTTCAATGCGCGCGCGCGCGAGCTCGCTCACCTCTTCGCGCCCAAAGCGGCAACCCCCGCCCCCCTCTACCCCCAACACCCGCTCGGCCAAGAGGTAGAACGCGTCGGTCGGCCGCGCGACGGTGCGCACCAAACAGGTGTCAAAAACGTCAAAAGAATAGACTGCCGTACGTTTCATGTCGTCCTCAAAGTCCCCGGTAAGCCCCTGCGAAGCCCTCGGTGGGTTTTGACGTGCGGAGTGCACGGATGCCAGTTGTCGCATGGGCGCCACTTCGCACCCTAGCGTGCACCGATGCCGCCAGCGTTGCAGGCTGCAGCGCCCCCATCACACTCCAGCGAGCATAGCAAAGCCACCCCCCGTGGGAGGCCGCGACGTCACGTTTGTCGCCGTCCGTCGCCGCGCGCCGTCATGTCAGCTCTCGGTTCGGCGGCCGGTGCGCCCACGTCGTCTCGGGGCGACCCCGAGAGGCTTTTACGGCGCCCGGCTGCCGGTCTATAATCGCCTTCTCTGGAGGAAAAATGATGCGACTGACACCCCTACGCTCCGCCGCCCTGCCGCTCGCCCTTCTCGGCCTCGCGTCGCTCGCCCTGGCGCAAGAGGGCGCTCAGGACACAGCCGTGCCCGACCTCGGCGGGCGAACGCTGCTGATCGGTTCGGACACCACCTACCCGCCCTTTGAGACCGTCAACCAAGAGGGCGAGATCGTCGGCTTCGACGTCGACGTGATGAACGCCATCTGCGAGCGCATCAACTGCGTCGCCCAGTTTCAGACGACTGCCTGGGACGGCATCTTCGCCGCGCTGGCCAACGGCGAGTTCGACATGGTCGCCTCCGGCGTATCGATCACGCCCGAGCGCGAGCAGATCGTCGACTTCACCATCCCCTACTACGAGGTCAGCCAAGCGATCGCCGTACGCGTCGGCGACGAAGACCTGACGATCGCCGACTTCGAGGAAGGAAACCTGGTGCTCGGCGCGCAGACCGGTACGACGAACGCCATGACCGCCGAGCGGCTCGCCGGGCGCGAGCGCACGCGCCTCTACGACACCTTCGCGACCGCCATCCAGGCGCTCCTCACGGGCGACGTCGACGGCGTCGTGATCGACGACGTCACCGCCGACGCCTTCGCCGCGCAGTACGCCGGGCAGCTCGTCGTCAGCATCCGCGAGGTCGCATCGGGCGACCAGCTGGGTTTCGTCGTCCCCCAGGGCGACCCGCTCGTCGACGCGCTCAACGCCGGTATCGAGATGATCCAAGCCGACGGCACCCTCGACGCGCTCGTTCAAAAGTGGCTCGTCGCCGAGGAGTAGGCGGGGTGCAGCACCCTCTGGGCCCGGACACGTCCGGGCTCTTTCGCGCTCTAGAGAGCGGCGGCCCCGCTAGCGGCGAGAACGGCCGGTGAGCCGCGCGCCCGACAACCCGCTGAGCGGCTTGGGGAGCGCCCCGGCGCGCCCCGCCCCCGCAGCGCCGAGCCGCCCGCGAGGCCGCTGGAGCCGGCTGCGGCCGAGCTACCTCGTCCTGCTCGCCGCGCTGCCCTTCGTCGTCTACCTGTTTGTCAGCGCCCCCGACTACACGCGGGCGCTCGCCTACATCGGACCCGGGCTCGGGGTGACGGTCGCCGTGACGGTCGCGGCCTACGCGGGAGCGCTCGTGCTCGGTCTGGGGCTCGCAGGGCTTTTGCTCCTTAAACTGGGGCGCCGCACGCTGCTTACCTTCGGCGCCCTCGTCCTCGCCGCGCTCCTCGGCAGCCTCTTTTTCTTTACCCGCCCCCCCGTGACCTACGCGCTCGTCGGGCAGCCGGGTGGGCGCGTCGCCATCATCCAGGGGACCCCCTCGCGGGTCGTCACCCCCATCCAGACGGGCCGCTACGCCGGTGAGGGGGCCGAGGGGGCGGGCTTTGCGGTGCGCGCTGCGATCAGCGCCGAAGCGGCGCTGGCGGCTTTGGAAGCGGGCACCGTGAGCGCCGCCTTGATCCCCCAAGAGGCGCTGCCGGCGGGGGCAAACGTCCTCTGGGAGACGACCTTCTTGCCCCCCGAGGCGCGCAACCCGGCGCTCGTCTTGGGGGTGCTCGGGGTGCTTTTGGCGATGCTCACCGCCGCCGCCGCCCGCAGCCGCGAGCACCCCCTGGCGGTCTTTGCCGAGCTCTACGTCGACATGATCCGCGGTATCCCCATGCTGGTCATTATCCTCTACGTGGGCTTTCCCCTGCAGGCGGCCCTGCGCGACGCCACGGGCGGTCTTCTCAACATGCCCATCCTGATGCGCGGGGGGGTCGCCATCGCCCTCGGGTACGCGGCCTACATGGCCGAAATCTTCCGCGCGGGGATCGAAGCCATCCCCAAAGGGCAGCTCGAGGCGGCGCGCAGCCTGGGGCTCTCGAGCTGGCAGAGCGCGCGCTTCGTCGTGCTGCCCCAAGCCCTGCGGATCGTCACCCCGCCCCTCGGCAACGAGTTTATCGCCATGCTCAAAGACACCTCGCTGCTCTCGATCCTGGGGGTGCGCGAGCTCACGCAGCTCACCCGCGAGTACCAGGCATCGAACTTCCAGGTGTTTCCGCCCTTTAACACCGTGGCGCTCCTCTACATCGGCCTGACGCTGGCCGCCTCGAGCCTACTCAAATGGCTCGAAGGGCGCACGAAGTTCGGCAGGTGAGCTAGCACCGCCACCGTATCCGAACGCACGCCCGTCGTCGTTCAAAACGCGTATTCTTCGCGCGACATCGGCGCTCGCGGCGACGCCACAGCAGGTGATGCCGCGAGCGGCGCTCGGGAGGTGACGGTGAACGCGGTGACGACGGCAGCCGAGGACGTAAGGCGGTGTGGGTAGCGGTATGTCGCCCCTTAGTGTCCTCGCCCTTTTTTTCGTCGCGCTCCTCGTGTGCCGCGCCGCCGCTGGGGCGCTGCGGCGCCTCGGCAGCCCCGCGACGGTCCTCGAGATCGGCTTCGGCTTCGTGATCGGCAACTACCTGCTCCAGGCGCACGAGGTCGCCCTGATGCGCGGCTTTGCGGAGCTCGGCACCGTCATCCTCTTTTTCTTCGTCGGCCTGACCATGCAGACGGCGTCGTTTCGGGGCGCCGGACGCCACGTGCTGCGCATCGCCGGCCTCGGCTCGCTCGTCCCGATGGCCACCATGTTCGCGCTCTCGCCGCTTTTGGCCCTTGGGCGCGCCGAACTCCTGCTCGCGACCGCCGTCATCATGACCTCGGGGGCGGGCGTCGCCGCGCGCGTCCTCAGCGAGGGGGGGTTTCTCGCGTCGCGCACGGGGCGGGTGCTCGTCGCCGCCTCGATCGTCGACGACCTCCCGAGCCTCCTCTTTCTCACGTTTGCCACCACCGTCGCCGCCGCTACCGGTACCTTCGCCGCCGCGCTCGCGCGCCCGCTGCTGACCCTGCTGCTCCTTTTCGGCGGCCTCAAGCTGCTCTCGCGGCTCCCCTGGCTGCGGGGCGCCCCCGCGCTCTACCCGCTCGGCGTCGCCGTGTGCGCCGCTTGGCTCTCGGCGCAAGCGGGCGTGACCGCGCTCGCGGGGGCGTTTTTGAGCGGCTACCTGCTCGGCCCGCTCGTGCGCCAGCGCGAGGTCGTCTACATCGAGTCGCTGCTCGACCTGTGCGTACCCATCTTTTTCCTCTTCGTCGGGACGCTGATCTCGGCGCGCGCCCTTTTCGACACGGGTAGCTGGGCGCTCGCCGCGCCCCTCGTCGGGGCGTGTCTCGTCACCCCCCTACCCATCGCGCTCGCGCTCGGTGAGCGGGCGCGCCGCGACGGCTGCGACCCGTGGCTCGTCGCCTTCGGGATGATGCCGCGGGGCTTGCCGGGGTTGGTGTTCGCGACCACCGCGTTTTTGGGCGGGCTCATCCCCGCCAAGCTCTTTTCAGCCCTCGTCATCGCCGTCACGGTGAGCAACCTCGTCGGCCCCGCCGCGATGACGCTCCGCATGAACCACCTAAGGAGGGTCGGGGGGTTTCTCGACGCCCTCCCCGGCGAGGCGGCGACTTAGACCTGGGCGCGCCAGACGGATACGGCGGCCACACCACGTACTACACGCACTGCGGTGCCGATAGTTCCACCGTCGTCATAGCCGTCCGTGCCACCACACCGAGAGCCCCGGGTAGTACGCCGAGACGATCGCCTGGAAGAGAAAGTAGTCCACGATGAGGTGGACGACGAGCACCCACAGGAGCGCCCTCGAGCGCTCGTACATCGCCCCCTGGGTGAGCGCGAAGAGGTAGACGAACACGGGACCGACGCCGCGAAAGGCCATCGTGTAGAGGACAGTCGTGTAGATCACCGCTTGCGCCACGTTGGCGGTGCGCGCCCCGAAGAGCCCGCGCAGTACGGCGTAGCAGACGTTGATGAAAAACAGCTCGTCCCAGATGCCGACCAAGTTGATCCCGACGAAAAGCCGCAGCAACGAGGCGTCGTCCGGCACCCGCGGCAGGCTCCAGTTAAAGGGCACCTCGGGGCTCAGGACGCCGAAGTAGAGCGCGAACGCCCCCCACGCGAGCGGCACCGAGAGCAGGACGTAGAACAGCTCCAAAGGCTCGAGCCGCTCGGGCAGCAGTTTGAAGGTCACCGGGTGCGGGTCTTCGTGCCACAGCACCAGCGCGGGCAGGGCGATCGCCGAGAGAAAAAAGGCGCCTAGTAGCACGAAGTTGTAGGGGCTCGTGTCGGTGCTGATGGGCGCGAGCGCGAGCACCACCACGGCGGCGGCGAGCGCCAGGTAGCGGCGGCGGCGGTAGGGGCTCTCGTAGCGGAGGGCGACGCCGAAAAGGAGCGCGAAGGGCGCGCCCCAGAGCCACGCCCCGTGCGCCACCCAGAGCACGGTCACGGCGAGGAGCGCGGCGAGCGGTACGAAGCGCTGTACGTGAGGGGGCACGGGGGCATCTTAACGCGCGCCCTTAGCCGCCCAAATGGGTATGCTAAAGGGCGTGCCGCACGCCGAGATCAGCCTCCGCGCCCTCGCGCGCAACCTCGCTTCGCTGCGCGCGCGCACCCGCGCGCAGCTGCTCGTCCCCGTCAAGGCGAACGCCTACGGGCACGGCGCCCCGGAGGTGGCGCGGCAGCTCGAGCGCTTGGGCGTCCCCTGGTTCGGGGTCGCGACCGCCGATGAGGCGCTCGAGCTGCGGGGAGCGGGGATCAGCGCCGACATCCTCATCTTCGGCCCCGTCTACGAGGGCTTGGAGGCGCTGATCGCACAAGGTGTCGCGCTTAGCGTCGTGGACGCGCGCAGCGCCGAGGCCGTGGTGCGGGCGGCGGGAAGCGTCCCGGGCGCCCGCGTGCACCTCAAAACGGACACCGGTATGGGGCGGCTCGGCGAACCGCTCGCCGCTACCCTGAAGACCGCCGAGCGCTTAAGCCGCGCCCGCGGGGTGACGCTCGAGGGGCTCTGGACGCACCTCGCCGCCGCCGACGAACCCGACTCGAGCTTTACGCAGGTCCAGCTGGCGCGCTTTAGCGACACGCTCGCCGCTTTGGGGCGCGCGGGGATCACCGTACCGCTCAAACACGCCGCCAACTCGGCGGCGCTTTTCGCCCACCCCGCCTCGCACTTCGACCTCGTGCGCCCCGGCATCGCCGTCTACGGCTACCATGCAAGCCCCTTTATCGCCGCTCTGGCGCCCGAGCTGACGCCCGTGATGACCCTCTCGGCCCCCGTGACCTTCGTCAAGCGCGTCGCGGCCGGCACCCCCATCTCGTACGGCGGCCTCTGGCGCGCCCCCCGCGACACCACCGTCGCCACCGTCCGCTTCGGCTACGCCGACGGCTACCCGCGCGGCCTGAGCGCCACGCCACACGCCCGCGTCCGCCTCCAAGGGCGCCTCTGCCCAATCGTCGGGCGCGTCTGCATGGACCAGCTGATGGTCGACGTCGGCGACCTTACGGTCACCGTCGGCGAACGCGCCGTGCTCTTCGGCCCCGAAGGCCCGACCGCCGAGGACCTCGCGGGGGGCGTCGGGACGATCTCCTACGAGCTGCTGACGCAGCTCGGTCGGCGCGTCGCGAGGTCTTACGTCGACGCGGTCGACGCGCCCTGATGGGGAGATGCGCTCACACGTGTGCGCTAGGGTCAAAACCGCAGCTAAAGGGACGGTTAACGTGGGCGCGTAGGGGGGGAGCGCTCACCGCGGGGGGTGTCTGGTAGAGTAGAGCACTTTCGAGCGGTGCGCTGCCGTTCCGACTGCACCAGCAAGAAATCGCCGCTTTACCGCGGGACCCCTTTATAAGGAGCCCTATGGACGCCATCGCCCCGCCGACGACCCTTTTTGACGACCTGAAACCACGCACCCCCGCCGGCCTACTAAGCCGCCGGGAGAAAGACCGGCTGATCGAACGCGGTTTTCTGGGCCTCTACCGCTGGTACACCGCCCGCAGCCAAGCGACGCGCAACTGGAACCCCGACAAGTCCTTTGAGTGGCGCAAGCTCCGCCAGGATCTCTCCGAACCGCTCATCCAGATCCTGCAGGGGTTTTTCGCGGTCGAGTACTTTACCCCCGACTACGTCGACGAGATCCTCAACCTCGTGCGCAAAAGCCACGGCCGCAGCCACTTTCAGCTCCGCTGGGGGGCCGAGGAGGAGAAGCACGCCGACACCTGGGAGAACGCAGTCCTCTTCTCGCGCCGCCGCACCCCCGAATTCATCGAGTCGTACAAGGAGGACCTGCGCTCGTCGGTTCACCGCAGCCTGTGGGAGGGCGACGCCCTTAGAAACCTCGTCTACACCGTTTTTCAAGAGCGCGCCACGCAGCTCAACTACCTCAACCTGTTAAAGATCGCGCGCGGCAAGTCCGACAAGCCGCAGCACAAAGGGGACGCCGACCCGGTGCTCGCGCAGGTCGCGCAGACCATCGCGGTCGACGAGGCGGCGCACTACAACTTTTTCCTGGAGGGGGTGCGGCTCTTTCTCTACTACTACCCGCAGCGCACCCTAGAGGCCATCCGCGACGTCATCACCCACTTCACCATGCCCGCGCACGACATCGTGCCGGACTGGGACGCCTTTAACTACGCCGTCTACAAAGCCGGCGTCTACGGCCCCCGCGAGTACGCCCGCGACGTCGTGCAGATCGTCTTTCGCAACCTGGGCATCGAGAGCCGCAAAAAGCTCGAGGAGGGCATTAAAAGGGGCCGCATCGTCCCCGACAAACGCGACGAAGGCACGCAGCAGACCGCCATCTGGGACAGCTTCGACTACGGCCTTATCGAGGGGGACGTCAGGCGCATCCACGACAAGGTGATCGCCTATGAACGGGAGATCGGCCGCGACGAGATCGACCCCTTGGTGTTCGTCCCCAACCCGGAGTGGCCGCAAAAGTAGCAGACCCAAGCTTCTCTTTTGACCTGCACTCACGGTGGTGCAGGTTGTTTTTTTAAGTAGTGCACGCTTCAGACACAAATACCGCCTTACCCACACTTCACACACCCCACAACTTATTGCACTTTAGTGTGCTTTAAGGTAAGCTCTCGGGAGTGCGAACTAACCTATGGGGGGTTAGGCGGCGCCTAGGTACCCCGAGCTTAGGCGTCCATCCTCGATGTGCCGCGTCCCCATCGCGGCGCGCGTCTGGGCGCTTTAGAGCGCTCTAGACAAAGGGGGCTTTATGTCACGTCCGTCTCGGTTGCTGCTCGCTTGCGCGCTGAGCGCGGCGACGCTCGTTCCCACCGCGGGTTCCGCCCAGGAGGCGCCGCCGCTAAACCCGGAGGTCGCCGGCGAGGTCGAGCTGTGGCACTTCTGGGGCTCGCCGACGCGGCGCAACGCGCTGCGCCGGGTGTTGGCCATCTGCCAAGAGGCGCTGCCCAACGTCCGCGTCACCGAGGTCTTTAAACCTTGGGGCGACATCTGGACCGCCAACATCGCCGCCGTCTCAGCCGGTTCGGGGATGCCCGACGTGATCGTCTCCGACCGCCCGCAGCTGCCGCGCGAAGCCGCCGAGGGGATTCAGCAGAGCCTGCAGGCGCTCATCGAGCGCGATGGGCTCTCCGAAGACGCCTTCTGGCCCTTTACCTGGCAGGAGACGCTCTACGAGGGTGAAAGCTACGGCGTCCCCTTCGAGACCGACGTGCGCGTAATGTACTACAACAAAACGCTCTTCGAGCAAGCGGGGCTCGACCCCGAGGACCCGCCGGCCACGTGGGCGGAGCTAGAGGCCGCCGCCGACGCGCTCGACCGCGTCGCCGACAACGGCGCCCTCGAGCGCCTCGCCATCGACCCGCTGCGCGGCAACGGTACGCCCGGTATCTGGGTGCTCAATAACGGCCACCAGTGGGTGCAAGATGGCCGCCCGGTCGTCGACGACCCCGCGGTCGCCGAAACGCTCGAGTGGCTCAAAGGCTGGGTGGAGCGTTACGGCGGTTGGCGGCAGCTGTCGCAGTTTCAAGCGACCGTCGGCGCGCCCCCCAACGACTACTTCATGTCGGGCAAAGTCGCGATGATCGTCGAGACCGCCGGTTACTCGTCGATCCTCAACTTCTACCGCCCGCAGATCGCGCTCGATAACGGCGAGAGCGTGGAGCTCGAGTGGGGCGTCGCGCCGATTCCCCACAACGAGGGTGCGGAATCCGTGTCCGACTCGGGGGGTTTTGCGCTCTCTATCCCGACGGGCGCCGAGAACGTCGAACCGGCGTGGGAGTTGATCAAGTGCGCGACCGGCCCCGAAGCGCAGACCTCCTGGGCGCGCGACACCTACGCCATCCCGACCCGCAGGGACGCCGCGCGCGACCCCGTCCTCATGGCCGACCCCAACTGGGCGTCGTACATCGAGGCGGTCGAGGCGGTGCGCCCGGAAAACCGCACCTTCGTCCCCGCTTACGCCAACTGGCAGCAGGAGCTCGACAGGCAGTACGAACGCATCTGGTCCGGTGAGCTCGAGGTCGAGGCGGCCTTGGAGGAGGCGCAGAGGCTTATCGACACCACCCTCGAGCAGAACCAGTAACGCGCCGCCTAAGGGCAGCTGCGGGTCGTGGGGGAGGCAGGAGGGCTCCCCACGACCTGCGGCGCCTTGAGGGTGTTTACCTTGACGCTCACCCCGGTTCGGTTGCGGATGCGGTTTGCGCGCCCGCGGCCGGTAACGCTACCCTTAGAACCTCGAGGTGAATGGTGGTGATACGATGACCCGTGCGGAGGTCTCCGCTTCGCAGCGGCGCCCGCGCCGCAGGTCCAAGCTGGCGCGCCGCGAGGCCCTCGTCGGCTGGCTGTTCGCAGCGCCGTGGCTCATCGGCTTCCTGCTCTTTACCGCGGGGCCGATGCTGTTCTCCCTATACGCGAGCTTTACCCGCTACAACCTCATCCGCGCCCCCGAATGGGTGGGGTTGCGCAACTACGAGACGATCTTCTTGCGCGACCCCTACTTCTGGCAGTCTTTGGAGAACACCTTCTGGATGGTCGGGGTCAGAACGCCCGTGGTCATCCTCTCGGCGCTCGGTATCGCCCTCTTGCTCAACCTCAACCTGCCGGGGAGCCGCTTTTTTCAGACGGTCATCTACCTGCCGACCGTGCTCTCGGGCGTCGCCGCCATCTTCCTCTGGCAGTGGATCCTCTCCCCCAACGGCCTCCTCAACAGCGGGCTCGCCGCGCTTGGCGTCCAGGGACCCGCCTGGTTCGTCGACCCGCGCTGGACCAAACCGGGCTTGGTCGTCATGGGCCTCTGGTGGATCGGCACCAACGTGCTCATCTACCTCGCGAGCCTCCGCGGGGTGCCCAGGTCGCTCTACGAGGCCGCCGAGATCGACGGCGCCTCGTCGTGGGCCAAGGTGCGCTTTATCACCCTGCCGATGCTCTCGCCGACGACCTTTTTCCTGGTGATCACGAGCATTATCGGCACCTTTCAGATCTTCGACTCGGCCTTTATCATCGCCGGCAGCGGTGGGCGCGACGTCGCTTTGGGCGGCCCCGGCGGCTCTTTGATGTTCTACGTCCTCTACCTCTACAACCGCGCTTTCGGCCGCATCGGCGCGGAGGGGTTGCAGATGGGCTACGCTTCGGCGCTCGCCTGGATCTTGTTCGCCATCATCCTCGTCATCACCCTCCTCCAGCTCTGGCTCTCTAAGCGCTGGGTGCACTACGAGGCGGAGAGGTAGATGGCGCTCTTTCGTCCCGTCGCGCGTCGGGTCGCTGCGGAGCGCGCCCACCCCCAACCCCCTCGGCTCCGCTTGTCACTCGGGCGCGCCGTGGCGTGGCTGCTCCTCGCGGGCATCGCGTTTCTCTTTCTCGTACCGCTCCTGTGGATGATCTCGACGTCGCTCAAGACCCCCGCCGACCTCGTGGGCAACCGCTGGATCCCCAGCGAGGTAGCCTGGGAAAACTACCGCTACGCCTTCGCCTTTGGCATGTGGGTCCGCTGGACGGTCAACACCCTCATCATCACCTTCGTCGGGGTCGTGGGGATGGTGCTCTCGTGCGCGCTCGTCGCCTACGCGTTTGCGCGGCTGCGTTGGCCGGGGCGCGACCTGATGTTCGGCCTCGTGCTGGCGACCATGATGCTCCCCGGCGTGGTCACGCTCATCCCGCAGTTTATCCTCTTCGCGCACCTGCCGGCTTTTGGGCTGCAGGGCTCGAGCAACTGGGTCAACACCTTTTTGCCCCTCGTAGCCCCCCCCATTCTGGCGGGAAGTTCGTTTAACATCTTTTTGCTGCGGCAGTTTATGCGGGGCGTGCCGATGGAGCTCTCCGAAAGCGCCAAGATCGACGGCGCCTCGGAGCTGCGCATCTTCTGGAGCATCGTCTTGCCGCTCAGCAAACCGGCGCTCGCCACGGTCGCTATTTTCACCTTTCAGGGTGCCTGGCAAGACTTTCTGCGGCCCCTGCTCTACCTCCAGAGCGAGCGGCTCTACACCTTGCAGCTCGGCCTTAGGCAGTTCGAGTTCGCCGCGGGCGGGGCGCCCGCGTGGAACTGGATGATGGCGGCGAGCCTGGTCGTGATGCTGCCGGTCTTGATCGTCTTTCTGGTCTTTCAGCCCTACTTCATGAAGGGTATCTCGATCACCGGGACGGGCGACCGGTAGCGCAGCCGCCCCCGACCTAGACCCCGCACCTCCCGGGGCACGGGGTCATCACAGGGCGGAGGCCTCACAAGCGACCTAAACTACCGCACCCCCTCGGGGCCGGGGGCGTCGTCTCGCTCGTCGGGCCGTTCGCGCTCCGGCGACCCCAGCAGGGCGTCGCGGTCGCCGTCTTCGGGCACCTCTAGGGGCACGTCGGGCGGTGGCGCGTCCACCGGGGTGTCTATGGGCGTCTGGCCTGGGGTACCAACGGGTGGCCGGTCGGGCGTCGGGACGTCCTGCGGCGTCGGTAGATCGGCGCCGGGTAGCCCCGAACCGGGTGTGGTGTCACTTACGTGCAGCATGCTCCCCCTTTCGCCCCCGATTATGAAAGCGCGCGCAGTCCTCGACTCGGCAGGGCCTTACAGTTCTCTGGAGGGTCTTTCGAGGGGAGGCGCGCGCGTGGCCAAGTTCGACTACAACCAGGACTTTAAGGCGATCGACTTCCGCAAGCACCCGGAGCGCTACCGCATCGGCAAGGGGGAGCAAGGGGTGCTGCTGGTCGAACCGTACAAGAGCGAGCTCCTCCCCCACTGGCGCTTTAAAACGCCGGAGGTCGCGGAAGCCTCATCGGCGAAACTCTACGAGATGTTCGAGGCGTACCTCGCCGCGGGCGACTTTCCGGGCGCCGACATGGCGCGCAAGTTTTTGCAGATGGGTTGGACGCGCGCGCGCCGCTACGCCAACCACAAGGGCGGCAAAAAGTACGACGGTCCGGTACCGCGGGACAAAAAGGGGCAGAGTGGGGCGCACGGACGAACGCAGCTCCCCCGCCACGAAGACCCCGTCAAAGCCGCAGCGGCGGCGATCTTCTACAAGCGCTACGTCCAGGCGAGGGAGCACCCCGAGTACAAACGGCAGCGGGCGGAGCACATCGCCCGCTTTGAAAGAGGGCGCTAGACGGCCTTAAACGGCGCCTTGCGGTGTGAGGAGCAGCTCCAAACAGGGGCGCGGCCACCGACACGCGTGCGGCGTGGGGAAGAGGGCGCGGTAGTCCTTGACAAACGGGGCGCTCAGCTGGATGCGAGCGTGGAAGTGGCGCTCAAAGAGGGGGTTTAGAGAGGCGAGCAGAGGGCCGAGTTCGGCGTCCCCCGGCAGCGTGCCGCACAGCTCGAGGTGCGCTTGCAGACGCTCCCACTGCACGACGTAGAAGAGCTTTTCGGCCTCCTCGAGGGTGAGTTCGGGGAGCGCTGTGAGCTCTGCGAGCGACAGCTGCCGCAGCTTAGCGAGGTCGGAGCCCGCGCGCGTCAACGCGGCCCTAAACGCCTTCCGGCGCACCCCGAGGGCGCGCGCGAGCTTGCCGACGAGCCAGGAGCGACGCCACTGCGCCGTGAGCGCGACCCAAGTCGGGCTCGCCGAGGGGTGAGGCACCCACGTTGCAGCGGGGGTGTCAAGTCGCCGAGAGAAGTGCATAAGGCAGTAGAGCGCAGCGCCCTTAAGCCAGACTTAAGGGGTCGCGGCGCTTCTCAGCCGTTTTTCAGCACAGCGGTCACAGCTCGCTCATGAGGCTCTCGAAGCGGCCGCGCACCTCCGCGGCTTTGGCGAGGTGGCCGCGCCGCTCCCAGAGGTTAGCGAGCGCCTCCCACGCGCTCTCGCTATAGGGTTCGTGCAGGGTCGTGGCGCTGTAGAAGCGCGTCGCGGCCTCGTAGTCGCCCGCGCGGTCGGCGAGCTCGGCGGCGGCGACGAGCAGCGCGAGGTGCTCGGTGTGCAGCGTCAAGCGCGTGGTCTCGGCCCACGCCGAATCGACGCCCAGAAGGAAGTCGGCGCGGTAGAGCTCGGCGCCGCGCGCGTAGTCGGCCAGCGCGCCGCTGCGCCGCGCGGCGGCGGCGAGCGCGCGGTAGCGCGCGACGTCGTACTCGAGCACCAGGCCGCCCTGCAGGTAGTAGCGGCGGTTCGCCGAGCGCACGACCTCGCCCCCGATGACCTTGCGCAACCGGTAGAGGGTGGTGTGAAACGAGCTGCTCGCTTTCGCCTCCGTCTTGCCCGGCCAGAGCGCCTCGGCGACCTCGAAGGTCGACACGCCGCGAGGGTGCTCCAAAAGGTAAAAGAGCAGCTCGAGCGCCTTGAGCGAGTCCCACTCGAGGCGCTCCGCGTCCCGCTCGACGGTCGGCGAGCCGAAGCCGTAGACCCTTAGCTTGCCCCCCGCGGGGCGGCGGATCTCGGCGAAGCGCGCGAGGCGCCGCTCGACGGCCTCGACGAGCTCGCGTTTGACAAAGGGTTTGGTAAGGTAGTCGTCTGCCCCCAACAGCATCCCCTGGCGCATCGAGGCGCGTTCATCGAGGGCGGTCAGGAACAAAAAGGGCACTGCGCGCAGCTCGGCCGTAGCGCGCACCGCCCGGCAGAAGGCGAAACCGTCCATCCCCGGCATGGTGACGTCTGACACGATAACGTCCGGGCGCAACCCGCTCTCGAGTTCGCTCAGGGCGTCCTGGGGACGCTCAAAGGTGAGCACCGAAAACCCCGCCGCTGACAGGATGAGGTCGATCAGCTTGCGCACACTCGGCTCGTCGTCGACGGCGACGACCAGACGATCTGTACGGTGTTCGAGCCCGACCTCGGCCGTCATAGCCGCCTCCAAGGGGTACGAGCGCGCGCGCCGCGTCGGGGGCGAAAGAGAGCGGGCGTCGGTGCGGTCGTCAGAACGGTCTTGGGCGCGTCCACCAGCGCCAAAGCGGTGGTTATCGGCTCCACGGGGCCTCCTCGCAGCGGTCGTCAGGGTCGGCAGCGAGCCTGGCGCCAAAAGGGTGCACCCCAGACGCAGCCGACCCCCGAAACCCCTTCCGGCCCCAAACGAACGAGCGGCTAACGGCTCCCTGCGTGACCTACAGCATCTTGGAGCGCTTCGGGGTCGTCTGCCATAAGACCGTTCACATTAAGCCGCACAAGCTCCCCGACGCGTTCGGCGACGTTGACCGTCCAGACGTTGAGCGGCACCCTGGCGCGCGCTGCAGCGCGCACCAAGGCCGGGGTGACGAGGCTGTGGTGCGGGTGCAGCGCGTCGCAGTGAAGGAGCCGCGCCCAAAGCAGCGCCGACGCGTTCGAGCGCAACCCCCTGGGGCCGTCCGGCGCGTAGAGGAGCGCCACGCGCAGCTCCGGGGCGCGCAGCCGGACGCGCAGCAGCGAGAGCGGGTTAAAGCTCGAGATCAGCGTCTGCCCCGCCAGACCCGAAGCCCGCACCGCGTGGACGGTGCGCCGCTCGAGCCCCTGCGTGCGCCAGCTTTGGGTTTTGAGCTCGAGGTTGATGAGCACGCCGGGGTAGCGCCGCGCCACCGCGAAAAGCTCCCCCAAGGTCGCGAGCGTCGGGATAGCCGCTTCGAGGTCATCCGGGTGCAGCTCGGCGACCTTGCGCCCGTCCGGTAGCGCGGTGTCGTGCACGAGGACGATCTCGCCACCCAAGGCGCACTGCACGTCGGTCTCGAGGCCGTCTAAGCCCGCTTCCAGGGCGCGCTCAAAGGCGGCGACGCTGTTTTCCGGCAAGCCGCCGCGCACACCGCGGTGGCCAATGAGGAGCGGCGGGGCGCGCGTGACCCCGGGGAGGGGGCGGGGAAACCACAAAAGCGCCCACACCGCGAGGGTCATGAGCAGCAGCGCGGCGTACACCGACCTTACGCCCCGGTCGGCGTCTCTGCGGGCGCGCCCTCACCACCGACTTCGGTCAGGGTGTAGGTCGCTTCCTCCATCACCGGGTTGCTGAGCACGCGCGCGAGCAGCTCACCCAGCTGCTTTTCGACGGCGCTGCGCTCGCCTGTGAGCGAGAGCTCGATGAGTTTGCCGATGCGCACGTCCTCGACGTTGGTCGCCCCCAAACGCTTCAGGGTCGCCTCGACGGCGCGGCCTTGCGGGTCTAGAATGGCGCGCTTTAGGGTCACGCGGACCGTGGCGCGAAAGGTCGGTTGGACGGGGTTCGGTTGGATGGGGTCGTTCACGCGTCCTCCAAAACGCGCCGCGCCACCTCTTGGTAGGCCTCTTCGACCCCCCCCAAGTCGCGGCGGAAGCGGTCCTTGTCGAGGCGCTCGCCGCTTTGGCGGTCCCACAAGCGGCAGGTGTCGGGGCTGATCTCGTCGGCAAGCAGCAGCTCACCGCCCGGGGCGCGGCCGAACTCGAGCTTGAAGTCGATGAGCTCAAGGCCCCGTGACGCGAAAAAGTCGCCCAGCACCTCGGAGACCTTGAGGGCGAGCCGGCGGAGCGCTCTTAGTTCGTCGGGCGTCGCCAGCTTGAGCGCTAGCGCGGTGTCGTCGTTTAAAGGTGGGTCGCCCAAGGCGTCGGACTTGTAGCACCACTCGAGCACGGTGGGCTCGAGCACCTCCCCTTCGGCCACACCGTAGCGCGCGGCGAACGACCCCGCCGCGAAGCGCCGGACGACGACCTCGAGGGGGATGATCTGCACCGCGCGCACGAGCTGTTCGCGCGGGCTCAGCGTTTTAAGAAAGTGCGTCGGCACCCCGGCGGCCTCGAGGAGCCCAAAGAGGCGCGCCGAGACGGCGCTGTTGACCTCCCCCTTGCCGGCGATCACCCCGCGCTTTTGGGCGTTAAAGGCGGTGGCGTCGTCTTTAAAGGCGACCACAAGCCGCTCCGGATGCTCGGTGGCGTAGACCTGTTTGGCTTTGCCCTCGTAAAGGAGCGCCCCGCGCCGCACGCCCTGCACATCGACCTCGTTCACGCTGCAACTATAGCAAGACGGCTCGTGGCTCGTGGCCTGCGGTTCACCACCCGCCACCACAACCCCTACCGCCCCACCCTAAGCGCCGCGCACACGGCCGCCGGGTTGCGCGACGAAAAGAGCAGCTGCCGGTCGGCGAGCAGCAGTTGCACCGCGACGCCGCCGTCGCCGGGGACGTTGTAGAGCCGCGCGGGTGGGTTGGGCGGAAAGGTGCGCGACCGCACCCCGTAACCGCCCCAGGTGCGCGGGTCGTAGCGCACCGCCCCACACCTGAGGATCGCCCCGTGGGGGATGGTCTCCGAAAAGAAGCGGTAGCCGACCCGGAGACCACGGTCGTCGACGCGGATGCGCAGCACGCTCATGTCCCACACCAGAGCGGCGAACCCCAACGACACGAGTGCGGTGGCGAGCTGTAGCGGCCCGCTCGAGCCGCTAAATAGCGGTGGCAGCGCGAACGAGGCGAAGATCAGGCTTAAAAGCCAGCGCGCCGGCGCCGGCCAGGGGAGCTCTTCGGTGTAACGCGCCCGCGCCATCAGAGCCCAAAGCGCGCGTAGATGGTGTCGACGAAGCGCAGGTACCAGTTCGCGTCGAAAGCGCTCGCCAAGGCTTCGGGTGAGAGCGGGTTGTCCGGGTCAGCCTCCAGGACCGCCCGCAGGTGCTCGCCCGTCTCCCAGCTTTGAAGCGAGGCGCGCTGGGTGATCTCGTAGGCGCGCTCGCGCGACAGCCCCGCCTCGAGCAGCTGGTGCAAGACCCGCTGCGAGTAGACAAGGCCGTGCAGCGCGTCCAGGTTGCGCGCCATCGCCTCCGGGTAGACGACCAGCTCGCGCAGCACGCGCGTGAGGCGGCGGCAGGCGTAAGAGGCCAGCGTGGTGGTGTCGGGCAGCAGCACGCGCTCGGGCGCCGAGTGCGAGATGTCGCGCTCGTGCCACAGGGCGACGTTTTCAAGCGCCGCTTGCAGGTTGCTCCGCAAAAGCCGCGCGACGCCCGTCAGGTTCTCCGTGGCGATGGGGTTCTTTTTGTGCGGCATCGACGACGACCCCGTCTGCCCGCGCGCGAACCCCTCTTGCGCCTCGCGGACCTCGGTGCGCTGGAGGTGGCGGATCTCGAGGGCGACGCGCTCGATGGTGGTGCCGAGGATCGCGAGCGCGCTCATCAGCTCGGCGTGGCGGTCGCGCGCGACCGTCTGGTTGGTCACGGGGTCGGGCGTCAGGTTAAGGGCGGCGGCGACCCGCGCCTCGACCTCGGGCGGCACGTGCGCGTAGGTGCCGACCGACCCCGAGAGCATGGCGACGGCGATCCCCTCGCGCGCGCGCTCAAGCCGCGCCGCGTCGCGCGTGAGCGCCGCGTAGAAGTTGAGGAATTTGAGCCCGAAGGTCGTCGGCTCGGCGTGGATGCCGTGCGTGCGCCCAATGCAGGGGGTGTGCTTGTACGCCACGGCTTTCTCTTTGAGCGCCGCTAAAAGCGCGTGAACGTCCTCGAGGATGAGCGCGAGCGCCTCGCGCAAGATCACGTTCTGCGCGGTGTCCACCACGTCGGTGCTGGTGAGCCCGTAGTGGATAAAACGCGCGACGTCCCCGAAGCGCTCCGTCAGGGCGCGGGTAAAGGCCACGATGTCGTGGCGCGTCTCGGCCTCGATGGCGGCCACGCGCGCGGCGAAGGCGTCGTCTAGGGGCCGCGCCGCCGCCGCCTCGCGCAGCGCCTGGGTGGTGCCCGCGGGGATCTCCCCTAACGCCTCCCACGCCTCGGTCGCGGCGAGTTCGACCTCGAGCCACACCCGGTAGCGGTGCGCTTCGCTCCACAGACGGGTCATCTCGGGGGTGCTGTAACGCTCGATCACGCCGCTCAGCTTACCGCACGCTCGGCGCGTTCACCTTTGCCGTCATCAGCATAGGAGTGCCCAGCATAAGGAGTGCCGCAGCTCCTAGATCCCCCTAGCCCTTCATAGCCTCTACTAATACGGACATGTGGGGGGTGCTTTTGGCTTTTTGACCAAAAAGTGTAGACTAAAAAGCATGAAGACGCTTCAGCTCCACGAGGTGAAAGCCCACCTTTCCAAGCTCATCGAGGAGGTGTTGCGCGGCGAGGAGATCATCATTTCGCGGCATGGCAAACCGGTCGCCAAGCTCACAGGGCTCTCTGCACCTGAAAAGCGCGAGCTGGGCTTCTACCCTATCGTGTTCGAAAACGACCTCCTCGAGCCCACCGACGACGACATCATCGACGTTTTCTACAACACCTAATGCGCCTGCTCCTCGATACCCATGCCCTCGCGTGGGCCGTCGGTGCACCGCAGCTACTCAGCCGGCGCGCTTTAGCGCTACTCAGCGAGCCTCAGCACACCTTGCTCGTGAGCCCTGTGAGCCTGTGGGAGATGAGCATCAAGTACCGTGCCGGCAGGTGGCCAGAGGTAGCCCCGTTCGTAGACGAACAACAGTACACGGCGTTCGCCAAACGGCTAGGGCTCGAGGAGCTCCCTATCCGCATCCCGCACGCGCGCCTGGCAGGACAGTTTGACACGGAGCACAAAGACCCCTTCGATCGCCTTTTAGCAGCTCAGGCGCTTCTGGAAGGGGTCCCCCTTGTCAGCAAAGATCCAGCGCTGTCCACCTTCCCCGTCGCAATCGAATGGTGAACTCCCTTTTCTTCGACCTCAGCTGACAGAAAAGCACAGGTGGCACAAGCGTCGCGACCACGCCTGCACCGCCTTACGTTGCGTCTCCGTCGAAAAGCCCCGCGAACGCCTCGACCACCTGGGGGTCGAACTGCGCCCCGGCCTGCGCCCGAATCTCCGCGAGCGCCGCCTCGTGCGACCAGGCTTTTTTGTAGGGTCGTTCGGAGGTGAGCGCGTCGTAGACGTCGCAGACTGAAAAGATACGGGCCAACAGGGGGATCTCAGCGCCCTGCAGCCCGTGCGGGTACCCGCGGCCGTCCCAACGCTCGTGGTGGTGCAAAACCGTCTCGAGCGTCGCGCGGGGCAAAAACTCGAGCTGCGCCGCCACGCGGTACCCCGCGGTGACGTGCTGGCGCATCGTCCTCCACTCCTCGTCGGAGAGGCGTCCAGGCTTATGCAAGATCGCGTCGGGCGTCGCGACCTTGCCGAGGTCGTGCAAGTAGGCGCCCCAACGCAGCGCGTCGCGTTCCTCCGGGGTGAGCGCTAGCGCCTCCCTGACCCTTAGGGCGAGCTCGGTGACGCGGTCGGTGTGGCCCTTGACCTCCGAATCGCGGCTCTCGACCGCCACGCCGAGCGCTTTGATGGCCCCCTCCTTGGCGCGCAGCGCCCGCTCCTTCTCCAGAAGCGCCTGCTCCTCGGCCACGAGCCGCGCGGCGAGCGCCGCGAGCGTCCCGGCGACCGCCCCGAAGAGGTCGCACTCGCGCGGGCTCCAGACGTGCGGCTCAAAGGTGTGCATCAAAAAAGCGCCCTTGAGCGCCCCGTCGCGGCTCAGCACCGGGGCGGCGGCGAGGCTCCTGATACCGAGTTCGGGGAAGCCGGCGGCCTCCGGCGCGGCGCTCGTGTCGTCGAAAAAGAGCGGCAGCGCGCCCCTTTCGAGCGCCCGCATAAGCGGGGTCTCGGCGGGCAGCCCGTGCGCCAAGATCGCCGCCATCGCCGGACCCTGCGGCATCACCCCGGAGGCCGAACGCGCCTTGAACAGGCCGCCGTCCACCTGGAAGTAGGCCGAACCCACCGCCCGCGTGCGCGACACGAGCGCCTCTAGCGCGGGCAACACCGCGCTCGGGATGTCGGGGGCCGAGAGGGCGAGCTGCGTCAGCGCGACGATGAGCTGCGCTCTCGGCTCCTTTTGGTCGGAAGCGGGCGAAGAGTCGGTGGCGAGGTAAGAGGGCGCTTGGGACATCGGTGCGGATCTCCTTTGACCTGAGTTCAAGCCATTGTAGAGGGGTGCGGGGGGATCGACGGCGAATTTTTACCCCCGCTTCAGCAGCCCTACGGCTCGCGAAAGCTTTTGGCGCGGAGTTCGAGCCTACCCCGCGGGTCCTGGCTGAAAAACAGCCCACCTTCACGTACCGAGTCAGGCGGCACGAAGTCGAAGGTCAGCTCGCTCGTCTCGGCGACCTCGCCCCCGCGCCGCAGCGCCCCTTCGACCACGAGCTCCGCCGCCGTCTCCCCACCGCGGTTGGCCGCCTCGAGCCGCACCAGGTAGCCCCCCGACGAGGGCTGCACGTCAAGGACGCGCAGCGCGATCTCTGGCGGCGTGTCGGGCGTTAAAAGGGCTTGGTAGAGCAGAAAGCCGAGCACACCGGCGACGAGCAGCAGCCCCAGCGCGGCCACCCCCCACTCGAGCCTCGAGGGGAGTTGCGGGGTGGGCGCTCCGGCATCCCTTGCATTCATTACAGGATGAGGCGCGCCGCCGCCGCGCCCACCGCCGCCGGAAAGCCGAGCACCACCGCCGCCATCAAAAGCTGCGCGACCCCCATCCCCTCGGCGCGCCCGAAAACCCACAGCACGTAGAGCGACACGAGCAGCGCCACCGCGTAGCCGACCACGGTAAAACGCAGGAACAGGCTCCCCACGGGGGTCGCCTCGGGGACCGCTTCCTGCCCCCGAAACGCGACCGCGTAGACGAAAGCGTGCATGATCACAAGCGACGCGAGCACGAGCAAAAGCGCGTGCCAGGGGGTGAACTGGTAGGAGATCAGCACCATCTCGTCGGTCGGCGCGAGGTTAAAGGCCAAAAAGAGCGCCCCGACCACCATGTAGACGAGTTCGGCGCCGTACCCGCGGTCGCGCGCCCCCTTCTCGGTCTCCTGGATGCCGAGCTGCCGCGCCGCCAGCATCGCCCCGATGCTCGCCGGGACGACCTGCATAGCGACCTTGCCGACCACCTCGTCCCACGACATACCGCGCTCCAAAACCGAAAAGAGCAACAAAAACGCCCCCGCGGTGACGAAACCGACGGCGAGCGCCACGAAGGTGTCGAGCAGGTCGTCTAGTAGGCACGACGAATCCCGAAAGCCGATGTAGCGAGAGAGCAGGACCAAAAGCGGCACGTTGAGCCCCACGAGCAGCGCGAGCCGGAAGCGCTCCAAGTAGAAGCCGAGCCACCACATCTCCATGGTCATGAGCATGGGCAGCGAAAAGATGAGGGCGCCCCCAAAGGCGCGGGCGAGCTCCACCGCAAAGGTGCGGCTGCTCTCGCGCGTCCTCGCTAGCGAAAGCGTGTCCATAGGCCCCTAGCCTAAGGCTTCTCGCCGCTTTTGGATACGGGCGCCGCAGCAGGTGCCGACGCCCCGCACGCGCCACAAACGCACCCGGCTCCGGTAGCGCCGCCCACTCCGCGAGCGATATACTCGCCTGTCGGCGGGAGGTGACATTACCGCCTTATATCTTCCAGCGACGCGCCTAGCTTGAGCGTCGCCCCGTTGGAGCTCGCCGTGTCACGCCCCCTCCTTCCACTCACCTACCTGCTCATCACCCTCACCACCCAAGCCATCTGCGCCGCGCTCCTCTGGGTCGCCAGAACCAGCCAGGGCGTCGCCGCCGCCGAAACGCTGCCGCTCGTCGTCATCCTCTTCGTGGGGGCGCTTTTTGTCTCGGCGACCTATCACCTCGGGCAGCAGCTGAGGGGTCTCGGCGCGCGCGCGCACCTCGTCACGCTCGGGGCTGCAGCCGCGACCAACCTCGCGCTCGCCGTCGCCGCCCCCCTCCCCGCGACCTTCGCGCTCGCCCCCCTCACGGCCATCGTCGCCGGCGAGCTCTACCGCGCGGCGTTTCGCCTGCACGCCCCTATGCTCGCCTCGATGACGGTGTACGTGGTCTGCACCCTGCTCGCCAACTTCACCTTCGACTCGTTTTTGGAGCTCCCCCTGTACGGCCAACTCTCGGTCGGCACGCTCTTTTTCGGGGTGACCTTTACCCAGCGCGACCGCGTGCACCGCTTTGGGCGCGTGCACGCCTATCAGATGATCCTGGCAGCGGCGCTCCTAAACCTCGCGCTCTCGGTGTACATCGGGATCCCGCTGCGCTTTCTGCTCGCGGGGTTTCTCGCCATCTTGATCGCCGAGATCGCCGACACCGAGGTCTATCAGCGCTTTATCGAGCGCCGTTGGATCGTCCGCGTCGCGACCTCGAACGCGGTCTCCATCCCGCTCGACTCGGCGGTGTTTACCGCGATCGCCTTTGCGGGCACCTTTAGCGTTGCGATGATGGCGGAGATCGTGTTCGCCGACATTCTCGCCAAAACGGCCGTCGGGCTGCTCGCTGCCGCGCGCCTTTTGCGCCAGGAGACCCACGCCCTCGCGCCGCAGCGAGCCCCGTGAGCGAGCGGCCTTACACACCGTTGCTGAGCGAGGTTACGGTCTTTTCGGAGCGCCGTTTTTATAGTGATGGTGCAGCGGAGAAAGGGTGAAAGATGGCCGACGCACCGAGTGAAGAGAGCCGCATCAAGGAAAACGAGCGCGTTTCGTTTGTCGACCTGGGGATGGCGCTCTACGAACGCCTCACGGGTCGCGGCGCCGCCATCAACTACGAGTTTAAGGACATGCTCGTCGAGGTGCCGCGCGACACCGGCCCCGACGCGCCGCGCGCGACTTGGAAGCTCAACGGCACGTTGCGCATCACCACCGACGAGACGGGGCACCCGCGCAGCGCAGGTAGCTAGCGGGTGGCGCTCCTCGTCCACGCCGACCTCGACCTTGTTATCGACGGTTTACCGGCCAAACTGACGGGCTCGGGGCGGGTGCTGCGCTTAGAGCTCTCCGAGGCGCGCATCTTGCGCTCGCTCCTGCGCGTGTCGCTCCCCCGCTTCCCCATCTTCGGCAGCCGCGCACCCACCCCCGCCCAGCTCCCCGGCCTGTTGGCGGCTCAAGGGTTGACCCTCGAGATCACCGACCCCAGCGGCCCGCTCCTCGTCCTCGGCGAGGGGGCCAAGGACAAGATCTATAGGCTTCCCGGCGTCGGGCGCCTCGAGTACGTCGCCCTCGCTCGCCCGGGCGCGGCGCTGCGGCTGCTCTTTGGCGCCTAAAACCCGCCGACGGCCAGAGGCGGCGCCCACGGGCGCCGTTTTTTCATATGCTTAAGCCCATGACTAGACGCGACGACCCCGCCCGTGAACTGAGCGACAAGCTGAGCCGCCTGCGCAAAACGATGGCCGCCGGCGGCTTCGGCGCCGCGCACCTCGCCAAACTCGGCAACCTCGCCTGGCTGCTCTGCGGCGGCGACGCGCTCGTGTCGTTTGCCGACCCGCCGGTGGCCGAGGCGGTCGTCACCCCGCAACGCGTGGTCGTGCTCATGGCCGAGATCGAGCGCGACCGGCTCGAGCGCGAGGCGTTCCCCCCCGGCGTCGAGGCCCGCTACTACCCGTGGCACGACCCGGGGGCGAAGCGGGCCGCGTTGGGCGAGCTCATCGGGGGTCGCAAGGTGCTCGCCGACGCCGCCGGGGTAGCGGGCGCCGAGGTGCGCGACTTCTGGACGCTGCGCACGCCGCTCACCCCCGAGGAGGTCGCGCGCTACCGCGCGCTGGGCCGCGACGCCGCCGAAGCCTTTACGGACGCCCTCACGGGGCTCGAGCCGGGGCTGCGCGAGCACGACGTCGCCGGGCGCCTCGCCAAGGCGCTGCGCGAGCGCGGCATGCAGCCCGCGCTCATCCTGGTCGCCGCCGACGAACGCCTGAAGCGCTACCGGCACCCGTTGCCGACGGACAACCGCTTCGCCGAGCGGCTGATGGCGGTCGCCTGCGCGCGGCGGGGGGGGCTCTACGCCAACCTCACCCGCCTCGTCTCCAGGCGCCCGTTGGGTGAGGACGCGGCGGCCTACCGCGGCCTTCTCGAGGTCGAAGGGGTGCTGCTGCGCTACACCCAGCACGGGGTGCTCGCGCGCGAACTCTTTCGGGAGGTCCGGGAGGCGTACGCGGCGATCGGCTTCCCCGACGAGTGGCGGCGCCACCACCAAGGGGGCGCGTGCGGCTACGAGACGCGCGACTTTGTCCTTCAACCGAACGACACGATGCTCGTCGACGGCAGCGCGTACGCCTGGAACCCGTCGCTGCCGGGGCTCAAGGTCGAGGACACGGTGCTGCTCCTAGAGGACAGGCTCGAGGTCCTCACCGCCGACCCCCGCTGGCCGAGCGTGGAGGTCAGCGGCCGAGCGCGGCCCGACGTATTGGTGCTCGAGCCTTGAGCCCGTGGCGCGTGGCCGCGGGGTTGCCGCCCACAGGCCACGCGCTACAAACCACCTGCCCGGCCGTAGAGGCACACCCGCTTCGCTGCCTGCGCCGCGCCCGTTTGCAGCGCTCGCACCAAGCGCGCATCATTCGCGTCGACCGCCCGCCGGAGCGCGCTCGAGCCGAAGAGCAGGTCTATGAAGGGCTTCGTCGGCTCCTCCGCCGCGGGGACCCACGCGAACTGGGGAGGGCGGCGCGCCGAGCGCGAGGTCGGCCCGTGGCTGCTGTTGCCGGGGCTCATGATCGTGGTCGCGGTGTTGGCGTTTAACGTCGTCGGGGACGCGCTGCGCGACGCGGCGGACGCGCAGCTCAGGTAGCGCCGGGGGTCGCCACCAGACGCTTATCGCGTCGGCGGCACGTAGTCGGGCACCCACGTCTGATGCGCCTTGTCGGGGCGCTCGTAGCCCTCGTCGGCCCCCGCCAGGTCGCGCGGCGGCATCTCCAGGGGCGGCGGGGTGAGGTCCTCGTACGGGATGAGGCTGAGCAGGTGCGCGATGCAACTTAGGTGCGCGCGGCGCTTGTCCTCGGCGTTCACCACGTACCAGGGGGACGCTTTGGTGTCGGTGTGGTAGAACATCGCGTCTTTGGCTTTGGAGTACGCCACCCAGCGCGCCCTCGCCTCCAAGTCCATCGGGCTCAGCTTCCAGCGCTTGGCCGGGTTCTCGTTGCGGCGGCGCATCCGGCGCTCCTGCTCGGCGGCGCTCACCGAAAACCAGTACTTGATGAGGATGATGCCGGCGTCTAACAAGAGGCGCTCAAAGGTCGGGCAGGCGTGCAGGAACTCGCGGTACTCGGCCTCGGTGCAAAAGCCCATCACCCGCTCGACCCCCGCGCGGTTGTACCAACTGCGGTCGAAGAGCACCATCTCCCCCGCGGCGGGGAGATGGTGGACGTAACGCTGAAAGTACCACTGGGTGCGCTCGCGCTCGGTCGGGGCGCCGAGCGCCACCACGCGGCACACGCGCGGGTTGAGGGGCTGGGTAATGCGCGTAATGGTGCTCCCCTTACCCGCCGCGTCGCGCCCCTCGAAGAGCACCACGACCTTGAGCCCCTGCGCTTTAATCCACCCCTGCAGTTTGACGAGCTCGAGCTGCAGGAGCGCCAGCTCGCGCGCGTAGACCTTTTTGTCGAGTTTGCCGAGCCCTTTCGCCGACCCCTGGCTCACCACGCGCCCCCTTCGCCGCTTCGCTTAAGCCGCTAGACCAGTATAGCGCGGCGACCTAATCCGCGCCCTGCGGCGCGAGCGCGGCCTCGGGCGCCTCGAGCCGCCGCAGCTCGGCGCGGCTGCTAAGAGCTAGCCAAACGACCTGCAGCGCGTTGCCGACGATAAAGGCGAGGGTCGCCACGTAGATGCCGGGCACGGTCCCCAAAAGCGCCCCGGCGACGAGCAGCGCGGCGCTGACCAACAGCGACCCGACGACCGAGGTGGTGATCGCCCGCGTGTGGCCGCTATAGACCAGCACGCCCTGGTAGAGGTTTTGGTAGACGGTGATCGCGGGCCACACCACGGCGAGCAGCAAGGCGTTGCTCGCGAGCAGCACCAAGTCGGGCTCAAGGCCCATCACCACGGCGAAAAAGAGCCTCGCGAGCGGCGTCAAGGCCACCACTAGGAGCGCCAGGGTCATGGCGAGGCTGAGCTGCAGCGAAAAGCGGCGCAGCGCCCGCCAGGCGCCGGGGCGCTCCAAAGCCGCCACCACCACCTCGTTGAAAGCCATCCCCAGCCCCCGAAACAAAAACACGAACGCGCTCAGCACCGGCCAGGCGGCGAGCGAGGCGAGCGCCAGGGGCATGCGGCTCAAGGCAGCGCTCCCCAAGGGCTGCACGGCGAGCAACAGAAAGCTCGTCATAGCCAAGGGGACGTAAAAGCGCCCGAACGCCCCCCAGCTTAACGGCTCCCCCTCGGGGGGCAAGGCGCGCACGCTCCCCCGCACCTGCCAGCCGATAAAGGCCGCCTCGGCGAGCACCCCCGCGGCGATCCCCGCGGTGCCGACGAGGATGCCGGGCGCCCCCAACAGGTAGGCCGCGCTCACGCCCGCGAGCATCGCGAGAAGCCGCACCGCCGTGCCGACGCTCACCGTCACCGAGCGCCCCTGACGGATCAAGAGCCCCTGGTGAAAGCGGCGGTAGGCGATGCTCCAGGTAAAGGGGAGCATCATCATGAGCCCCCAGCGGGCGGGCTCCACCACCTCGGGGGGCGGGCGCAGCGCCCGGACGATGAGCAGATCGAAAAGCGGCGTAAAGGCCAAAAGCGCGTGCAGCAGGGTCAAGAGCCCGCCGGCGACCATCATAAAGCGGTAGACGAGCCCGTAAGCTTGGCGGTGCTTGCTGAGCGCCGTCGAGGCGGCCAGCAGCATGATGATGGGCGCTTCGATCACCAGAGCGAGCGGGAAGACGATGCCGCCCAGGGCCGCCAGGTGCACCGTGGGGTCCGCTAGACGGGCCATGACCGCCCCCACGAGCGGCTGCTCGAGCCCCATGAAAAGCCAACTGGCGGCGAGCGGCCACCACGCGCGAAAGATGGAGGGGTGAGGTGAGGGGCGCATACCCGCTCAGCCTACGCGCGCCCCCCTACGCGCGGCGGCGCGTGCGTTACATGTCGCGTAGAACACCCGGCGTCGGCACGCGCGCAACGCGTTCAATGAGCCCCACCCAAAAGGGTCGGTACGGGTCTGGGTCGCGAGCAGTCGGTTGGTCCTTTGACGTCATCTACCCACGTACCGGTCGATCGTCGCCGCACCGATGCGCTTGTAGACCTGCTGCACCTCCGTCGGCAGGTCACGGGCACCAAGTTGATCGGGCGCGTCCAAACCACCGGGCCAGAGATAGCCGATGAGCGCGATGACGTCAGGGTGATGGGTGGCGTACGCGAAGTAGCGGTACGCCACCTCCCCCATGCTCCTCGGCGGATACCCCATCTCGCCATACGCCGGCAGCCAAAAGGTCTCCGCGACAAGGACGAGCTTCTGATCCTTGCGGGAGAGGGCCGCGCGCACCTTGGCGATGTCCGCCAACCACGCTCGGTCGCGCGCAGGGTCCAACGTGCCGTAACGGTCGAAACCGACCCAATCGATCGCTTCCGGTACGAACATACGGTCGAGCGCTGAGTAAGCTTCAACCATCATGATAGGTAGGTGGGGTAACGACGCGTTCACGGTAGCCACCGCGCGACTGAATTCAAGCTGTGAGAGGCCGTTCCACGCCGGTTCGTCCATGAGGTAAAGGGCAGCGACGCGGTCTAACGTGATCAGGTCGCCGTTAACGCGTAGGAACGTATCCCAGCGTGCCTGAGCGTCCGGGAGCAGCACCGTGCGGGTGCCGGTCGGCGAGGAAGGGTCCTCGAGGTGGTCGAAGAGAAGGGCTTCTACGTGGAGAATCGCTTTGACCTCGGCTTGCTGGAAGCGGCGTAGGCGGTGTGCCAGCGACGCTTCTGGAATAGAGGCGCTCATCTGCGCGACGTTGGTGAAACCGGCGACCTCGTCGAGGTAGTTCGTCTTCACCTCACGGTCGTTGGGCGCGTCCCAAAAAGCGTCGACTGCGGCAAACCCGAAGTAGCTCGGACGGTGTGGACCCAGAGGTGGGCTTAAAGTGAAGCTCCGCCACTCACCATAACCCAACAGCACCGATACCAGGACGAGGAGAAGAGCCGTTGCGGTCAACCTGCACATCGCCGATTCGCCGCAGGCGTGCCACGAAACGCGGCTACCGGTGGCCTTTTGGAAGCTGCGTGTAGGGAGGCGTTTCATGTGAGGGCGCAGCTCATCACACAGCACCCGCTGACGCTCGAGCCGCTCCGCAAAACTAGCGCCGGCGCAACCGAGGGGCTCAGGGTCTGCAGCTCCTTTCGTAACGAGGGCGGTTTGACGTCTGGACGTCGCTCATGCCATGACCCCTTAGATCTCGAAACCCTTAGAGACCGCCTAAACCCCACGCCGGACTCGGTCCCGCACCCCGCGCGTCGGCATCGCGCAGCTCCGGAGACCTTATAAGGAATAGGAACCTGTAGGCACACCCGGGCGCGTATGGAGATGCTACCGCCCGGACCAGCGCTACTGCTTGAGCCGCGTCCACACCCGGTCCGCGAGGCGGATGTACTCCTCGGGGCAGGTCGGCGAGAAGATGATGTTGGCACCCTCTGGCGGGACGATCTCGGGGGCGGTGCGCAGGGGCTCGTCCATAAAGGCTTCAGCGCCCGACACGGCGTTTGCGTAGCGCGCGAAGTTCGACTGCAAGGCGGCGTTCTCGGGCTCTAAAAACCAGTTGATAAAGGTCAAGGCCGCCTCCTTGTTGGGCGCGCCGCGCGCGAGCGCGAGGTTATCCATCCAACCCGAGACACCCTCGACCGGGTAGGCGTAGCGCACTGTGGGGCGCTCCGCCCGGACGCGCATCGTGGCGCCGTTCCAGTAGGTGTTCATGGCCGTCTCGCCCGCGATCATGTTCTCCAAAATCCCTTCTGACGTGTAGACCTTGACGTAGGGCTCTTGCGCCTCTAGAACCTCCAACGCGCGGCGGAACGCCTCGGGGTCGGTCGTGCAGATCTCCGAACCGGTGTAGCGCAGCGCCATCGGCAGCACCTCGTCCCACGAGTCGAACATGCCGATCCTCCCCCTAAAGACCTCTGGCGGGTTAAAGAGCACCTCGTAGGTGTCGATGTCGCCGTCGTAGAGGGCCGTGTCGACCGCAAAGGAGGTCGTCCCCCACTGCCAGGGCACGGTGTAGACGTTGCCGGGGTCCCAGTCGGGGTTACGCCAACGCTCGTCGATGTTGCTGTAGTTCGCCATCTCAGAGGCGTGGATGGGTTCTAACAGCCCCTCGCTGACAAAGATCTGCACGAAGTTGTGTGACGGCACCACGATGTCGTAGCCCGTCGCCCCCGACTTGAGTTTGGCCAACAGCGTCTCGTTGGAGTCGTAGGTGTCGAGGCTCACACGGATACCGGTTTCGGCCTCGAACTTTTGCAGGAGCTCTTGTGAGGTGTAGCCGGTCCAGTTGTAGAGGCGCAGCTCCCCCTGCGCGAGCGCGGCGCTTAGCAGCAGCGCGGTAAACAGGGATAAGGCAACTTTCATGGTGAACCTCCTTGAGACGTGCGGGCTTGGACGGTGAGGGCTTGAAAGCGCGGACGCCACATGTGCCGACGGCTTAACGCCGCTGCAAAAGGAGCGACAGCGTCACGACGAGGATGGACAACGCCAGCATGGCGCTCGAGACCGCGTTCACCTCCGGCGTCACCCCCAAGCGCACGAGCCCGTAGATGTAGAGAGGGAGCGTGGTCGTACCGGGTTCGGCGACCATGAGCGTGATGACGAAGTCGTCTAACGAGATGATAAAGGCGAGGAGCGCACCCGCGGCGATACCGGGGGCTAGAAGCGGCAGCGTGACGCGGCGAAAGACCCGCCACGGGGGGGCGTAGAGGTCCTGCGCGGCCGCCTCGAGGCTCCGGTCGAGGCTCCGCAACCGCGCCTGAATCGGCAGAAAGGCGAAGGGGATGCAGAAGGCGCAGTGCGCCAGCACCACCCGACAGACCCCGAGCGACACCCCGAGGAGCGCGAAGAGGGCGAGCGTCGCGACCGCCGTGACGATCTCGGGGATCATCAGCGGCGAGAGCAAAAGCGCCCCCACCGCCCGTTGCCCCCGAAAGGCCCCACCGCGCACGAGTACAAGCGCGGCGAGCGTGGCGACCACGGTAGCGACTACCGTGGCGACCGCCGCGACGCCGAGGCTCGTCAGGGCGGCGCGGCGCAGCTCGGCGTTACCCAAAAGCGTCCCGTACCACTCGAGGGTAAAGCCTCGCCACACCGTCACCGCGCGGTTGTCGTTAAACGAAAACGCCACCAGGATGACCAGGGGCGCGTAGAGGTAGAGGAAAACCAAGGCCGTCCAGAGGCCGAACCCCGGCAGGTGGCCGACCCGAAAGGCGCGCGGGCGTTTCGGCCGGACGCTGGGGGCCGCGGGGCGCGGAAGTGCCCCCTGGCTCACGAGAGCGCCTCCTCAGCGCGCGGGCCGGCGGCGCGGCTCTGCGCGCGCGCGTAGAGGAGCAGCGCGAGCAGCACGAAAGCGAGCAGCAGCAGTGCGAGCGCCGCCCCGAAGGGCCAGTTGCGCGAAGCGGCGAACTGCATCTGGATGAGCGAGCCGAGCATCAGGTTTTTGCCACCTCCCAGGAGCTGCGGCGTGACAAAAGCGCCGAGGCTGGGGACAAAGACGAGCACCGACCCCGCCACGAGGCCGGGGAGCGCCAGCGGCAGGGTGACGCGCCGAAACACCTGCCAGCGCCCCGCGTAGAGGTCGTGGGCGGCCTCTAAAAGGCGCGTATCGAGGCGTTCCAGGGTCGCGTAGAGCGGCAACACCATAAAGGGCAAGTAGGCGTAGACGAGCCCCAAAAGCACCGCCCCGTTCGTGTAGAGCAGGGTCAGGGGCGCTTCGATGAGACCGAGGCGCAGCAGCAGGGTGTTGACGAGCCCCGTGTCGCGCAGGATGAGGATCCAGCAGTAGGTGCGAATGAGGAGGTTCGTCCAGAAGGGGATGGTGACGAGCAAAAGCAGCGCACTGCGGCGCGCCGGCGGCTGCCGCGCGATGGTGTAGGCCACCGGCAGGGCGCACCCGAGGCTGAGCAGCGTGGTTGCGAGCGCCAGCGCCAGGGAGCGCCCGAAGATGCGCAGCACCACGGGGCTAAAAAAGAGCGTGTCGTCGAAGTCGCGCTCATAGAGCAAGCGTACGTAAGCGTCGGTGGACAACTGCGGCAGGACGCCCCCGTAGGGGTCGGGCGCCATAAAGGAGTACGCCACGATGATGCCTAAAGGCGCCACCATGAGGGCGCCGAGGAGCAGGAGCGCGGGCGCGAGGCCCAAAAGGCGCACGAGCGGCGTCACGCGCTCGCCTCCTCGAGCACCCGCGCCGCGAGGGGTGCAAGCAGCAGGCGCACCCGCTCGCCCACAGCGAAGCGCGCCGCACCGGTGCGGGCGTTCGGGTCGCGGACCTCGAGCACCGCCTCGCCCGCCGCCCCGTCGGCGACGCGCACGCGGTAGCTCGTGTCGGTCCCGAGGTACATGCTGCTCTCCACCGTGCCGTCGAAAGCGCCCTCTGCCTCGGGCGCCGCCGAGGCCGGGTGCAGGGCGAGCTTCTCGGGGCGCACGACCAGCGTGACCCGCTCGCCGGGGCGGCGCGCGCCCGCGACCCGGATGCGGCGACCGAAAAGCGCGACGACCGCCTCCTCGCCGGAGGACGCCAGTACCGTCCCCGTCAGGAAGTTTGTGCGCCCCACGAAGTCGGCGACGAAGCGGTTGACCGGCCCCTCGTAGATCTCAGCAGGGGTGCCGACCTGCTGCACCCGCCCCGACGCCATCACGGCGATGCGGTCGCTCATCGTCAGCGCCTCCTCCTGGTCGTGCGTGACGAAGATAAACGTCACACCGGTCTCGCGCTGCAGGGCTTTGAGTTCGCCGCGCATGGCGTGCCGGAGCTTGAGGTCCAAAGCGGACAGCGGTTCGTCTAATAGCAGGACCTTGGGGCGCGGGGCGAGGGCGCGCGCCAGCGCCACGCGCTGCTGCTGCCCCCCCGAGAGTTGGGCGGGTCGGCGCGCGGCAAAGCCCGTCATCTGCACGAGCTCCAAGCTCCGCGCCACCGCCCGTTTGACCTCGGCGGCGCTCTGGCCGAGCATCTCGAGCCCGAACGCCACGTTCTGCGCGACCGTCATGTGCGGGAAGAGCGCGTAGTGCTGAAACACCGTGTTGACGGGCCGCTTGTGGGGCGGCTTGCCCGCCAAGGGCTCGCCGAAGAGGAAGATGTCGCCTTCGGTAGGCGCCTCGAAGCCGGCCAAAAGCCTTAAAAGCGTCGTTTTGCCGCAGCCCGACGGCCCTAAGAGGGTGAAAAACTCGTCCTCGGCGACCGTCAGGGTGACCCCCTCGAGGGCTATCACCGGGTCGTTGGGGGTGCCAAAGCGTTTGTAAACCTCGCGGATGTGGATCGCCTCGGCGGGCGCTACGGGAGGCGGTTTGTAGCGCATGATACGTAGTGTACTACGCCGCGTACGGCGTCATGGGCTGCGCTTTGGCCACGCCTTAAGCGCGCCCATGGGGTCCGTTAGTTGCTGATGGTGTTCCCCCCCGACCGCCGACTCCCCTTGTGGGTCAGCTTGGCGGCGAGCTGCTCCGTCCGCGTCACCGCCTCCTCATAATCGAGGTCGTAGTCTTCGGACATCGACATCTGCCGCAGCGTGTACATCCCCTTGGCCCGGACCGCGTAGGAGAAGCGGTGCTTGACGAGCAGCTGGTTCCCCTCGGGCAGCAGGCGCACCTGAAACAGGCGCCGTTTGGTGTCGTCGACGGTGACCGTCGACATCATCAGCACCCGCTCACCGCGCCCCTCGATGGGGGCAACCTCCCTCAAGGCACCCCCGAAAAAGTCGGCGGCGCGTTCGTGCGGCACCTCGATGGAAAACCGAAAGGTAAAGTGAAACCCCGTCACCGGCGTCTGCGGCAGGAGGTCGTCGAAAGTCTTCAGGGCGACGTTGAGGATGCGCGTGCGCGCCTCGCGCGAGACGGTGCGGATCTCCCAACGCTCGCGTTTGCACCGCAGCGCAAACGCGGGCACGCGAAAGGTGCTCACGCTCGGCGTGACGAGCAGGTGCCGCCCCGCCGTCGCAAACGCGGTGTCCTCCCACGACAGGAGGCCGATCAGCTGATACCACGTGGGGTGGTGGATCGTCGGGTTCATCGTCCCGTCGATAGCGATCACCGCAGCGCTCAGGTCACTCAACATCGCCTTACCTAAAAGGCGTAGGCGAGGCTCAGGGACACCTCAACGCGGAGCGACGTGAGCACTTTCATCTCTCTCATTCTAGCTTGGCGGGCTCCAGCGGACGCTGGAGGTTTCACACCGACCGCGTGATCTTTTTCAAACTTGCCAAGAGCGTTTGTACTAAAGTTTTCTTTTTGCTAAGCGTCGCCGAAGCGCGGCCGTCGCACCGCTGCATCCGGCACGCCAAAGAGGAGGGCCGGGGAACCCCCGACCCTCGTGCTGACTGCGGCCGCGCTCGGTCTTACTGGCCGGTCTTACTGGCCGCTTTGAGCGTCCTGGGTGACGGCTTGGTGACCCTGGTGCGTGCGACCGGTCGACACCTCGATCTTGCGGGGTTTCGTGCTCTCCGAACGCGGGATGAGGAGCGTCAAGACCCCGTTGTCGTACGAGGCTTTGACCTTGGTGAGGTCGAAGCTCGAGGGGATGTTAAACGAGCGCGCAAACTCCCCTTTGGGGCGGCCCTGGTAGTGCACCGTCTGCGACTCGCTCTTTTGATAGGTGCGCGTCGCTTTGACGCTCAGGCTGTTTTGCTCGCTGCTCACCTCGAGGCTACCGTCGTCAACGTCGGGCAAGTCCATGTAGATGTAGAGGCCTTCGTTGTCCTCGACGATGTCGGTCGCCGGCGCCCAGCTCGTCGCACCCTCGTCGGCGCGCACAAGGCGGTTGAGGCGGCGCTGCATCTCCTCGAGCTCCTGCCAGGGGTTCCAAGACTGTAACATCGGTGCTCTCCTTATCTTCTCTCCACGAGAGTATAAAACTTGGGCGAGCTTATGTCAAGTATCTTGTGCCTGCACGTAACGCCCCGCCGGTAGCGTCACGCAGCGCGTGCGTGAACCGCCGCGGCGCAACCCCGGAGCGCTCCCCCGACAAAAACATGAAAGGACGCGACAAGGCCATGGCGACAACCCCAAACACCGCCCAACGTAGCGCTGCCGAGCCCGTGCAACTGCGCCGCGGCACGCAATGCCGCCTCAGACGCTGCGGCCGCGAAGCTCTGGGGGCGCTAAGGTACGATAGCTTTATGAGGCCGCCCAACCCATCGCCCGCGACGTCGCGGCTCGTGCTCGTGCTCCTCGCCGGTATCTTCGCCGTGAGCCTCTCCGCCATCTTTATCCGGCTCGCCGACGCCCCCGGCGTGGTCGTCGCCCTCTACCGGATGCTGCTCGCCTCGCTCTTGCTCGCCCCGCTCAGCGTCCGCGCGCTGCGCAAAACGCCGCTAAGCTCCCACACTTTTCGCTACGCGGGGCTCGCCGGGGTCTTTTTGGGGCTGCATTTTGCCACCTGGATCACCTCGCTCTCGTACACCACCGTCGCCGCGAGCACCACCCTCGTCGCCACCACCCCGATCTGGGTCGCGCTTTTTAGCTGGATCTTCCTCAAGCTCTCCCCCCCCTTCACCGTGCTTTTGGGGGTGCTGCTCGCCGTTTTGGGCGCCGCGCTGATCGGCTTCGGCGACCTCGGTAGTGACGCTGGCAGCGCGCCGCTAATCGGCTACGCCCTAGCGCTCGCGGGCGCCCTCTCGGCCGCCGCCTACTTTCTCTTGGGCCGCTCCGCGCAGCGGCAGGGGCTGGGCCTGCAAGCCTATATCGGCGTGGCCTACGGGGTCGCCGCGGCGGTCTTGGTACCGCTCCCCCTCCTTTTCGGGCTCTCTTATACCGCCTACAGCACCGAAACGTTTCTCTGGATCCTCGGCCTCGCCCTCGTACCGCAGCTCGTCGGGCACACCGCCTACAACTACGCCATGAAGCACCTCGACCCCACGCTCGTCGCCACGGCGATTTTGCTCGAGCCCGTCGGGGCGAGCTTGCTCGCGCTGGCGATCTTCGGTGAGGTGCCCACCGCGCTCACGCTCGTAGGCGCGCTTATCCTCCTTGTCGGCGTCGCCATCACCACCCGCAACAGCCGCGCGGTGGCGCCCCAGAGCGCGAGCCAGGCCCCTTGAGCGCTCACGCTTTGTCACCGGGGGGGCTAGAAAAACGCGCCAAAATTTGTTATGATTTAGAGCGTGCTTGCGTTCGCGACGCCCCTACTGACCTCGCGAACCCAATCAACCCTCCCTAGAAAAGCGCACCTTGCTCCGCACCCGTGAGGCGAAGCCTCGAGGGTTTGGACGCGCGCTGAGACCTTAAGGAGTGCCGCGTTGAAAGAAGCCCAAAAGACGTACAAGCACGGTGACCAAGTTGTTCTCCCGCCCTACGGCGTCGGCGTGGTCGCCGGGACGACCGTCCGCACGGTTGCCGGCACCGACCACCACTACTACGAAGTCGAGTTTCCCAACGGCACCTCCAAAGCCTTCGTACCGGTAGCAGCGCCCCAAGCGGCGGGGTTGCGGCCGGCGCTCACCAAAGCCGAGGTGCACAAGGTGTTGGAGCGGCTGAGTAACGGCCGCATCAATCTGCCCAAGCAGTGGGCGGCGCGCCACCGCCGCGTGACCGAGATCCTCTCCTCGGGCGACCCCTACCAGATCGCCACCCTGGGCAGCGAGCTCCGCCGCTGGGACCTCGAGCGCGGTCTACCCGACCTCGACCGCCAAGCGTACCGCCGCGCCCTGCGCCTTTTGGCGGGTGAAATCAGCGCGGTGCTCGGTATCACGCCCAAAGAGGCCCGTGAGATGATGGACGCGGGCGAGGACGACGAGCTCAACTAGCGCTCAACTCACATACAGCTTCATACAGCTGCAGCGCTCGAGGCAGGTGCCTCGAGCGCCTTTTTGTACCTACACCCGTTATACCCGCGTCAGCTCGCACCCCTACGTCACCGGCTGCGCCGCTCCTTGCTGCAACCTCAAGTAGCGCAGCGCCAGCGCGTAGGCGGCGTAGTCGTCGATCAGCCTGGGGGGCACGCGCAACCCCTTGGGCAGCAGCCGCCACACCCCCCGCGGGGGGTGGTCGCGGAAGTAGAGCGCGCGCGCCTCGAGACTCGTCCCCGTCTCATCGACGAGCGCAAAGCTCAGGGCGCGCGCGCGCAGCACGCGCTGCACCGCCTCGCTCCCCGTACCGTCGCCCACCACGACCGTCGTCCCGGCGGGGATCAGCAGCGTTTCAAGGTCACCCAACGTGATGATGGTGCGGTAGACGAGCCTTCCCAGAGGGTTGACGAAGGCGACACCGATGTTTCTGCCGGGGTCGAGGGCAACGATCACACCTGACCTAGTCTATCCCGGTTCGCCCTGAAAAGACCCGTTCACCCGGCACGCCGTGAGCGGGAGCCAGTCCCTTACCTCGGCTGTGGGCCACGACGGTGCTTCGTGGTCTATCATGTCGGTGGGACAGACTCTAGAAAGTTAGGTTTTTGTACGTCGTTCGTGAGCCCGGGGAGGTAGCGATGGTGGCCTGGTTTTTATGCGTGCTCGGGAGCGGAATTGCTGTAGGGCCGAGTATGATCGACCGCCCCCTAGGCTACAGGTGAGACTTTACCCCGGATGCAACGGGGTTCCTTGTTCTGATTGGCATCAGCCTATTTCTTCATGGGCGTACGGCTGGCGAGAGAGGAAGCACCACGAGGCTCGAGCCTCGCCGTTGTAGGTTACATCCTGCTCACCCTAGGGTTCTGGCGGCTCGGGTGCTTCTACCCCGCTGCGGTAGCGATACTCCTGCTGGCAGGAGCGTTCTGGTGGCTCGAGCGCAAGGCTCGAGCACGCGCTTAGAGGCGGGGTGCGTCGGCTTTTTCACAATGACTCGCCACGCTTCGAGACCCGAGGCGCAAACCTCCCTACGCCCTCTTTGCAAGGCACAAAAAAAGAAGGGCCACAACCTGGCCCTTCTCTTTGTCAGTTTTGACGAGGATAGGTTGACGAATACGTCGCCTAAGCCTCCGGGCGCCGCTCGCGCTCGCTGCGGTCGCTCGCGGGGCGCGCGGGGGCCGCTTCGCGCGCGGCGGGCGCACCCTTGACGCGGCTCAGCAACCGCTCGTCGGCCACGCGGGTCTCGCGGATGACGTCTAGGCCCGTACCGGCCGGGATGAGGCGGCCCAGGATGACGTTCTCCTTAAGGCCAACCAGGTCGTCGGCTTTACCGGACACCGCCGCTTCGGTGAGCACGTGCGTGGTGTGTTGGAACGACGCCGCCGAGAGCCACGACTTGGTCGACAGGCTCGCTTTGGTGATACCCAGCAGCACCGGTTTCCACGACGCCGGCTGTTTGCCCTCGGCGAGCAGGCGGTCGTTGACCTCCTCGACGTCGAAGCGTTCGACGGTCTGCCCCTCCAAAAACTCCGAGTCGCCGGGCTCTAACACCTCGACGAACTTGAGCATCTGCCGGACGATCACCTCGATGTGCTTGTCGTGCACCGACACACCCTGGCCGCGGTAGACGCGCTGGATCTCGTCGACGAGGTAGCGCTGCACGTCCTCGGGGCCGCGCGACTCCAGCAGGTCATGCGGGTTTACCGCGCCGCGGGTGAGCTGCGCCCCCGCCTCGACCTCGTCGCCGTCGCGAACCAAGAGGCGGGCGTTCTTGTCGACCTTGTAGACCTTGCTAAATTCGCCGTCTTGGCTCGTCACCGTGAGGCGGACCTTGTCCTCCTCCTCGGCGATGCTCACAACGCCGTCGAGGTCGGAGATGAGCGCTTTGAGCTTGGGTTTACGCGCCTCGACGAGTTCGATGACGCGCGGCAGACCCTGGGTGATGTCGCCCCCTGTCGCCACCCCACCCGTGTGGAAGGTGCGCATGGTGAGCTGCGTGCCGGGCTCCCCGATGGACTCGGCGGCGATCACCCCGACCGCTTCGCCCAAGGAGACGGGGCGCATCAAGGACATGTCGAGACCGTAGCACTTCTGGCACACCCCCGCGCGCGTCTGGCACACGACCGGCGAGCGGAGCGCGATGCTGCGCACGTCACTGTTGTCGCGCAAGCGGGTGTAGATCTCGGTGATGTGCTCGGGCATGAGGATCTCGCCCTGCGCCACGCGGAAGTCGCCGATCTCGAAGTCGAGCGCGACGTAGCGGCCGTAGAGGCTCATGTCGATCTGCCCTTTGGTGCGCATCCGGCCGTCGGCGGCGTAGAAGGGCACCTCCAAAAAGTCGGCCGTACCACAGTCGATCTCGCGCACCACGATCTCGTGGGCGACGTCGACCAGCTTGCGGGTCAAGTAGCCCGAGTCGGCGGTGCGCAGCGCCGTGTCGGCGCCCCCTTTGCGGGCCCCGTGGGTCGAGAAGAAGTACTCCAAGACCGACAACCCCTCGCGGAAGTTCGCGCGGATCGGCAGCTCGATGGTGTCCCCCGAAGGCTTCGCCATGAGCCCGCGCATCCCGGCGAGCTGCCGCACCTGCTGCGGGTTCCCGCGCGCCCCCGACTGCGCCATCACGAAAAGCGGGTTAAAGGGCATGTTGTCGCGGAAGTTGTCGAACACCGCCTGCTTGACCTGTTCGGTGGTGTCGTTCCAGAGGCGGATCACCTGTTGGTGGCGTTCGGTATCGGTGACAAAACCGCGCTCGTAGGCGTCCATCACCCGCTCGAACTTCGCCTCGGCTTCGGCGATCAGCTCGCGCTTTTTGGGCGGGATCGCGACGTCGTCGATGCCGATGGTGATCCCCGAGGTGGTCGAGAGCTTAAAGCCCTCGTCTTTAAGCGCGTCGAGCAGCTTGGCGGTGCGCTCGATACCGAGAAGTTTAAACGAGTCGGTCACGAGGTCGCGCAGGGCGTTTTTCTCGTAGGCGGTGTCGTAGCGGATGAGCGAAGCGGGCACCTCGCCGCCGTCTTCGGACAGGGTCTCCTCGACCATGCGGGCGAAGTAGAGGCGGCCGGGGCTGGTCTCCAAGAGCTCCCCTTTGACCTTGACGCTCACGACGTCTTGCATGTCGATCTCGCCCCGCTCGACGGCCAAAAGCGCCTCGTCGACGTTGCTAAAGCGGTACTTGAGGCGGCCGACCGAGGTCTCTTTACCGGCTACGGTGATCGCCGAGTTGAGGTCGAGCTCACCGCGCGCAAAGGCCGCGAGCGCCTCGTCGACGGAGTCGAAGCGGCTCCCCACCCCGCGGCTCCCCGTGTGCACCTGCGTGAGCACGAAAAGCCCCAGGATGATGTCGCGGCTCGCCCCGACGTTCGGGTTGCCGTGCGCTGGCGAGAGCAGGTTGTGCGACGCGAGCATCTGCAAGCGCGCTTCGGCCTGGGCGTACACCGATAGGGGCACGTGGATCGCCATCTGGTCGCCGTCGAAGTCGGCGTTAAAGGCCTCGCAGACCAGGGGGTGAAGCTGGATCGCCTGCCCCTCGACCAACACCGGTTCAAACGCCTGGATGCCGAGGCGGTGCAGCGTCGGAGCGCGGTTAAGGAGCACCACGCGGTCCTGGATAACCTCTTCGAGGGCGTCCCAGATCTCGTCGCGGGTGTCGCGGTAGCGCTCTAAAAGCTTGCGGGCGCTTTTGATATTCGAGACCACCCCGCGCTCCTCTAGGACCTTAAAGAGAAAGGGCTTAAAGAGCTCCAACGCCATCCGCTTGGGCACCCCGCACTGGTGCAGCTTGAGCTGCGGCCCGACGACGATCACGCTGCGGCCGGAGTAGTCGACGCGTTTACCCAGGAGGTTCTGGCGGAAGCGGCCCTGCTTGCCCCCCAAGAGGTCGGTGAGGCTCCGCAGCGGGCGATCCGAACCGGGGTGCACCACGGCGGCGCCGCGGCGGCCGTTGTCGATAAGCGCGTCGACCGCCTCTTGCAGCATGCGCTTCTCGTTGCGCACGATCATCTCGGGGGCGCCCTGAGCCATGAGTTTTTTCAGGCGGTTGTTGCGGTTGATCAACCGGCGGTAGAGGTCGTTAAGGTCCGAGGTGGCGAAGCGGCCCCCCTCGACCTGCACCATCGGGCGCAGCGCGGGCGGCATGATGGGCACCGCCTCGAGGATCATCCACGCGGGGTTGTTGCCCGAACGGATAAAAGCGCGGGTGATCTCGAGCCGTTTGCGCGCCTTTGCGCGTTTGTGGCGCGAGGGCGAGTGCATCTCCTCGACGAGCTCGGCCTCGAGCTTGTGCAGGTCGATGCGCTCCAAAAGCTCGCGGATCGCCTCGGCGCCCATCTTGGCCTCGAAATCGTACGACTCGATGAGCCGCACCTGACGCCGCACGAGGTCGATCTCGACGCGGCCCGAGATGTCGGCCTTGACGCGCCCGCCGTCGGCGAGCGCATCGCCGGGGACGACGCGGTCGCCGTTGACCACGATGGGTTCGTCGCTGTACGGGTAGAGCTTCGCCCGCGACACGATGATGCTGGCGGGCTCAGCAAGCCACACCGTGCCGTCGGCTTCGGCGTAGATCTCCTGCGCTTGGTCGATCGCACCGACCACCTTGTCGCCCTCGGAGACGCGCGCGCCGTCGCTGACGAGCACGTGCATGGTGGGGTTGATCGCCTGCTCGTCGCGGCGGGCCCACTTGACGAGCAGCGTCAGCTCGGTTTCAGGACCGCGTTTGCGGCTTCTGACGAGGCTCGCCTCCCCGTCGCGGGGGATGCGCAGCGTCGTCCCCGCAGCGGCGCGCGCCAACTCGTTCCCCGCCTCGACGTACTCGCCGTCGCCGGTGACGAGTTCGATCCCCGCGGGCAGCACGTAGGCGGCCGTGACCTCGTCGTCGTCGGGGTTGCGCAGGTTGAGTAGCGCCCCCTCGGTACCGATGGGTAAGAGCTCGACGACGCCCTCGGCTTTGGCCTGCAAGCTCCAGTCGCTCGTCAGCTCGGCGAGCGGTTGCCCGCCGCTATAGCGCTCCTCTTCGATCCACGCTTTTGTCGGCACGGTCAAGCTCGCCTCGCGCGCCTCCTCATAGTCGAAGATGATGCGGCGCGGAAAGCGGTACTGCGCCAGCCCCGTGAGCTTCGACTTGACGCCCTTGGCGAGGCTCTGGCCCGCTTCGACGTACTCGCCGTCGCGCACCAGCGCGTCTTCGCCCATCGGGATCGAATAGGTCTCCTGGTGGCCGTAACGCAGCTGGCGGTACTCGTCGTCGGTGAGCAGGTCACCGACGCGCAAGGGCCGCCCGTCGCGCAGCGCGTCCATGGGGTCCGTGACGACGTACTTAGCGAAGTACAGGACCTGCTCGAGCTGGCTCGTCGAGAGGTTCAACAGCGCGCCGATCTTGCTCGGCACGTCCTTGACGTACCAGATGTGGGTGCACGGGGTGGCGAGCTCGATGTGCCCCATGCGGTAGCGGCGCACGGTGGCCTTGGTGACCTCGACGCCGCAGCGCTCACAGGTCTTGCCCTCGTAACGCTGCCGTTTGTACTTGCCGCAGGCGCACTCGTAGTCCTTTTCGGGACCGAAGATGCGCTCGTCAAAGAGCCCGTCGCGCTCGGGCTTTAAGGTGCGGTAGTTGATCGTCTCGGGCTTGGTGACCTCGCCGTAGCTCCACGAGCGGATCTGCTCCGGCGAGGCGATCTTGATCTGAACCCGGTTAAAGTCTCGCATAAACTCCTCTTAGCGTCCGCGTCCGGACTCGTCGAAGATGCTGATGGGTCGCTCCCCGTCCATCACCTGCACGTCGAGACCGAGCGAGTGAAGCTCTTTGACGAGCACCTTGAACGACTCGGGGATGGTCGGCTCCAAAACGTCGTTGCCCTTAACGATCGCCTCGTACGAAGCGTTGCGCCCGTCGATGTCGTCGGACTTGATGGTGAGCATTTCCTGCAGGGTGTGTGCCGCGCCGTGCGCCTGAAGCGCCCAGCACTCCATCTCCCCGAGGCGCTGACCACCAAACTGCGCCTTCCCGCCCAAGGGCTGCTGGGTAATGAGCGAGTAGGGGCCGGTCGAGCGCGCGTGCATCTTGTCCTCGACCATGTGGTAGAGCTTCATGACGTACATCACCCCGACCACGATGGGGGCGTCAATAGCCTCACCCGTCTGACCGTCGTAGAGCACCGACTTGCCGGTGCGTGCGAGCGCCAAACGGGCCTCTTCGTACGAGAGGTCGCGGCCGATGATGCCCAGTTTGGCCGCGCGGCGCATCACCTGCTGCTCGCGCCGGTCCGGCACGAAACCCGCCTCGCGCTCCTCGGCCAGCTCGCGCTCGGTCACCGCCTCCAAGAGGTCTTTGATCTCCTCCTCGCGGGCGCTGTCAAACACCGGGGTGACGTACGACACCCCGTTTTTAAAGGCGGCCAGCCCTAGGTGCGTCTCTAAAATCTGCCCCAAGTTCATCCGGCTGGGCACCCCGAGCGGGTTAAAGACGAGGTCGACGGGGGTGCCGTCGGGCAGGTAGGGCATGTCCTCGGGGGGCAGGATCTTGGCGACCACGCCCTTGTTCCCGTGGCGGTTGGCGAGCTTGTCCCCTTCGATGAGGCGGCGCTTTTGCGCCACGTAGACGCGCACCATCTCCTGCACGCCGGGCTTGAGTTCGACACCGGGGTCGCCGCGGCGGAAGCGGACGGTGCGCAAGACGATCCCCCCGTCGCCGGGCGGCACGCGCAGCGAGGTGTCTTTGACCTCCCGCGCCTTCTCCCCGAAGATGGAGCGCAAAAGGCGCTCTTCGGGCGTCGGCTCCGTCTCCCCCTTGAACGAGGTGTGGCCGACCAAGATGTCGCCCTGCTTGACCTCCGCCCCGATCCGCACCACGCCATCTTCGTCGAGGTCGCGAAGCGCCGCTTCGGAGAGCCCGGGAATGTCACGGGTGATCTTTTCGGGCCCCAACTTGGTGTCGCGCGCCTCTTTCTCGTACTTCTCGATGTGCACGCTCGTGTAGGCGTCGCTCCGCACCAGGCGCTCGGAGAGGACGATGGCGTCCTCGAAGTTGTAGCCGTCAAAGGGCATGATGGCAATCAGCACGTTTTGCCCGAGCGCCAGGCGGCCGTTTTGCGAGGCGGGACCGTCGGCGATGATCTGCCCCGCTTCGACACGGTCGCCGACGTCAACCAGGGGGCGCTGGTCTAAGTTGGTGTTCTGGTTCGAGCGTTGGAAACGGGTGAGCACGTACTCCCGCGCCACCTGGCGGTCGTTTTCGATCACGATGCGGCTCGCGTCGACGAAGGTCACCGTACCCGCCTCCTGGGCGATCACCACGGTTCCCGAGTCGCGCGAGACGCGCTCCTCGACCCCCGTACCGACGTAAGGCGCGTCGGGTTTGATGAGCGGCACCGCTTGCGACTGCATGTTCGACCCCATGAGCGCGCGGTTGGCGTCGTCGTGCTCCAGAAAGGGGATGAGCGAGGTCGGCACCGAGACGATCTGCTTGGGCGAAACGTCCATGAACTCGACCGCTTCGGGCGGTACGTAGTAGGGGTCGCCCAGGCGGCGCGTCAGCACGCTCTCCTCGGCGAAGCGGTTGTCGTCGGTGAGTGGGGTGTTCGCCTGCGCGATGACGTAGCGGTCCTCTTCGTGCGCCGTCATGTACTGCACGTCGCTGGTGACGCGGCCGTTCTCGACGCGCCGGTAGGGCGCCTCGATAAAGCCCAGCGGGTTGACGCGCGAGTACGAGGCCAGCGAGGTGATCAGGCCGATGTTGGCGCCCTCGGGCGTCTCGATCGGGCAGATGCGCCCGTAGTGGGTGCGGTGCACGTCGCGCACGTCGAAGCCGGCGCGTTCGCGCGTGAGCCCGCCCGGGCCCAGGGCCGAGATGCGCCGCTTGTGGCGCAACTCCGAAAGCGGGTTGACCTGGTCTTTAAACTGGCTGAGCTGGCTGCGGCCGAAAAACTCGCGCAGCGCCGCGACGATGGGGCGGTTGTTGACGAGCTTTTGCGGCGTCGCGGCGTCGGGGTTGCCGAGGAGCATCCGCTCGCGCACCCCGCGCGCCATGCGCCCTAGCCCCACGCGGATCTGATCGGCGACGAGCTCACCGACCGTGCGGATGCGGCGGTTACCGAGGTGGTCGATGTCGTCCTCTTCGACCGCAACGGTCTCACCAGCCGGGCTCGTCATCTCGGTTTCACCCGCTTGCAGCTTGACGAGGTACTGGATCGTGGGGACGAGGCCGTAGTCGACGAACCGCCCCTCTTCAAACCCCATGAGCGTGCTCTGCTGGTAGGTGAGGCCGAGCTTGCTATTCATCTTGTAACGCCCCGCTTCGCCGAGGTCGTAACGCCGCGGGTCGGCGAGCAGGCTGTAGAGGTAGGAGATCGCCTTGTCGACTTTGGGGGGATCGCCGGGGCGGAGCACGGTGAAAAGGCGCAAGAGCGCCTCCTCGACGGTCGCGCCCATCGCCGCGTCCTCCTCAAAGGTCGCCTCAATAAGGGTCTCGTTGCCGCTAAAGAGCCCCCGGATCTCGGCGTCACCGAAGCCGAGCACGCGCAGCAGGAGGGTGAAGGGGAACTTTTTCTTGTTCACCTTCATCCACAAGACGTCGGCGTTGTCGAACTCGAGCTCGATCCACGGCCCCCGTTTGGGCATCGGGATGATGCTCGCCATATAGGTGCGCCCGGTCCCTTTGGGCGCGCCCGTAAAGTACGCGCCGGGCGAGCGGTGGATCTGCGAGACGATCACCCGGTCGGCGCCGTTGATCACGAACGAGCCGTCCTCGGTCATAAGCGGCAGGTCGCCCAAAAAGACCTGGTCCTCTTTGATAAGACCGGTGTCTTTGTGGACGAGCTGCAGCTTGGCGAAAAGCCCCGCCTGGTAGGTCAGGTCCTTTTCGCGGCACTCCTCGGGGCTAAACTCGGGCGGGTGCAGGGTGTACTCGAGAAAGTCGAGGACCAGACCGGTCTGCCGACCGCGCTCGGTCTCGTCGATCGGAAAAACCTCGCGAAAAGCGCTCTGCAACCCGATGTTCTCGCGCTCAGCGGGCGCTCTTCCAAGTTGCAAAAAGGTGTTGTAAGACTTTATCTGAATGTCCGTGAGGTTGGGCAGCTCGATGACCTCTTCGATACTGCCGAACTTGTGAATCTCGCGCATCGTCACCCTTTCACCGTCTCAGCCAGCCCGTTTGTCCCTGGCTGCCATCGCTCGTATGGCGGCTTAACTATGTATTGCAGATTATTAAGGCGCTTTATAAGGTCCCCAATGTGATGTCTGTGTTGTAAAGGGCTCGCGTCCGGCGCGCCCCGGAGGCCCCGCACGGCTTTTTGTGGAATGTGCTATGCTTCGTGGCGGGCTTTTGGCGTTCGCTAGACCTCCCTACACGCGCGTGTGAAGGCAAGGGACAGCAAAGCGCGCCCAGCCCCGTGGGGCTCGGCTTCACCGGGTCGATGTTGTGATCACCTCTAGCAGCGTTTTGGGTCCGTATCCTCTATCGGGGTAGCGCTAGGCACGTTGACGGCGCGTATAAACCGGCTCTGCACGTTCGGGTCACCTCCGTGGCGTGTTGCGTCCTCGAGCCAGCCTTACTACCATACCGCCCGCTTGAAAAGGGGAGGGTAAGCCACCTTACGGCCTACCCCAACCCTGCATCCGGCGCCTTTAGCCCTACTTGACTTCGACGGTCGCGCCCGCTGCTTCGAGCTTGCTCTTGATCTCCTCGGCCTCCTCTTTGCCGACCCCCTCTTTCACGACGCCGCCGCTTTCGACGAGGTCTTTGGCCTCTTTGAGGCCGAGCGAGGTGATCGCGCGCACCTCTTTAATCACGTTGAGCTTCTTGTCACCCGCCGACTTGATGCTGACGGTGAACTCGGTCTGCTCTTCGGCCGCTTCGGGGGCAGCCGCGCCCGCTGCGGGCATCATCATCCCGGCGGGCATCGCGGCGGCAGCCTCGACGCCCCACTTCTCCTTCAGACCCTCGACCAGATCCACGAGCTCAAGCACCGTCAGGCCGCTCAGCTGCTCGATCATCGCCTCTTTATCAAACGCCATGTTCTTCCTCCTTGAGTTTTTCCGAGTAGTTCGTCATGACAGACACCAGGTTCCGCGGGGCGGCGTCGAGAACCCCCACGAGTTGCTGCAAGGGCGCCTGCAAAACCCCGACGAGCTCACTAAGGAGCTGGTCGCGCGCGGGCAGCTTGGCGATCTTGGAGAGCGCGTCGCTCCCGATCACCGCCCCCTGGAGCAGGCCGCCTTTGGCGACCGGCAGGTCGTTCGGGTGGTCTTTGGAAAAGTCGGTGACCGCTTTGGCTGGCGTGACGGGATCGTCGCCGACCAACACGAGCGCCGTCGGACCCTTGAGCTGGTCCTCTAATCCGGTGACCCCCTGCTCTTTAAGGACCACGTTGACGAGGGTGTTTTTGGCGACGAGCAGCCGCCCACCCGCGTCGCGCAGTTTGCGCCTTAAAGCGCCGATCTGCTCGGCGGAAAGCCCCTGGTAGTCCACCAAGAAGAAGGTCTTGACGTCGCCGAGCAGCTCGCGCAGCTCGGCAACCGACGCCTCATTCCTTGGGTTGGCCATCTTCGTCCTTTACTGAAAGCGAGCGTAAAACCGCGAAGCGTAGCCTAGAACGGGCTGAAACCCGCCTAGCGCCTCGGCAGGATCTTTAAGCCTGGCTGGGCCCCTGCTGTCTTTAACGCCAAAAAGGTGCTACGCACCGGAATGCCTGTCGGTGCCCCGCGCGGCTCTAGCCGCGCGGGGCGAGCGCGCTAGAGCTCGAGCGGGATGCTCGGCCCCATCGTCGAGCTTAAGTACGCCGTGCGGATAAAGACCCCACGCGCCGCGTCGGGTTTGGCCGCTTCGACCGCCCGGCGGAAGGCCTCGAGGTTTTCGGCCAGCTTTTCGGGCTCAAAGCTTGCTTTCCCGATGGGGGCGTGCACCACCCCCGTCTTGTCGTTGCGGAACTCGATCTGCCCCGCTTTAAGCGCGCGCACGAGCTCGCCGATGTTGGGCCCGACCGTCCCCGAGCGGGGGTTGGGTAAGAGCCCCCGCGGGCCGAGGATCCGCCCCAGCTTCGACCCGACCGCTGCCATCATATCGGGCGTCGCCACGACGGCGTCGAAGTCCAACCAGCCCTCCTGGATCCGAGCGATGAGCTCGTCGCCGCCGACGTAGTCGGCCCCGGCCGCTTCGGCCTCGGCGACCCGCTCCCCTTGCGTCAACGCGAGCACGCGTACGCTGCGCCCCGTGCCGTGGGGCAGCGCGACCGTCCCGCGGACGTTCTGGTCGGACTTGCGCGGGTCGATGCCGAGGCGCAGGTGCGCTTCAACGGTCTCGTCGAACTTAGCGGTCGCGAGCTCTTTAACGAGCGCCGCCGCTTCAGCGCTCGAGTAGCGCTTCGTGGGGTCGACCCTCTCGCGGAGGCTGCGGTAACGCTTGCCGTGCTTAGGCATCCGGCGCCCCCTCTACCGACACACCCATCGAACGCGCCGTCCCCGCGATGATCTTCGCGGCGGCGACCTCGTCGCTGGCGTTGAGGTCTTTCATCTTCGTCCGCCCGAGCTCGAGGCACTGCTCCCAGGAGAGCTTGCCGACCTTCTGCTTGTTCGGCATCCCCGAGCCCTTGGCGATCCCCGCCGCTTGGCGGATCAGGTAGCTCGCCGGGGGGGTTTTGGTGATAAAGGTAAACGAACGGTCGGCGTAGATGGTGATCTCCACCGGGATGATCGCGCCCGCTTGCGACGCCGTTGCCGCGTTGTACTCCTTGACAAACCCCATGATGTTCGCGCCGTACTGACCCAGCGCCGGCCCAACGGGCGGGGCCGGGGTCGCTTGACCAGCCGGCAGCTGGAGTTTGACGATACCAGCTACTTTTTTTGCCACACTTCCTCCTTAAGCTCCCCCACAGCCGGGCGCGCTGCGGGGTCCAAACGCTCGCGGGAGCCTCCGCTCCCAGCACTCGGTTTAGGTTTTGATGACCTGCGAGAAGTCGAGCTCGACGGGGGTCTCACGGCCGAAGATCGAGACGAGCACCTTGACCTTGCCGCGCTCCGGATTCAGCTCCGAGACCACCCCGGTAAAGTCGGCGAAGGGGCCGGAGGTCACCTGCACAATGTTGCCGACGCTGAAGTTGACCTTGACCTTGGGCGTCTCCTTCGCCCCGGTGATCCCGAGCATGCGCGCCTCCTCCTCCGGCGTCAGCGGCACCGCGCGCGTCGCCGTGCCGACAAACCCCGTGACGCCCGGGGTGTTGCGCACGACCTCCCAGGCTTCGTTCGGCTCGTCGGGGTTGTCGCCCAGGTCCATCTGCACAAAGACGTAGCCGGGGAAGAGCTTGCGCCGAACGACCTCCTTTTTGCCGCCGCCCGTATGCTCGACCGTCTCCTCAGAGGGCACGACGACCTGATAGATCTTGTCGGCGATCCCGAGGGAGCGGGCGCGCTGCATCATGTTGCTACGCACCTTCTCCTCGTGCCCGACATAGGTGTGAACGGCGTACCATTCGATGCTCACGCCCGAACCTCCAGGCACATGCAGCGTCCGCAGCTCTTGTAACGTCCCATGAAACGTCTCGACTCCTAGGGGGAACCCCCCTTACAAAAACAGGTTGATCAGGTTGCCCAGCACCGTATCGGTCGCGAGCAGGAAAAGCGAGGTGATCAGCACAAAGATCAGCGTCGCTTGGGTAGACTGAACGACCTCCTGGCGCGTGGGCCAGGTGACGCGGCCGAGCTCTGCGCGCGAGTTGCGCAGGTAGCGCAGCAAACCCCGCACGCCGCTTACACCTTGACTTCGCGGTGCGTGGTGTGCCGGCGATCCCAGGGGCAGAACTTGCGCAGCTCGAGCTTGCCCTGCGTGTTGCGCCGGTTTTTGTGAGTGGTGTAGTTGCGGCGCTTGCACTCGGTGCACTCGAGCAGCAGCTTGATCCTTACATCGCTTGCCATAACGCTCCTCTACTCTAGGTACTCCCAAGCGCGCTGCGGCCCAGCCCGGGCTGGTATCATCCAGCCGTCGCCGTCAAACCGCACGGGGCGCCGTAGGGGGAACCCTACGCGCCCCAAGCACGCGGACGACCTAAAGCTATTTAATCACCTGGGTGACGACGCCAGCGCCGACGGTGCGACCGCCCTCGCGGATGGCGAAGCGCAGCCCCTCTTCCATGGCGATGGGTTTGATGAGCTCGACCGAGAGCTCCACGTTGTCCCCCGGCATCACCATCTCCACCCCCTCGGGCAGCGTGCACACCCCCGTGACGTCGGTCGTGCGAAAGTAAAACTGCGGCCGGTACCCCGAGAAAAACGCGCTGTGCCGGCCCCCCTCCTCTTTCTTCAGCACGTACACCGACCCCTTGAACTGCGTGTGCGGCGTGATCGACCCCGGCTTCGCCAGCACCTGCCCCCGTTCGATCTCATCGCGCTGCACGCCCCGCAGCAGCACCCCCACGTTGTCCCCCGCAATGCCCACGTCGAGCGTCTTCCGGTGCATCTCGACCCCCGTCACCACGCTCTTGCGCGTCTGCGACAAGCCCACGATCTCCACCTCTTCACCCGTCTTGACCTGCCCACGCTCCACGCGCCCCGTCGCTACCGTCCCGCGACCCGTGATCGTAAACACGTCCTCCACCGGCATCAAAAACGGCTTGTCAATGTCCCGCTCCGGCGTCGGTATGTAGCTGTCCACCGCGTCGAGGAGCTCCCAGATCTTGTCCACCCACTCGTCTTCCCCGCGCTGCGTATTCGGGTTCGCCGTCAGCGCTTCGAGCGCTTTGAGAGCCGACCCTTTGATCACCGGAATGTCGTCCCCGGGAAAGTCGTAGCTCGACAGCAGCTCCCGCACCTCCATCTCGACCAGCTCCAACAGCTCCTCGTCGTCGACCATGTCCGTCTTGTTCATGAACACCACGATGTACGGCACCCCGACCTGCCGCGCTAGCAAAATGTGCTCCCGCGTCTGCGGCATCGGCCCGTCCGCCGCCGATACCACCAAGATCGCCCCGTCCATCTGCGCCGCCCCCGTGATCATGTTCTTCACGTAGTCCGCGTGCCCCGGACAGTCCACGTGGCTGTAGTGCCGCGCCGCCGTCTGGTACTCCACGTGCGACGTGTTGATCGTGATCCCCCGCGCCTTCTCCTCCGGCGCTTTGTCGATCTGGTCGTACGACAGCGTCTCGATCGTCGGGTCCGCCGCCGCCGCCGTAAACGTGATCGCCGCCGTTAGCGTCGTCTTCCCGTGGTCGACGTGCCCTACCGTCCCAATGTTGACGTGCGGTTTCGTCCGCTCAAACGTCGCTTTCGCCATCTTCTGGCCTCCTTAACGTGGCCTCACGGGGCCAAGCAGCCAAAATCGGCCAGCCCGCTCACGGGTCTGACCTCATCCGGCTTCGGGTTCTAAGTTGGAGCTCGTGGACGGGATTGAACCGTCGACCTCTCCCTTACCAAGGGAGTGCTCTACCACTGAGCTACACGAGCCTACTTGAACCGCAACCCAACGCCCCAAGCGGTCCCCGGACGGGAGCTCCCTCCGGGGTACGCTCGGCTCGGTTGGAGCGGGAGACGAGATTCGAACTCGCGACATTCAGCTTGGGAAGCTGACGCTCTACCAACTGAGCTACTCCCGCACACACTGCGCTTACAGATCGCGCACCCGATTCGGCACCCTAGGCGGCTTTACGCCCGCACGTCGTGCTAGGGATTGGTGGGCCGGGATGGATTCGAACCATCGTAGGCAAAGCCAACGGATTTACAGTCCGTCCCCTTTAACCACTCGGGCACCGACCCACGGGCAACCTGCGTCTGGAGCCACCCATCGGAATCGAACCGACAACCTTCCGATTACAAGTCGGGTGCTCTACCAGTTGAGCTAGGGTGGCCCAACCGCGCTCGGGCAGCTTTGAAGCGTGCCCGAATATGAAGCGTAGCATGCTCTTCAAGGGGTGTCAACAGCCCCCCGTCAGCCCCCGACCGGCGCGCGAGAGGGCTTCAGGCGCGCGAGAAAGGCGCCGGCGTCGGGAGCGGTGTTGACAACGTCAATCGCGCTGAGACCGGCCTTGCGGGCCATCAGGACGCCGTAGCGGAGGTCGTGGTAGCCGTCGACGTGGTGGGCGTCGGGGTCGATTGCAAAGCGGCAGCCGAGCGCTTTGGCGCGCGCGACGAGGCGCCAGTCGAGGTCCAAACGGCGGGGGTTAGCGTTGATCTCGACGACGGTGCCGGCTTCGGCGCACGCCGCTAGCACCGCCATGACGTCGACCTCGTAGGGGGGGCGACGCAGGAGGAGGCGGCCGGTTAGGTGCCCCAAAATGCTCGCGTAAGGGTGCTGCACCGCGCGCACCAAGCGCTCGGTCTGCTTGACTTTGTCGAGCGTGAAGTGCTGATGCACGCTGATCACGGTGTAGTCGAGCTTGGCCAAGACCTCGTCGGGGTAGTCGAGCGAGCCGTCGGGGAGGATGTCTACCTCGAGCCCGTGCAGCACCTTAAAGTCCGCGCCGTCGCGGTCGAGCGCCTCGCGGAGGCGCGCGACCGCTCTGGCCTGCTCGAAGACGCGCTCCACGCTTAAGCCGTTGGCGTAGTACGAGGTGCGGGAGTGATCGGCCAGGGCCAGGTAGCGGTAGCCGAGGGCGCGCGCCGCCGCCACCATCTCGTCGAGCGAACAGGCGCCGTCGGACCAGGTCGTGTGGTTGTGGACGAGCCCGCGGATGTCCGTCAGCGTGACGAGCGCCTCGTCGCCCACCAGCCCCCCCTCGCGCCGCTCGGGGGGGACCATCGGGAGACCTAGCTGGGTCCAGAGCGCCGCTTCGGTGGGGGTCGGCAGCAGCGTCTCACCCCGCAGCAGCCCCGCGGGGGTGAGCCGCAATCCCTTGGCGGCGGCGTGCGCCGCGAGCGCCGCGACGAACGCCTCGCTGCCGGTGCGGCAGGCGAGCGCGGCACCTAGAGCCTCCGCGTCGGCGCACCACAGCTCAAGGGGCCGCCCCTCAAAGCTCAGGTGCAGCTCTCCCCCCTCGCTCGGGGTGGCCCCGAGCGAAGCGAGGCGCTCTGCGAGCACCGTCACAGGGAGCCCAGTCACCACGAACGAAAGCGCCCCGACGGTCTCGAGCGCACGCCGCAGCTCCCCGGCGCGCTCGAGCGTCGCTTCCGGTGCGAGCGTTTTGCAAAGCGCCTCGAAACGCGCGGCGCGCACCTCGGCCTCGTCGAGGCGCTCGCGCTCGCGCGCTTCGAGCGCGAAGCGGGCGGCCGCCGTGACGGCGGCGGCGCTCTTGGCGCCAAAGCCGCGCACCTTGGCCAGGCGACCGTCCCCCGCCGCCGCGAGGAGCGCGTCGAGGTCGGCAATCCCCGCCTGCCAGAGCGCCCGCACCTTTTTGGGGCCCAACCCCGCGACCCGCAGGAGTCCGAGCACCCCCTCCGGCACCTCCGCGTAGAGCGCCTCCAAGAGGGGGAGCTGCGGCGCACCGCGCCCCCTCAAAGCCTCTACGGCGGCCGCGACCCCCGGTCCGACGCCGCGCACCTCGGTCAGGCGCCCCGCTTCGAGCAGGGGTGTGAGGTCGCCCTCGTACGCCTCGAGCCGCCGCGCCGCCCCCGCGTAGGCCGCGGCGCGGTAGGGCTCGGCGCCGAGCACCTCGAGGAGGCGCGAGACCTCCAAAAGCTGCCGTACGAGCGACTTTTTATCGGGCCAGAGGGTGGCCGCGGGGGGTGAGGGGGGCTCGGTCATGAGGGTAGTCTATCGCCCCTGTCGCGGGGCGCGGTACACTGGCGTCCGTGTGTTCTCTCCTTACCCTCTCCGCAGGGGTGTGGCGGGGCGTTCGTGTAGGGCTCCTCACAGCCCTGGCGTTGGGGACCGCTGCGGCGCAGGGCACCCCGGCAGCGGCCGACACACCCGCCGAACGCGTCACCCCGCTCCCTCCGCCCCCCTCGGTGTGGCTCGAGGCGGGTCTCGGCTACCGCCCTACCGAGACGGGGCTAGCGCCCGCCCCCCGCTTCGGGGTACGCGGCGTGCAGCCCCTTTCGGAGACCACCGGGTTCTACGGCGCGTTCAGCCTGCCGGACGCGCCAACCCTCGACCTCGGCGGTTGGTTCAGCTTTTTGCCGGGTCCAGAAGACCTCTTCGGCTTCCGCAGCTTTGCCGGCGCCGGCCTCACCTACGCTGCGGGCTCGTTCGGGTTCGCCCTAAGCGCCGCGGTCGCCTACGAGGTGGCGCCGGGGACGGCGCTCACGTTCGTCTACACCCACCGCCCGCTCCTCTTGCCAGCGCTCGGGCAGTCGTTCGACCTCTCGCTCGGCGTCCGCTTCGACCTACCGGGGGCGGAGTAACCGGCGTGGCGCACACGGCCCTTCACGGTGGGCGCTCATAGGAGGCGTTCACGGTAGACTGCGGGGCATGAGCATCAAACCGGACTGGTGGATTCGGGAGCGCGCGCGCGCGGGGATGATCGAACCCTTCGAGGACCGGCTCGTGCGGCAAGGGGTCATCTCGTACGGGCTCTCGTCGTTCGGCTACGACCTGCGCGCCGCCCCCGAATGGCGGGTTTTCGTCAACGCCTTTAACACCGTCGTCGACCCCAAAAACTTCGACCTGCGCGGGCTTGTCGAGACGAGCGGCGACACCTGCATCATCCCCCCCAACTCGTTCGTGCTGACCCGGAGCGTCGAGTACCTGCGCGTCCCCGACGACGTGATGGTCGTCGCCCTCGGCAAGTCGAGCTACGCGCGCTGCGGCATCGTCGCCAACGTCACGCCGCTCGAGCCCGGTTGGGAGGGGCACGTCACCCTCGAGCTCTCCAACACCACCCCGCTCCCCGCCAAGGTCTACGCGGGTGAGGGCATCGTGCAGCTCCTCTTTTTCCAGGGGGAGCGGCCGGAGGTCACCTACGCCGAACGCAAGGGCAAGTATCAGGGGCAGCGCGGGGTGACGCTCCCGAAGCTGTGACGCGTCGCCCGGTCATCTGGCTACGCACGCCAGAAGAGGCCGCTTTGCACGCACCTTCCGAGCTACGGGTAGCCACGCACCCCGAGCGTCCCCCAAGCGGAACGTGGGATTCTGGTGCGGCCGCGCCGAACCTCGTCAGCGCTCGCTCACGACCGGCCGTCCCGCGTTGCCCTCAACGCCCCCAGGCAGCTCGTCGAACTCCTCGGAAAAGGCCGGCAGGGTGACCCGGAAGGTCGTCCCACGCCCCTGGACGCTCTCGACCTCGATCATCCCGCCGTGGACGTCGGTGATCTGCTTGGCGATCGCGAGCCCCAACCCCGCACCCCCGCCGGCACCCTTGTAGAACTTTTCGAAGATGTGCGGCAGCACCTCCTCGGGGATACCGGGGCCGCGGTCGCGCACGATCAGCACGACGTGTTCGTCGGTCGTCACGAGCCCCAGGGTGACTTTGCGCGGGTTGCCGGTCGCTTTGACGGCGTTGGCGGTCAGGTTGCGCACGAGCTGTTTGAGCCGCTCCGGGTCGCCGAGCAACAGCCCCCCCGGGCGCGACTCGAGCCGCACCCCCGGAAACTCTTCAGCCACGGGTTTGAGGATGTCGGTGTGCGGGTCTAGAAGGTGCGGGACGTACTCGCGCACGAGCTGACCGCGCGTGAGCTGCAAAAGGTCGGCGACAAGCCGCGACATCGAACGGGCGATGCGCTGCGCGTCCTCGAGCTCGGCCCGCACCGAGGGGGGGGCGCGCCGCACCGAACGGTCCAAAAACCCCTGCAAGCTGGTTAAGGGCGTGCGCAGCTCGTGGCTCGTCTCGGCGAGAAAGGCGCGCTGCGCGTCCATCGAGGCTTTGAGGCGCAGGATAAGGTCGTTGAGCACGCTGCTCAGCTTGCCGACCTCGTCGTCGGGGCCGCGGTACGTGATCGTCACGAGGTTGCTCGGGTCGAGCTGGGCGGCGGCGTTCGCGAGCTGCGTCACGGGGCGCGCGGCGGCAGCGGCCACGAGGTAACCGAGCAACAGGCTGAGGAGCACGAGAACGCCCGCCACGACCACGAGCATGCGGGCGAGCTGCTCGAGCGCCGCCCCGATGTACCCCGAGGGCGAGATCACGGCGGCCACCCCGAACGACACGGGTGCGAGCGCCGCGCTCACGGGTTCACCGGCGAACACACCGTTCCAGGTCAGCGGACCCTCGCGCGCGGCGAGCACCACCTCGGTAGGAATAAGCAGCGTGCCGCGCCCCGCGGCCGCCTCATCCGCCTCGTTGGAGGCGGCGATGCGCGCCCCCGAGCTGCTGTAGAGGTGGATGATGACCCCGCCGGTGGCCGCGCTGCTCAGCCGCGGCGCTTCGGCGGCCTCACCCTCGAGCGGGTCCTCGGCGTCGGCAGCGTCGGCGGCATCGGCGTCGTACTCGCGGGCGACCCGCGCGACGTCCTCCTCGAGCGCTCGCCGCAGGTCCCCGATCAGGCTCGCCCGCACCACCGCGAAGGCCGCGAGCGACGCTAGCGCCGTAAAGCAGGCGATCGCCAGACCCGTAAAGAGGGTGATGCGCCAGCGCAGGGCGATACCGCGGCGAGAGATCATCGACCGAGTCTGCCGCATCTAGCTTAAGGCGCGCTTAACGGCGCTCTCACCGTGACCCCGCTCAACTCTTGATGGCGTAGCCGATCCCGCGCACCGTCCGGATAAGGCCGTAACCGCCCGCGTCGCGCAGCTTGGCACGGATATTCGCGATGTGGACGTCCACGACGTTCGACGAGGGCGGTAACTCTTCGCCCCAGACGTTCTGCTCGATCTCCTGGCGGGTGTAGACGCGCCCCGGCGAACCGCAGAGGTAGACCAAGAGGTCGAACTCGCGCGGCGAGAGGCGGATCTCCTGCTTGTCCCAGTAGAGCTGCCGCCGGTTGATGTCGATGACCATATCGCCGACAGTCTGCGCCGAACCCGCGTTCTGGTGGCGGAGCTGCACGCGGATCCGGGCCAGCAGCTCCTCGGTGTGAAAGGGCTTGGCGAGGTAGTCGTCGGCGCCGGCATTGAGCATCTCCACCTTCGTCGCGACGTCGTCGGCCGCGGTCAGGATGATGATCGGCGTGCTGCTCGTTTTGCGCACGCGGCGCGCGATCTCGGCGCCGCTAAGGTCGGGCAACCCCAGGTCGAGCACGATCAGGTCGGGGTTTAGCTCGCGCACGGCGGCGAGCCCGCGCATCCCCGTTTCGCACGCCGTCACCCGGAACCCCGCCTCCTCGAGCTCGAGGGTTAGGAGGCGGCTGATATCTAGATCATCCTCCACGATTAAGATGTGCTTGCTTTGGCTCATCGTGATGTGCTCCCCTTGGTCAAACGGACTTTACGCGCACGAACTGTAGCGCAACAGCGGCGTCAACCCGAGCGCCGCCACGGGTCTCCAGGTGCGGCGCCACGCCCTTGGGCCCCTAAGGCCCCGCGAGCGGCGCGAAGTGCAGCTCGATACCGTAAGCGTCCAGCAGCCACTTTTTCAGCGATACCGCCCGCTCGGCCCCCTCGAAGCGGACGAAGATGTCGTCGCCCGTGGGGCCGATGCGCCCGTACGGCGCCTCCGCTACCGCGGCCGCCGCCTCGCGCTCGCTGGCATCGGGGGGCAAGATCAAGAGCCGCACCTCGGTTTCGGGCTCGAGGGCGTGCGGAAACGTGAGCTCTTTCCCCTCGACGACCCCCGAGGTGTAGACGGGGATAAGGTCCGGATGGACGAGCTTTACGACCGTCCCTGGCAAAAACGCGTGGCCGGCGATGAACGCCTGGCCGAGCGCGAGCCAGAGCAAAAGCGCCTTCATGGTCGCCTCTGTCGGGGGGGGAGAAAACGCAAACTCGGAGCGAGGCCGTACGTCATGGAGGGCATCCTAACAGGGGGCACGCTAAGCGGGGCATAGGGTTGCGTAAAGGAACCTTCATCCTTGATGGCTTCTCGTGCGTTAACGTGCCCATTATACGACACGCGCGGCGCGCAGCCTCCGGGCGAAGCGACGCAAAAGGCCACAAGCACCCCCCCAAGGCACGGGTCGTACGAACCCACCAGCACCTGCTAGCCTAGGGGGGTGCAGCGCGACCCGCAACGAGCCGCTCCTGAAGCGTTTTACCTCGACGGCCCCCTCTACTACCTCGGCCGCGAGCTTCCTCACCAGCTCGACGTCACCTTGCTGCGCACCGAAGCGGGTCGCGCCGCGCTCCTCTTTCGCACCGAAACCGGGGCGCGGGCGCACCTCGCCGCGCTCCCCCATGCGCTGCGCGTCAGGGTCGCGCCGGCGAACGATTGGCGCGCGAAAGAGGAGCTTCTGCTGGCCGCTGGGGCGCGCGGCGCGACTGCCGTGTGGCTCGACGTCGCCGTCGGCACCCTCGAGCCCACCTTGCGCGCCCCGCTCGCCGCAGCGCTCGCCTACGTGCGGTCGTTTCGACGCCAGAGCGCCTGCTTGTAGCCCTGGGCGCAGCCAAGGGTGCTAAAAGGCGGCGCGCGGCCCCACCCCCAACCACACCCCGCCAGCGTAGCCGAGCGTCACCCCGAAGCTGACTGGCGTCCCGTAGCCGAGCACGGCGTCGAGCGAGGCCGTGAGGTCGGCCCCGACGTGCAGCGCGCCGTCCAGCCAGAGCCGCAACCGCGGCTCTAGGGTGACGCGCTCGGCGGCGTAGAGGCCGTCGCCGTAGCGGAGCGCGAGGGGAAGCGAGCGCCGCAACCCGAGCGTGCTGAGCACGGCGACGTCGGTCGCTGGCGCGGCGGGTAACGGCCAACGCGGGCGAAACCCCGCCAACCACGCCGCCTCCACCCCCCACCCCGCTTCGGTGCGCGCCACCACCCCCTCCCCCCAGAGGCTTAACCCCCGCGCGGCGCTCCAGACCCCGTGGAGCGCCGCGCGCCCCCCCCGCACGCGGTACCCCCAGGGGTCGGTGCGCTCCTCGGCGAGCGCGGCGTGGGCGCTCGCCTCGAGAGCGCCGCGCGCAAGGGTGGGGTCCAGCAGCCTGAGCGCCGCCCCCTCGGCGCGGAGCGAGGCGGTGTAGCGGTCGAGGGGCAGGTACGCCCCCACATGGGCCCGCACCCCGAAGGCGGTCTCGCGGCGCCCCCCGCCCCCCGCGTAGGGCCAAGCGCCCGCCTGCACCCCGAAGCGCAGGGGGCGCGGCACCGCCCGCAGCACCTCGTACGCCCCGTAGTCGTAGCGCACGTAGCCGTAGAGGCCACTCGTGGCCGTCAGCGCGGTGTCGAAGCCGAGCACTGCGGCGTAGCTGTGCGCGGCGGAGTCGTCAAGGCCGAGCACGCTCACCTCGGCGGCGGCGCCGAAGGGCGCCACGCGCAGCTCCCCGGCGCTCGGCAGCCAACCGAAGGGGGCGAGGCTCGGCAGCGGCGTGTAGGGGCGCACGGGGAAGGGGCCGCGTTCGGGAGGCGCTGCCGGCGGCGTCTTTAGCGGCGGTGCGGCCGGCGCGAGAGCGTGCGGCGTGCGCTCTTGCAAGGCGTCGGCGGCGGATAAAAACGCCACGTCGTAACCGCCGCCACCTAGCGCTACGTACCAGACCCCCGTTCCCTCCGGGGAGGCCGCCGGGGCGAAGGCCCCCCCCAGGGTACGCGTCTGCTGCACGAGGCGCCCATCCGTGAGGGAGAGCTCGAAGAGCTCGGCGACCCCCTGCGGCCCCACCGCCCGAAAGAGGAGCGCCCTTTCGCCGCGCCACGCGGGCTCGAGCGCCTGCAGCTCGGGCGGGGTGAGCCAGCGCACCCCCCCCTCGGGGTCTAGCAGGGCGAGCCGCACCGCACCCCGCTGCCAGAGGCTCAGCGCCACCTGCCCCGCGGGGCTCACCGCCACCCCCACCGGATGCACCCCCGGGGGCGCTGTCCAACGCGTGCGCACGTCGCCCTCACACCACGCGTCCAGGCGCGCCCGCTCGGGGGGAGCGTCGCGCACGAAGAGCACGCACCCCTCGGGGGTAACCGCGGGGAGCTTGGCGCGCGCCCCGTTCGTGAGCTGCCGCTCGACCCCCGTGTGCACGTCGAGGGCGAAGAGCTCCGACAAGGTGCGGCCGGGCCGTGGGGCGACGCGCGCGTAGACGAGCGTGCGCGCGTCGAGCCAGGCGAGCGCCGTCGGCAACCGCCCCTCGAGGAGCGTGCGTTCGTCCTCGAGCGTGCCGCCGGGGCCGACCTCGGCGAGCTTGATCGCGGCCGGCCAGCTCACCCAAGCGAGCCTCCGGCCGTCCGGGCTCGGCGTCGGCGCGCGGGTATACCACCCCGTCGCGGTGCGCCGCGCCCCCACGCCGCGCACCTCGTGAAGCGCAGCGGCGCGCGTTCGGGCGCGCGCCAGCACCTCCGCGCGCCACGTCGCCCACTCGGCCTCTAGGTCCGTCCCGACCGCCTCGCGCCACGCCGCCGCAAAGGGGCGCAGCACCCCCCCGGCGTTAAAGGCGCGCAGGCTCGCCAGCACGGCCCCGAAGCCGTGTCGGGTGATCAGGGCGTCCGTAAAGGCGCCGCCGAAGAGGTACTGCGCCTGCGCCCCCGGCCACCCGCTAAAGGTCGCGAGGCTCACCTCGGGCAACGTCGGCCACCTTCCGGCGAGGGCAACGCTCTCCAAAAGCCCGCGGGTCAGGGCGGCGTCGCGGCGCCCCCCCGCGGTAAAGGTGCTCTCGGCCCACACCGCTAGCCCCTCGATAAGCCACGCCGGGGGCGGGGTCGCCGCCGTCTCCCCCACCAGGCCCAGGCGCGGCGCGCCGCGGCCCTCCAAAAAGGCGAACTGCAGCACGTGCGTGAGCTCGTGCACCAGGAGCAGCGCAAGGTCGCTCTCGGCGCCGTAGCCGAGCGCCGTGTCGGTCGGAAACAGCGCCCGCAGCCCCACGTTGGGTCGCGGCAGCGCGGAGGCGAGGCCGTTGTAGACGTCCGTCTCCCCCTCGACGCGGAGCGTCACGGGTGGGGCGGAGCCGAACAGGGGTTCCAGCACGTCGAGCGCTGCTTCGGCTTCGCGCGCCACGCGCTGGGCGTAGGCTAAGAGCGCCGGGTCCTCAAAAAGCACCCGCACGCGCGGCGCGGCGACCTCGTAAGCGGCGTGACGGGAGGGCGCTTCGGGGGTGTGACCGCCCGCCCAACCGACCAACAGGGCGCTCGCGGTGAGGAGCGTTACAGCAAGGGGGCGCACGTACCTCGGGGGCCCCTCACACCCGGTTGCGCTTGAGCTGCTCGAGCGGGTAAAAGGTCCCGCGCCAGGTGATCCCCCCGTAGCGCAGCGCCCGCAGCATCGACGCCAGCGCCGCGTAGCTCAGCACGGCGACCCCAAAAGGGTGCAGCAGGGCGTACCACGCCGGCAGCTTGCAGAGGCGGGCGTTGTAGCGGTAGACGAGCGCGATGTTGAGCAGGACCAGCGCGTAAAGCAGCCGCGTCAGCCCCGAGGTCATCAGCACCGCGGCGAAGGGGAGGATGTGGGTCACCAGGAGCCCCGCGAGCGCCAGCAGCAGCCAGGCGGGGGAGTACGCAAAACCCGCGAAGGCGTTTTTGCGCAGGCCGCGGATCGCCTCACCTACGCTCCCGTACCACGCGACCCGCATGAGCTCGGGGGCCAGCACCACCCCCTGGCGAAAGCCCGCGCGCTTGACGAGTTTGCCGAGCATCATGTCGTCATCGGGCCGCAGCGCGATGGGGCGGTGCCCGCCGATGGCGCCATACACCGAGCGCTTGAGGAGGTTAAAGGCGCCGATGCCGACAAAACGCTTTGAGCGCGGCCGCGCGACCCGCCAGAGGCCGCTATAGAAACCGAACAGGAGCGTGAACACGGCGACGAACGACCCCAGCCAGGGGCTTTTCGCGACCATCCGTGGGAGCGCCGCGAGGTGGTCTAGGCCCGCGTCCTGGGCGAACGCCACCGCCGCGCGCAGCGCCCCCGGCGCGAACTGCACGTCGGCGTCGGTGAAAAGCAGCCACTCGCCGCGCGCCACCTGCGCCCCGCGCCACAGGGCGTGATTTTTACCGAGCCACCCTTCGGGGAGCCGCGACACGTGGAGCACCCGGAGCTGCGGGTGCTGCGCGCGCAGCGCCTCTAAGATCTCCCCCGTGCGGTCGGTTGAACGGTCGTTGAGGGCGACGACCTCGAGCCCCGGATAGTCTTGCTCGAGCACCGAGGTGAGCCCCGCGCGAATCGTCGCCTCTTCGTTGAGCGCGGGGACGACGACCGTCAGGGTGGGGAGCGCCCGGGTCTGGGGGTGCGCGCGCAGGTGCGGCACGCGGCGCATGCCCCAGAACCAGTCGAGGCTCAGGGCGACCCACAGCAGCAGGGTGATCGCGGCGAGCGGGAGCACCCCCCCAGCATAATCGCCCCGCGAGGGTCGCGCGGGGCGGGGGCTACGGAGTGCACGTGGGTTAGGGGGCGGGCTCGAAGGGCACGTCGGGCTCGAGCCAGCAGAGCACCGCTGCGGGCAGCGTCGTTACGAACAGCCAGACGCCCCAGAAGACGGCCTGCCGTTCGCTCGAGGTTTGCGGCAGCCAAAACAGCCCACTATCCGCGGCGAGGTAGCCGTAAAGCGCTGCAAACAAGACGCTCGCGCTAAGCACCCAGAACGAGACGCGAAACGCGCGGTCTCTTACGGCGAGCTGCCGCTCGTCGAGCATCCCCCCCGGTTGCGGCCAAAGCAGGACGAGCTGAAACACGCAGATCAGCACGTAACCGAGTACCGTCAGTAGGCCGAGCAGCAAAAGAAGGGCGAACCCCGCGCCACCGAGCGCTTTGCTGGGCTCCCAGAGGAGCACGAGTAGAAGGTAGGAAACGTATGTACCCACGACGCTGATGCGGCGAACGAAACGGGATGTCCAGAGGTGAACACCACGATGCATAGGCGCACACTCCTTCGGCGCGGACGCGCAGACGTTACCGCGTCACAGCGGGCTCGAGATCCAGGCTTCCGGCGCGGCGCGCTGCAGCCCCGAGAGGTGAGGGCTAGGGAAGCTTTCGGTAGCATGGATCTACGCCTTTGACGGACGAGAAAGCTCCTCAGTGGGCGGGTCGGGCTCGAGCCAGGCGGTTAGCGACAGCGGCAACCAACCAGCGGCGAAGAGCAGAAAGACAAAAGCAGCCCTGTACACCTCCGTAGACGTTGGCGGAGTCGCTGGTTCAAAAAGGAGACAGATGGCGACAAGCGCGGCGATCACCAAACAGAGCGCCCGGTACGCCCGAAAGTAGACATGCGCCTTAAAGGCGCGCTGGCGCTCATCGAGGCGCGCGTGACCGAGATGGACGACGCGTCCCGTCGCGCGGTCGAGCCACACGCTGAGCAGCAGGGAGAGTGCAAGACCCCCCATCCAGAGCCAAGTGGGCAGACCGAAGAGTAGCGCCCATAAAACTAGCGGCAGCGACACGAGCCACTGCGCGAGTACGACGAGGCGGCGCAGCGCACGGGGTAAAAAGAGCGTCACGAAGTCCGCTCCGCACTCAAGGCGTCCGGCTCATCCGGGGTGGGGTCGGGCTCGAGCCAAGCGACGATCCACGTCGGGAGCATCAGGGCGGCGAGCCCCGCGGCGGCGACGAGCATCCGCCAAGGGCCCGTAAAGGCCGCCGGGTAGCCCCCCAGGAGCGCAAGCAGCGCGAGCACGTACCAGCTCACGGCGGGGTAGGCGGCGCGGTGGGCGCGGTCGCGCACCGCCTGCTGGCGCTCGTCGAGCGCGCGGTCGGGGAGCGCATCGACGAAACCGACGCTCCAGCTGAGCCCCGCGCTGCCGAGCGCGTAGCACCCGATGAGCGCCCAGAGCGCCAGCCCGCTCACCCCTGCGAGCGCGACGAGCACCCCGGCGGCGAGCACGGCGGCGGAGGCGAGTACGAGCGCGCGCCGCTGGCGGCGTGAGAGCGCTCGGTAGGCGGTCGTGCGTGGTGAGGTCATCTCTCTCCTTTGGGGTAGCTGCGGCGGTGCCGGGTCAGCGGTCGGGGTCGTCGCTGGCCTCGCCGTTGCGGTGGGCGTAGAGCGATTCGCTCAAAGGTTTCAGCGGCTCCGTCGAAAAAATCGCCTCGATCGGCAGCCCGAAAAGCTTGGCGAAGCGAAAGGCGAGCTCGAGGCTGGGGTTGTAGTCGCCGCGCTCCAAGTAACCGATGGTTTGGTAGTTCACCCCCACGGCGTCCGCGAGCGCTTGCCGCGAGAGCCCCCGCTCGGCGCGCAACACGGCCAGGCGGTTGTAGATGGTGGTTTTCTGGGTCGGCACATCACCTCCTTATTTGCTTGATACGTATTGTTGTACATCTACAACAGAATGTCAAGTCCAACCGAAAGTGTCGCGGGTCGGTACAATGCGCCATGCCCGTCTACATCGTCGATAAACCCTTGGGGCTCACCTCGCACGACGTGGTCGCGCACGCGCGCAAGGCGCTTAGGACGCGTCAGGTCGGCCACGCGGGGACGCTCGACCCGCTCGCGACGGGGGTGCTCGTGCTGCTCACCCACGAGGCGACCAAGCTCTCCCCCTTTCTGAGCGGCTCGGACAAGGCGTACCTGGCGTGGGTCGCGTTCGGCGCGAGCACCCCGACCTTGGACACCGAGGGGCCCATCAGCGAGACGGGCGACGCCTCGCAGCTCACGGCCGAACGCGTCGCGGCGGCGCTGCCGCCCTTTTTAGCGCTCACCGAGCAGAGGCCGCCGCAGTACTCGGCGGTCAAGCGGGGCGGGGTCAAGGGGTATGAAGCGGCGCGACGCGGGGAGGCGCTCGAGCTCGGCGCGCGGCCGGCGGGGTACCGGCGGCTCGAGCTGCTCGGCTTCGCCCCCACCCGCGACGCCCTGCCTAGCCCCGTCCCCGCGACCCTACCCGAACCGCTCGGCGCTCTCCCCACAGCGCTCCTTAAGCTCGAGGTGCGAGCCGGCACCTACGTCCGCGCCTTCGCCAGGGATCTCGGCGCCGCGCTCGGCGTCCCCGCCCACCTCGCCGGCCTCGTCCGGACGCGCGCGGGGCGGTTTTCCCTCGCCGACGCGCTCCCCCTAACCGCGCTCGGCGAGGCCGCGGGTCGCCCCCTCGCCGACGCGCTCCCCTACCCCTTGCTCACGCTCAGCCAACAGGAGGCGCTGCGGGTGCGGCAGGGCCAACCCCCCGCGCTGCGTGAGGCGCTCGACGTCGGTGCCCGCGTCGGCCTCGTCGACCCCGAGGGCCAGCTCGTCGCCGTCGCCGAACGCCAGGAAGGCCGGCTTAAACTGCTGCGGGTGTGGGTGTAACGGCGCGTCGCCGTCAACCCCACAGGGGCGTTGTCTGGCAACCCAATGCGGGGCGTATACAGGCGCGCGCGCCTGACATAAACTGGGGCTAGTTCCGTATACAGGAGTGTAGCTATGAATATCGGTATCCCCAAAGAGGTCAAACGGCACGAGTACCGCGTCTCGGCCACCCCCGGCATCGTGGGGGCGCTCGTCAAGCGCGGGCACACGGTCGTGGTCGAGAGCGGCGCGGGCGAGGGCAGCTCGTTCGAGGACGCCGCCTACGAAGCGGCGGGCGCGCGCATCGTCGGGAGCGCGGCGGAGGCGTGGGCGCAGGAGATGGTCCTCAAGGTCAAAGAGCCCGTGGCGCAGGAGTACGGCTTTTTACGCGACGACCTGCTGCTCTTTACCTACCTCCACCTCGCCGCCGACAGACCTCTCACCGAGGCGCTCTTGGCCGCCGGAACGACCGCCATCGCCTACGAGACGGTGCAGCTCCCCAACGGGACGCTGCCGCTGCTCACGCCCATGAGCGAGGTCGCCGGGCGCATGGCCCCGCAGGTCGGCGCGTACCACTTGGAGCGCTTTCTGGGGGGTCGCGGGGTCCTCTTGGGGGGTGTACCGGGGGTCCAAGCGGGTGAGGTCGTCATCTTGGGGGGCGGCGTCGTCGGGACAAACGCCGCGAAGATCGCTCTCGGTCTGGGCGCGCGGGTGAGCATCATGGACATCTCGCACGCGCGGCTGCAGTACCTCGACGACGTCTTCGGCGGGCGCGTGCAGACCCTGGCCAGCAACCCGGGCAACATCGCCGAGGCCGTGCAGCGCGCCGACTTGCTGATCGGGGCGGTGCTCATCCCCGGCGCCAAAGCGCCGCACCTCGTCACCCGCGAGATGCTCGCGACCATGAAGCGCGGGAGCGTCATCGTCGACGTCGCCGTCGATCAGGGGGGGTGCATCGAGACGATCCGCCCGACCACCCACGACGAACCCACCTACGTGGTCGACGGGGTGGTTCACTACGGCGTCGCCAACATGCCGGGGGCGGTACCCAACACGAGCACGGTCGCGCTCTCCAACCAGACGCTGCCCTACACCCTCGCGCTCGCCGAAAAGGGCCTAGGGGCGCTTCACGAGGACCGCGCCCTGCTGCAGGGGCTCAACACCCACAAGGGGCAGCTGACCTACAAAGCCGTCGGGGAAGCGTTCGGCATCGCGACCGTGGCGCCGGAGACCGCGCTCGCCGAGGCGCCGCTGCTGGCCTGACGCGGGCCCCGACCCGGTGTTACCCAAAGCTCACCCAGAGCTCTCCCAAAGCTTTTAAGGTGGTGGCTTTAAGGTGGTGCGGTTTGGGCCGCACCACCTTATGTGGTTTCCTGATCTGGTTTGTACCTTTGGCGGCCACCCTACCGCGGCCAGGCGCAGTGCACGTGGCCCCAGTGCCCCGCGTCCCCCGGCCCCAACACCTCGTCGGCGCCGAGCTCACGGCAGAGCCGCATAAACCCAGCGACCACCGCGTCACGCCCACGCGCCCCGACGCTGACGCCGTTGATGACGTCCGTGTCGTACGCCAGCCCCGCGTAGTGGCGCGACGTCGCCGAGTGCGACCCTCCGGCGATGGAGGTCACGCGGAAGCGGTAGGTCTCAGCCGCTCTCAGCATCCCGCTAAGCATCCGCGGGTCCAAGTAGACGCTGCCGCCCGGCGCGGTCCCGTACGACGAGCGCCGCGCTGGGCCGCCGCTCGCGGTGTCACGGATGTTGCTGCGCGCGTCCGCCCCGTCGCTCGAGCTGCTGCTCACCGGGCTGTAGGGCCACAGCGTGATGTTGCCGCTCGCTAAAATGCGCTGCGCGAGACCGGCGCGGTCCGTCCCCCCGCCCACGTTGGTCACCAGGGCGTTCCACGTGCTCGGCCCCACCACGCCGTCTTGGGCCAGCCCCCATGACGCTTGAAAGCTCTTGACCGCAGCCTCGGTCGCCGGCCCGAAGACCCCGTCGACGGCGAGCGCGTAGCCGTAACGGTTGGCGAGCTGGTCTTGCACCGCCCGCACGGCGTTGTTGTTGTCGCCGCGGCGCACCACGGTGATGAGCGCGCCCCACGTGCTCGGCCCGACGACGCCGTCCACCGTAAGGTTGCGAGCGCTCTGAAAGCTCCTCACGGCGCTCTCGGTAGCGCTCCCGAAGCTGCCGTCGACGCTGAGGTTGCCCCCGTGGTGACGCAGCAGGTACTGCACCGTGACCACGGTGCGGCCCGCGTCGCCACGCCGCACCGTCGGCCAGGTCGCCTGGGGGCCGAGCTCCCCCCCACGCAGGTCGGCGCACCCGCCCAGGAGCGCCACGAGGGTGATGAGGACGCCTCCCCACACCCTCACACGCAGGGCCCTTACGCGTAACGACAAAGGGTCGATGGTTTGTCGCACAGCTTTCCTCCTTAGACCATTTTGGGGTAGCCAGCAGCACCCGCACCCTCTTTGGCCCAGCTGGAACGCCCGGCACAAGGATAGCAAACGTTAACAAAAAGCCGTCAGCCGCTCGTCACGCCCGGCCGTGTAGGGCCGCAGGCCCAGTCGTAGCGTCGGGCGCGGAGACCCCTTTCGCCTTCGCGACGCGCCGGGCTTACCGCAGCTGCGCGAGCGCCTTGCGAATGAGGGTCTCCGCGCCCGCCTCGGGCTCTTTGAGGGCGAGCTGCGCCACGACCCCTTTGACCTGCGTCTCGCGGTAGCCGAGCGCCAAAAGCGCCCCTACGGCGTCCTCGGCGGCCGGTGAGGAGAGGGTCGTCACCTTGCCGCGCGCGCCGGGGGCCAAAAGCTCCTCGGGTAGCTTGTTTTTGAGGTCCAAGATGATGCGCTCGGCCATCTTTTTGCCCACCCCCGGGGTGCTCGCCAACAGCCCCGCATCCCCTTGCAAGATCGCTCCGGCAAGTAGTGGCGTCTGCATCGATGACAGGAGCGCCAGGGCGAGCTTGGGCCCCACCCCCGAGACGCCGATCAGGTGGGTAAAGAGGGTGTGCAGGTCCCGGTCGTGAAAGCCGTAGAGCGCCAGAAGCTCCTCTTTGACCAGAAAGTAGGTGTGCAGCCGCACCGCCGAGCCCACGCGGCAGACCATCAGCGTGGGCTTGGGGGCGAAGACCTCGAGCCCAAAGGCGCCCGCTTGCACGATCAGGCTCCCCGCCCGGATCTCGGCGACGACTCCGTCTAGGTAGGCGATCACCTTATTAGTGTAGCCCTCCAAGGACTCCGCCAACGCCCCCTCCCCGACGTGCTGGGCGCGCGTGCAGCCCTTTTGCCCTCGCCGGTCTGGGTAAGCCTAAGCGCCAAAACGCCCCTCCAAACCCGTATAATCCCTCCTCGTGAACGTCACGGCCACCACGCTCCACAAGCTCGACTTCCCCCGCGTCCAGGGGGCGCTCGCCGCGCGCGCCGCCTCACCCTTGGGGGTCGAGCGCGCCCTCGCCGTCTCCCCCACGCTCGAGCCCGCCGCGGCCGAGCGGGCGTGGGCGCGGGTGTCCGAGGCGCTCTCGGGCCCCGAGCTCTCCTTGGGCGGGGTAAGCGACATCCGGCCCCTCATCGCGCGCATCAAGGAGGGGCAGGTGCTAGAGGGGCTCGAGCTCTTGGAGATCGCCTACACCATGGACGCCGCCGGCACCATCAAGCGCGCGGTCCTCGCTTCGGAACGCCCGGCGCTCGCCGAGCTCGCCGCACGGCTCGGCAGCTTTAGCGGCGCGCTTCGGCTCGTGCGCGAACAGCTCGACCCGGACGGCCGGGTGCGCGACGACGCGACGCCCAAGCTGCGCGAGATCCGCAGGCGGCTAAACCCACTGCGCGGCCGCATCCGCGAGCGCCTGCAGGAGCTCTTGGGGCGCTACGCCGATTACGTCCAGGAGGGGCTCATCACCCTGCGGCGCGACCGCTACGTGATCCCGGTGCGCGCTTCGGCGCAGTCGCGGGTGCCGGGCATCGTCCTCGACACCTCCGACTCGGGGGCGACGGTCTTTATCGAACCGCAGTCGGTGGTCCCCTTGAATAACGAGCTGGCGCTTTTGGAGTTCGAGGAGCGCGACGAGGTGCGGCGCATCCTGGTGGCGCTCGGGCAGCGCCTGGCGTTTGAACCGGCGCTCGAGGGGACGCTCGAGGCGCTCGCCGAGCTCGACGTGGTCGCGGCGAGCGCGCGGCTCGCCAAGGACTGGCGGCTCACCAAGCCAAGCTTCGACACCTCGGGCGCCGTGCGGCTCACCCGCGCCCGTCACCCCCTGGTCGACGGGTGCGTGCCGAACACCCTCGAGCTGGACGCCGAGCGGCGCCTGCTCATCGTCACCGGCCCCAACGCCGGCGGGAAGACGGTGCTCCTCAAGACCCTCGGGCTCGCCGCCGTGATGGCACGCAGCGGGCTCTTCGTCGCCGCCGAAACGGCCACGCTCCCCCCTTTCCGGGCGCTTTTGACCGACATCGGCGACGAACAGAGCATCGAGGCGAGCCTCAGCACCTACGCCGGGCACCTTAGAAACCTGAGAGCCATCGTCGAAGCGGCGGCGCCGGACGTGCTCGTGCTGGTCGACGAACTCGGCTCCGGCACCGACCCCGACGAGGGGGCGGCGCTCTCGCAAGCTATTGTGGAGCGGCTTTTGGAGAGCGGGGCGCGCGGCCTCATCAACACCCACCTCGCGCCCCTCAAGGTCTTCGCGTCGCAGACCCCGGGGGTGCAAAACGCCGCCATGAGCTTTGACGTCGGGGCGCTCTCGCCGCGCTTCGAGCTCATGGTCGGGCAACCGGGCCGGAGCTACGCGCTCGCCATCGCCGAGCGCTTGGGGCTGCCCGAAGCGCTCCTCGCGCGCGCTCACGACATCCTCGGGCCCGAGGGGGCGGCGCTGGAGACGCTCTTGCAGACCCTCGAGCGCCAGCGCGAGGCGCTTCAGGCCGAGCGCGACGAGCTCGCCGCCGCGCGCGAGGTCGCCGCGCGCGAGGCCGCGGTGCTGCGCGAGCAGATCGAGCGCCTACGCGAGCGCGAGGGGGAGGTTTTGGCCGCCGCCGCCGCGCGGGCCGACGAACTTTTGCAGGAGACGTTGCAGCGCGCCAAGGAGCTCAAGCGCACCGCCACCACCGACCCCGAAGCGAGGCCGCGCGCGCTCAGCGAGCTTCAGAGGCTGCGCAAGGAGGTGCAGGCGCGCACCCCGCACCGCACCCCGAAGGCCAAAGGCCCCGCCCCGAAACCGGCGCTAGCGCCGGGCGCGACGGTCTTCGTCGAGGCGTACGGCGCCAAGGGCCAGGTGCTGGAGCTGCGCGGCGACGACGTCGTGGTGCAGCTCGGCCTCCTCAAGGTGACGGTGCCCAAAAGCGGCGTAAGGCTCGACAGAGCGCCCAAACCCCAGCGCGGCGCGGGGGGTGGCTACAGCGCGCCGGCGCGCTTCGAGAGCGAGCTCAATATCCGCGGCGAACGGGTCGAGGCGGCGCTCGACAAGCTGCGCGACTTTTTGCTCGAGGCGCACGCGCTTAAGGCCGAGCGCGTCCGCATCCTCCACGGCAAGGGCACCGGTACCCTGCGCGACGTGGTGCGGAGCTTTCTTAAAGACGACAAACGGGTCGAGCGCTTCGAGGACGCCCCCCCCTACGAGGGGGGCCACGGGGTGACGGTCGCGCACCTGCGGCGCTGAGTCGCTCCTGGCACCGGCCTTTACGTTCACCTACAAAGTCGCTTGGAACGTCAGAAAGCGACGCCTAGCGCGGGCACGAGCCAGAAGCCGATGGGCTGCACCCCCTCGCGTGGCCCGAACCCGTTGAAGGTGGCCCCCTGCAGCGTGAGCTCGGCGAACACGCGCTGCGCGTCCGACACGGGGACCTGCACGCCGAGCGTGAGGGTACCGGCGCCGGCGAGCCCGGGTTCGCCCAACCAGGAGAGGGTGCCGAGGCCGCGCAGCGCGCCGTAGAGCTCGGCCGCCCCGAGGGGCGTCGCCGCCGAGACCCCGAGGTCTAGCGCGGCGTTCGACACGAAAAGGGCGGCGCCGTAGTCGAGCGCGAAAGGCCCCGCGCCGAGCCGCTCGGTCGCCCCGTAGCGGAGGCCCGGGGCGGGGAACGACGCGTAGGGAACGAGCAGCGCGGTGAGGTTGGTGGTGCGGCCCTCGGCGACGCCGCGCGCGAGGTTGAGCTGCACCGGCGTCGCTACCGGCCAGTACCCCGGGGCGACGATACCGGTAGCGCAGTCGGGGTTGGGCGGCATCCCCGTGCACGGCGCGACCGCCGTCAGCGGCGTGGGGTAGCCCAGCGCGACACGCGTCTCGCGCTGACCGGGCTCGAGCGGTTGGGGCGCGCGCCCCCAGATGACCGGCGCACACGCGCTCAGGGCGACGAGCAGGCTGGCCAAGATGATGACCCGCGCGTTTCGGCGAAGGTTTCGGTACGTGTCTCGGCAGGTATCGCGCACCAGCTACCCCCTCGTGCACCCCAACACCACCCCGTGGGGCGTGCGCTTAGCCTACCCCCGTAGGGTACTGCCGGGCTTCACCAAACCTTCACCCTTCCGCCGAGACCCCGAACGCCTCTAGGATCGCCGCCGGCGCCCGCGTCGGTCGCCCGCGCGCGGCGCTCACCCACACCCAGTCGGTCTCGACCTCGGCAAGGAGAGCGCGGTCGCGCTCGCGGTAGATGCGGGTGTGGCGGCCCGCGCGCGCCCCCGAAAACGCCTGTACCCGCGTCTCGACGCTGAGCGCGTCCCCCAAGACGGCCGATTGGAAGTAGGTGATGCGGTGCTGCCGCACCACCGGCACCACCCCGAGCGCCTGATAGGCGGCGAGCGAGAGCCCCTGCCGCTCGGAGTGCGCCCGCGCCACCTCCTCGGCGTAGCGCAAGTAGACGGTGTTGTTGACGTGGCCGAGCTCGTCGATGTCGGCGGGCGCTACGCTGACGGTGTGTGCGAAGCGGTTTTTGACGTTGCCTTCCATCTCCCCCACTCTACGTTCTGGCGGTCGCCAAGCGCGTGTCACGCGGCCGCGTGCCATACTACCCCTGTGGCGACCCGCTGCCGCATGGGCCGGCCCCACCCCGCTTAGTCCCCGCACCCGCTATGACGCCTACCAAACCCCCCAACCTCAGAGACACGAACACGGTCAACAGCCTTATCCACCTCTACCGCGGCGAGCTGGGCCGCATGGCGCTCTACCGCGTCCGCCTCGACACCACGACGAACTGGGCGATCGTGACAAACGCGGGCATCGTCACCTTCGTGCTCGGCAACGGCGCCTTATCGCACGCCGCCCTCCTTTTCGCGATGCTGCTGACGCTCTTTTTCCTCACCCTGGAGGCGCGCCGCTTTCGCGTCTACGAGGTGTCGCACCAACGCGTGCGGCTCTTTGAACGGGGCTTTTTCGCCGAGCAGCTGGGCGCCACGTGGGTTACCGATTGGCCCACGCGGCTTCTGCAGAGCCTTGAAGAGCCGCAACCCCCGATCTCCTGGGCGAGCGCCCTCGGTTGGCGGCTGCGGCGCAACTACCTCTGGCTCTACGCGGCGCTCGTCGCCGCTTGGGTCGGCAAGTTGGCGATCACCTCGGGCGAGGCGGTGACGGGCGCTTTACAACCGCTTCTCGCCGCCGCGCGGGTTGGACCCCTCCCTGGGGGTGCGGTCTGGGCGGCGGTCGGAGCGTTCTACGTGGGCCTCGTGCTCCTCGCCCTGTTCGGCAGCCAGACCTACCCGCTCGAGGCGGACTAAAAGCGAGCGCGGGGGCGCTAGGCTTGTAACCCCGGCCCGGCAGCGCCGCTCTCTCGGGCGATGAGCCGCAGCAGCTCCGCCATGTCAAAAGCGTCTAGCGCGTCTTGCACCCCTTGGAGATACGCGTAGGTGAGCACGTCTGCCGCCTGGCCCTTGAGGGCGTCGCCCCGAAACGCCCGGAGACGTTCGGGGAGCCTGTCGCGCAACCGGTCAAAGAGGCGGAGCTTGTAGGCGTCTGCCAGTTCGACGATGTCTCGAGCGTCCACACTTCACCCTAGCGCGCCCTCTAACTGCGAGCAACGGCGGAGGCTACCGCACGCGCGTCCACGGCGTGCGGTACGATGCGCCATGGACCGCATCGAGCAGGAGCGAGGCAAACCGGAGCAGCAGTACGTCATCGACGCGCTCGCGGCCGAATCGTGGCGCCTCTTTCGCATCATGGGGGAGTTTGTCCAGGGCTTTGAAGAGATGAGCGGGGTGCAAAAAGCCGTCACCATCTTCGGTTCGGCGCGGCTGGGACCCGAACACCCCTACTACCGCCAAGCCGAAAGCCTGGGGCGCGACCTCGCGCGCGCAGGGTACACGGTGATTACGGGGGGCGGCCCCGGCATCATGGAAGCGGGCAACAAAGGGGCCTTCGAGGCGCAGGGCAAGAGCGTCGGGCTCAATATCGACCTGCCCTTTGAGCAGGGGCCCAACCCCTATCAGACCACCGAGCTTAAGTTCCGCTACTTTTTCGTCCGCAAGGTGATGTTGGTCAAGTACTCCTCGGCGTTTGTCGTCTTTCCCGGCGGCTTCGGCACCATCGACGAGCTCTTCGAGGCGCTCACCCTGGTGCAGACGCGCAAGATCCACCCCTTTCCGGTCTATCTGGTCGGGGTGAGCTACTGGCAGGGGCTGACGGACTGGCTGCGGGACACGCTGCTGGCGGCGGGCACGATCGCGGCGAAGGACTTAGACCTCCTCAAGCTGGTGGACGACACCGCCAACATCCCCGACGAGATCAGCGCCTACTACCAAAGCGCGTCGCACGCGGGGTTCGAGGTGCCTTAGCACACGAGAACGTGTTCCAAAAACACGCCATGTCATTGCGAGCGTAAGCGGTGCCCACCTCTGGCGAAGCCGTTCCGCTAGCCTGCGGCTGAGAGCTGCTCGGACACTGCTTGCAATCTCTACTTGCAACCTCTAGTGGTAGCGCAGCAAGACGAGACTGCTTCGGCCTACGGCCGAGGCTTCGCCCGACTTCGTACGCTTTACAATCTGGAGCTGCGCGACCAACCTTCGGACAGAACGCAATGACGTAAGCGGGTATGGCTCTAAGACAAACGCTTACACGTAACCCAGCTCGAGCGCCTTCAAGACCGCCCGCGTCCGGTCGCGCACGCCGAGCTTTGAAAGAACCGACGAGACATGGTTTTTGACCGTCCCCTGGCTTATATGAAGCGCGAGCGCGATCTCCCGGTTCGAGTAGCCCCCCGCCATGAGGCGCACGACCTCGCGCTCGCGGCCCGTCAGGGGGTCGGGGGTCTCCAAGCTGGGGTAGTCGCGCGGCACACCCGACAGCCCACGCAAGACGCGCTCGGTGACGGCGGGCTGCACAAGCGTTCCGCCCGCCGCCAGGGTCCGCACCGCCGTGACGAGCTGCTCCAAGGACACGTCCTTGAGGAGGTAGCCCTTGGCACCGGCACGCAGGCCGTCAAGGACGAGCGCGTCGTCGTCAAAGGTGGTCAGGATCAGCGTGGGCGGCGGATGGGCAAGCGCGCGCAGCACCCCGAGGCCGTCCAGCTTGGGCATCCGCAGGTCGAGAAGCACCACGTCCGGGGCCGTTTCGGCGATGAGCCCCAACGCCGCCTCGCCGTCCGCCGCCTCACCGACGACCTGCATCTCGGGGGACAGCTCTAAGAGGCTGCGGATGCCCTGCCGCACCAGCGTCTGGTCGTCTACCAAGAGCACGCGGATCATCGCGCCTCAACCCGTCAGGCCGAGCGGCAGCCACGCCTCGAGCGAAAACCCCCGGCCCGGATTCGGGTGCAGCTCGAGCCGCCCGCCCAGGCCTTCTAGGCGCTCCCCCATCCCCGTGAGGCCGTTGCCGCGGCCCAGCGCGTGCGCCCCCCCGCCGTCGTCGCGAGCCGAGAGGGTCAGCCCGCGCTCCGTGCGCGCGACCCTTACCCAGAGGTTCCGGGCGCCCGCGTGCCGCACGGTATTCGTCACGACCTCCTGAACGCAGCGCAGCACCACCTGCGCCCGCTGCGGGTCGTCCACGCTCAAGTCCTCGGGAACGTCTAAGTGGATGCGGAGGTCGGGGATGCCTTGAATCAGCGTGCGCAGCGCCCCGGCGAGGTCTAAGCTGCTGCCCGCGCGCACCTCGCTCACGACCTCGCGCACGTCACCCAGGAGACCCTTAGCGAGCGACTGGGAGGTTCTCACGTGCGCCAAAGCCTTGCTCTCTCCCTGAGCTTCGAGCACAAAGCTGGCGACCTCGAGGTTGAGGCTTAAGGCCGTCAGGTGATGGCCGATGAGGTCGTGCAGCTCCCGCGCGATCCTGAGGCGCTCCGCGACGCGCGAGCTCTCGCTTAAGAGCGCCTGGGTGGCCCGCAGTTCGGCGTTGACCCGAGCGAGCGCCTCGCGGGCGCGGGCTTCGCTCAGCGCCGCGTGGCTGGTAAAGAGGGCGAAGGACTGAAACCCTAGATAGAGCGCCGCCTGGACGAGCGCCGGGACGGTCTCACCCGTCGCCAGGAAAAGCGCCCCCATCGCCACGGTCTGCCCCAGCACCCAGAGCGCGGCGTGCGGCAAGGACAGAAGGTGCGCCGCGTAGCTCGCCACGATGATCAGTAAAATGCCGCCCAGCCAGTAACCGGGTCCGAAGCCGATCACCCCCAAGCTGCACAGCGTCATGAGCGAGAGGGGCAGGAGGTGGACGCGGTGAACCCACGGGTCGAGGCGCGGCGCGTTGATCAGCGCGAAAAGGGCGCCGAAACCCACGAAACAGCCCCCCCAGAGCACGGAGAGCCACGCTGGACCCTGGGCGGGCTCGAGCGCCATCGGCACCCCGACCGCAAGCCAGGTGATGTAGCCCGCAACCTGCGACAAAACCTCGACGGGGAGGGCGGAGCGCGCGCTGGGCATACGCGCAGTATAGAGGACGCCTTGCGGGGTCACCCCTGCCGAAAGTCATGGCTTCTGGAGATGACCTTTCGCACATGCGCGCCGCCCGATCGCCCCGCTAGAGTCTCGTCCAGGAGGTTTCCATGCTGCACGCCAAAGCTTGCGAAGTCGTGCCCATCGGCCTCGTGCTGATCGTCCTCGGCGTCTTCTTTCTGCTCGCTCGCCTTATGGATACCGGCGTACTTACCCTGCCCCTACTCAGCGCCCTGCTGATCGCCGTGGGTCTCCTGCGCCGCGAGTCGGCCTGGTTCATCCCCGGCGGCATCCTGGCCGGGATCGGGCTGGGCGCGTTTCTCGTGGAGGCTTTGCCGCTCGCACCGGTTTTATCCGACGAGGCCGAGGGGGGCGTCTTTCTGCTCTCGTTCGCGCTCGGGTGGGTAGGGGTGTTCGCCCTGTCCTCACGTTTCGGCGACGAGAAGCTCACCTGGGCGCTCATCCCCGCGCTGGTGATGACGGTGATCGGCGGCCTCCTCCTCAGCGCCGGGGTAGGGGCGCGCATCCTGGAGGGGCTCTCGTATGCGTGGCCGCTCGCGCTGGTCGGCTTCGGCGCGTACCTGCTCTTTAGAGGGGAACGGTGATGCTTGAGACAGCGCTCGTGCTCCTGCACGTCGTGGCAGGCATCTTCGCGCTCGTATTGGCACCCGTGGCGATGGCGACGCGCAAAGGGGGGCGTGCGCACCGGCTGGGGGGCCGGGTGTACTTCTGGGCGATGGCCGTTCTTTTCGTCACCGCGCTCGGCCTCCTGGCGGTCCGCCCCAACGTGTTTCTGCTGATCATCTCCGTGCTGAGCTTCTACGGAGCGTTCTCCGGGTACCGCGTCCTCTCCCGCAAACGCCCCCAAGCCGAGCAAGGAGCGACCTGGCTCGATTGGGGCGGCGCGTGGGTCGCGCTCGCGGCGGGCGTCGGCTTTATCGCCTGGGGTGCGCTGACGCTTCTAGACGTCTGGGAGAGCGCTATACCGACCGCCTTCTCGTTTCTGGGGGTCGGCTTCGGCACCCTTTTGGGGCGCGAAGCCTGGAGCGACCTGACGAGCTTCCGGCAGCCCCCTGCGGACCCGAACTGGTGGTGGTTCTACCACATGGACCGGATGCTGGGCTCGTACGTTGCGGCCGTCACGGCCTTTATGGTGCAGACCGTGGGTCCGAGGCTGCCTTCGGGGCTCGAGTGGACCGTCTGGATCGCTCCCGCGCTCGTAGGGGGGCCGCTCATCGGGGTGTGGATCGGGCACTACAAAAAGCGGTTCAGCGCCCGCCCCCGAGTTGGGAAGGCTAAGGCGTGAACCGCTCGAACGTTAAAGCTTGCAAAAGGGGGAGGGTTCGCCCCTCCCCTAGCGCTTAGCGCGCGGCGTTAAAGGCGTTGACGATCCCCGCGCCAAAGCCCTGCGGGTTGCCCACCCGGTCGGCGGTGCGCTTGAGGCGCGCCTCGACCTGGTTCGGGCTCAGGTTCGGATGCTGGTCCATCACCAACCCGGCTACCCCGGCGACGTGCGGCGCGGCCATGCTGGTGCCCGCCTTCCAACCGTAGCCGACCGCACAGCTCTCGGTCGCGGCGCAGGTGAGGTTGGGGGCGACCGTCGTGCTCAGCACCAGGTGCTCAAACCAGTCGGCCGGACGGGTCGCCGGGTCGCAAGAACCGTCGATGCCGCAGTCGCCGCCGGGGGCGGCGAGGGTGATCGAGGCGCCGTAGTTGCTGTAGAAGGCCAGCACATCAAACGCGCCCGGCTGCGGAAAGCGCGGCTCGGGGCGGATACCCGTCGCGGACACGTTGACGATGCCGGGGATGCCGCCGGGGAGGTTGATCGGCTGGCCGTTGAGGTCGGTCGCCGAATTGCCCGCCGAGGCGATCATGATCGTCCCCTCGCGCTGCACAAAGCGCGCCACGCGGTTTTCCGCCCGGATAAAGGCGTTGAGGTCCTGCGTGCCCTGACCACCGCGCCGCCCCATGCTGCCCAGGCTCATGTTGATGACCTCGAAGCCGCGTTCGGCGGCGTCGATCATCGCGGCCCAGCGGGAGTCCGAAAAGGCGCAGACGCCGCAGCCGGGGATCGGTTCGAAGACGTTGTAGCCCGCCAGACCCAAGTTGGGTCCGACGCCGACCACCTCGCCCCCGTCAAACACAGCGGCGACCGTACCGGCAACGTGGGTACCGTGATCGCTGTAGGCGGGGTAGGCGGTGCACGCCCCCTCGGCTTTGCTCCCGGCCGAGGTGTGGCAGTCGGTGTAGACGATGTTCTCCTTCAGGTCGGGGTGGTTGGTCGCGATCCCGGTGTCGATCACCGCGACCACGGTGTCGTGCGAACCGGTGATCCCGGCTTCCCACGCCTGCGGCGCGTGAACGCGGTCGATCCCCCAGAGCAGCCCCTGGTTGTAGAGGGTGTCCGCTCCCGTGGGCGCCTCCTGCACGGCGGCGCTCGGCGTTTCGGGCACGGCGAAGGCGGGCGCAACCCCGACCTCCTGGACGTTACTCACACGCGACGCTTTGGCGACGAACGCTGGGTCGTCGGAGACCATCACGGCGACACCTACCTGAGGCAGCGTGCGCACCACCTGGCCGTGCGCCTCGAGCGCCCGCAACGCACCTGCCGGCGTCTCGTTCTGCCGGAAGACGACCAAATAGCGCTCGCCTTGGGCCGCCTCGGCCTGCGGCTCGAGCATGGGCTGATCGGTGCTACACGCAGCGATCAGCAGCGCGAGCGCGAGTAGCGCTGGATAAAGCGAAAAGCGTTTTATCATGTAGGGTCCCTCTCCTGGACGGTCTCTCCAAGTGCTACCCGGCAGGCACTTGAAGGTCATACCCTCACCGGACGAACGCGACCGCTTGCGAAGCTCATGCGGCCGGACGCGCGAGAGTGTAGGTGACCGTACCATCGGCTCTAAAACCGCTCTGGCACCAGGAAAAGTGTTGTACTTTAGTATGGGTAAATCATGAAAGCTAAGGAGATGGTAGGTAAGGCGAAAAGTCGACAGCAAAAGCTGTGTTCTCACCTTTACCTCATCCAAACGACAGCACTTTTTCAAAAGCTGGCACTGGTAACGCTAGAGATACTGTGATGAATGTCAAGCCCTGGCGTGGGCAGGGTCGAAGGGCCGCCCAGAGTGCAACACCCCATAGGTGATGCGCAGCAGCTTCGCCATGCAGGCGACCAGCGCAGCCTTTCTAGCTTTGCCCCTAGCGACTAGGCGCTCGAAGAACGCCTTAAGCAGCGGGTTGTAGCGCAACCCGCTGAGAGCGGGCATGTAGAGAAGACGACGCACGTGTGCCGAGCCCAGACGACTGATGTGGCTCTGTTTGTGGAGACTTGAACCCGACTCACAGCGCTCGGGGGTAAGGCCAGCATAGGCCACCAGGCTACGGGCGGTGGCAAAGCGCAAAGGGTCGCCTAACTCAGCGAGAAGTAAACAGGCCGTTCGTGTACCCATGCCAGGAATGCTCTGTAGGAGTCTAAGTTCTTGAGGCTTTTCCTGCTCGAGGTCGCCTTTGAGTTCGTCCTCTAGAGCTTGTTTCTCTTTCTCCAGAGCTTCGATACGCCGTCTGAGCGAGGTGACCACTTGAGGGTGGGTCACGCCAGCCTGGGCGGCCTCAAGCCGGTTCTTCAGGCGGGTTAGGTCGTGGCTCAGTGCTTCGAGTTCACGAGCCAGCGACTGCTGCACGCCAACCGGAGGGGGTGCTTGCTCGGGCTCACGTTCTCTGCCGTACTGGGCCAGCAGGAGAGCGTCCACAGCGTCAGTTTTGTTACGGCATAGCAGACCCACTAGGGTCGGGTCTAGTGACCCCTATGCTGGCGCTGGCTTTTAGCGTAGTCCCGAGCCTGGGCAGGGTTGATGACGCTCACCCATACGCCGCAAGCCTGAAGGTGCTTGACCAGGCGCTGATGGTAGCTGCCCGTCGCTTCACACACGACCTGGCACAACTCATACTTCCCCAGCCAGCTCACGAGCGCTTGGTGGGCGGCCTCATCGTTGCCCAACTGAACCCGTAAAATCTCCCCATCCCCTGAGAGAGCCGCTACCTCAAGGCTTTCCTTAGCCACATCAACCCCAACATAGGTGAGCATCTTCCCTCCTCTGAGCTGAGGTTCCCTCCTTACCCTCCTGTAACCAGCCTTGCCGATGCGACCTCGAAGGTCAGGATACTTGTTCGGTGTGACAGGCAGGGAGAAGGGGTGGGCCGATCTCTATGCACGAACTCGAGGTTCTGGGTCTATTGCGGCCTTACCCCGGCCCTCGTTCAACATACAAGGACCTGTTGCTGCTTTTTGAGCGTTACCCCCTCAACCGTACGGCCGCTGCTCATGGCAGGGTTAGTTCGGCTTAGGCGACGAACTCGAGCTTGAGGGACGTCTCGTCGACCTCGCGCTCTTCGGAGGCGCACACGAGCCGCGCGTCGTCGCCGTAGCGGGTACGCATCATGGCGATGATGCTCTCCAAAGAGGCCTGCGTCCGGGTCAAGAAGTCGCCGTTCAGATAGACCTCCTTGGCCATCGCCACCTCGCCGCCGACGAGGCCAAAAGACGCGTTGAGGTGCTCCAAAGCCGCTTGCGTCCGCGCCGCGAGGTCGCTCAGGTCGCGGTGCAGCACGAGAAACGCGATGAGCCGCTCGCGCTCCTCGGGGGTCATGTATTTTGCGCTGGTCGAACCCGTGAGGCGCTGCAACAAGCGCCGGTACTGCTGCGGGGTGAGCTCGAGCTCGTCGCGCAGCGCGTGGATCGCGCCGAGCTGGGAGAGGTAGTGCGGGTAGTCCTGGGGTTGGGTGCTGGAGGCGCCTTGCGGGGGGTGGTCCTGGAGGATCTGTGCCATGCCATTAGTATACACTAGAGTGCCTTAAATAATAAGGTATCAGGCGACATGAGCGCGGTGTGGGAGGCGTTTTCTGGGTGTTGGCGCGTGAGCGCCTCGCCACCCAAAAACGCCCGCCCCCTCAGGATCTCGAGCGGTCCCTCGCCGCGCCCCGCAGCGCCGCGTTGACGCACCACAGCACGGGCGGTCTTTGCAGCGCGCCGCCATCCAACGGCTCGCTACTATGCACGCGCAAAACGGTTCGCTCACCGGGCAGGAGCGTCACGAGCTGATCGCTCACGGTGGCGCACGGGTCTAAGCGGTCGGCGAACGAGGGCAGAGACCAGCGCCGGGGGCACCCCGCGCAAGGTGTATCCGGCAACGCACTACACTGCTAACATCCTTCAAACCCCGTTTTGTGTGCTCTCGAGCCAATCGAAGGTACGCGTCACGGCTTTTTTCCAACCGGCGTAGAGCGCCTCGCGCTGATCTTCGCTCATACGCGGCTCCCAACGCTTGTCCATGGCCCAGTTGGCGCGCATATCGTCGGTGTTCTTCCAGTAGCCCGTCGCTAGGCCAGCAGCGTACGCCGCGCCGAGCGCCGTCGTCTCGGCGACCTTCGGACGCACCACCGGTACGCCCAGGATGTCGGCCTGAAACTGCATCAGCAGGTCGTTGTACACCATGCCGCCGTCGACCTTGAGCTCTTTGAGCTCGACCCCCGAGTCTTGCTGCATCGCGTCCAGCACCTCGCGGGTTTGGTACGCGGTCGCTTCGAGCGCGGCGCGGGCGATGTGGTTTTTGTTGATGTAGCGCGTGAGACCGACCATGACGCCGCGCGCGTCGCTGCGCCAGTAGGGTGCGAACAGGCCGGAAAACGCCGGTACGATAAACATCCCCCCGTTGTCGTCGACCTTGCGGGCGAGGTCTTCGACCTCGGGCGCGCTGCTGATCAGGTTGAGGTTGTCGCGCAGCCACTGCACCAGCGAACCGGTCACGGCGATCGACCCCTCGAGCGCCCACACCGTCGGGTTGTCCCCGAACTTGTAAGCGGGCGTCGTCAGCAGGCCGCTCTTGGAGTGCACCAGCTTCTCCCCGGTGTTGATGAGCATGAAGTTGCCCGTACCGTAGGTGTTTTTCGATTCCCCGACCTCGAAGCAGGTTTGGCCGACGGTCGCCGCCTGCTGGTCGCCGAGGTCACCGGCCAGCGGTACACCTTGCAAAGCGCCGCGGCACTCGCCGTACACCTCGCTCGACGAACGAATCTCGGGGAGCATGGCGCGCGGCACCCCCATGACCTCCATGATCTCCGCGTCCCAGTCGAGCGTTTCGAGATTCATCAGCATGGTGCGGCTGGCGTTGGAGATGTCGGTCACGTGCACGCCACCATCGACCCCGCCCGTCAGGTTCCAGATCAACCAGGTGTCGATGTTGCCGAAGAGCAGGTCGCCGGCCTCGGCGCGCTCACGCGCTCCCGCGACGTTGTCCAAGATCCAGCGGATTTTAGGGCCTGAGAAGTAGGTCGCTAGCGGCAGGCCGACCTTGGCGCGGAAACGGTCCTGGCCGCCGTCGCGGGCCAGGCGGCGAATCAGCTGATCGGTGCGCGTATCTTGCCAGACGATCGCGTTGTAGACCGGTTCGCCCGTCTTGCGGTCCCACACGACCGCGGTTTCACGCTGATTGGTGATGCCGACCGCCGCCAGGTCGGTGCGGTTGAGCTGCGCCTTCTCGAGCGCGGCAACAACCACGCTCTGCGCGCGCTGCCAGATCTCCAGGGGGTCGTGCTCCACCCACCCCGACTGCGGAAAGATCTGCCCGTGCTCGCGCTGGTCTGATGCGATCACGTTGCCACCGTGATCGAAGATCATACAGCGCGTGCTGGTCGTTCCCTGGTCGATCGCTGCAATGTGCTTGGCCATGATCTTGCCTCCTCGTGACGATCTTGTCGACCACGTAGCTCGTGAATCACGCGTAGAAAGCGCGACCTGTACGCAACATCGAGCGCTCCCCGCGGCCCCGTGTGCCATAAAACGCCTGTTCCATCGCCCTCGCCACCGGATCGCGCGTGATCTGGATCATATAGCAGACCGGAGTCGCCCCCGGGCCCGCCACCTAGATGGACGCGTAGAGGGACGCGCGCCTCGTGGTCGCCAACCCGCGGGCTGTTCTCGGCTGCCGCAGCCTCGAGCCGCGCCCCGTGTACCCCTACGCGCCGCCGCGACGCCTAGAGGGCGCGCCGTTTTGCTGTAATAGACCATGACCCAACGACGTTTTGCGACCCGTGCGGTCCATAGCGGTCACGAACCCGACCCCGTGACCGGCGCGCACGCCCCGCCTGTCTACCAGACCTCGACGTTTGCCTACGGTTCGTTCGCGCGCGGCCGGCGGCTCTTCGCAGGCGAGGAGGAGGGTTACCTGTACGGCCGCATCGCCAACCCGACGACCCGCGCGTTTGAACGCAAGCTCGCCGACCTCGAGGGGGCCGAAGACGCCCTCGCGTTTTCGAGCGGGATGGCGGCAGTCGCCGCGCTCACGCTCACCTTTTTGCGCCCCGGCGACGAACTCCTCTTTATCGGCCCCCTCTATGGCGGCACCGAGGGGTTCTTCCACGACGTCCTGGCGCCCTTTGGCGTGCGCGTCACCGAGCTCGCGAGCGAGCGGGAGCTAGCGGCGGCTCTAAGCGAACGCACGCGCATGGTCTACCTCGAGACGCCGACCAACCCGACCCTGAAGCTTATCGACCTCGCCGAGGTCGCTCGCCTCACCGCCGGGCGCGAGGTGCTCACCGTCGCCGACAACACCTTCGCCACCCCCTACCTGACGCGGCCTTTGGAGCACGGCCTGACCTTCGCGCTCCACTCGGCCACCAAGTACCTGGGCGGTCACGGCGACGCCATCGGCGGCGTGCTCGCCGGCCCCGCCGCGCTGCTCGCCGAGGTGCGCAGCGAAGGCCTGCGGCACGTCGGCGGTTGTCTGGGGCCGTGGGAGAGCTTTTTGCTCCTGCGCGGCACCAAAACGCTCGCGCTCCGCATGGAGGCGCACTGCGCGGGCGCCGCGAGGGTCGCCGAGGCGCTCCGGGGGCATCCGGCCGTGGCGCGGGTCTTCTACCCCGGCCTCCCCGAGCACCCCGGTCACGAGGTCGCCCGCAAGCAGATGCGCCACTTCGGCGGGATGGTGTCGCTCGAGCTGCGCGGGGGGCTGCAGGCGGCGGAGCGCTTTTTAGACGGCCTGACGCTCTTTACCCAGGCGGTGTCTTTGGGCGACGTCGAATCGCTCGCCACGCACCCCGCGAGCACCACGCACCAGCTTTTAGACGCCGAGACCCGCGAGCGCCAAGGGATCACGGACGGCTTGGTGCGGCTCTCGGTCGGTATCGAAGACCCGCGCGACCTCTGTGACGACCTCTTGAGGAGCCTCGACAAGCTCGCCGAAAGCGTCGCGGTCTAGCCCCCTCTTGAGCCCCCGCGGCGGGCGCGCCCGTTTTGGGCTCACGGGTGTGAGGGCGGCGCAGCAGGTGACGCTAAAGCCGCCCTCTCGGCCGAACGCCGGGGTGGCGTTAGCCGACCCATTGACGCGCGCTCACGAGAGGGTGAGAATAGAGGCTCGAGCGCCCGCGCTCGAGCACCGCAACCGAGGGATCCGGCCCGAAACCCCGAGCCCACACCTACCCACCACACGGAGCGCCCGACCGAAGCGCCCCGCTTGCACGGGCTCGGTCAGAGGTTGCAGCGGCCCGCTTTCATCTAATCGGGCGCCCCTGCCGGCCAGCGCACGGCCACGATGACCCTGCTGGACTGATGAGAAGGGCGGGAAACCGCGCTTCTGCAGCTTTCGAGGAGGGCCTTTTGTCTTACCTGCAACCCGACTACACCCCCCGCGTCTCCATCGAACTCGTCGCCCGCAGCCTCGAAGGCTTGGCCGCAGAGCTCGAGACCATCCGGGCGCGCTTTCCCTTCGTGGACACCGTCAACATCCCCGACCTCACGCGCTTCGCGCTGCGCAGCACGGACGCCTGCGCGGCGGCCCAGCGGTGCGTGCGCCGCGCCATCCCGCACCTGCGGGCGGTCGCCACCGACCTCAAAGACCTCAGGCCCCTCCTGAGGCACCTCGACGAGGCCGAGCTCCACGAGGTGTTGGTGGTCGCGGGCGACCCCCCGGCCGACATGCGCTACGCGGTCTACCCCACGTCTAGCGTGCAGCTCATCCGAGCGATCAAGGCGGCGCTACCGCACGTCACGGTCTACGCCGCCCTCGACCCCTACCGCCAGTCGTTCGTCAGAGAACGTGACTACGCGCTTGAAAAGCTCGAGGCCGGCGCGAGCGGCCTCTTTACCCAACCCTTTTTCGACCTCAGGCTCATGCACGTCTACCGCGAGCTGCTCCCCGGCGTCACCCTCTACTGGGGCGTGACGACGGTGACCACGGCGCGCTCGCTGGGGTACTGGCAGACCCGCAACCGCGCGATCTTCCCCGCCGACTTCGCGCCGACGCTCGCCTGGAGCCGCGACTTCGCGGCGCGGGCGCTCGAGTTTGCGCGGCAGACCCGCAGCAACCTCTACTTCATGCCGATTAAAAGCCGTTTGGAGGACTTTTTGGGGGGCGTGCTGACGCCGCAGCGCCTGGGCGTGGGGGCGGTATGAAGCGCAAGGCCTCCGCAGCCGCCTTACAAGAGGCCCTCAAACGCCGCGTCCTGGTCTTAGACGGCGCCATGGGGACGATGATCCAGCGCCACAATCTTACGGAAGCCGACTTTCGCGGCGCGCGCTTTCGGAACCACGACCGGCCCCTGAGGGGCGCCAACGACCTTCTGACGCTGACGCAGCCCGAGCTGATCGAGGGGATTCACCGCGCTTACCTCGAGGCCGGCGCCGACATCATCGAGACGAACACCTTTAGCGCCACCCGGGTCGGTATGAGCGAGTACGGCGTCGACGAGGTCCTCTATGAGCTCAACGTCCAGGCCGCCCGCCTCGCCCGCCGCGCCGCCGACGCTCTTTCCACGCCCGACAAACCGCGCTTCGTCGCCGGGGCCTTGGGGCCGACGAACCGCACCGCGAGCATGTCGCCGGACGTCAACAACCCCGGCTTCCGGGCGGTCGACTTCGACACCCTGGTCGCGAGCTACTACGAGCAGGTGCGCGGACTTTTAGAGGGCGGCGCCGACATCATCTTGATCGAGACGGTGTTCGACACGCTCAACTGCAAAGCGGCGCTCTTTGCTGCCGAATCAGTTTTTGAGGACGTCGGCGTGCAGCTCCCGCTGATGGTCTCGGGGACCATCACCGACGCTTCGGGGCGGACGCTCTCAGGGCAGACCTTAGAGGCGTTTTTGATCTCCGTCTCGCACGCGCCGCTCTTGTCCGTGGGCCTCAACTGCGCGCTCGGGCCCAAGGAGCTGGGGCCTTACGTCGCCGAGCTCTCGCGGCTGACGGGGCTTTACACCAGCGTCTACCCCAACGCCGGGCTGCCGAACGCCTTCGGCGGCTACGACGAGACGCCCGCGTCGATGCAGCGGACTATGGCGGCGTGGCTCAACGAGGGCTGGGTCAACCTCATCGGCGGCTGCTGCGGCACCACGCCCGAGCACATCGCGGCGTTCGCCGAGGCCGCCGCCGGGGTGCCGCCGCGCGTGCCGCCCGAGCTGCCCCCCCTGAGCGCGTTCGCCGGGCTCGAGCCGCTCGTGCTGCGCAGTGACAGCAACTTCGTCAACGTCGGCGAGCGCACCAACGTCACCGGCTCGAAGAAGTTTTTGCGCCTGATTCGCGAGGAACGCTTCGACGAGGCGCTCTCGGTGGCGCGCGAGCAGGTCGAGGGCGGCGCGCAGATCATCGACGTCAACATGGACGAGGCGATGCTCGACGCGGAGCGCGCGATGGTGCGCTTTCTCAACCTCGTCGCCGCCGAACCCGACATCGCCCGCGTCCCGGTGATGCTCGACGCGTCGAAGTTCGAGGTTCTGGAGTCGGGCCTCAAACGCCTGCAGGGCAAGGGCATCGTCAACTCGCTCTCGCTTAAAGAGGGCGAGGCGGTCTTTCGCGAACAGGCGGCGCGGGTCCGGCGCTACGGCGCGGCGGTCGTGGTGATGGCCTTTGACGAGCGGGGCCAAGCGGACACCTTCGAGAGGCGCATCGAGATCTGCGCGCGGGCCTACCGCATCCTGGTCCACGAGGTGGGCTTCCCCCCCCAGGACATCATCTTCGACCCCAACATCTTCCCCGTCGCCACCGGCATCGAGGGGCACAACCGCTACGCGCTGGACTTTTTCCGCGCGACCCGCTGGATCAAAGAGCACCTGCCGGGGGCGCTCGTCTCGGGCGGGGTGTCTAACGTCTCGTTCTCTTTTCGGGGCAACACCCGGGTGCGCGAGGCGATGCACGCGGCTTTTCTCTACCACGCGCGGCAGGCGGGGATGGATATGGGCATCGTCAACCCGGCCATGCTGGAGGTCTACGAACAGATCCCCAAAGACCTCCTAGAGCACGTCGAGGACGTTCTCTTGGACCGCCGCCCGGACGCCACCGAACGGCTTTTGGCCTTCGCCGCGTCGGTCAAGGGGGGTGACCAAAAGGGGGCCAAGGACGAGGCGTGGCGGGCGCAGGGGGTCGAGAAGCGGCTCGAGCACGCGCTCGTCAAGGGCGTCACGGACTTTATCGAAGCCGACACCGAGGAGGCGCGGCAGCGTCTCGGGAGCCCCCTAGCGGTCATCGAGGGGCCTCTCATGGCCGGGATGAACGTCGTCGGCGACCTTTTCGGGAGCGGCAAGATGTTTTTGCCGCAAGTCGTCAAGAGCGCGCGGGTGATGAAGCGGGCGGTGGCGTACTTAACGCCTTACCTGGAGGCCGAAAAGGCTGGCGAGAGAACGAGCGCCGGCAAGGTCCTGCTCGCGACCGTCAAGGGCGACGTGCACGACATCGGCAAAAACATCGTCGGGGTGGTTCTGGCCTGCAACGGCTTCGAGGTTCTGGACCTCGGGGTGATGGTGCCCACCGAGAAAATCCTAGAGACGGCCGAAAGGGAAAACGTCGACGTCATCGGGCTCTCGGGGCTCATCACGCCGTCGCTCGACGAGATGGTGGAGGTCGCGCGCGCCTTGGAGCGCCGCGGCAGCCGCACCCCGCTCCTTATCGGCGGGGCGACGACGAGCCGGGTGCACACGGCGGTGAAGATCGCCCCGCAGTACAGCGGGCTGACGGTGCACGTCCTGGACGCCTCGAGGAGCGTCGGGGTGGCCGCGCGCGCGGCGAGCGCCACCGAGCGCCCCAAACTGCACGCGGAGGTGCGCGCGCAGTACGCCGAGCTGCGGCGCCAGCACGAAAGGCGGCAGCTCGGGCGGCAGCTCATCCCCTTGGCGCAGGCGCGCGCGAACGCGCCGCGGCTGACCTACGCCCCGACCCCCCCCAGCTTTCTGGGCGTGCGCGCCTTCGACGACTACCCGCTCTCGGAGCTCGTCGCCTACATCGACTGGACGCCCTTTTTCCTCGCGTGGGAGCTCTCGGGGCGCTACCCCCACATCCTCGACGACCCCGTGGTCGGCGAGGCGGCGCGGCGGCTCTTCGAGGACGCGCAAACCACGCTTGGCGAGCTGGTGGCAGGTGAGAAGTTGCGGGCCCGCGGGGTGGTCGGCTTCTTCCCGGCAGCGCGCGTCGGCGACGACATCGAGCTCTACATGGACGAGCGCCGCACGGAGGTGCGCGCGGTGCTCCACACCCTGCGCCAACAGGGGGGCAAACGCGAGGGGCAGCCGAACCTCGCGCTCGCCGACTTCGTCGCGCCCAAAGGCGAGCGCGACTACGTGGGGGGGTTCGCGGTCGCCATCCACGGGGCGGAGGCGCTCGCCGCCGCCTACGAGCGTCAGCACGACGACTACAGCGCGATCTTGGTCAAAGCCCTCGCTGACCGGCTCGCCGAGGCGTTCGCCGAAAGGCTCCACGAGCGCGTCCGGCGCGAGCTGTGGGGGTACGCGCCGGACGAAGCGCTCACGAACGACGACCTCATCCGCGAGCGCTACCGCGGCATCCGCCCCGCCCCGGGCTACCCGGCGCAGCCCGACCACACTGAAAAGGCGACCCTCTTCGGGCTCTTGGACGCAGAAACCCTAGCGGGCGTGCGCCTCACCGAAAGCTTCGCCATGCACCCCGGCGCGGCCGTGTCGGGTCTCTACTTCGCCCACCCCGAGGCGCGCTACTTCGGCGTCGGCAAACTCGGGCGCGACCAGGTCGCGGACTACGCGGCGCGCAAGGGGGCGGCGCTGCGGGAGGTCGAGAGGTGGCTCGCGCCGAACCTCGCCTACGACCCGAGCGCCCCCCAAGAGGCCGAGCCGGAGGTCCTAGCGCCTACTCCCTAGCCCGGACGGGTTGCTGCGGCTTTGCTAACGGCAACCGCACGAGCGCCAAAAGCGCCGCGAGGAGGAAAAAGCCGCTGGTGACCACAAAGATGCTGCGGTAGGCGTCGTCGAAACTTAGCCCCCACCCCAAACGCGGCCCCCCGACGCGCACGAGCTCGACCACGGCCGCCCCCAAGAGCGGCGCGACGGTGCGCGAGGCCGAGACGATGGCGTTGTCGAGCCCGTAGACCACCCCTTCGGCGCCCGGCTCGGTGTAGCGGGCCAAAAGCGCCGCGATCGCCGGGGTCATCCCGCCGACCGCGACGCCCGTCAAGGCCTGCAACACCAAGAGCTGCCACACCTGCGTCACCAGGCTCTGCGGCAGGTAGAGCAGCGCCGCCGCCGAGGCGCAGAGGATGAGGATCCAGCGGTGCCCGAGCCGGTCGCCGAGGCGCCCCAGATAGATGGCGCTTACCGTCCCCGTCGCCGCCGCGACGCCCACGATAAGGCCGATGGTGGTGTTTGCCCCGCCCGCCGCGAGGGGGAGCGTGGCGATAAAGAGCGGCAGGATAGGGGTCAGCATGTTGCGGCCGAGCCAGTTGAGAAAGCTCAGGCTGTAGAGCGTCCCCACCTGCGGCGCGCGCAGGATGCGCCCCCAACCGCGGAGGACGCCGCTTCTAGCCTTTTTAGGGGGGCGCACGAAGGTTTCGCGCACCCCGAAGGTGACCAAGAGCCCGGAGAGCGCGAGCAGCGCGGCGGTCACTAGAAACGCCGTGCGGTAGCCAAAAGCGTCCGAGAGCAGCCCGCCGATAAAGGGGCCGATCGCGACGCCGCTCCCGAGCCCGAGCTGCAAAAGCCCCATGGCGTAGCCCACCCGTTCGCGGGGGGCGCTCGCGGCGACCAGCGCGTTGCCCGCCGAGACGGTGCCGGTCAAAAAGCCCTGCAGCGCCCGCAGCAGCACCAAGGCTTCGGCGTTCGGCACGAACGCCATCAGCGCGAGCGTCACGGCGCCGCTATAGGCCGCGCGCTCGACCATCGGTTTGCGCCCGACGCGGTCTGAGACCGCCCCCCAGATGGGCGAGGCGATGGTCATGGTGAGCGCCTGGGCGGAAAAGACGAGCGCCGCCAGAAGCTCGAGACTCAGCCCCGTGCTCGAGCCCAAAAACGCCACGTAGCGGGGCAGAAAGGGGAACATGATGGAGAACCCGACCGACGAGGTGAGCTGCGCGAAGACCATGATGTAGAGGGTGCGCTGCCACGACATAGAGCCGAGCATACCGCCGCAGCGCGCCCACGATGTCGCGCGCGAGCCCCTGCAGACTTAGGGGAATGGGCGGGGTGGGCGCGGAAAGCGCCCCGCCTGACGGCAGGGGGGCTCGGCGTTCGGTCGCCGCCCCCGAGAGCTGTGTACGTTTTGCGTACCAGCACACGCCGCCGCGCGGCGAGCCGCGCTATCCTAAAGGCCTAAACAACAAGGAGCGCCCCGACTCGTTGCGGGTAGTCGCAGTGCCGCGCTTCCGGTAGGCGCGCCGCTCGCGGCGCACCCCCAGCGGCGAGGGGCACACGACACGTCACCCTAGAGGAGGTCACGGTGAACTTTCGAGAGGTCGCGAGAACGGGTTTTGAGGCGTACCGCGCCCACCGCGCCGTACGCGGCGACCGGCGCGCGTACGGACCGCTCGGTCAAGCGAGGACGCGGGAGCAAGACGTCGTGTACCGGTTTAGGCGGCGCTTTCGCAGAACCCTGGAGCGTTAGCTGGCCGTCCTAGCTAGCGGCACCGCGAGGCTCGAGCGGGGGGCGCGTCGTCATCGCGCCCCCCGCTCAACGCTGCTTTCTGGCCCACGCCAAAAACCGCTGCACCTCGGGGTGCTCGAGGATCGCCTCTTTGGTGTTGAGCGTCAAACCGAGCTCGCGCTCCGAGAAGGTCTTATGCAGCTGACGGTGGCACAAGCGGCAGAGCATCAACCCGCGCCGCCGCATCTCCTCTTTGGAGAAGCGCCGCTGAAACGCCCCCTTGCGGTGGTTGCGCTTGGGGATGAGGTGGTGGAAGGTGAGCGGCTGCTCCCTGCCGCACAGCTCGCAGCGCGCCCCCCCTTCGCCCTGTTTCGGCGCTGGGCTCATGTCGGCGACGCGCTCACCTTAAAAAGCGCCAGTGAGCACGCACGTCCCGAGAGGGTACCGGCGATCATGCGCCGCGCTGCTGTAGGTCGCGCCGCAGCGCCCTAGAGGCGCGCGTCTAGCGTAGAGTGTCGCCATAGGCCAAGCCTACGCAAAGCCCTTAGGAGGCACGGTGAAGCTCAACCGCTTTTTACGAACCGCTCTCAAACTCTTTGTCCTCACCCGCGGCTTTCGCGCCGCGCGGCGCGGCGTCGGGCGCTACGGTGGGCGGCGCGTCCGCGGAGGGGTCGTGCAGCAGCTTATGCGGCGCCTCCTGAGGTAACGCACGCCGGCACTCTCGGTTGTAGGCGCCGCGACCGCGCGTAGAGCGCCGCCTGCACGCGGTCACGCCACCCCAACTTGCTGAGCACGCTGCTCGCGTGCGTCTTGACCGTTTTCTCGGCGACGCCAAGGCGGGCGGCGATGGCTTTGTTGACAAGCCCTTCGGCGAGCAGGCCGAGCACCTCGCGCGCGCGCAGCAGGGCGGCGCGCGCGAAAGCCGTGCCGAGCTGCCGCCCCACGGCCGTCAAGAAGGCGAGCGTCTGCGGGTCGAAGCGCTCGCTCCCGGGGGCGGCGAGGTTGAGGACGCCGACCGGCCCTACGCGGCCCAAGAGCGGGATGCTGGCGTGCAGCTCGAGCCCCGCCTTGTCCCCCGTGGCCGCCTCTAGACGGCTGCAGTGCACGATGTTGACCCCCGCGTCGAGCCGCCCCTCCCGAAACCGCCACTGGCAGTCGCAACCGCCGCGGCAGAGCGGGGCGCTGTTCTCCCTCGCCAAAGCGGGTGGGAGCCCCGTGGCGGCGGCCAGCGAAAAGCCCCCGCGGTGACGGTCGCCCTGCGAAACGCACGACAAAAAACCCACCCCGCGCTCAAACCGAGCAGCGCGACGAGCTCGCGGAGCGCTTCGGAGAGCGCCCGCTCAAAGTCCGGCTCCCGGTTGAGCACCTCGCCGATGGCGTTAAGGGTCGAGAGTTCGCCCAAGCGGCGCTCGAGGGGCATCTCTCTTACGGCCTCCATGTGGTGCAGTGTAGCGCCCCTAGATGCGCTTCTGGGTCGCTCGAAAGGTCACAGCTCCTCAAACGTCAGCCTGCTTGCGCCCCCTGGCCACGCGCCGCGTTATACCGGAAGATCTTGACGCGGTAGCCGCTGGGGTCCAGCACGAAAAACCCGTGAGGGCCCCCTGCATTGCGGTACGCCTCCCTCAGGTCGCGCTCGATGGGCACCCGAGGGCTCAGCTGGCGGTGCATCCGGTCACGGCCCCGAAGCTCCCCAGCTCGAGCCCCAGGTACCGCACCGCCGTAGGGTCTACCGCTTCATGGGTGCGGTCGAAACGCAGCACGAAACCGTCCGCGAAGGTTACCCACAGGTGCCCGGACGCGGCGTCGCAACGTGCCGGAAGCTCGAGCCACTCCAAGTAGAAGGTGCGCGCCGCCTCTAAGGCGCTTGCCTTAAGCGCAAGGTGCTGAAGCCGAGTCACCTCGTCTCTCCTCCACGCGCGGCTCGCCGCTCGGCCTGCGCGGTCGCCAGCTCATAGGCGCGGCGCAGCAAGGCGACCGCTCGCCCGACGTCTTCCGGCCTACGCAGATAGATGCTTACCCACCCACTTTCAGTCAGCACGTGGTGCGCCTGCGCTGCCCCACGGTCAGCGCCACTGGGCGCACGGGCTGGGCCCGTAACCGAGCTCGCCAAAAGCCCATCGCGCACCCGTTTGGGAAAGGGGATGTCGACCAGGTGCTCGCCGTGGTGGTACCCCAGCTCGCGCGTACCCAAGCGGTATGCGGTGCCACCGAAGCGGTGCGGGTGCGCCGTGACCCCTTTCCAACGGCTCACGGCGCTGTCGATGCGTTCGCTGCTTTTCACGCTGGCCCCTCCGATGGACGCAACATGGACGGGTGCTCGCCTGAGCGGGGCAGGATCAGGTGGCTGTCGCCGAACTCGTGCCACAAGTACCCCTCCCGCACCGCTTCGGCGTAGGCACCCCGCACCAGCGCCTGACCCGCAACGGCGTAGAGCATGGCGAGGTGGCTCGCTTTAGGGTCGTGAAAGCCGGTCAGAAGCCCATCCACAACGTTTACGGCGCGACCCGGATGGAGGTAGAGGCGCGTAAAGCCCCGCGCGGGCTTCATCGTGCCGTCCCAGGCCGACTCCAAAGCCCTCACCACGGTCGTACCCACGGCGATCACCCGCCCCCCCGCCGCCTTCGTTTCACGCACGGCGTCGGCGGTCTCCGGGGGCACCTCGAAGGGTTCGGGGGGCAGCGGGTGCCGAGCAGCCTTATACTCGGTGACCTCGAGGCTGCTTACGCCCGTGTGCAGCGTGATGCGCGCCACCCCGACCCCTCTGGCCGCCAAGCAGCGCAGCACCCGCTTGGAGAAGGGCCGCGCGGCCGAGGGCATCTCGGCGCTGCCGGGGGCGTCGGCGAAGAGGGTCTGATAGGTGGCGAGCGGGTACGCCCTCGCCACGTAGCCGTAGCGGATGGGGGCGCCGAGGCGCTGCATCGCCGCCCCTACGTCCCCGTCGAAGCGCACGAACCAGAGCCTAGGCAGACCGGGATAGGGGTGCACGAGGGTAGCGCGGAGCCCGCCGGCCGTCACCACGTCCCCTAGCGCCAGCGGCAGCGGTCCAGGTTCGGCGAAGCTCCAGCGCGGTTCGGCGAGCCACGTCTCAGCGTTTGGACCGCGGCCATAGCGCGTCGCGAGGTTCAGCACGAAGGAGCCGAAGCCCCCTTCCGCGGGGAGGCTCGCGGGCAAGGTGGCGCTACGGTTGACGACCAGCAGGTCGCCCGGCTCCAAGAAGTTGGCGAGGTTGGCGAAGCAGCTGCCGTGATGCCCCTCGGGGGTGCTGACGAGAAGGCGCACGGCGTCCCGGGGGACCCCCCTTTGCTCCGGCGGTTCGGTCGCCTGGAGGTGCTCCGGGCGCTCAAAGGTAAGGTCGCTTAAGGTGAGGCTCATACGGCCTCCCGAAGGGCTTTCTGGGCGCGCTCCGGCGAGGTCAGCGCCTCCGGGCGCCCCGGCGATGCCGGTAACCTTGAGGTCAGCGCCTCCGGGCGCCCCGGCGATGCCGGTAACCTTGAGGTCAGCGCCTCCGGGCGCCCCGGCTGGGCCGGCAACCTAAGCGTCCAGGTGTCCCCCTGCGCCAGAAAGCGTTCGCCGGAGACCGAAAGCGGGTCCTGCCCTAAGAGCCACGCCCAAAAGGGCAGCGTCACCTCGGGGAGCGGACGGCCCGAAATGTCCTCGCCGGGAAAGGCGCGCTCGTGCATCTGCGTGCGCATGTCGCCGGGGTCGACGCTCACCGCGCCCACGCCCCTGCCTCGCAGCTCCGCCGCGAGCGTGCGGGTCAGCAGGTCCAACGCCGCTTTCGCAGCGCCGTAGCCGCCCCACCCCGGATAACCGCCCACGGCCGCGTCCGACGAAAGGTTGATGATGAGGCCACCCCGCATAAGCCGCGGCAGCGCCTCCTGAATGAGCCCTAGGGGCGCACACACGTTCGTCTTGAAAACCGCCTCCAACGCCTCCAAAGGGTAGTGCGCCAGCTCCGGCAGCGGACTGGGGCCCAAGTCGGAGGCGTTGTTGATGAGCAGGTTTAGACCGCCGTGCGCCGCCCCCACCAGGGCGCGGCGGTGACGTGGGTCGTTCACATCGCCGGGGATGGCGGTGACGGGATGGCCGTGGCGCCGTACGTGCGCGGCGACCTCCGCTAAAGCTTCGGGGCCGCGCGCGGTCAGGACGAGCGCGTAACCCTGCGCGGCCAGAAACTCGGCCAAAGTCGCCCCCAAACCGCGGCTAGCGCCGGTGACGAGGGCAGTTTGGGTCGCCGCCTGGTGGGACGCTATCCCTGAGCCAGTAGTTACATTGTTCATAGGGGTCATGCGGTCTCGTCTCCTTTGACGTGTAGGTTGGACGTGTAGCTCTGACGCACAGGTTCTGCGCGACAGAGGGGCGGTAGCGCGCACACCCCCGCGGGCCCCCTGCGCTTCCCTGCGCAGCTCGTCAACGTGGAGGCGGGCGAGAAAGTACTCGAGCATGACGTGACAGGTAGCTCACACCAGCGGATCTTTCTGCGGCTGCAAAGCGTTGACGCGCACGCTACCTGTCATCACCTCCTCAATGCACCAGCGGCCGCCGCTTCCCGGTTACGGGCCCAGCCCCGGAGTGCTTCGCGCTACTCGTGGTGCTGAGTGCCGACCCGCTGCCTCGCCTTAGCCTTCAGGTTAGGGGCGCTGCCGCCCCGAGGCATCGGTCCAAAGACCTAGAGGTGTGTAGAGGTGTGTTGCCCCTAAGAAACGCTTGAGAACCGCTCGACGTCAGGTGCTACCGGCCCCGCCCAAAAGCGACGCCGCACGCTATCTGCGCTTCGGGTGCATCTGCTAAGCTTCGGCATGAAAGGGGGAGCGTGTGGCCACCATTATCTTTCGCCGGGTCGTGCAGGACGCCGTGGAGTTTGGTAGCGACGACGAGCGTTCGGTCTCGAGGGTCTACTTCGACCTCGAGGCGGACGGCGAAACCCACAAAGACCTCTACGTGAACGTCGAGGAACCCGCCCACGGCACGCACCAGACCGACGAGATCACCGTCGGGGCACTGGCCTTTCACGGCGAACCGGTCAAGCTCGACCGGCAGGCGTTCGAGGCGGCGGTCAAAAGCTACTACCAGAGCCTGGTGGCCTCGGCAGGTTACGGCAAGCACCTCGCCAAGGACAAGGGCTTTCGCACCCACGGCGACGAGTTGGGCCGCACCCAGGTCGTCGAGCTTTAAAGAGACCGCGCGCCGAGGTGCAGGCTTCGGCGCGCTTTTTTGGGGTGCCGCACGCCCACACGCTCACTCGCCATGAAGGAGGCGCGATGCACTACCACAGGCTTGGCAAAACGGGCTGGCAGGTCTCCGCGATCAGCTTCGGGGCTTGGGCCATCGGGGCGGATTGGGGTGAGGTCGCCGAAGAGGACGCCATGGCGGCGCTGCACCGCGCGGTCGACGAGGGGATCAACTTTTTCGACACCGCCGACGTCTACGGCGACGGGCGCAGCGAGCGCCTCTTGGCCCGCCTCAAACGCGAACGGGGCGACGGGGAGCTCTACATCGCCACCAAAGCGGGGCGGCGCCTGCATCCTCACACCGCGGACGGTTACACGAAGGAGAACCTGCGGGGGTTTATCGAGCGGAGCCTTCAAAACCTGGAGACCGACGCGCTCGACCTCGTGCAGCTTCACTGCCCGCCGACCGAGGTGTACTACCGCCCGGAGGTCTTCGGGGCGCTCGACGAGCTAAAGCGTGAGGGGCTGATCCGGCACTACGGCGTCTCGGTTGAAAAGGTCGAGGAGGCGCTGAAAGCCATCCTCTACCCCGGTGTGGCCACGGTGCAGATCATCTTCAACGTCTTTCGCCAGCGCCCCGCCGAGCTGTTTTTCCGCGAGGCGCAAGCGAGAGACGTCGGCGTCCTCGCGCGCGTGCCCTTGGCGAGCGGGCTCCTCAGCGGCAAGATGACCCGGGAGCGCAGCTTTAGCGCCAGCGACCACCGTCAGTACAACCGCCACGGCGAGGCGTTCGACCGCGGCGAGACCTTTTCGGGGGTGGACTTTGACACCGGGCTGCAGGCCGTGGACGAACTTCGGCCGCTCGTCCCCGAAGGCGCTACGATGGCCCAGTTTGCCCTGCGCTGGATTCTCATGTTTGACGCGGTGAGCTGCGCGATCCCCGGCGGCAAAAACCCCGAGCAGGTGGCCGACAACGCGGCAGCGGCCACCCTCGCACCCCTACCCGAGGACGTGATGCGGCGCGCCAGGGAGGTCTACGACCGCTACCTCTACGATCAGGTCCACCACCGCTGGTGAAAGCTCGTGACAAGGGCGATCTGCTTCGACTTTGACGGGACGCTCGCGCACTACACGGGGGACTTCGCGGCCTTCGTGGCGGGGCTGCGCGCAGAGCTAAGCTTGACGCAGTGCGACATGCGCGGCTTCGGGGAGAGCCTGTCGCAGCACCTGCGCGCCGAGGGGGCGGTAACGCTTCGCAGCGCCCTTGAGGCGACCCTAGCGGGGCTCGAGCAGCGCCCTCCGCCAGACATCGAGGAGGTCGCCACGCGGGCGGTAGCGGCGTACGCCGCCCAGGTGGCGCTGCGGCCGGGTGCCCGCGAGGTGCTCGCCATGTGCGCGCAGCGCGTCCCCTTGGCGCTCGTTACCAACGGTCCCGAAGACATGCAGCGCGCGGCGGTGCGAGCGGTTGGGCTCGAGGCGTTTTTTCGTACCATCCTGATCTCAGGCGACCGTGACGTGGGGGTGCGCAAACCGCACCCGCGCCTCTTCGACCTCGCGTGTACGGGGTTGGAGCGTCGACCCGAGGAAACCCTGATGGTCGGCGACGATCTGCACGCGGATATCGAGGGGGCGCTCGTTTACGGCATGCGGGCGGTTTACGTGGGGGGTGATGGGGGTGAGGGCTTCGACGCCGTGCCCGATCTTTTCGCCTTGCACAAGTTTTTAGAAGCGCCCACGACACGTCTCGAAGGGTGAGGGCGCGCCGGCACTCTGCTCTTTGCTGCGAGCACCAACACTTCACGGCGTCCACCCGTCTGCACCCCCCGTCTACGCCCACGGCGGCCCGCACAGCCCGTTCCACGAACCTTTAGGGCCACCGCTCGGGAGTTTGCAGCGCTGCTTGCGGCCTAAGGCTAAACTACTACCATAGTCTCTTTGGAGGAGGTCACGATGGGTATCATTCTCGCCACGCTGCTTTTCCTGTTTCTCTGCTTTATCGGCTTTTTGCTGGTCGAACGCTTTGTCAAACCGTGGGTGCCCACCCGGGTGCTCGCGTCCTACTGGAGCGTGCGCACGATCAGCTTTCTTTTCATCTTGCTGGGCGCCTACTTCATTATGGCGTGGGGGTACAACCCAACGGTCATCACGCTCGGCATGAACCAGCTCATCCTCAACCCGCTGCGGTGGGTGAGCTGGACGGTGAGCGCCCTCTTCTTGGGTGCGAGTCAGGCGTTTTTGGTGGAGATCTTGCGCGAGGTGCGCCCCCGCAGGCAGCACCAGCTGCAGGACGTGCGCCAACCGCCCCCAGCGCCGTAACGCCGTCTCGGGGCGCCGCAGCGCGCCCCCGCCACGAGCACCGGCGTACCAACGTCTAGCGGCCCGAACACCGAGCAGCCCCTAAGAGCCTAGGGCGCGCCGTCAGGTTCTAAAGTGGGGTATGACGCCCCACTTCAACCCGACCGACGCCACTTTTCTGGACAACCCCTACCCCACCTACGCGCGGCTCCGTGAGGAGGCGCCGATCTTTTTTTACGAGCCCTGGGGCAAGTGGGTGCTCACCCGCTACGAGGACGTCAGCGCCCTCCTGCGCGACCGGCGTTTGGGGCGGGTGCTCGACAACGTGCGGGTGAGCGTCAACCCCGCTCACGCCCCCTTCGACGCGGTGCAGCAGGGTTCGCTCTTAGAGCTCGAGCCCCCCGACCACACCCGCATCCGCACCGCCGTCCAAGATGTCTTTACCCCCAAACACGTGCGGGCCTTGGAGGGCCGCATCGCGGCGCTCGCAGGCGCGCTCGCAGACGCGCTCGCGGCGCGCCCAGAGGGCGAAGCCGATCTGCTCACCGACTTTGCCGAACCGCTCCCGGTCACCGTCATCGCCGAGCTTCTGGGCGTCCCCGAAGCCGACCGCCATCACCTGGTGCCCTGGTCAAAGGCGATCATCGGCATGTTCGAGCCCGAGCGCACGCCGGCGATGGAGGCGGCGGCGGTGGCGGCGGCGCAGGCGTTCGCCGACTACGTGCGCTCTCTCATCGCGCAACGCAGGGGGCGCGCCCAGGAGGGTGACCTGATCAGCCGGATGGTGGCGCTCCACGAGCGCGACCCCGAACGCCTCAGCGAGAGCGAAATCGTCGCCAACGCGATTCTCTTTCTCGACGCCGGTCACGAGGCGGTCGTCAACGTCATCGGCAACGCGATGGTCGCGCTTCTGCAGCGCCCGGCCCTCTGGGAGCGGCTGCGGGCCGACCCCGCGCTTATCGCGGGCGCCGCCGAGGAGGCGATGCGCTTCGACACGCCGCTGCAGTTTTTCGAGCGCGTCGTCCGCCAAGACCTTCGCTACAAGGGGTTCAGCTGGCCCCGCGGTACGCGGCTCTGCCTCTTTTACGCCGCGGCCAACCGCGACCCGGCGGTGTTTCGCGACCCCGAGCGCTTCGACCTCACGCGGCACCCGAACCCGCACCTCGCGTTCGGTCTAGGGCTGCACTTTTGCATCGGGGCGCCCTTGGCGCGGCTCGAGCTCAAACACGCGCTGCGCGCCCTCACGCGCCTTCCCGGCCTGACGCTGGCTACCCCGCCCAGCTACCACCCCAAAAACGTCTTTCGCTACCCCAAGGCGGTGCGGGTGACGTTCGCGTAGACGGTTGCGGGGCGGGCTCGTGGTTCGTGGCTTGTGGGTAGGTGGCTTGTGGGTAGGTGGCTTGTGGTCGGTGGCTAGTGGGTGGCTTGTAGCGCCTAGACCACCGGCTACGAACCGTCACCAGTTAGACACAACGCGCAAAGAACCTAGTGGCCCCCCTCGGTCCCCTGCGCCGGCGCTTCGTGACCTTGCTCTTGACCGGTGTGCGCTGCGCCCTGCGCCCCGCCGTGGCTCTCTCCCTGCCCACCGGTGGGCGCGGCATCTTCGCCGTGAGCCGGCGTCTCGCCGTGCGCTTCACCGTCGGTTTCCCCGTGCGACGCGTCGTGCGCTTCGCTATGCGTGATCACCGGGACAAACGTCTTCGGCTCCCCCTGCTGGCGGTCCCAGGGGTCGTTACAGGCGACCAAGGCGAGCAAGGCGAGCGGGGCGAGGGGGACGAGGTAACGTTTCAAGGGCGAGTGGGTCATGGCTCGCATTGTAGCAGGGTAGGGCTCCGCGGACACCGCTGGCGGCGCACGGCTCAGCGGACCCGCTCCAGGGACGAGGATCACGCCGCTGACGCTCGCCAAGTAGCGCGAGGGCGACCCGGCACGAGGGCACGTTGGCAGGGAAGCCAAAAGGTAAACTAGCCCCATGAACGAGCGCGACTCGAGCCGCCACAGCCCCGAAAACCCCTACGCCCCTTCTCGCCCCTCCAAACCGGCGAGCGTCCCGAGCGAGAGCCCGACGCACGTGCAGGAGGGGGCGCCGCAACCCGAGGGCCAAGACGCCGCCTTCTACCGAGCGTGGAACGACCTACTGGGGTGGATGCGCGAGTACGCCGACGCGCACGACGGCGCCATCTTCGAAAAAGAGGCCGACTTTCCGGACTACATCTACCGCATGGAGCGCCCCTACGACCTCCCGACGACGATCATGTCCGCGAGCCTCTCCGACCCCAAGGGGCGCCCCGTGCTCTTGGTCAACGCGAGCCCGCGCCACGCGGTCTTTAAGGAGGTCGTCTTGCACCCCTTTGAGTCGCACACCTACCGCAAGCTGACCTACAACCCGCAAAAAGGCGCCCTCGCCGAGGGGAAGCGCCCCTTTACCAAGGCGATGCTCTTCGAGCTCGCGGACGCGCTCTTTCATAGTGACGCCCAAGTCCCCGAGTGAGGGCCGCGAGGAGCTGCAGCGTGCGGCGCTAGGGGGGCTCTGCGGCGCGTGCGCGCACGCGCGGCTCGTGCGCAGCAGCCGCGGCAGCCGCTTTGTGCGCTGCGCCCACCCCGACACCCCCAAGTATCCGGGGCTGCCGGTCGTGCGCTGCGCGGCTTTCGCGGGCACCCCTTGAGCAACTCGGCTCACCACCAAGCGAGCGGCGCGCCTTCGGTAGCGAAGCGCGCCGCTTAGACGCTGGAACGACAAGGAGACGTGAGACGTGATGCGTCGTCACCCCCTCTACCCCCTCTGCTGGACGCTGCTAGCGCTTCTGGCGCCCCTTGCAAAGGCCGCGCCCGAGGCGCTCCACACGCTCGAGGTCACCCTCACGGCGTACGCCTCGACCCCCGACCAGACCGAAGGCGACCCCACGGTGACCGCCACGGGACAGCGCGTGCGGCCCGGCATCGTGGCGGTGAGCCGCGACCTGTTAAAGACGCAGCTCCCCTACGGCACCCAGGTGCGCGTCGTGGAGATTCGCACGGACGACGAGGGCTGCGGCGGCTACCCCACGAGCACGGTCTTCGAGGTGCAAGACACCATGGCCCCCGAGCGCGTCAACGAGGTCGACATCTGGATGCCGACGCGCGAGGAGGCGCTGTCGTGGGGCCGGTGCGTGGCGACCCTCGAGGTCGTCGCCTACCCGGCGCGCTAGCGCTCGCCCGCTGCGGGCCTCAGCCCCAGAACTTCCAGCGGGGGCGCGTCTTGAGCGCCGCGAGCTCCCCTTCGAGCTGCGCGACGGTCTCCAAGAGCCGCTCGACCTCCGCTCTGGCCTTGGCTTTAAAGCGGCGCGCGCGCTCGAGGCGCGCCTCGCGCTCTTGCAGGGCCGCCTCGAGCTCACGCGCCCGCGCGGCCTCCCCCTGCGCCTGCGCGAGCGCCGCCCCGAGCCGCTGCACCTCGCGCTGGAGCGCCTCGAAGCGCCCCTGCTCCGCCCGCTGCGCGTCGATGGTCTCTTGCAGCCGGGCGAGCTGGTGCAGCTCCTCTATGTGCCGCTGCCGCTCCTCCTCGAGCTGCGCGACGCGCGCCCGTAGCACCACGACCTCCTCGCAAGCGGCGTGCAGCGCGTCCGCGTCGACCCCTGCCGCCCCCTTGCCCCAAACGGGGTTCGCTTCGGGGGGCGCGGCTGCTGGTGGCGGCGCAAGGTCGAAGACCAAGGCTTGCGGGGGCGGCTCCTGCACCTCCACCGCGTCGTCATCGGGCGCAGCGTCGAGCCGCCACGGGCTCGCCTCCGGCGCACCCCCCGCTAGCTCCTCGGGCCACGCCGAAAGCCCCTCCGGCAGCGGTTCGGGGGTCGGGTCGACAGGCGCCTCCCCCCGCATCACCTGCGCCAGGTAGGCGAGCACGTCGCGCTCCAAAACGCAGCCCCCGTCGCCGCTCCCCTTAAGACGGCGCCAGTCGACGTTGTTCTCTTCGGCTAAGCGCCGAGCGAGGGACCCAATGGGCGGTGCTGACATGCGTTTTACTATGGCTACGCCCCCGGGGCCGCTGCTATCTAAAACCGCACAGCCGCCCTGCCCCACCGCGCGCCGACCAGTAGAGGCGCTCACACCTTGTTCCGCAGCGCTCCCGTGCGGTATACTCTGGGCTGCTGCCGTCGGGGCGTAGCGCAGTCTGGTAGCGCACCTGGTTTGGGACCAGGGGGTCGTAAGTTCGAATCTTGCCGCCCCGACCAAGGTGAGGGGTGTTATCCCCCGTTGTTGGGGACAGTGCCCCTAAGACGCGGGAGTAGCTCAGTTGGTAGAGCGTCAGCCTTCCAAGCTGAATGTCGCGAGTTCGAATCTCGTCTCCCGCTCCAGAGAGAGGGGCCGGCTGAACGTTCAGCCGGCCCCTTCGTGATAGCCGAGCAAAACGCCCCCCGCGAGCCCTCGGGGGTAGACTTGGGGCATGTCACGCTATCTGCGGCGCTCGTCGGTGGCGCCGCCTCCCTCCAAACGGTCCGCGCGCAGTGCTACCTTGAGCGACGCGGCGCAGCTCCGGCGGCTTTTCGCCTTTACCCGCCCCTACCGCAAACAGCTCGCGCTCGGCATCTTGGCCGTGATGGTCTCGAGCGCCCTGACGCTCGCGGTGCCGCAGATCGTGCGGCGCTTTTTCGACACCTTCGTAGCGTCGCTAGAGGGCTCCGCGGTCAGCCTCAACCTCATCGTGCTCGCCCTCGTGGGGCTCTTTTTGGTGCAGGCGGGGTTTAACTTTCTGCGCACCTACATGATCGCGCAGGTCGGCGAGGGGGTCGTGGCCGACCTGCGCAAGGCGCTCTACCGCCACCTCTTGGGGCTCTCGGTGCGCTTTTTCGAGACGCGCAAAGTCGGCGAGATCACCTCGCGGCTCACCTCCGACGCCGCCGTCGTGCAGGGCGCGGTGTCGCAGGCGCTCGCGCAGCTCGTCAACCAGGTCGCGCTCCTTGTCGGCAGCGTCGTGCTGCTTTTCGTCACCAACTTGCAGCTCACCTTGCTCATGCTCGCCGTCGTCCCCGTGGTGGTGCTAGGGGCGCGCCTCTTCGGCGGCAAGCTGCGGCGCATCAGCACCGCGTTTCAAGACCTCGTCGCCGAGGCCAACGCGGGGGCCGAGGAGGCGCTCGTCGGGATGCGGGTCGTCAAAGCCTTTACCGCCGAGGAGCTCGAGGCCGAGCGTTACAGCGAGCGCATCGGCCGCGCCTACCGGGTGGCGCTGCGGCGCGCGGCCTTTCGGGCGGCCTTTTTCGCGGGCATCTTGTTCGCCATGTTTAGCGCGATCGGCGTGGTGCTCTGGATGGGGGGGCGGCTGGTGGTCGCGGGCGCGCTGAGCCCCGGCGCGCTGGTGCAGTTTCTCCTCTATACCCTCTTTGTGGCGGGGGCCGTGGGCGCCCTGACGGGGCTCTACAGCCAGTTTCAAGAGGCGCTCGGCGCGTCGCGGCGCATCTTCGAACTTCTCGACGAACGCAGCGACCTCCCCGCCCCGCAGGTGCCGCGGCCGCTCGTGTGGGTCAAAGGGCGCGTCGCGTTCGAAGGGGTGTCGTTTTGCTACGGCGCCGCTCACGGCGCGCCCGGCCTGGGGGCTAGCCCCACCTCCTCCGACCGGCGGGGAGAGACGGTGGTGCTGCGCGACCTCTCGTTCGTCGTGCAACCCGGTGAGGTGGTCGCCCTCGTCGGCCCTTCGGGCGCCGGCAAGAGCACGCTGGTGAGCCTTATCCCGCGTTTTTACGACCCGACCGAGGGCCGCATCACCCTCGACGGCACCGACCTACGCGCTTTTGACGAGCGCTCCTTGCGCGCCCAGATCGGCCTGGTACCGCAGGAGACGCAGCTCTTCTCGGGCACCGTGCGCGAGAACATCCGCTACGGCCGCCCCACGGCCAGCGACGACGAGGTCGAAGCGGCGGCGCGCTCAGCCAACGCGCACGATTTTATCGTGAGTTTCCCCGACGGCTACGACACGGTGGTCGGCGAACGCGGCGTCAAGCTCTCCGGGGGGCAGCGCCAACGCGTCGCCATCGCCCGCGCCCTCCTCAAGGGTCCCAGGATCTTGGTACTCGACGAGGCGACGAGCTCGCTCGACGCGGAGTCCGAGGCGCTCGTGCAGCAAGCTCTAGAGGTCCTGATGCGGGGGCGCACGGTGTTCGTCATCGCGCACCGCCTCTCGACCATCCGCAACGCCGACCGCATCTTCGTCCTGGACGAAGGGCGCATCGTGCAAGAGGGGACGCACGAGGTGCTCTTGGCCCAGGGGGGGCTCTACGCGGAGCTCTACCACAAGCAGTTTCGGGAGCGGACACCGGCGCGCTAGGGTCTTGCCAACCCCACGCGAAAGGCCAAAGGCCCCCGGGGGGCCTCTGGTGGTCAGCGGTAGGGGCCTAGACGTTCTAGGCGAGCTTGGCCTCGAGCTGGATCTCCACTGCGGCCAAAGCTTGCGACACCGGGCAGTGTTGCTTGGCGTTCTCCGCGTGCTCCAAAAAGCGCGCTTCGTCGAGCCCGGGCACGCGGCCCTCGGTGTGCAGCGTGATCTTGGTGATCTTGAGCCCCTGCATCTCGACCTTGGCCGTCGTGGCGATGCTCTCGGGGGTGTGCCCCGCTTCTGCGAGCATGTTCGCGAGCGCCATCGAAAAGCAGCCCGCGTGCGCCGCTGCGATCAGCTCTTCGGGGTTGGTCCCGGTCCCCTCCTCGAAGCGCGAGGTGTACGAGTACCGCCCCTCGTAGCCGCCTTTCGGGAGCGTGAGCGTCCCTTGGCCCCCTTTGAGGTCGCCTTGCCAGACTGCGTTTGCAGAACGAACGAGTGCCACCGTCTCCTCCTTTTCCCCCGCAGCTTAGCGGGGGCCCCGTAAAGCGCACTGTAAGTTTAGCGGCCGTTCGTGAGGGGTGCTACACGTATGCCTTAATTTTTAAGGTATTCTCCCCCCATGAGCGACAACCCTAAACGCCAAGACGAACCCCAAAGCGACGCGCTCGACAACACCATCAAAGACCCCAGCGAGTGGGTGACGGGTGACGAACCCGCGACGGGCGCGCAGCGCTCCTACCTCCACACGCTCGCCGAGGCCGCCGGCGAAAGGGTGCCCGAGGGGCTCACCAAAGCGCAGGCGTCCGAACTTATCGAGGCGCTGCAGGCCAAGACCGGGCGGGGCCAGCGCGCGCCGCACCAAAGCGAGCGGTAGCTGCCAAGAGGACGTTCTAGGCGGTGTCGGGCGCAGCTGCCCGACACCGCTATCGACGCTTGCGACGTACGATAGGAACCTATGGCGTTACGTGTCGAATCCCCCTTCTCCCCTAGAGGCGACCAGCCCCAAGCGATCGCCGAGCTCGTCGAGGGGTTGGGGGACGGTCTGCGCTTTCAAACCCTGCTGGGCGCCACGGGCACCGGTAAAACGTTCACCATGGCCAAGATTATCGAGGCGGCGCAGCGACCCGCCTTGATCCTCGCGCCCAACAAGATCCTCACCGCGCAGCTCGCGGCTGAGTTCCGCGACTTCTTCCCCGGCGCGGCGGTCGAGTTTTTCATCTCCTACTACGACTACTACCAGCCCGAAGCGTACGTCCCCGCGCGCGACCTCTTCATCGAAAAAGACGCCAACATCAACGCGGAGTTGGAGCGGTTGCGCCACTCCACGACCCGCAACCTCCTGACGCGGCGCGACACCATCGTGGTGGCGTCTGTCTCCGCCATCTACGGCCTCGGTTCGCCGGACACCTATCAGCAGCTCAACCTCATCTTGCGCGTCGGGATGCGCCGGAACCGCGACGAGATCTTGGAGCAGCTCGTCACGCAGCAGTACGAACGCAACGACGTCGAGCTCGCCGCCGGGCGCTTTCGGGTCAAGGGCGACGTCGTCGAGGTCTGGGCCGCCTACGACGAGGCACCCCTCAGGATCGAGCTCTTCGGCGACGAGATCGACCGCCTGACGATGACCGACCCCGTGACGGGGGCCGAGCTGGCCGAGCTCGAGACCACCACCGTCTTCCCCGCCAAGCACTACGTCACCCCCTACGAGCAGCTCGCCCCCGCCATTGCGCAGATCGAGCGCGACCTAGAGGCGCGGCTCGAGTTTTTCGAGCGCGCCGGCAAACTCTTGGAGAAGCAGCGGCTCAAAGAGCGCACGCTCTATGACCTCGAGATGCTTAAAACCCTCGGTTACTGCTCCGGCATCGAAAACTACTCGCGCTACCTCGACGGCCGCCAACCGGGGGAGCCGCCCCACACGCTCTTGGACTACTTCCCGGACGACTTCATCACCTTTTTAGACGAGTCGCACGTGATGCTGCCGCAGATCCGCGGGATGTATAACGGCGACCGCGCCCGCAAACAGACGCTGGTCGACTACGGCTTCCGGCTCCCCGCCGCGCTCGACAACCGCCCCCTCAAAGAGGACGAGTTTCTCGCGCGCATCGGCCAAGCGATCTTCGTCTCGGCTACCCCCGCCGACTGGGAGTACCGGCACTCGGACCGCGTCGCCGAGCAGATCATCCGGCCGACCGGTCTGGTCGACCCCAAGATCACCGTCAAACCCTCGAGGGGCCAGATCGACGACCTGGTGTTCGCCATCCGCGAGCGCGCAGCGCGGGGCGAGCGGGTGCTGGTGACGACCCTGACCAAAAAGATGGCCGAAGACCTCACCGAGTACTTCGCGCAGCAGGGCCTGCGGGTGCGCTACATGCACTCGGACATCGACGCGGTCGAGCGGCAGGTCATCATCCGCGACCTGCGGCTCGGGCACTTCGACGTGCTTATCGGCATCAACCTCCTGCGTGAGGGCCTCGACCTCCCCGAGGTCTCCTTGGTCGCTATCTTAGACGCCGACAAGACCGGCTTTTTGCGGAGCGGGAGAAGTCTCATCCAGACCATCGGGCGCGCCGCGCGCAACGTCAACGGCGAGGTCTTTTTGTACGCCGACGTGGTCTCCGAGGCGATGCAAGACGCCATCTCTGAGACCGAACGCCGCCGCGAAAAGCAGCTCGCTTACAACGCCGCGCACAACATCACCCCGGCGAGCGTGCAGAAAAGGATCCGCGACGTTATCCGCGGCGACGAGGAGGGGGCCGAGGCCGACGCGCAGCTGAGCCCGTGGGAGCGCGAGCTGGCCCAAGACGACCTCAAGCAGGAGCTCGCCGCGCTCGAGGTCGAGATGTGGCGCGCCTCTGAAGCGCTCGACTTCGAACGGGCGGCCGCCGTGCGCGACCGCATCCGCGAGCTAGAGGCCAAGCTGCAGGGCAAAGAGGTGCAGCTCGTCAGCGTGCCGGGCAAAGAGCCGAAGCGGGCAAAGGCGGCCAAGGCCAGGGCGCGGCGCTAAGCTGAGGGGTGAAAACGCTCGAGCAGGCCCGGAAGGAGGCCGACGCCCTCCTCGAGGGCCTACCCCTACCCGGCGATGCATGTTTCAGCGCCCTCCGCAAACGATGGAGGCAGCCCAGGGCGCGGGGACAGCCGACGCGGGGGTGGGGGGTGCTGGTCGAGGTTCGCACGCCCCGGACCCTTCTGGAAAAGGGGGTGGCTCAGGCAAGGTCGGCGTGGTTGAGGCTACGCCGCCGGGTGGTCGCGTACCTTTATGAAAGCTTGCCCCCGCTCTACGCGCCGCACCTCGTCAAGCCCCAACCGGGCGATCTTTCTCGCCACTGGGAGAAGCTGGCACGTTGCGCGGAAGCGGACCGGCTAGCGCGTGAAACCCTCTTCAAGGAGATGCGCGAGGACGACCCGACGTTAGCCGATGCTTGGTCTGAGTCGGGAGGGCTCGAGGACGAGGTGCGCGAGAGCTGGGAGCGGCTGCTCACGAGCTGCAGTGACCGCTACCTCTTCCCGCTGCGCTCGCGCCTGCAAAACCGCGTCTACCTCATCGAGGTCTCGGCTGAAGCCGACGTTCACGCAACCGGCTGGACCTACGCGGAGACCTTCGTGGGGGAGCCTCAGGCGCGGGAGCGGCTTGGGGCAGCGGCAACGCTCGTCACGCTGCCGCCTTTCGGCACACCTTACTGGCTCGCCGGGACGGTTCTGCTGGACGTGTGTACGGGCGAGGCGTGGCGAGTTTTAGATCGGCAGAGTCGGCCACTCGAGCTGCTCAAAAACCCGCCCTCACCGACGGTTGAGATAGAACCGGGCGGTATTCAGCCCTACCCCGTACTGGTGTTACCCATCCAACTCGAGCGGCTCGCCGATAGGCACCCCTAGAGGGTCTTCCAGAGCTTAAGGGCTATGGTAGGCTCTAGGCGGAGGCCCAAGTGTGATGTTTAAGGTCGGCGACAACGTGGTGTATCCCTCCCAGGGGGCGGGCCGGGTGGACGAGATCACCACGCGGGTGGTGCTCGGCGAACGGCACGAATACCTCAAGATCAGCTTTGTCCGCGGCGACATGGACGTGCTCGTACCCCTCAAAAAGGGGGAGGAGGTGGGGCTGCGCCACACCGTCGCTCTGGCCGAAGTCGGGGAGCTTCTAGCGGCGATCGCCCACTCCGACCTGTCGCTGCCGACCCAGTGGCCGCCCCGCCACCGCGCCGAGCAGGACATCCTCGCGGGCGGCGACGCCTACGCCCTCGCGCGCCTTATCGGGGTGCTCGCCCAACGCGACCTGGAAAAGGGCTTAGCGGCGACCGAGCGCGAGATGTTAGAGGGCGCCAAAGCGATGCTCGCGAGCGAGCTCGCCGTCGTGCAGAGCATCAGCCTCGAGGCCGCGCACGCGCAGATCGACGAGACCATCGCCACACAGCTAGGGGCGAGCGCCTGAGCGACCTGCCCCTTTATGCGCCGCGGCGGGTGCGCGAGCTTTTGGAGCGCCACGGCCTGCGCGCCGACAAGGGGTTCGGGCAGAACTTTCTCGTCGACGAAGGGGTGCTGCGGAGCATCGTCGCGGCCGCCGAGCTGGGCCCGCAGAGCACCGTGCTCGAGGTCGGCCCCGGGTTGGGCGTGCTCACCCGCGAGCTCGCCGCGCGCGCGGGGCGGGTCATCAGCGTCGAACTCGACCGGCGTCTGCTGCCGGTGTTGCAGGAGACGCTCGCCGGCCTCGGCAACGTCACGCTCGTGCACGGTGACGGGCTGACGTTTGACCTCAGCTGCTTGCCCGAGGGGAGCGCGATGGTCGCCAACTTGCCCTACAACGTCGGCACGCCCATCCTCGTGCGCGCCCTCGAGTCGGGGCGCTTTGCGCGGGTCGTGGTCCTGCTGCAGCGCGAGGTCGCCGAGCGCTTAAGCGCCACCCCCGGCACCCCCGCGTACGGCGCTCTTAGCGTCGTCGTCGCCCACTTCGGGCGGGCGCGCAGCGTGCGCCTCGTTAAACCGAGCGCCTTTAGCCCCCCCCCGGAGGTCACGAGCAGCGTGGTGCGGCTCGACCTCACGCCGGGCAGGGCGCCCGACCCGGCGCTCTTCCGGCTCGTGCGTCACGCTTTCGCGCACCGCCGCAAAACCCTCAAGAAAAACCTCCTGATGGCGGGCTACCCCGCCGAGCGCGTGGCGCGCGCGCTCCAGACGCTCGGGCTCGAGGCGCAGGTGCGCGCCGAGCGGCTCAGCGTCGAACAGTTCAGGGCGCTCCGGCAGGAGCTCGAAGGTGGTTAAAGGTTGCAAACGGATGCGTGCGCGCCGCTGACGAGAGCCGCAGCGAAAGTTTCAGCGACGAAATGACCGGGTACCGGGCTAAAAGCCCCGCTTTTGTAAGCAAAGAGGCGTAACGTCCGCCTTTTCGGTGACACTAGGTCACCGGACGAACCTTTCGCCACACTTGCACGTGTATCGGCACGGTATGCAAGCGGGGCCGGATAGGCTATACTGCAGATTATTTTCAACGCTGCGCCACGCTGCGTGCGCGTTTAGAGGCGCGTGAGGGGTTCTGGTGTTGCAGGCATCGACGGAGCCAGGGAATGACTAAGTTTTTTGTGGTGGGTGACGTGACCGTTGACCAGATGTACTTCGTCAACGCCCTGCCCGAGCCGGGCGGCGAAGTGACCGCGAGCCGCGCGGTGCTCGAGCCGGGGGGGGCGGGCGGTACCATCGCGGCGGCGCTCGCACGCCTCGGCAACGAGGTCGTGCTCGCCGCGCGCGTCGGCGAGGGGCCTTTCGCCGAACTGGCGCTTAAGCACGTGCGGCGCGCCGGCGTCGACCTCAGCCTGATCCAGACCGACCCCACCCACCAGACGAGCAGCGTCACGCTCCTTATCACCCCCGACACCCAGCGCACGATGATCGCGGGCGGGGGTGCGAGCCGCCACCTCGACGCTTCCAAGCTGCGCGACGAGCACGTCGCGAGCTGCGACGCGCTGGTGGTGAGCGCCTACAGCCTGGTGGGTGGGATGCAGCGCGAGTACGCCGTGCGCGCCCTCGAGATCGCCAAGCGCGAACGCCTCACGACCTTTATCGACATGGGTTCGGGGGCCGCCGACGCGCTGCGCGAACGCCTCCTAGCGACCATTCAAGACGTCGACTACCTGCTGATGAACCGCCGCGAGCTCTTCGCGCTGACCGGGGAGAGCTCCATCTCGGCGGCGGTCGCAGGGCTCGCCGAACGGAGCATCCAGCGCGTGCTCGTCAAGCTCGGCGAGATGGGGTCGATGGTGATCACCCCCGAACTCACCGAGCTCGTCGAGGCGCTCGAGATCGACGGGGTCGTCGAGTCGACCGGCGCGGGCGACTACTACACCGCCGCGTTCGCCCACGGCGTGATGGAGGGCTACGACCTGCACTACGCCGCGCGGCTCGGCAACGTCGCGGGCGCTTTAAACGTCACCGCCGTCGGCGCGCAGAGCTGCGAGATCGACGCGCCGACGCTCTACCGCTACGCCGAACAGATGCTCGCCGTCGAACCGGCGTAGCCCGACCCACGCTGCGCGGCCCCTTAAGGGGCCGCGCTAGACTAGGTCATGCCCTTTTTGCCCACCACGCGCGCCCGCCTCGCTGCGGGCGCGTCGCTGCTCTTCGTCGTCGCAGCGTCCGCCCTCGGCGCCCCCGCGGAGGCCGCTTTTGCCGAACGCTTCGACACCGCCTGGCGCCTCGTCGCCGAGCGCTACTGGGACCCCGACTACGGCGGTACCGATTGGGAGGCCGTGGGCGAGCGCTTCCGGCCGCGCGCGCTCGCCGCCGACACCGAGGCGCGTTTTTACGAGGTGTTGCAGCGCATGTACGCCGAGCTCGGCGACGACCACTCGGTGTTCGTACCGCCTTCTGAGGTCGCGCGTATCCGCCGCAGCTACGGCGACCTCCCCTGCTTGGGCGTCTTTGGCAGCCCCCCCGAGCTGCTGCAAGGCCCTTTGGAGCGCCACGGGGGGGTGCACTACCGGCTCGAGGGGGAGGTCGGCTACCTCGCGCTCCCCGACCTCGCGAGCCCCGGCGTCGCGGGCGACCTGCGCGGCGCGGTGCGGACGCTCGAGGCCGCCGGCGCCAAAGCTTACGTCCTCGACCTGCGCGGCAACCCCGGGGGGCGCCTGGTCACGATGATGCAGGCCACGGGGGTGTTTCGGAGCGGGTTTTTGTGGCGCACCCTGACCCGTTGGACGCTCCCGTTGCCCTACCCCGCCCTCGGCCCGGTCGAGACCGAAAAGCCGCTCGCCGTGCTTATCGACCGCCACGTCCATAGCGCCGCCGAGGGGATGGCGGGGGCTTTGCAGAGCAGCGGCCGGGCGCGCGTGTTCGGCGAGCGGAGCGCGGGCAACGTCGAGGCGGTGCTCCCCTTTTGCCTGCGCGACGGCTCGCAGGCGTGGATCGCGACCGGCGTGCTCGCGCCGCTCCGGGGGGCGACCTGGGAGGGGCGCGGCGTCGAACCGGACGAGGCGGTCGCCCCCGAGCGTGCCCTGGGGGCGGCGCTGGCGTACCTCGAGAGCTATGGCGTGGACGTCGGGGCGGCGGCGGGCGCCGCAGGACCGTGAGCGCTCCGCTCGTCCCCGAGCGCGTCGCCGCGCACGTCTGGCGCCTCGCGCTGCCGAGCCGCACGCTCCCCCCCTTCGACCACACCAACAGCTACGTGATCGCCGCAGGCGGCGAGGGGCTGCTCGTCGACCTCGGTTCGGACGACCCGGCGGTGCTCGCCGAGCTGCCGCAGCTGCTCGCCGGGCTCGGCGTGAAGGCCGTGAGCGCCCTTTTGCTGACCCACACCCACCCCGACCACTGCGTGGGCGTAGCGGCCTTTCGGGCGCGCTTCGGGGCGAGCGTCTACGTGCACCCGCTCGAGCAGCGGCGGCTGCCCGCTTGGGCGCAGCCCCTCGGGGACGCCCAAACGGTCGCGCTCGGCGCGCTGAGCGTGCGTGCGCTCCACACCCCCGGCCACTCCCCCGGCCACCTCGCCTTCTGGCTGCCGTGGGCGGAGGTGCTCCTCGTCGGCGACCTGCTGGCGGCGCGGGGCTCGACCTGGGTGGGCGTCCCCGAGGGGGACGTGGCGGCCTACCTCGCGTCGCTTACGAGGTTGTCGGCGCTGCCGAGCCGCCTGCTGGCCCCCGGCCACGGCGAGCTGGTGCGCGACCCGGCGCGCCGCCTCGCCGAGGTGCGGCAGCACCGCCTCGAGCGCGAAGCGCAGGTGCTGACGGCTTTGGCTTCCGAAACCCTCCTCGTCGCCGAGCTGCGCGCGCGGGTCTACCCCGAGCTGCACCCCGAAGCGCACCCCGAGCTCGCCGAGATGGCCGAGCGCTCCTTGCAGGCGCACCTCATCAAGCTGCAGCGCGAAGGGCGCGTCCTGGAGCGCGGCGGGCGGTACGCGCGCGTTCAAGGGGTGCCTTAGCGCCCGGGGCGCTTGTTTTGTTATAGTCACCTTGGGGCGCCCCAGCAGCCAACCCCTTCGTGCTGATCGGCCCGCGCCGCCGCGGGCGCTCTGGGTTCCGAGCGCCCCCGCCCCATAAGGCGCGTTTTAACGGGCTTTTAGGCGAGTTTTCCGACGAGGTGACGTGGACGTCTTTATCATCATCGGCAGCGTGCTGGTCATCGCCGCGATCATCAGCACCCGCTTCGCGCAGCACTTCGGCCTCCCCGCGTTGGTGCTCTTCGTGCTCATCGGGATGCTCGCGGGCAGCAGCGGCCCCGGCGGCCTCGAGTTCGCCGACTACCAGCTCAGCTTCTACGCGGGTCTGCTGGCGCTCGCCATCATCTTGTTTAGCGGGGGGCTCGACACGCGCTACCGGCTGTTTCGCGCCTCCTTGGTCCCCGGCGGGCTGCTCGCCACGCTAGGGATCTTTCTCACCATGCTCGTCGTGGGCCTTGTCGCGTGGGCGCTCACCCCGCTGAGCTTCCTCGAGGGGCTGCTCCTCGGCGCCGTCCTCGCGCCCACCGACGCCGCCGCCGTCTTTAGCGTGCTCAAGGGGCGCGGGCTGCCCTCGCGTTTGCGGGGGGTGCTCGAGACCGAATCGGGAACCAACGACCCCATGGGCATCTACCTCACGCTCGCCCTCACAGCGACCCTGGTGAGCGGTCAGGTCGGCGTCGGCGGGCTCGTCGCGGGGGTGGTCGTCCAGCTCACGCTGGGGGGGCTTTTGGGGTACGCCTTCGCGCGCGCCCTCGCCTGGCTGATTAACCACGTGCGGATGGACGCGTTCGGGCTCTATCCGGTGCTCGCGCTCGCCGGCGCGCTCCTCGCCTACGCCGGCACCAACCTCCTCGGGGGCAACGGCTTTCTCGCCATCTACGTCGTCGGGCTCGTGCTCGGCAACCGGCCCCTGTCGCACCGGCAGAACATCCGCGACTTCATGGACAGCGCCGCGTGGGGCGCGCAGATCCTCATGTTCGTGCTGCTGGGGCTCCTTGTGTTTCCCGATCAGCTGCCGGGCATCTTGCCGGTCGCGCTCCTCATGACCTTTACGCTCGTCTTTCTCGCCCGCCCGCTCGCCGTCGCGCTCACCCTGCTGCCGCTACGCCGCGTGACGCGGCACTACCACTTTAGCGGCAAAGAGCTCGCGCTGCTCTCGTGGGCGGGCCTCAAGGGGGCGGTGCCCATCATCTTGGCGCTGGTGCCGCTTTTAGAGCGCGCCCCCAACGGGCAGAGCCTCTTTAACATCGTCTTCGTGGTGGTGATCATCAGCACCGCCTTGCAGGGCTGGACAGTCGTCCCCATCGCACGCGCGCTGGGGCTCGCCAAAAAGGAGCCGCCGACGCCCCCCTTGCGGCTCGAGTTGGGCGGCGCCGCCCCCCCCGGCAGCGCCATCTACGACGTGTTTTTGGAACCCGATCACCCCGCCGTGGGGCACAGCTTGGCCGAGTTCCGGCAACCCGAGGGGGTGGTGGTGGTGGCGATCTACCGCGACGGCGCGCTGATCGCACCGCGCGGTTCGACCGTCTTTAGGGCGGGCGACCACGTCTACCTGCTCTTGGGCAGCGAGTCGGGGAGCGTGTCGGCGTTTTTTGCCGGGCGCGAGGACTAGCCGCGAGCGGCTAGAACGGTGAGAGGAGCGCGCGCCGCAGCGCCCCAAGCTGCGGTGCGATGACCGGCGCCTGCGCGTCCGGCCCCTGCAGCGCCTCCAGTGCCGGCACCTTGGGGAGCGCCACGCCGAGCGCCCCCTCGACGGTGTCCACGAACTTCGCCGGGTGCGCGGTCGCCAGGACGATCACCGGCCGTTCGTCCCCCGACGCGGCGCGGTAGCGCGCGGCCGCCTCGAGCCCGACCGCCGTGTGCGGGCACGCCACGTACCCGTAGGCTTCGTAGGTCGCGCGCAGCCGTTCTAGCGTCGCCGCGTCCGAGACCGAGGTGCCCCAGATGCGCTCGCGCGCCCCCTCGCCGAGGAGCGCGTGGAGCCGCTCGAAGTTGCTCGGCGCGCCCACGTCCATGGCGTTCGAGAGCGTCGCGACGGTCCTTTTAAAGGCGCTCGGGTCGTAGAGCAGCTGCAAGTAGCCGGGGAAAAAGTCGTTGGCGTTGTGCGCGGCGACAAACCGCCCGACCCCAAGGCCCATCTCGGCGGCCAAGACCCCCGCCGTGAGGTTGCCGAGGTTGCCGCTCGGCACGCAGAACACGGGGGGGGTGGTCTCGCCGTAACGCGACGCCAGGGAGAGCACAGCCCAGAAGTAGTACAGCATCTGCGGCAGCAGCCGCCCCAGGTTGATCGAGTTGGCCGACGAGAGCCCCAGCGCGCGCAGCTCGGGGTCGACGAACGCCGCCTTGACCAGGCGCTGGCAGTCGTCGAAGTCACCCGCGACGGCAAGGGCGCGCACGCCGGGGCGGGGGTGGACGAGCTGGCGCTCCTGCACCGCGCTCACCTTCCCTTTGGGGTAGAGGAGCACCACGCGGAGGTTCCCTAGCCCCGCGAACCCGTCGGCGACCGCGCTGCCGGTGTCCCCCGAGGTGGCCACCAAGATCGTGACCCTCTCCCCCCGACCGGCCAAAAAGGCGTTCATGAGGCGCGCCATGGTGCGCGCGCCGACGTCTTTAAACGACAGCGTGGGGCCGTGGAAGAGCTCGAGCACGTACACGCCGTCCCCGAGCGCTCGCAGGGGCACCGGGAAGGTGAGCGCGTCCTCGGCGACCGCCCGCAGCTGCGCGGCGCCGAGTTCGCCCCCTAGCCACGGCCCCAACACCGGCAGCGCGAGCGCCGCAAGGGTCTGCGCCTCGCGCCACGCCGCCTCGGCGCGCGGGACGCGCTCCGGCAGGTAGAGGCCGCCGTCGGGGGCGAGGCCCGAGAGCAGCGCCTCCCGGAAGGGAACGGGGCAGCGGTTGGGGTCGCGGGTGCTGTAAAAGTGCATCGGGGCTCCTCGTAGCGGTCTGCGGTGACGGCTCATCAGGCCAGAGGCGGCGCAGCGGAAGCGGCTGGGAGGCTGCCGCCCCGGGCACGCACTACTTGATCTCTCCCAGGGGGTGCGCTTCGTAGCCGTCGGGTTGGGGGGCGGCCGCGCGCAAGGGGCTCGGGCCGGGGCGGGCGGCGAGCGCGTCGAGGAGGTCGGCCAAGACCGCGCTCGCCGTCGGCGCCGCGCCCGCTCCGGCACCCGTGATGAGCACCTCGCCGACCGCGTCCCCGCGAAACAGCAGGCCGTTGCGGTTGCTCGCCGACCCGGCCAGCGCGTGCGACGGCGGCAGGTAGACGGGGCGCACGGCGGCGCGCCAGGCGCCCCCCTCGGGGTAGACGGAGCCCACCAGGCGGATGCGCCCGCCATCCTCCATCGCCTCTTTGATCACCGCCGGGGTGAGGTGCCGGATCCCGCGCGTGTTCGCCCGCACCGCCTCCCAGGAGAGTTCGGGGTCGAACGCGAGCCGCGCCAAGAGGGTGAGCTTGTGCGCGGCGTCGACGCCGTCGACGTCCAAGCTCGGGTCGGCCTCGGCGTAGCCGAGCCGCTGCGCCTCGGCGAGCGCCGTCTCGAAGTCGGCGCCCGTCTCGAGCTCCCCCAAGATGTAGTTGCAGGTGCCGTTTAAAATCGCGTGCAGCTCCAGGGGCCGCGAGCCGCGCAGCACCCCCGCGAGGGGGGCGACCGCGGGGGTCCCGGCCATCACCGCCGCCTCGAAGTAGAGCGTACCCGCCGCCAAAGCGGGCGCAAAGGCGTCCCAGCGCTCGGCGAGCACCGCCTTGTTGGCCGTCACCACCCGCTTGCCCGCCGCGAGCGCCCGCAGCATCAGGTCGCCGGCGAGCCCCGTACCCCCCATGAGCTCGACGATCACCTCGCTCCCCGCGAGCACCTCCTCGGGGTCGGTGGTTAGAGCGGCGGTCGGAACGCCCGCTGCGCGCGGTTTGTCGGGATCGCGCACCAGCACGTGCGCAACCTGCACGCCCAGTCGGCGCGCCGCGATGAGCTCGCATAGCGCGCCCCCTACCGTTCCCGCACCCAGGAGCCCAATCCGCGTCTGCCCTACGGCACCCCATGTCATGGCTGGAGAATATCACGTGTGGGGCTTGCGCCCGGCACCTCAGCGCCCCCCCCAGAGCTCGGCGTAGGCCGCCGAACGCTTGAGGTTGGGCTGCGTGAGCAGGCTGACGGCGACGAGCACCGCCCCGCCGAGCACCACCGCGGGCACCACGGGGATCCACCCGAAGGTCCAGGCGAGCGGCAGCAGCCCCGTGAGCCACCCGAGGGTGAGCCCCACGGAGACCACCGTACCGGCCACCGCGCCCGCCGTCGTGCAGCGCGGCCAGTAAAGCCCCGCGACGAGGAGCGGGAAAAACATCGCGCTCCCCTGAAAGCTCCAGGTCGCGATCTCGACGATGACCCCCGGGGGGTTGACCGCGATAGCAAACGACGCCACGGCGAGGACCACGACCGTCACGCGGCCGACGTAGGCCTCCCGATCAGGGGTTAGGTCGCGGCGCAACAGACGGGCGTAGAGGTCGCGGGTGACGAGCGCGCTCGAGGTGAGAAGCTGCGAATCCGCCGTCGACATAAGCGCGGCGATCGCCGCCGTTAACACCACCGCCGCCGCCACCGGTGGCAAAAAGGTGCTGAGCATCAGCGGCATCACCTGGTCGGCTTGCTCGAGCGCCGGGAACACTGCGCGCCCCCACACGCCGATAAGCGCCGCCGGGAAAAACAGCGCTAAGACCAAGGGGGGCCACACGACCATCATCTTTTTAAACACGTCGGCGTTTTTGGCGGCGAAAAAGCGCTGAAAGATCTGGGGAAAGAGCGGCACCGCCATAAAGATGAGCAGCTGATAGCCGACAAGCCCCCGCGCGCTCCAACGCCCCGTCGGCCCGGGGAGGCGCAGCCACGGCTCCAGCGCCGCGGTCTCACCAGGAGCGTTTAGCGCGATCAGCACGAAGGCGAGCCCCATCCCCGCGAGCATGATGAGGCCTTGTAGGGTGTCCGTCCAGGCGACCGCCCGCATCCCGCCGACGAGCACGTAGAGCGTGATAATGAGCGCCATGATGACCGCCGCGGGCAAGTAGGCGACCGCGCCGCCGGTTAAAACCTCGAGCGCGCGCCCCCCGCCGATAATCTGAATGCTGATGTAGGGCGCGGTAAACCCCAGCGCGCAGAGCGCGTAGAGCAGACCCAAAAAGGGGCTCTGAAAGCGGTGGCTGAAAAACTCCGAGGGGGTTACGAAGTCGAAGCGCTTCCCGGCGCGCCACAAGCGGTAGCCGAAAGCCAGAAAGAGCGCCGAGAGAAACGCGTCGGTAACGCCGACCCCCAAAAAGATGCCGAGCCCGTGCGTGTAGGCGTCGGCCGGAACGCCCAAAAAGGTAAAGGCGCTCATCAGCGTAGCGAGCAGGGTAAAGACCAACACGAGCGTGCCGAGCCCGCGGCTGGCTAAAAAGTAGCTCACCGGGTCCCGGCCGCTCCGCCCAAAGGTGTAGGCGCCGATGCCCACCAACACCAGCAGGTAGAGGCCGAGGACCGTGAGCTGCAACGCCGCGTCAGTCATCGCGCGGCTCCGGCGGCCAGAGGCGCCGCACGACAAAGAGGTTGAGCGGTACAAGGGCGAGCACGCACGCGCTCGCCCAGAGGTACCACCAGGGGACCCCCCAGAGCTGCGGTTCGGCGCGCGTGACGCCGACAAACGACAGCGCGTAGAGCGCGAGATAGGCTAGCGGCGTAGCGGCGCGCCAGCGGCGGTTGCGGTCGTGCATAAAAGCCTCCATCACGCCGACAAGGCCCGACACCACCGAGGCGTCAGCGCCCTCAGCGTCTCGTCGCGGAAGATACGAGCGTGCAGCGAGCACACCTGCTTTTAGGGGTTGCGCCTCTAAGCCTACGTTGTCGGGTACATGCTGACTCCCATTGTTGTAAGGTGCAACGGTTCGGGGCCGATTGGGCAACGCCTCGGCCTGCTTTCTTGCACCAGTTGCTTTCTTGCACCGACAAGGTGGTGCTGGCGTAACGAGCAGGCGCTCCGAACCGAGGACACGACGCGCGTGTGAGGCAGACTCTAACAGAGCTCCCCCCCGCTAAAGGTGCGTTTGGTCACGTTACGCCGCTGCCACAGCCGCTTGCGCGGCGTTGGCGCCGCAGGTCTAAGAGCCGGTATCCTGTTAAGGATGCGCTCGGCTAGCTGCGCCGAGCCCACGCAAGCCGGCCTCTCGTCGCTCACGTCCCTAGCGGCAAGGGGCGCGGCCCCTAAAGGAGTTTCATGCTAGGAATCGGTATCGTCGGGTTGCCCAACGTCGGCAAGTCGACGCTCTTTAACGCCATCACCAAAGCGGGCGCCTTGGCCGCCAACTACCCGTTTGCTACCATCGACAAAAACGTCGGCGTCGTCGCCGTACCCGACGAACGCCTCGCGGCCTTGCGCGACCTCTACACCAAAGGCGAGCGCGTCCCCCCCGTGGTGCCGACGACGGTCGAGTTCGTCGACATCGCGGGCCTCGTCAAGGGGGCGAGCCAGGGGGAGGGGTTGGGCAACCAGTTTCTCGCCAACATCCGTGAGGTCTCGGCGATCGCCCACGTCGTCCGCTGCTTCGACGACCCCAACGTGGTGCACGTCGCGGGCGCCGTGGACCCCTTGAGCGACATCGAGACGATCGAGACCGAGCTGGCGCTGGCCGACCTCGCGAGCCTTGAAAAGCGCGCTGAGCGGCTGCGGCGCAGCGCCAAGGGGAGCCAAGAGGACGCCGAGACGCTCGAGCTCACGCGCGCCCTGATCACCAAGCTCGCAGAGGGCGTACCGGCGCGTCTAAGCGGCCTTACGGTCCCCAAAGACTTCAACTTGCTCACCGCCAAACCCGTCATCTACGTCTGCAACGTCGCCGAAGCCGACGCCGCGAGCGGCAACGCCCTCTCCGAGGCCGTCGCGCAACACGCTAGCGCGCAGGGGGCGCAGGCCGTTGTCATCTCCGCGCAGCTCGAGGGTGAACTCAGCGAGCTCGACGACGCCGAGGCCGCCGAGTTTTTGCAGAGCTACGGGCTGAGCGAACCCGGCCTCAACCGTCTCGTCCGGAGCGGTTACGAGGTCCTGGGGCTGCTCACCTTTTTGACCGCGGGCGAAAAAGAGGTGCGCGCCTGGACCGTCCCCAAAGGGAGCAGAGCGCCCCAAGCCGCCGGCGAGATCCACACCGACTTCGAACGCGGCTTTATCCGCGCCGAGGTCATCGCTTGGGACAAGCTCGTCGAAGCGGGGAGCCTGGCCGCGGCCAAGAGCAAGGGTTGGGTGCGCACCGAAGGCAAAGAGTACGTGGTGCGCGACGGCGACGTGATGCACTTTCTCTTTAACGTCTAACCCCTCTAGGCGCCCCGTCCGGCGCTTTCACCCCCCGAAGGGCGCACCGCCAAAGGCGCGCAGCGCGCGGCTGGAGGGTCAGCGAGCGTGCCCGAAGCGGTTTGTGGCGCGCCCTGTGATTTTCGTAACGTACGCGTTTATCTGCCCCGCGAGGCTCCCGTATAGTTTGTGTTAAGCATGTCTGAGACGTTCCCCAGTACACCTACCGGCGGAAAGGAGGGGACCCCGTGAGCGGCAGACGCCCTTCTCAGACCGTGTCCAACGCCCCCGACGCAAAGGGCAACTTCACCGACGTGGTGACTTACGAAGCGGGTGAAGTCACCCTCTTCCCCGGCGCCCCCGACAGCCTCTACCGCGTTCAAGACGGCCTCATTCGCATCCACACGGTCGACGATGAGGGCAACGGTCTAACGCTGCGCTACGTCAAACCGGGTGGCTACTACGGTGAGGAGTCGCTCGTCGGCTTGCCGCGCCGCTACTTCGCGGAGGCGGTCACACCGAGCAGCGTCGAGGTCACGAGCCCCGCCACCTTGAGCCCCGAGGAGAACCTCGACCTCACCAATCACCTCGTCGAGGCGATTGAACGCCTTTACCGGTCGCTCTACAGGCTCTCGGGAAAACGGCTCAAAGCGCGCATCGCCGCCGAGCTCCTGGACCTACAAGACAGCGCTCTGGCCACCAGCGGCCCCAAGGGCGAGCGCATCGTGCACATCACCCACGACGACCTCGCCGCCGCCGTCGGGTCGGTCCGTGAAACCGTGACCAAGGTCGTCGGCGAGCTCGCCCGCCAAGGTGCGATCCAGGCGGGTTACGGCAAGATCGCGCTCATCGACCTCGAGCTCCTGCGCAGCATCGCGGGCGAGTAGGCGCCTTTCGCGTTGCGCCCCCCAAACCCCAAACAACGAGCGGCGCGCCCACGCGGGCGCGCCGCTCTCGCGACGGGGGCTCTAACGCCGGTAGCCGAGGAGGCGCCACGCCAGCGGCAACAGCGCCGCCGCCAAGGCGAGCTTGATGAGGTCGCCCGCGATAAAGGGGTAGAGCCCCACCGAGAGCGTCCAAGCGAGCGCCGAGGTCCCCGCGGGGGCGTAGCGCTCGGCGAAGGTGCTGAGCCACCACAGCCCCGGCAGGTAGATGAGCAGGTTGCCCAACGCCATCGCCAGGGCGGCGCTCGACACGCGGCGGTCTAGGCCGCGCTGCGCGAGGTAGCCGACAACCGCCGCGGCGACGGGAAAAGCGAGCAGATACCCCGCCGTGGTGCCGCTAAAGTGCGACCAACCGCTGCCGCCCCCCGCAAAGACGCCGACGCCAAAACCACCGGCGAGCAGGTAGAGGAGCATCGTAAGGGCGCCTAGCCGCAGACCGTAGGCCGCCCCGAGGAGCAAGACGCCGAGCGTCTGGCCGGTGATGGGCACGGGGCCGATCTCGAGACGAACTTGCGCGAGAAGCGCCATCAGGAGCACGCCGAGAGCGAGCTGCAGGGGCACGCGCAGCGCCGCGCGGCGCACCGGGACGAGGGCGTCGATCAGGGGGGGGGTGAGCGTCTGGGTCATCATCTCCTCCAAACTCTATAGAGCAACGCCGGCAGTATACCGGACGCCACCACGGGTGTGCGCTTGCGGGTGCGTGGCTGCGGGTGTGCGCCGTCACGGCCCTCCAAGCGTGATGAACTGGCCGCTTAGCCCCTCGCCGTCGTTTGCCGTTCGGTCTGTCATCCGCCACGCCAACGCTCGGGGGTAACCCGCGTAGGCTTAGGGCCACGGAGCTTTGTTCAAGGAGGCGTGTCATGAGACGGTTTGGCCTGGCGCTACTTCTACTCACCCTCGTCGCGTGCGGACCACAGGGCACGGGCGGCCCGACCCCCGAACCCCCGCAACCGCCGACCCACGGTACCCCTCCCGCCCCCCCACCCGGCTCCCCGCCGGGCAACGGCCACGGGGACGGCGACTGCAGCTTTACGGGCGAGGTCATCGGCGACAACTTCGAGGTGCCTAGCGGGCAGACCTGCACGCTCACCGGCACCACGGTCGAGGGCAACCTCCTCCTCGCGAGCGGTTCCAGCCTGATCGCGAGCAACGTCGACGTCGACGGCAACCTCCAGGGGCAAGGGGCAGCTCAGGTGAACGTCTTTGGGTCGCAAGTCGGCGGCGACATCCAGCTCGAGGGGGGGAGCGGCGTCACCTTGGAGGGCAACAGCGTCGGGGGCAACCTCCAGCTTGAAGACCACAGCGGAGCGCTCAACGTCACCGGCAACACCGTCGACGGCGACCTCCAGGTGTTTCAAAACAGCGGCGGCGCCACCTTGACGGACAACACCGTAAACGGCAACCTCCAGTGCCAGGGCAACGACCCCGCCCCCACGGGCACGGGCAACGTCGTCAGCGGCAGCAAAGAGGGGCAGTGTAGCGCGCTCTAGCCCGCAGCGCTGGCAGCCAGCCCCGCTGCGTTGAGGCAGCGAGGGACGCGGTCGGCGCCTCGCTGCCTATACTAGGCCCTATGGGCGACTTTGCGACGGGCACCGCTTCGGCCAAAGAGCAGACGCGCATCTCCGAATGGATCACCACCTTCGACACGGTGTTCCCCAACCACGTCAACCCTTTGGGCACGCTTTTCGGGGGGCGCGTGCTCGAACTCATGGACGTCAACGCCTCGATCGCCTGCTGGCGTTTTTCGCGCCTCCCTGCGGTGACGGCCTCGAGCGAACCCGTGGACTTTCGCGCGCCCATCTTTTTAGGCGAGATCATCGAGCTCCGCAGCCGCGTCGCCTACGCCGGCCGCACCAGCATGATCGTGCGCTGCGAGGTCTTCGGCGAAAACCCCAGCACCGGCGAAAGGCGTCTTTGCACGGTCGGGCACATGAACTTCGTGGCCCTAGGCCCCGACAAGCGCCCGACCCCCGTGCCCAAGCTGCGGGTCGAGACGGAGCTCGAGCGCTACCACTGGGAGATCGCCAAAACCATCCGAGAGGGCATCGCCAAAAGGCGGGCGCAAGCGCCCTTTTAGGGGGCAGCGGGGTTCGCGATGCGGGCGAATGCAACCCACTTCAGTATGGGCCCTGCGCGGGCGGTTTAAAGTGGGACGGGTTAAAGGAGGCCGTTGTGTCACAGACCACTACCAAACAGTCGCTCGAAGTCCGCGCGATCAACGCCATTCGGGCGCTCACCATCGACGCGACCCAAGCGGCCGGCTCCGGTCACCCCGGGATGCCGATGGGCGCCGCGCCGATGGGGTACCTTCTTTTCACCAAGTTTCTCAAGTTCAACCCCGCCAACGACCGCTGGGTCAACCGCGACGTCTACATCCAGTCGGCCGGGCACGGCTCGATGCTCCAGTACAGCCTCCTGCACCTAGTCGGGTACGACCTGCCGATGGAGGAGCTTAAACGCTACCGGCAGTGGAAGAGCAAGACGCCGGGGCACCCCGAGCACTTCGTCACCCCCGGCGTCGAGATCACCACGGGGCCGCTGGGGCAGGGGATCAGCACGGCCGTCGGGGTAGCGCTCGCCGAAGCGCACCTGGGCGCGACCTATAACCGCCCCGGGTTTAACATCATCGACCACTACACCTATGTGATCGCCTCGGACGGCGACCTCATGGAGGGGGTCTCCGCCGAAGCCTCCTCGCTGGCCGGTCACTGGGGTCTAGGCAAACTCATCGTCTTATACGACGACAACCAGATCACCATTGACGGAAAGACCGACATCGCTTTTACCGAGGACGTGCTGGGACGCTACGACGCCTACGGCTGGCACACCCAGCGCGTCGCGGACGGCAACGACCTCGAGGCTTTGGAGGCGGCCATTCGCGCCGCGCAAAGCGAGACAAACCGCCCCAGCCTGATCGCGGTGCGCACGGTTATCGGCTACGGCGCCCCCAACCGCCAGGGCACCCCCAAAGCGCACGGCTCACCCTTGGGCGACGAGGAGGCCAGAGCCGCCAAGGAGGCGCTCGGCATCGACTGGCCCGCTTTTACCGTACCCGAGGACGTGTTGGCGCACTACCGCCAAGCGGTCCCCCGTGGGGCGCAGCTCGAGGCCGAGTGGCGCGAGCTCTTTGGGCGCTACAAAGCGGCGCACCCCGAACTCGCCAAACGGTTTGAAACGGCGCTGCAAGGCGAGGCCGAGCGCGACTTCGAGGAGCTCTTGCCGCGTTTTCCGGTCGGTGAAAAGATGGCGACGCGCAAGAGCTCGGGGAAGGTGCTTAACCTGCTGGCTAAAGAGCTGCCACAGCTCATCGGCGGCTCGGCCGACCTCGCCGAATCGAACAACACCACCCTAGAGGGGATCCCCTTTATCTCCAAAGACGACTACACGGGCCGCAACATCCACTTCGGCGTCCGCGAGCACGGCATGGCGGCGATCGCCAACGGGCTTTCACTCCACGGCGGCCTCAAACCCTACGTCGCGACCTTTCTCATCTTTTCGGACTACCTGCGCCCCAGCCTGCGCCTCGCGGCGCTCATGGACCAGCCCGTCATCTACGTCTTTACCCACGACAGCATCGGGCTAGGCGGCGACGGGCCGACCCACCAACCGGTGTCGCAGCTCACGGCGCTGCGGGCGATTCCGAAGCTCACCGTGATCCGACCCGCCGACGCCAACGAGACCGCCCAGGCGTGGGCGCTCGCTGTGACCCACAAGTCCCCCGTGGCTCTGGCGCTGACGCGCCAGGACGTGCCGCACCTCGACGTCCCCAAGGGGAGCGTCAAACGCGGTGGGTACGTCCTCGCTGACTGTGAGGGGACGCCGGACGTGATCCTGATCGGCACCGGTTCGGAGGTGCACAAGTGCCTAGAGGCCAAGGCGCTTTTGGAGGAAGAAGGCACCAAGGTGCGCGTCGTCAGCCTTCCGTCGTTCGAGCTGTTCGAGGCGCAAGACGAGGCCTACCGCGAGTCGGTGCTCCCCAAAGCGGTCCGCGCGCGCGTCTCGGTCGAGGCCGGAGCGACCTTGGGCTGGTACAAGTACGTCGGCTTGGATGGCGCCACGGTCGGTTTGGACCGTTTCGGCGAGTCCGCCGACGGCGACGAGGTGATGGACAAGCTCGGCTTTAACGCCCGCAACATCGCCGACACGGCGCGCAAGCTCCTCGCACCGTAGCGCGCACGCACCCTCCGGGGGCCGGCTCGAGCCGGCCCTTTCGCGTGTCACCCTACGCCGCGCGTCGCCTCCGAGGTCGCTGTGACGCGCCGCGATCCTCTCGCGCCGCGCGTGTGCAGCATTTCTCAGCCACCGCGCCTGTAAGATACCTAAGGAGTTTAGACGAGGAGGCTCTATGGCGCTCGGCAGACGTTTGACCCACCCCCTAACGGCGTTCGCGCTGGCTTTCGGCGGCGCTGCGAGCGCCCAAGCGCTCGACGACCTGTTGCCCGCCGAAACGTTTTTCGCCCTCGGGATGCGCGACCTAGCGGGCGCCTCGGCGTACCTCGAGGACTTCGGCGCGGCGTTTGAGCGCCTAGGCGTCGCCGACGCCCTCGTGGCCCTCGGCGCGAGCGGTGAGGCGGCCCTTAACGACATGACGGGCGGGGCCATGACGGGGGGGGAGGTGACGGGTTCCGCCGACTTCGGTGAGGCCGACCTCGACGAGGCCGAAAAGCGGCTGCGCGCGCTCGCGACCCTCGACGTCTTCGGGCAAGAGGCGTGGATCGGCCTCTCCGCGACGCCGTACAACCCCGTACCCGCCGCCGTGCTGCTGACGCGGCTCACCCCCGAGGGCGCCGAGGAGGTGCGCGCGCTTCTCGACGACCCCGAGCTCGGTAACGGGGCCGAGGTGCAGACCTTCGAGGAGAGCGGCTACACCTTTTCGCAGGTCACGCTGGGCACCGACGGCCCGGTACCGGTCCTCGCCTACGCGCTCGCCGACGACGTGCTCGCGCTCGCCACCAACCCCGACGAGCTGCGCGGGGTGCTGCGCCGCCTGAGCGGCGCCGACGAACCGAACTTCGCCGCCAGCGCGGGGTTTGAGAGCACCCTCGGGACGCTCGAGGCGGGGACCTTTTACGGCTACCTCGACTACGCCCGCATCGCCGAAGCGGTCGGCCCCTACAGCCAAGGGCTCGGCTTCGACCGCCTCGCTACGCGCCTTAGCGAGGCGCTCGCGACCGCCGGGCGCGTCGGCGGCGTCGCACGGCTAACGGAGGCGGCGCTCGAAACGCAGAGCGTGCAGGTGCTCGACGAAGCGGGGGGCGACGCGCAGCTCTACGCCCTTTTAAGCGACGACACACCGGCCCAAACGGACGTCTTGGTGCCGCCAGAGGCGCTGAGCGCCAGCGTGAGCGCGCGCGACCTCAGCGGGTGGTACGACTACCTCAACGCGCTCGCGCTCAGCGTCCCCGAACTCGGCGGCGACCTCGACAGCCTGCTCCTCTCCATCGTCGGCGTCAACCTCCGCGACACCGTCTTCAACTGGACGGGGCGGCAAATCGTCACGATGAGCACCGGTTTCGGTGAGGTGATCCAACCGGGGGTGCCCAGCAACAACCTCCTCGGGGAGAGCGTCTACTTGCTCGAGGCGACCAACGAGAACGCCGCCGAACGCGGCCTGGGCACGCTCCTCACCAATCTCTCGCAGACCCTGGCGGCCTTCAGCAACCCGCAGGGCGTCGGGACGAGCGAGGCGCAGACCGAAGAGATCGCGGGGGTCACGGTCACGCGCTACGAAATCGCCGACGGCATCACCCTGCTCTACGCGGTAGCGGGCGGCTACGCGATCGTCGCGACCTCCGAAGACGCCATGCAGAGGGCGCTCGCCGCGCAATCCGAGGGCGCGGGGGTGCCCCTCAGCGAGCTTCTCGGCGACGTCCCGGAGGGGGCGACCGCCGTCTCCTACGCCGACGGACGGCGCACCTTCGAGGGCCTAGCCGCGCAGCTCAGCAACCAACTGCAGCTCGCCGCGGGCATGGGCGGCGCCGGCACGCTCGACTTTGACGCCGTCGACGAGGCGAGCGAGGCGCTAGAGGCGTTTTTCGCCTTTGTCGCCGAGCGTTTGGGGCCGAGCACCGGCTACAGCGAGCGCGCGGAGGGCACCATCCGCTCCTTTAGCGAAGCCGAGGTGCGGTGGCGGCAGTAGCGACCCAGGGCCCGTAACCCCCGAGCGACACCTAACGGGCGCCGCTCGGGGGTGATCCACCGATGTTTGTCAGGGCGCGACCAGCACCTGCCACAGCGCCTCGACCTGCCGCTCGAGCGCCCCGCGGTCGCCGCTATTGTCGATCACCACATCCGCGCGCCGCACCTTTTCGGCGAGCGGCAGCTGCGCGGCGTCGCGCGCGCGCACCTCCTCTTCGCTGAGGCCGCTGCGGGCGGCGACGCGCCTGACGCGCAGCTCGAGGGGGGCGTCGACCACGACGACGGTGTCAAAAGCGCCTTCGAGCCCCACCTCGAAAAGCAGCGGGATGTCGTGGACGATCACCCGCGGCGGCTCCGGCTGCGCCAAGAGCGCGGCGACCCGGCGCTCCCGCTCGCGCTGCACCCAAGGGTGAACGAGGCCGTTGAGGACCGAGCGCGCCGCCGGGTCGCGAAACACCCGCGCGGCGAGCGCCGCCCGGTCTAGTGCCCCGTCCACGACGAGGTCGGGCCCGAACGCCGCGGCGATGCGCGCGAGCACCGCCGGGTCGCGGGTCGCGTCGCGTGCCAAGGCGTCGGCGTCGATCACCGCGGCGCCCCGAGCCTGCAGAAGGCGCGCCACGGCGCTTTTACCCGACCCGATGTTGCCGGTCAGCCCCACCGAGCGCGGCTTGCTCCCCGAAAGGCTCACGGCACCCCCCCCGAGAACGTGAAAGGCACACGCGGGGTCATATAATCACCCGCATGGGTTGGTTCAGGCGGCGAACCGCGCGCGACATGGCCGTGCTCGACATGGGTCAGTTTACGCCGCTGCCGCGCGCCGGTTTCCTGGTCGGCGGCGCGGTGCGCGACACCCTCTTGGGGCGCGCGGTGCGCGACCTCGACTGGCTCGTACCGGACCCGGAGGAAGCGGCGGCGGCGGCGGCGGCCGCGCTCGGTACGCGCGCTTTCGCCCTCGACGCCACCCGCGGTCACTGGCGGGTCGCTGCTGGCGGGGTGACGCGCGACTACGCCCCCCTCGGCACCGACCTGGAGGCGAACTTACGCGCGCGCGACTTTTGCGCCAACGCGCTCGCCGCCGACCTTTCGGGGGCGCTCGTCGACCCCACCGGCGGTCGCGGCGACCTGCGCGCCAAACGGTTGCGGATGGTCGATGCCGCCAACCTTTGGGCCGACCCGCTGCGCGGGCTGCGCGGGGCGCGGCTCGCCGCCGAGCTGGGGTTTGACCTAGAGGCCGAGACGGCCGCCGCCATCGGCGAGCATAGCGGCGCCGTGGCCCGCGGCGAGGTCCCGCCCCCCGCCGCGGAGCGCGTCGGGGTCGAACTCTCGCGCCTGCTGCTCAGCGAGCGCGCCGGACCGGGGGCGGCGCTTTTACACCGCCTCGGGCTGCTGCGCGCCTACCTGCCCGAGCTCGAGCGCGCCGCGGGCGTCGCCCAGGGCGGGTTTCACCACCTCGACGTCTTGGCGCACTCGCTCGAGGCCCTCAACCAGCTTACGCAGGGCTTTCCCGAAGCCGACCTCGCGCTGCGCTGGGCGACGCTCCTACACGACGTCGGCAAACCGGACACCAAACGCTACGGCCCGTCGGGGCGTTTCCACTTCTACGGTCACGACACGCTGGGTGCTGAGATGACCAAGGACGTGTTGAAGCGCCTGCGTTTGCCGAGCGCCACGGTCGAGCGCGCGAGCGCCCTCGTGCGCCGCCACATGCTGCCCATCCCCAAAACGGCGCGCGAGGCGCGGCGCTTCGTCCACCGCCGCCGCGCCCTGTTGCCCGACCTTTTAAAGCTGATGATCGCCGACCGCGAGGCGGCGCGGGGGCCGCTGGCGAGCGAGGCCAACCGCCGGAGCTACCGGATCGCGCTCTCAAAGGTGCTCGAGATCCTCGCCGAGCCCCCCCCGAAAGCGCCCTTGCTCGATGGGCGCGCCGTGATGCGCCTTCTCGAGCTGCCGCCGGGACCGCGCGTCGGCGAGGCGGTGCGTTTCGTCCGGGAGGCCGAAGCGGTCGGCGACGTCAGCACCCCCGAGGAGGCGGCAGCCGCCCTTAAGCGTTACGCCGCCGCACGAGGATGGGGCGCCGGGGCGGGGTAGCGTCCTCGCCGGGCGCGTCGCCGAGGACGTCCTCGAGGTAGAGCTTGCGGACAAAGACCAAGAGCACCGCCATGAGCGGGGTCGACACCAAAAGCCCCCAGAGGCCGAAAAGTCCGCCGAAGCCGAAGATGGCGATCAGCGTCAGGATCGGTGGGAGCTCGACGGCGCGCTGCTGCACCACCGGCGTCACCAGGTAGCTCTCGATCTGCTGCACCGCGGTGTATAGGAGCGCGACCCAGACAAACGTCCAGGGCCCGACCGTAAAGGCGAGCAGCAGCGCCGGCACCGAGGCGGCAAAGGGGCCGACGTAGGGGATAAAGTCGAGCAAAAAGGCCAAAAACCCCAAAAGCAGCGCGAGCGGCATGTCGAGCGCCCAGAGGCCGAGCGTCACCATCAGCCCAACGGCGACCATCGCCACAAAGCGCCCCAGGAGCCAGAACCAGAGCGTCTCGCCCGCTGCGCGCAGCACCTCGTCGAGGCGCGCGCGCCGCGCTTTGGGGAAGAGCGCGACCACCCCACCCCGGTAGAAGTCGGGGTGCAGGGCGAAAAAGAGCGCCGTGAAAAAGAGAAAGACGAGGTTGGTCACCACCCCGGCGGTCGCGGCGAAGGTACCGAAGAGCTGCACCACGAACTGCCCAGCGAAGTCAGTCAGGCGCGGGAGGAGAAGGTCCATGACGGTCTCCTGGTCGGTCATGTCGGGCATCTCTCGGCGCAGAGCGCGGCCGAGCGGCGTGGTGGTGAGCGTCCGCTCGAGCTCCTCCAAGGCTTCGGGTACGGCGGCCGCGAGCAGCTGCAGCTGCGTCACCAGGGGGGGCGCGAAAAACCACCCGAGGAGCCCCACGAGAACCGTCAGCGACACGATCACCACCCCGACCGCCCAGGTCATGGGGAGCGGCGTCGAGCGCGCGAGCGGGCGCGCGAGGCCGCGCCAGAAAACCGCCAGCAGAATGCCCAAAAAGAGCAGAAAGACCACCGACTGCACCCGCCACGCCCCCAAGAGCAGGAGCACCGTGAGCGTGGTGAGGCCGATAACGATAAGCGCCCGCGCGACAAAGCCTCTGGTGTCCTGGACCCGGTCGCGCGGCGCCTTTGCCGCACCGTCTTGACTCATACCGTCTCCCCCAGCGCAAGCTCGTTCATCCCAGCACTCTACCCAACGCGGTCGCCGAAGAAGCTGGGCTCGCGTACCGAGGGACCGCTGCCACGGGGCGCGACACGCCGAGCGCACCGCCACCGACCGCGTACACTGAAGAGGTGTCGACGCTGCTGCTGACCCGCCACGAGGTTCGGGCGCTCCTCGAACCCACCGACGCGCTCGCTGCGCTCCTCGCCGACCTGCGCGCGGCTTTCGGGGCCACCCCGCAGACGCAGCACCCCACTGCCACGCCCCCCGCCCATCGGGTGAGCCTCGCGCCGGACCCCTCGAGCGACGAGAGAGACACCCTCGTGCTCCACGACCCCGCCACGGGCGTCCCGAGAGCCGTCATGGGCGCCTCCCCCTTGCGCGCGGCGCGCACCGCTGCCGCTGCCGCCCTCGCCGCGGCCCTTCTCAGCGAACCCGACGCTGCGCGCGTGGCGCTCGTCGGGACGGGGACCTTGGAGGCGTGGGTGCTCCGCCTCCTGCCGCTCGTGCGGCGCGTCCGGACGGTGACGGTGTTCGATCCCACACCGCTTAGAAGCGGCCCTTTCGTGCGGCGCCTCGCCGAGGGGATAGACGCCGCGCTCGTGCCGACCGACTCGCTCGCCGAAGCGGTCTTGGAGGCCGAGATCGTGGTCTGCGCGACCGGTTCGCGTGAGCCCTTTTTGTACCCCGGGATGGTCGCGCCGGGGGCGCACCTGATGACGCTCGGTACGGGCGAGGGGCCGCGGTGCGAGCTCGCCGCCGCGCTGCTACGCGAGAGCCGCGTTATCTGCGACGACCGCACCCTAGCGGTCGAGCGGGGCGGGGTCGGCGGCGCGGGGCTCGGCCCGGCGGCGGTCCACGCCGAACTCGGCGAGGTACTTTCGGGGCGACGACCGGGGCGCGAGCACCCGGAGCAGGTGACGGTCTACGACGGGGTTGGGGCGCCGTGGATGGACCTCGTCGCGGCGCGGCGGGTGCTGAGGCGGGCGCAGGAGGCGGGTGTGGGGAGGTGGGTGGCGGCCCCCTAACCCACCCCGCCGCGCCCTCGTCCCCACCTTCACCGCCGGCGTCTCCCCCACCCGAACGTCACGGGTATGATGCCCTCCATGCGCCGCTACCTGCCCTTCGTCCCGAGCGCGCTCACCGGCCTCGTCGGGGCGGTGTGGCTCCTGTTGAGGCCCTTTGAACTCCCCGCGCGCGCGGGACCCGGCGCCATCCTCCTCACCGCCACCCTCCTCACACTCCTCTTGCTGGGCGCGGCGTGGCTTTTGGAGCGAACGCTGCCGTCGTTTCGCTTCGCCAGCGCGCTCCTCGAGCGCGCGCTCGCGTCTTACGGGTTCTCGCGGCTCGAGGCCCTCGCGCTCGCCACCCTGACCGCCACCGCCGAGGAGCTCTTTTTCCGCGGCGCGCTGCTCCCCGTGTTGGGGGTCTGGGGGCAGGCTTTGGTGTTTGGCCTCCTCCACCCGATGCCCAAGCGGGGCTGGAGCTACCCGCTCTACACCTTCGTCGCCGGCGCCGCCTTCGGCTACGCGGTGCTCGTCACGGGGAGCCTCTGGACGAGCCTCTTGGCGCACTTCGCGGTCAACCTCTGGGGGCTTTTGACGGTGAGCCGGCGCGTCCGCGCTTCGGGGTAGACGCTTGGCCGCGCGGTTGTGCCAGCTCACCGAGGGTTCTCAGCCACGCTCCTCCAAAAACGTCGCGAGGCGCGCGGCGGCGCGCGCCAACACCGCCGCGTCGCGCACCAGCGCGAAGCGCACGTAGCCCTCGCCGCGCTCACCGAACGCCCGCCCCGGCGCCACGCAGACGCCCGTCTGCTCGGCTGCTGCGACGGCGAAGGCGAACGAATCGGTGCCCTTTGGTAGGGGCGCCCAGACGTACATGCTGGCCTGGGGCGTGGGAACCTCCCAACCCGCTCGCCGCAGCGCCCCCACGAGCGCGTCGCGCCGAGCTTCAAAGACGCGCGCGGCCTCCCGCGTCACCTCGGCGCCCGCCTCCAGAGCGGCCACCGCCATCGCCTGGATGCCGCGGTACTGGTTAAAGTCCACCGCCCCCTTGACCCGCGCGAGCGCCGCGATCGCCGCCGCGTTCCCCGCCGCCCAACCGATACGGAACCCGCCCATGTGAAAGCTTTTCGAGCAGCTGTAGAGCTCGACGGCCGTCTCCAACCCCCCGGGTTGCGCGAGCACCGAGGGGGCGCGGTAGTCGCCGTACACGGTGTCCACGTAGGGAAAGTCGTGGACGAGCAGGATGCGGTGCTCTCGGCAGAAGGCCACAGCCTCGCGCATCAGCTCGGGCGTCGCCACGGCGGCGGTCGGGTTGTTCGGGTACGAGAGGACGAGCACCTTGGCGCGGCGCGCGACCCGCTCGGGGATCGCCCCGAGCTCGGGCAAAAAACCGTTCTCGGCCTCGAGCGGGACAGCGTGCATCTCGAGCCCCGCGAGCGCCACCGCCCCGTAGTACGACGGGTAACCGGGGTCGGGGAGCAAGATGAGGTCGCCGGGGTCGGTCGTGGCCAAAAGCAGGTTGGCGAACCCCTCCTGCGAGCCAATCAGCGGGAGCACCTGCTCGTCGGCATCGAGAGAGACGCCGTAACGCGCCCCGAACCACGCCGCGACCGCGCGCCGCAGCGGCGCGGTCCCCGAAAAGAGGCAGTAGCCGTAGGTCTCGGGGTCATAGGTCGCGCGGCGCAGCGCCTCCAGGGCCACCGCGGGCGGGGCGAGGTCGGACGAACCGATGGAGAGGTCGATGAGTTCAAGCCCCTTGGCGCGCGCCCGCGCCTTGGCGGCGTCCATCGTCGCGAAGACGCTTCTAGGCATCGCCTGCGCCCGCCTCGAGGCCCACCCCGTCACGGCGCCCCCACCGCGGCCCCACCGGGTGGGGTCGCCGGCGACCGAGAGAGCCGGTTGGCGGCTTCGGTCCGGTTGACGGTGACGGCTCTTGCCGTGGGCGTAGCGCGCGTGTGCAGGGTTACAAGCCGCCGCAGGAGCGCCGCGCGGTGCGGCAAGAGCGCCCGCAGCAGCGCCTCCGAACCGGTGTGGGGGCGGTAAACGGCCTCTAGGAGCGCCTCGGCCGCCGCGCCCTCGTCGCCCAGCCGAAAGGCGTCCTCCAGAGCCGCCGTCAGCCCCGCGGAGCGGCGCGCGAGAAAGTCGTCTTGTGACATAGCGCCATTGTGACACCTCGCGCCGTTGTGACACCCCGTGTGACACCCCGTGCGCGCTTGACGGCGTGAAAACCCCAACGAGGCGCGCCCCAGAGAGCTCGGAGTGCCGGGGGTGCGATTCCGAGCCTCTGGGGCGGCGCCTCTTGAGCTACTCTAGAGTAACGACAGCGGGCGGTGTTAGGGGCTTTTTCCAACGCGCGTCGGGACGCTTTCCCGAACTGTGGCGCGGGTTCAAGGGGGCTCCAAGGCCTCTAACCTGCCGAGGTAGCGCAGCGCCAGCGCGACGCGGCTGCTCAGGTGCAGCTTCTCCTGAAGGCTCGTGACGTAGTTGGCAACCGTCTTCTCGCGGACCCCCAAAGCGCCGGCGATCTGCGCGTTTGAGAGCCCGCGCGCGACGAGCCGCCACACCTCGCGCTCGCGGGGAAAGAGGCCGTCGTCGCCGAGCGTCGGCCCCTGGTAGAAACGCTCACCAGCCGCGACGCGCTCGAGCGCGACCCTGACCTCCGCTTCGGTCACGCGCCCAGCGATAAGACCCTCGGGGGAGAGCGCGGCGAGGTCGCGCAGGTAGGGCTCGGACGCCCCCTCGGTGAGCACGAGCACAGGGCGTGCGGGCGCCCCCTCGCCGCTGAGGAGGTCAAAGGCGTAGCCGTGCGGCACGTCGATGACGAGCGAGGCGGGTGCGGGAAGGGGCCGCACCCACGAGGTGTAGAGCGTTTGGAGCGCGCCGAAGCCGCAGCGGACGACCGGCGGCGTCGCAGGGGGCGCTGGCGGGGCGGCCTCGAGCGCGGCCGAGGCGCGCGCCACGAGCGCGGCGAGGTCATCGCCCGCGCCAGGGTGCGCCCAACCGCTTTTGATGCCCAACGCGTCGCGCCTTAGAGCGGCCTCGAGCGCGTCCCAAGAGGGCGCCGCGGCGCTGAGCAAGACGGTGATCTGAAAGGTGCCCGTGCGAAACGCGCGTGCGCCCGCCGGTAGGGCGCGCGCGAGCGCCTCGGCAAAGCGCCTCAGGAGCAGGTCGCCACGCGCTCCAGAGGCGTCGTGGCAGCACTCGAGCACGCCGAGCGCCCCGACCTCGCTCAGCAGAGCGCCTTGGGGTGCGCGCGCGAGCTCCTCGAACGAGCGCTGGTTGGGGAGCCCCGTCAGCCAGTCCGTATGGGCCTGGCGCTCGAGCGCCTCGCGGTAGCCCGCGGCTTCGAGCGCAGCGATCAGGTGCTCGCAAAAAAGCGCCGCCAAGCGGAACTCCCGCGGCTCGCCCAGCGCGAGCCCCGTCAACGCGAGGTAACAGGGCGCCGGCGGTCCCGCAAAGAGGGCCACGTAAGCCTCACCGTCACCGGGGAGCACGACCCGTCCGCGGGACACCAGGGGGGCTGGCTCGAGCTCTCCCACCTCGAACACCCGCAGGGCGGCGCCGTCGAACACCCAGCCGACGCCTGCAGCGGCGCGGCGCAAGACCTCCTCGACGCGCAGCTTGCTAAGTCCCACCATCAGCTCCTGCAGCAGCAAGAGCCGGTTGGAGAGCAGCGCCCAGTCGGTCGGCGGGGTCAGCACCGTCTTTGTACCTGCACCGCTCTGGGGTCAGAGCGCGTCGACGGGTACAGCCAGGAGGTCCGTCCAGCAGTTGATCATGCGAAACACCCCCACGACCGCGACCGCCTCGACAACCTCGGCTTCGGAGAGACGCTCACGAAGCCCTTGGACGAGGGTCGCGTCGTTCGGCCGACGGGTCGCCTCCTGCGCGAACCGGAGAAGCAGCGCCACCTTGCGCGGCACGCCAGCGGGCACCTCGCCGCGCTCCAAAGCCTCTAAAAGCGGCGCCTCGACCCCCTGAAAGGTGAGCGCGTGGAGGTGGACGAGCGCGGCGTAGGGGCTGCCGGCCGTTTTGGAGATCATCACCCCCATCATCTCCTTGACGGTGCGGGGCAGCTCGCCGCGCAGCATGGTGTGCCGAAACGCCTGCCAGAGCGCGGTCTGCACCTCCGGGTTGGCGTCGGCAGCGGCGAACAGGTTGGGGACAAACCCGAAACCGAGCCCTTCTGCGATCTCTTGGCGTTGGTCCACGACACACCCCCTCGGTGCCCCCACTCTAACAGGTACCGCAACAGATACCACCCGTTCGGTACGCGCGCGGTCGCGCGACGAGCGCCCCACACGCGCGCCTCCATACGCTACCGGGGGCCCTCGCACCGCGCCGAACGTCCCCGCGGCCAGCCCAACTTTCGGGAGGCGCCAGGACGCGCGCTAGACGTAGATCATCTTGCGGGTCATCCCCCCGTCGACCACCAGGTTCTGGCCGGTGACGAACCCGCTCTCTGGCGACAGCAGGTACGCCACCGCCGCGGCGACGTCCTCGGGCGTGCCGACGCGCCCGACGGGGTGCTGCGCGTGGTCCTCCGGACGGTGCTCGGGGGGCGTGCGCGCGGCGCGCTTTTTAAGCGCGCCCACCTCGATCCACCCCGGGCTCACGCAGTTGACGCGCACGGCGGGGCCGAGCGAGATGGCGAGCGCGTGGGTCAGCGCGACGAGCCCCCCCTTGGAGGCGGCGTAGGCTTCGGTGTCGGGTTCGGACATCAGCGCGCGCGTCGACGCGACGTTGACGACGGCGCTGCTCACCGGTTCGGGGCCACCACGGGTCGCTCCGTAGGCCGCCCGAAGGTGCGGCAGGGCGTGTTTCACGCACAAAAAGGCACCCGTGAGGTTCGTGCCGAGCACCGCCTCCCACGCGCTCAAGCTGAGCGCTTCGAGGGGGGCGCTCACCATCACGCCGGCGTTATTCACCAGACCGTCTAGCCCGCCTAGGTGCGCGCTCACCGCCGCCATGAGTGCGGCGACCGACGGTTCGTCCGAGACGTCAGAGCGCTGCGCGTAGACCTCGGGGTGACGCGCGCGAAGCTCCGCCAGCGCCTCCTCGTCGCGGTCGGCGGCGGCGACGCGGGCGCCGCAGCGCAGCAGATACGCGACCGTCGCCAACCCGATACCCTGGGCGCCGCCGGTGACGAGGAGGCGCCGATCGCGCAGGGACAGGGCCACGCTAGCGCCCCAGCACGCGGCTAAGGAGCGCCTCGACGGGCCCGTCCTCGCCGCGGCGGCGCGCCTCACACCCTCTCGTGTCGCGGCAGAGGGTGACGTAGCGGTAACGCCGCCCCTTGGAGCCGGGCACCTCGGCGCGAAAGACCTGCAGGTAGGGGCGCGGCGCGCTCCGTTGGCAGAGGTCACAGAGGAGCTGCGTGCTCGCTCGGCCCGCGCTCGAGACGGCCGCGAGCAGCACCAGCTCGGCGCCGTCGCGGTGCACCCGTAAGCCCTCGGGGGTCGCTTCGAAGCGGTAGGGCTCAGGCCCCGGGACGAGCGCCGCGTCGGTCGCGGGAAAGAGCGACAGCACGATCTCGCGGGCGCTGTAGGTTTTGGCGTTCTCGCTCACTGAGGGGCAGTATACGCCCCCAGGGGGCTTTGTCGTGTTGGTAGGGGGCTACAGAACTCAGCCCTCCGCAGCGAGCTGCTTCATCAACGACGCCATCTCGATCGCCCCCAGGGCCGCCTCGGCGCCCTTGTTGCCCGCTTTCGTCCCCGCCCGCTCGATCGCCTGCTCGATGGTGTCGACCGTCAACACCCCGAAGATCACCGGTACGCCCGTCTCGAGCGCCGCGCTCGCCACGCCGCTCGCCACCATGCTGCAGACCACGTCGTAGTGCCCCGTCGCGCCGCGGATCACCGCGCCCAGGGTCACGACGGCGTCGTAGCGGCCGCTCGCGGCGAGGGTTCTAGCGACCACCGGGATCTCCACCGCGCCCGGCACCCACACCGCCGTCAGGTCGTCGGGGCGGGCGCCGTGGCGCACGAGCGCCTCCTCGGCCCCCTCGAGGAGCCGGCGCGTGATGAAGTCGTTGAAGCGGCTCGCCACGAGGGCGAACCTCAGCCCCTCGGCGTGCATCCCACCCTGTAGCGTTTTCACCTTGACCTCGCGTTCATGACCTACGGGGCGACGCTCAGCAGCACGTCGTCTAGGGACGCCGAGACGGCGTACTCGGGTTCGCCGTCCTCGGGGAAGCGGGCGGTAAAGAGGTTCCACCCCGCCCGGAACTCGAGCTCGCCCCCCTTGCTCGGCGCCACCACGACGTCACGGTCGACGTAGAGCAGGTTGAAAAAACCCGTCGGCGAGGTGACCATCGCCACCCCGCCATACGGCGTGTCGGTCCCTCTATCGAAGGTGCCGCTAGCGTTCTCGTCGAGGTACACGCTCACGACCGCACGCGCTACGCGCGCGCCCTCCGGCGCGACGCTGTACGCGTCTTGCAACCCGGGCAAGCTCACCTCACCGCTGCGAAAGGGCAGCAGCTCCGTCACCTCACCCGCGACGACAACGCGAAAGGTCAGCCCCTGGTCCGTCACCGTCGGCACCCCCCCGCCCACCTCGCGCCCCCACACGCCGCCGGGGTTGACGAGGTGCACGCCGACGCGCAGGGGCGCCCCCTCGGGTAGCGGCTCGAGGGTCTCGATCACACCAGCGACGGTGACGTCCCGCTGCGCCGCTGCCGCCGCTAGGCTCCCTAGCAGCAAGCACGCACCCACCGTCCTCAGCCAAGTTACGTGTCTCATATAGGCTCCTAATCGGGCAGCTTAACACGGCCGTGCGGGTGCGCCCCTAAGGGGGGCATGAGGGCCGCTTCACGCGCCTCCTATGTGGCGGCCACGTTGGACCAACCGCCGCCTTACGGGGTGCGCCGCTCGGCGCGCCCGGTCCCGCCGCGGCTACGCGTGATAGCCCTCTGGGTGCGCCTGAAACCACCGCCACGCCGACGCGACGATCTCGCGCAGGTCGGCGTGCTGCGGCCGCCAACCGAGCTCTTGGGTCAGCAGCGACGAGTCCGCTACCAACGCCGCCGGGTCGCCCGCGCGGCGCGGCAGCACCCGCTCCGGGATCTCGTGACCGGTCACCTCGCGGCAGACCTCGACCACCTCGCGGACGCTAAAGCCGGTGCCGTTACCCAAGTTGTACGCGTGCGCCTCGCCCGGCTCCAGCGCCTCGACCGCCAGCACGTGCGCCTCGGCGAGGTCGAGCACGTGGATGTAGTCGCGCACGCAGGTGCCGTCGCGGGTCGGGTAGTCGTCGCCAAAGATGGGGATGTAGGCGCGTTTGCCGCGCGCGACCTCTAGCACGATGGGGATGAGGTGGCTCTCGGGGCGGTGGTCCTCGCCGAAGCGCCCCGAGGCCCCGGCGGCGTTAAAGTAGCGCAGCGTGGTGTACCCGAGCCCCTGGGTCCGCTGCAGCCACGCGAGCATCCGCTCGATAAGGTACTTCGACTCGCCGTAGACGCTCTCGGGGCGGATAGGCGCGTCCGCCGGGATGGGGAGCGCGTCGGGGGTACCGAAAAGCGCCGCCGTCGAGGAGAGCACGAACCTCTTGACGCCGTGCCCCACGAGGGTCTCGAGCAGCTTTAGCGACCCCGCGCTGTTGTTGCCGAAGTACTTAAACGGCTGCTCCATCGACTCGCCGACGAGCGAGGAGGCGGCGAAGTGCAAGACCGCCTCGACGCCGTGCTCCTGCACCGCAAAACCCACCATCTCGGGGTCTTGGATGTCGCCGTGGACGAACGCGGCCGCCTCGTGAACCGCGTCGCGGTGCCCGGTGACGAGGTTGTCGAGCACCACCACCCGGTGGCCCCGGTTGACAAGCGCTTCGACCGTGACGCTGCCGATATACCCTGCTCCGCCTGTGACGAGAACGTTCATGAGGGCAGTGTACCGGGTTTGGAGCGGCGGGCTTTGGCGGCTGGGCGGCGCCGCGGCGGCGTGTCCTGGTAGCGCGCGAAACGGCGCGACACCGCCCCGAAGGGGCGTTATAGTGAGCGCACAGGAGGTTGACATGACCGTACCCCTAACCGAGAAGAGCGCTCCTGCGAGCACCTCGGCTTTAGACGCCGGCCTTATCTGGTTTGAAGGCGAACTCGTCCCCGCCGCCGAAGCCAAGGTGTCGGTGCTCACGCACGCGCTTCACTACGGCACCAGCGTCTTCGAGGGCATCCGCGCCTACAAGACGGCGCGCGGCCCGGCCGTCTTTCGCCTGCCCGAGCACTCGCAGCGCCTTATCGACTCGGCCAAGATCATCGGCATGCCCGTGCCCTATAGCGCCGACGAGATCAACCACGCGGTGCTCGAGACCATCCGTCACAACGGCCGCGACGCCTGCTATATCCGGCCGCTCCTCTGGTACGGCGCCGAGTCTTTGGGCGTCAACCCCGGCAGAAACCGCGTGCACTTTATGGTCGCAACCCTCCCCTGGGGCGTGTACCTGGGCGAAGAGGCGATCCGCGAGGGCGCCAAGCTCGTCACCAGCTCGTGGCGCCGGAGCCCTGGCGACGTCATGCCCACGAAGTCCAAAGCGGGGGGCAACTACATCAACTCGGTTCTGGCCAACCAAGAGGCGCGCGGGAGCGGTTTTGATGAGGCGCTCTTACTCGACAAAGAGGGGTTCGTCGCCGAGGGCTCCGGCGAGAACATCTTCTTCCTCAAGGGCGGCACCCTCTACCCCATCGCGCACTCGGTCAACCTGCGCGGCATCACCCGCGACACGGTCATCAAGATCGCCGAGTGGATGGGCACCCCCGTGGTGCCGACGATGGCGACCCGCGACGAGCTCTACACCGCCGACGAGGTCTTTATGGTCGGCACCGCCGCCGAGGTCACACCGGTCTCCTCCATCGACCGCCGCCCCATCGGCACCGGCAAAGCGGGCGAGTTCTCGCTCAAGATGCGCGAAACCTACCTCAAGGTGGTGAGCGGCGAGGTGCCCGAGTTCGACCACTGGCTGAGCTACGTCAACGGTTAGCGCAAGCTGCCGCACCGTGGTGGCGCCCCCGAAAGCGACGTTTCCGGCCTTTCGGGGGCCTTTGTCGAAGCTCTGCAGAGGTTTTCGCCCGGCCTCGGTGCATCCTCTTGACGAATGTCGCATATCGGTGTACACTACCCTTATCAGCGCTCGCAAGAGCGCTCTTTTTTTTACCCGCTTCACCCACCCCCCGCTACCGAGGCGCCATCCTCCCCCGTCGCACGCGGTAAGGTAAGAGCCCCCATGGACACCCCCCTCCGCCGCCTCTGGACCGAGGGCCGCTGCGCCCGCGCCGCCTGGGTCACCCTCAACCACCCCCTCGTCGCCGAGAGCCTCGCTCGCCTCGGCTTCGACGCCCTCTGCCTCGATCTGCAGCACGGCCTTCTCACCGAGAGCGACCTCCTGGGGATGCTGCAGGCCGTCTCGCAGACCGGTGCGAGCGCCCTCGTCCGCGTCCCGTCGCACGACCCGGCCCTCATCGGCAGAGCCCTCGACTTGGGCGCCGCGGGGGTCATCGTGCCGCTCGTCAACACCCCGGCGGAGGCGGCGGCGGTCGTCGCGGCCTGCCGCTACCCCCCTGCGGGGCGGCGCTCGTACGGCCCGGTGCGCGCGTCCCTACTCTACGGGAGCGACTACGCGGCTCGCGCGAACGACGCGGTGAGCGTCTTCGTGATGATCGAGACCGAACAGGGGCTCGCTAACCTCGAGGCCATCTGCGACACGCCGGGGCTAACGGGCGTGTTTATCGGCCCCATCGACCTCTCCTACGCGCTGGGGCTCCCGCCACAACCCGACAACCCGCACCCGGCGCACGTCGCGGCGGTGACGCGCATCCTGGAGGCGTGCCGCCGCCGGGGGCTGGTCGCGGGCAGCTTCTCCGACGACCCGAGCTTCGGGCGCGCGCTCGTCGAAAAGGGCGCGCAGCTCGTCGTGGTCGCTACCGACGCGCGCTGCTTGACCGAGGCGGCGAGCGCGCGGCTGCGGGCGTTTGACGCGCCCTCACGCACCTCACACACGTAGGCCCCCGCACAGGCCGTCCGGGTAAGCTAGAGCATGACCCCTACCCCCCCCAAGCGCCGAACGGTCGGTATCGTGATCTTCGACGACGTCGAGGTGCTCGACTTCTGCGGTCCCTTCGAGGTCTTTTCGGTCGCCCGCCCCCCCGGCCGCGAGGAGGACGAGGCGCGGCTCTTTGACGTCGTGACGCTTGCGGCGACGCCGGAGGTGGTGCGCGCGCGCTACGGGTTGCGGGTCGTCCCCGACCACACCCTCGACGACCACCCCCCTTTAGACCTCGTGGTCATCCCCGGCGGGCGCGGGACGCGGCGCGAGCGGCGTAACGGCGCCCTACTTCGGTGGCTCAAGCAGCAGCACGCGCGCGCGGAGCTCACCGCGAGCGTCTGCACGGGCGCCTTTTTGCTCGCCGAGTGCGGGCTACTCGATGGCCGGCGTGCCACCACGCACTGGGGGAGCGTGCAGGCGATGCGCGACAGGTACCCGCAGGTCGCGGTCGCCGAGGACGCGCGCTTCGTCGACGAGGGCCGCGTCCTGACCGCAGCGGGCATCTCGGCGGGGATCGACCTCGCCCTCTACCTCGTCGCCAAGCTGCACGGCGCCGAGGTCGCCGCCTGGACGGCGCGGCACATGGAGTACGACTGGAACCCCGCGTTCGCCGCCGAGGGGGCCTAGACGCCCCCCGAGTTTTTCAACCACCACGTCGTCCTGGCCGAGGGGTTCTGGGACCGGCGGGCGTTTGTCGGCAAGTGGCGCCGCCTCTACGCCCGCGACCCCAAGTGGCGCGCGCCGCACCTAGGGGCGCTGCGCCGCGCGCTGGGTGAGCTTGCGCCGCTGCGCGTCTGGGTCGAGGCGCTCCCCCGCACCCCGCTTTACGGGGCCTCGAGCTTCGATCAGCCAGTCGCCGCGGTTGCCGTGCGCCGCGACCCCGTGCAAAGGGGCACCGCCTACCTGACGATGCTGCACGCCGCCAACGACCGCGGTGCGTTGACCGTTTTGCTCGACGCCCTGGCCGAGCACCTGCGCCCGCAGGGGGTGCGGGCGCTCATCGGCCCGACCCACCTGCTGCCCCACTTGGGCGGCGGGGTGCTCGTCAGCCACTGGCACCGGCCGCCGCCCACCGACACCCCTTACGCGCCCCCCTACCTGGGCGAGCACTTGGGCGCGCTGATGGTGCCTCTTGGCGAGGCGCGCCTCGTCGAGCTCGAGGTGCCCGCCGCGCACCCAGGCCCCCCGCCCGCGGGGGCGCTCGAGCTCGCGCCGCTGGCGCTCGAGCGGCTGGCGGGCGACCTGCTCCCCCTCTTTCGCGCGGCGGTCGCCCCCTCACCGGCGCTCTCCCCCCCGGACGCGGCCGAAGTAGCGGCGGCCCTGAGGTGGTGGGAACCCCGCCGCCCCTTCGGCTATCTCGCCCTTGCCGGTGGGGCACCGGTCGGTTTCGCCCTCCTCTACGAGGACCCCGCGGCGCGCCCCGTCCGGTGCGGCCGCCTCCTCGGGGGTGTCGCGCCCGCGGCGAGGGGGCGGGGCGTCGGGCGCGCGCTTTTAGGGAGCGCGTTAGCGGCGGCCCGCGCGCGCGGCTGGGCGCGCCTCAGCGTCGGCCCCGTACCCACGACGTCGGCCGCCGAGGCCTTTTTGAGGGCGTGTGGCGGCGTGCCGGAGGGACGCTACACCCTCTACCAGGCGGCGCTCTAGGGGTGACCCTACGCTAGCGTTCATGGAGCAGCGCACGTGGGGCAGCGTTTGGCGGGCCTCGCCGCCTCGACGCGAGGACGGCCAAAAGCCGTTCGGTAGCGTCCGGGGGGCGGTCGCTACGCTTACCGTCTCGGCCTGACGCCGCTCGAAGACGACGCCCTCGGCGCTGAGGGCGCGCAAAAAACCCAGCCGCTGGGGGCTGGGCGAACCGTTGGGAGTTTTCGGGTCTAGAGCGACCGCTGGGGTGTGCGCGCTACAGGGCGCTTCGGCTGGCGCCGGAGGGCACGCGCCAAGCGGCTGCGGAAGCTCGGGGTCATACGGGCGGCGCGCGCTTCGGCGAGAAGTTCCCTCATGCGGTCTTGGGCGTAGTCGTAGTGAAAGTCTAGGTACATCGTTGTCTCCTTTGTAGACGAGGGGCCGGAGCGAACGGCGCGGGATGCGTTAGCGGTTCGCCCAGTGCCAGAGGACGCGGGGGGTACGTTCGCGGTCGGGGTACGCGGTGCGCGCGAGGCGCTGCGATTTGGCGTGGCGCTGGAGTTCGGCGATGTGGTTGCTGGCCAGCAGGGTAAAGCTCGTGTGCGACAGCATTAGGTGTCCTTTCTCGTGCTCCAAGCACGGGCGTTGTCGGGGGGGTGCCCAGAGCGGGCCGACCTCAGTGTAGCAGCTTCCTAGCGAATATGCAAGCGCATATTCAGAGGAAATGTCATCCCTTGGTCAACCCATCGGTCTTTTCAGGGAGAGAGTACACAGCGGCGTTGTCGACAGGGGCAGAGCTCATCAAACCGGCGCCGGGACAAAAAAGATCAGCGGAAAGCCGCCTTTGGACGACGCGGGCGCGCCCGAGCGGCAGCCGTCTCGGCGAGCCGTCGCAGCGACAGCGAAGCCTATGGGGGTCGAAGTACAACGGTCACTGCAGCTTGGGCCTGCGTGTTTAAGACCCCCCAGATGCCCACCGGTATGCAAAAAAGCAGGTAGCCCGAAGGCCACCTCTAGGTTAGGTCCTGGTTGGACGGGCGCAGCGGTACGCGCTCAGTAGGCTTTGCCGAAGATCACCTTGCGCGGGTAGCCGCTCGGCTTGCCGGTGTGGACGCACGTGCTCCCTTCGGCGCTCGGACCGTCGAAGGGGACGCAGCGCGCGGTCGCTTTGGTGTGCTCCTGGAGCCAGCGCTCGGAGTCGGCGTCGCCGCAGTGCGTGGCGTAGACGAAGCCCTCCTCGACCCCCTCCCTAAACTCCTCGAGGGTGTGCACCTCGCGGATGTGCGCGTCGCGAAAGTCACGGGCGCGCTCGAAGAGGGCCGCTTGAAAGCGCTCGAGCTCGTCGGGCAGGGTCTGCGCCAAGTTGGCGAGCTTGACGGGGCGCTTTTCGCCGGAGAGCCGGTCGGCGAGCAGCGCGGCGCCCGCCTCTAGGTCTTTGGGGCCGAGCTCGAGGCGCAGCGGCACCCCCTTTTGCTCCCACTCGTTAAACTTCCACCCCGGGCTCATCCCCTGGCGGTCGTCGACCTTGACCCGCACGCCCGCGTCTTTTAGAGCGGCGTGCAGCTTGCCTACCTCGGCGAGCACCGCCGCGCGCGCCGCGTCGTCGTCGGCGCGGTAGATGGGCACGACGACGACCTGATGGGGCGCCAGGGGGGGCGGCAGGATAAGCCCCTTGTCGTCGCCGTGGGTCATGATGAGCGCCCCGATAAAGCGCCACGAGAGCCCCCACGAGGTCGTGTGCACAAACGCCTGCTGGTTGTTGACGTCGTTAAAGGTGATGTTAAAGGCGCGCGCGAAGTTGTCGCCCATGTAGTGGCTCGTACCGGCCTGGAGCGCCTTGCCGTCGCGCATCATAGCCTCGATGGTGTAGGTGTTCTGGGCGCCCGCGAAGCGCTCGCCGGGGGTCTTTTCGCCCCTAAAGACGGGCAGCGCTCCGTAGCGCTCGGCGAACTCGGCGTAGATCTCGAGCATCTGCCGGGTCTCCGCCATCGCCTCTTCGGCCGTAGCGTGCGCGGTGTGACCCTCTTGCCACAAGAATTCGGTGGTGCGCAAAAAGGGCCGGGTGCGCAGCTCCCAGCGCAGCACGTTGCACCACTGGTTGTATAGCAGCGGCAGGTCGCGGTAGGACTGGATCCATTTGCTATAGGCCTCGCCGATGATGGTCTCGCTCGTCGGGCGAATCGCTAGGGGCTCCTCGAGCGCTTTGCCCCCCGCGTGCGTCACCACCGCCAGCTCCGGCGAAAACCCCTCGACGTGGTCCGCTTCGCGCTCGAAAAAGCTCGTGGGAATCAGCAGCGGGAAGTAGAGGTTTTCGTGCCCCGTGGCCTTGAACATCGCGTCGAGGTGACGCTGGATGTTCTCCCAGATGGCGTACCCGTAGGGTTTGACGATGATCGAACCACGCACCGGGCTGAGGTCGGCGAGGTCCGCTTTGTAGACCACTTCGTTGTACCAGGCGCTAAAGTCTTCGTGTTGCGGGGTGAGCCCGCGCTGCTTCGTCTTCGTCATGACGCCTAGCCTACCGCGAAAGCGTCGCGCGCGGCTTTGGGCCAAGGCCAGGGGTTTTAGCGCGTCAGCTGCTCGCCACCCAAGTGCCCTATAAACCGAGCCCGCGGCGGGTGCTGCGCAGCGCGGGCGCCAGCACCACGCTCAGCACCGGCGCAACAGAGGTGTCGTGGCGGCCGCCGCCGTAGCGACGAGACAGCAGCGCCCAAAGGCGGGCCGGTGAGGGTGCATCAAAACGGTGAGGGTGCGTCAAAAAGGGTGCCTTGCGGCACCCTCATCTCCGTCATGTCCTTGGCGCTACCAGCGGTTAGTTGCCGGTCGCGTCGTCCTGGTCATCAGCCGCGTCGTCGGCGTCGTCGGGAGTCACCGTGTCGGTCGTCGTGGTGGCCTCGGGCTGTGCGGGCTCGGTGACCGCCGGGTCGGTGGCGGGGTCGGTCGCCGCGGGATCGGTCGGTTCAGCCGTGTCCGTCGTCGTCGCGGGCGCGCCGGTGGTACCCGTGCCCGTGCCGGCCCCACCACCGGGCTCACACGCGACGAGGGCCAGAGAGACCGAAAGCGACGCTAGCAGGATGAGTAACTTTTTAGACATAGGTCAACGCCTCCTTTAGCGACACCGTAGCAAAGGGTGATATGGCAAACGTTAAGCCACACTGCAGTTTGATGAAAGGTAAACGCATAAAGCGTGCTTGCTACGCGCGTCGCTCCGCAGATTGGGTCAGGACGCCTAGGAGGGCAGTAGGTCGCGCCCCTAGCACCTACGACCCGACGCCACGCTGAGTTTAAGGGGGTCGCGCCGCCCTTTGTCAAGGGTTCATCTTGCGAACGGGAGAGCAACCTGATACAACCGCCTATGACCCCCTACCGAAGCCTTTTCGACCTCTCAGATAGGCGCGCGTTGGTCATCGGCGCGGGCTCGGGTATCGGTGCCGCCGTGGCGCAAGGGCTCTCGGCGTTCGGCGCCTTTGTCACCTGCGCCGACCTCGACCTCGGGGCCGCCGAGCGGGTGCGGGTTGGCCTCGAAGGCCCCGGTGAAGCGACGCGCCTCGACCTCACCGATAGCGCGCAGGTCGCCGCGGTTATAGGGGCGCTCCCCAAACTCGATATCCTCATCTGCACCCCCGCTATCAACGTGCGCAAACGGCTTTTGGAGCTCTCCGAGGCTGAGTTCGAGCGGGTTGTCAACCTTAACCTCAAGGGAAGTTTTTTTGCACTGCAGGCCGCCGGACGGCGGATGGCGGAGGCGGGGGGCGGGAGCATCGTGCTCTTTTCAAGTATCCGCGCGCAGGTCGTCGAACCGGGGCAAGGGGTCTACGCCGCGACGAAAGCGGGGGCCTTGCAGCTGGTGCGGGCGCTCGCCGCCGAACTTGGCCCCTACGGGGTGCGCGCCAACGCTATCGCCCCGGGGGTGGTCGAGACACCGCTCACCGCCCCCATCAAAGCGCACCCCGAGTGGTACCGCGCCTACGCCGACAAGGGTGCGCTCGGGCGTTGGGCGACGCCGGACGAAATGGTCGGCGCGGCGGTCTTTCTCGCGAGCCGCGCCGCCTCCTACGTCACCGGCACCCTCCTCGTCGTCGATGGCGGCTGGACGGCGGTCGACGGGCGCTTTACACCGCCCCTATGACCCCGTGTGAAGCGCTCGCCGCGCGCGCGGCGGCGGCGGTCGATCCGGAGCGGGCGGTCGCCCTCGCCCGGGCGCTGGTGCAGCGCCGCAGCGTCTTCGAACCGGAGCGGGGCTGCGCGGAGGCCGAAGCCGCGCGCTTTCTCGCCGCGACCTTGCGCGAGAGCGGCTTCTCGGTCACGCTCGAAGAGGTGGCGCCGGGGCGCCCCAACGTGATCGCCGACTGGAGCGGGTCGCGCTTCGACCCCAAACGCCACAAGACGCTGCTGTTTGGGGGGCACACCGACGTCGTCACCGAGGGCGACGCGGCGGCCTGGAAGCACCCCCCCTTCGCGGGGGTGCTCGAGGGGGGGCGCCTCTACGGCCGCGGCGCGTGCGACATGAAAGCGGGCGTCGCGGCGGCGGTCGTCGCGGCCGAGGCGGTGCGCGCAGCCGCGCCCGAGCTCGGCGGCCGCTTGCGCCTCGGCTTCGTGGTCGACGAAGAGGGGCTCATGCTCGGCGTCAAGCACTTTATCCGCCGGGGGTGGGCACGCGGGGTCGCTGGCGCGATCATCTGCGAACCCGAGGAGAACGAGCTGTGCCTGTGGCAAAAGGGGGCGCTGCGCGTCGAGGTGCGCGCGCGCGGCGTGATGGCGCACGGCGCGATGCCCTACGCGGGGGTGAATCCGGTGCCGCCGCTCGTGCGGTTTTTGGGGGCAGTGGGGGAGCTCGAGCACGACGAGCAGAGGCGTTTGGGCGCTCACCCCTTCCTGGGGCTCCCCTACCTCACCCCGACTATCTTGCGCGCGCCGGAGCGGGGCGAAGCGCAGCTCAACGTCCTGCCCGAAACCGCCCTCTGCGCCCTTGACATCCGCACGGTACCGGGGCAGGACCACCGCGCGCTCCTCGGGCGCCTCGGGGCGCTCGCCGAGCAGGTGCAGGGGGACGCGGCGCTCTCCTTGACGCTGCTCGAAGACCGCCCCTGGACGCAGACGCCCGCAGACGACCCCTTGGTACGGGCGCTAGAGGCCGCCTACGTCCACGTGTTCGGCACCCCGCCGCGCTACGGCGGCGTCCCCGGCGCTACCGACGGCACCTTTTTACACGCCTGGGCGGGCGTACCCGTCGTAACGGTCGGGCCGGGCGGGCGCACCGTGCCGCATCAGCGCGACGAATACGTGGCGGTCGATGACCTCGTGCAGGCAGCTAGGCTCTACGCGGCGGCCGCCGTCTACTTTCTCGCCTAAAGCAGCGCTCAAGGGGCGTTTCGGCCCTGAGAAGCCACCGACAACCCACACGACCGGCCACACGCTACCCGCCAGCCCCCGTCAAGCGGTGCGCCCTGGTCCGAGAACACTGGAGCCCTAGGAAAGCGGGCGCGGTAAACTAGCACGACATCACGTAGGGGCCGCAGCGCGGCCCGAGGAGACCCATAGAGGAGACCTATGAAACACCTTCTAGCGCTCTCTACGCTTCTTTTCGCCGCGTCCGCCGTGGGCGCTCCCCCACCCCAGCAGGGCGGCGAGATCACGGTGGCGATCGTCGTCGAACCCCCCGGTTGGGACCCGACGGTCTCCAACTCGCAGGAGATCAACCGCGTCACCTACGGCAACGTCTACGAAGGGCTGGTGATGCTGAACCGCCACGGTGAGATCACACCCGGGCTCGCCGAGTCGTGGGAGGTGTCCGAAGACGGCCTCAGCTGGACCTTTACCCTGCGCGAAGGGGTCACCTTTCACGATGGCAGCACCTTTACGGCCGAAGACGTCCTCGCCAAGTTCGAGCGGGCGCGTGACCCCGACGCAGGCCACACCCACCCCGAGTACTACACGGCGATCGACACCGTGAGCGCCGAGGGCAACACGGTGACCTTTACCCTCACCCACCCCTCCGCGAGCCTCCTTTACAACCTCGCGCGGCCCTCCTCGATCATCTACCCCGCGGGCACCGAAGAGACGCAGCGAACCGCCCCCGTCGGCACGGGGCCCTTCCGCTTCGCCGAGTGGGTGCGCGGCAGCGAGGTGCGCCTAGAGCGCTTTGACGACTACCACGGCGAAAGCGCCTACCTAGACGCTGTGACCTTTCGCATCATCGAAGACCCCAGCGCGCAGCTCGCCGCGCTCCAAGCGGGCGACATCGACATGGTGGGCGTCGCGCTGAGCCCCGAGAACGCGCTGCAGGTGCAGGCCGACCCCAACCTTAAACTCACCGAGGGTTCGGCGACGACCGAGATCACCCTGGCGATGAATAACGCCCGCGAACCCTTAAGCGACCTGCGGGTGCGCCAAGCGATAACCCACGCCATCGACAAGCAAGCCATCATCGAGGGGGCGCTTTTCGGTTTCGGCACCCCCATCGGCACGCACGCCAGCCCCATCGAGCCCTACTTTATCGACGTCGAGCCCTACCCGTACGACCCCGAGCGCGCCCGCGAACTGCTCGCCGAAGCGGGGTTCGAGGATGGCCTCACGCTCACCTTCGAGCTCCCCCCCTACCCCATCGAGCGCCGCGTCGGCGAGGTCATCGCGCAGCAGCTCGCCGACGTGGGTATCACCGCGAACGTCACCAACGTCGAGTGGACGACCTGGCTCGAGCGCATCTTTACGAACGCCGACTATGAACTCACCATCATCGGCCACTCCGAACCGCGCGACATCGGCATCTACGGCAACCCCGAGTACTACTTCCGCTACAACAACCGCGACGTGCAGGCGCTTTTGGAGCAGGCCGAACGCGCGGTGGACGAAACCGAACGAAACGAGCTCTTAAAGGAGGTCGCGCAACGCATCGCCGACGAAGCGGTCAACGTCTGGGTGCTGAGCCCGCCCTACCTGGTGGCGGCGCGGGCCGACCTGTACGGCTTCTGGGAGGACCAACCGACGCCCGCGATCAACCTCACCGAGGCGTACCTCGCCCAACCCTAACCCCGCTCTGGGTCCGTGCTCGCCTACCTCCTGCGCCGCCTCGCCTCCGCGCTCCTCAGCGTCACCCTGGCGGCGGCGCTCGTCTTCGGGGCGCTGCAGGCGATCCCCGGCGACCCCGCCGTGGCGATCTTGGGCCTGAACGCCTCCCCCGAGGCGGTCGCCGCGCTGCGCGCCCAGCTCGGCCTCGACGAGCCGCCGCTGACGCGCTTCGTAGGGTGGTTCGGCGGCGCCCTACGGGGCGACTTCGGCACCTCGCTCAACTACGGTACGCCCGTGCGGGCGCTTATCGCCGAGCGCCTCGCCGTCTCCTTGCCGCTCGCCTTGGGCGGGATGCTGCTCGCTTGCCTCATCGCCCTGCCGCTCGGGATCGCCGCGGCCTTGGCGCGCGGCACCCCGCTCGACCCCGCGCTGACCGCCCTCGCGCAGCTCGGCGCCGCCGTACCGTCGTTTTGGCTCGGGCTGCTGCTCATCCTGCTCTTTAGCGTGCAGCTCGGTTGGCTCCCCGCGGGCGGCTTCGTCCCCTGGTCGCGCGACCCCGCGGGGTACCTGCGGAGCCTCGCGCTGCCGACGCTGGCGCTCGGGCTCGGGCAAGCGGCGGTGATCATGCGGATGACGCGCGCGGCGATGCTCGAGACCCTCGCGCAAGACTTTGTCCGCACGGCCCGCGCCAAGGGCCTCCCCGCGCGCCGCGTGATCTTGGGGCACGGCCTGCGCAACGCCCTCGTCACGCTCGTGACGGTGTTTGGCCTGTCGTTTTCGCAGGTTCTGGTGGGCGCTATCGTCATCGAACAGGTGTTTTCGTTGCCGGGGCTCGGGCGCCTCGCACTCACCGCCATCGGCACCCGCGACTTCCCGCTGCTGCAGGGTGAAATCCTCGTCTACGCCAGCGTCATCGTCTTTATGAGCCTGCTCGTCGACCTCTCTTACGGCCTGCTCGACCCACGCATCCGCTACGACTGAGGCGCTCCCCCAAGGTCGCCCCGCAAAACCCATGCCCCAACGCCCCCCCCTCAACCTGCTCGTCGGCGCGCTCCTTATCGGCACCGTGACCGTGAGCGCGCTGCTCAGCTTTGTCTGGCTCCCGCACGACCCCAACGCGATGAACTTTGCCGCGCAGCTCGCGCCGCCGAGCGCCGCCCACCCTCTAGGCACCGACCAGTTCGGGCGCGACCTCTTAAGCCGCCTCATGGTGGGCTCGAGGGGGGCGCTCTTCGTCGGTTTTGTGGCGGTCAGCATCGCCCTCGGCGCGGGCTGCCTCATCGGCGCCCTGGCGGGGTTTGTCGGCGGGCTCCTCGACGAAGCCCTCATGCGCCTCGTCGACGTGCTCTACGCGTTTCCCCCCATCCTCATGGCGCTCCTCTTGGCCGCCGTGTACCAACCCGGCATCCTGACGGCGATGGTCGCGATCGGCATCGCCACCACCCCGGTCTTTACCCGGCTCATGCGGGCGGGCGTGTTGGAACTCAAGGGGCGCGACTTCGTCGAGGCGTCCTTTGCGCTCGGCTCGAGCCCCGCGCGCTTGCTGCTGCGCCACATCCTACCGAACGCGCTCTCGCCCATTATCGTGCAGGCGAGCCTCAGCTTCGCGGTCGCCGTGCTCGCGGAGGCGGCGCTGTCGTTTCTCGGCCTCGGCACCCCGCCGCGCACCCCGAGTTGGGGCAACATGCTCCGCGAGGCGCAGGGGTTTTTGGCGCTCAGCCCCTACCCGGTGCTCGTACCGGGGCTCGCCATCGTCGCCACGGTGCTCGGCTTTAGCCTCCTCGGCGACGGCCTGCGCGACCTGCGCGACCCGCGGGGGCGCTAGGCGCGGCTTACCCCGAGCCTCGCCGCGCTCGCCAGGCCGGTTTGTAGAGGTCGTCGTAGGCGGCGCGCACCACCTCCCGAAAGCGCGCGCGGTCGCCGGCGGCGACGACCGTCTGCTCCTCGAGAAGGCGCCGCACCGCGACCTCGAGCCCGTCACCCTTACGCAACTTGCGGAGGCTGCGAAGCACGATCTGCGCAAAGGGGATCTGCGCCCCGAGGTGAACGTGCAACCACCACAACAGGGGTCCCCAACCCATGAATTGCGGGCCTGGCCCCTCGACGTGGGCCGCGAAGTCCCAGTTCGTCAACGTTCGCAGCGCCGGCGTAAAGGCCCGCGCACCGATGGCAGGCACCCCGGTGGCGACAGCCGAAGCGTAGTCACAAAACCCCTCCTGAACGATGTGAAACGCCGTGTCGGGGGCGGTTGCGCCGCTTCGGCAGCGGCCCGCGCGCCGGACAAGGCGGCGTTAGCTATGATGGCTTTTATGTTCGCCGACTCCAGGAGGTGCTAGCCGTGCCGCCGCTAACGCCGCGCGCGCTCGAGCGCCGCCTCAAGCGCTACGTGTGGGGTGAGACGCACGACTTTCTAGCGGTGTGCGCCCCCGGCCTCGAGGCCGTCCTCTTAGGGGAGGTGCGGGGGCTCCCCGGGGTCACCGACCTCGTGCGCGTGCGCGGCGGGGTCAGCTTCCGGGGCCCCTTTGAAAGCCTCTACCACGCCAACTTGGAGCTTGCGACCGCGCACCGCGTGCTCTGGCGCATCGGCGCGTTTTTGGCGCAGTCCTACCCCATGCTCTTTAACAAGGCGCGCAGGCTCCCCTGGGAGCGCTTCGTGGGCTTTCAGCAGGAGGTGGCGTACCACGTCGCCGCGCGCGCCTCGAGGCTGCGCCACGGCCCCAAAATCGCCGCGACGCTCCACAGCGCCCTCTCGGACGCGCTCGCCCCTTTGGGCCTCGGCGCGGCGCACGTCGAGGCCGCCCCGCTCACCGTCCACGCGCGGCTCTTTCGCGACCGCTGCACCCTGAGCCTAGACACCAGCGGCGAGCACCTGCACCGGCGCGGCTACCGCACCCATGTCGGCGAGGCGCCTTTGCGCGAAACGTTGGCCGCCGGCATCCTGCTCGCTCTAGGCGCCCCCGCGTTCGACCTCATCGTCGACCCCATGTGCGGCAGCGGCACCCTGCTCATAGAGGCCGAGCGCCTCGCGCGCCGCCGCCCCCCCGGCGAGTTTCGGCGCTTCGCCTTCGAGCACTTCCCAAGTTTTCGCCCCCCCCGCTACGCGCGCCTTAGGGAAAAGGCGCTCAGCACCCCCGCGCCGGAGCGCCTGCCCCGCCTTTACGGCTTCGACCGCGACGCGAGGGTGTTGGAGGCGGCCACGCACAACGCCCGCGCGGCGGGGGTCGCGGGCGCGATCACGTTCACTCAGGCCGACGCGCTCACGCACCCGCTCGCACCCCTCCGAGCGCCCCACGAACGGGCGCTGCTGGTCTGCAACCCGCCCTACGGCCATCGCTTGGGCGAGGGTCGGGCGCTCTACCGCCGCCTCGCGACCGCCCTCAAACCGCTCTCGGGGTGGCGCGTCGCCATCTTGATGCCCGAACCCGCGTGGCTCGCCGAGCTCCCGCGAGCGCCGGCGCTGCGCTTTCAAAACGGCGGCCTAGACGTCGTGCTCGTCACCGGAAAGCTGCCCTAACACCCGGCGCTCGCGAAACCGCCCTGCCCCGAAGCGCCGCTCACCGGCGCGCAAAGCCCGCTCAAAACGTGACAACTGCCGTAACTTGTGCTCGCTACGCGAGGTGTGCTTTAATAGGAATGTTGCCACCAAGCTAGGCAAGGAGGAACCCCCCTACATGGATAAAGAGTTAAACCACGCTGGAGAGCACCCTGGCTCCAGCACCGACCAAGCCCCGAGCTCCGGTTCGACCGAGGCCCCGACCGAAGCAGCTCCGCAGGGTGGGGGCGCGACGTCGGCTGAGACCAGAGAAGCGCTCTCAGCAGAGGACACCTCAGCGTCCCCCACAGACGAGGACACCCGAGCTGAAGCGACACGTGCGCCAGCCGAAGATGCCCGGACGGGCGGCCCCAACTTGGGCGCCGCGGTCGTCGCGGGGGTCGCTGCGCTGGGACTGGCTGCGGTTTTCGGAGCCAATCGGGATAAACCCTCGCACGAAGAGGCCACCCCCGACAGGAACGATGACCGTATGACCCAAGCGACACCCACAGACGAACCCACCCAAACCGACGCCGAGCAGCCCGACGTGGTGCAGACCGCCGAGACGCGCACCGCCGCCCCCGAAGCAGCGGACGCGCCCGAGACACCTCCTGCCGAGCCGAGTGTGGACGCTAAAAGCACCGATAGCAGCGAGACCCGGAGCGGCGACGCAGCCGGTGACGCCGAGACCATGACCATGGAGGAGGTCATGGCGGCGTCTGATGAGCAGCTCGCGCGCAAACCGATCCACCGCGGGATGATCACGACGGGAACGGTGATCATGCTCTCGCAAGAGGGCCTCGTGGTCGACGTCGGCCAGAAGGTCGAGGGGCTCGTCCCCTACAACCAGCTCTTCGAGTTCGAGGTCGACGCCGCCGAGGCGGCCAAGTACTTTAAACCGGGCGACGAGCTGCAGGTCTACGCGGTCCGCGTCGACATCCCCAACAGCACCATCATCTTGTCGAAAAAGCGCGCCGACCAAGAGCGTGCTTGGAACCTGCTCCAGGACATCTACGACAAGAAGCTGCCGGTCGAGGTCGAGATCGTCGAAAAGGTCCGCGGCGGTCTGGTCGCCAACCTGGGCGTGCGCGCCTTTTTGCCGGCGAGCCAAGTTGACGTTCGCCGCGTCAACGACCTCTCCCCGTACGTGGGCAAGCGGCTCAAGGTGCGCATCATCGAGCTTAACCGCCGCCGCAACCGCGTCATCATCTCGCGCCGCTCAATCCTCGAAGAGGAGCTCGCCGAGCAGAAGGCCGAGACGCTTAAAAAGCTCGAGCCCGGCGCGCGCTTGGAGGGCGAAGTCGTCGAGATCACCGACTTCGGCGCTTTCGTCAACCTAGGCGGGATCGACGGCCTGGTACACCGCAGCGAGATCACCCACGGCCGCTTCAACCACCCGCGCGAAGTCTTAGAGGTCGGGCAGAAGGTCAAGGTCGAGGTGCTCGACATGGACTTGGAGCGCGAGCGCATCAACCTGTCCATGAAGTCGCTGCGCGCTGATCCCTGGGAGAACGTGCTGGCCAACTACCACATCGGCCAGAAAATCAGCGGCAAGGTCACCAACCTCACCCCGTTCGGCGCTTTCGTCGAGATCGAAGAGGGGTTAGAGGGGCTGATTCACGTCTCCGAGATGAGCTGGACGAAGCGCGTCCGCCACCCCAAAGAGCTGCTCGAAGAGGGCCAAGAGGTCGAGGCGATGATCCTCAAGATCGACGTGCAGCAGCAGCGCATCTCGCTCGGTATGCGCCAGACCCAACCGGACCCCTGGAGCAGCCTCCCCGACCGCTACCCGCCCGGCACCGAGGTCACGGGGCCGATCACCGGCCTTACCGACTTCGGCGTCTTTATGGAGATCGAAGAGGGCATCGAGGGCCTCGTGCACATCAGCGAGCTCGCCCACGAGCACATCGAGGACATCTCGGAGCACTTTAGCCGTGGCGACGAGATCACCGCCGTGATCCTCAACATCGACCCCGTCGAGCAGCGCGCGAGCCTGTCGCGCAAGCGCCTGCTGCCCTACAACGCCAGCATGAGCGACGACCTCGGGACCGTCCCGATGGGCGCCCCTCAGGGCCGTGGCGGGAGCCGCAAAGGGCGCCGCGGTGGCCGCCGCAGCCAGGGCATCGACTACGACTACTCGTACGCCGCTGCTGACGCGGGTGCCAAGACGACCACCAAGCTCGGCGACGTCTACGCCGACCTCTTCGCGCAGTTCGGGCTGACCGACGCCAAAGAGTCGGAGAAGGAGACCGCCGCCCAGGAGGCACCCAGCGAGCCGGAAGCGCCCAAGGCCGAAGCCGCTGCTAGCGCGCCGCCGGAGCGGGCGCCAGCCGAACCGCAGACGCCCAAACCGCAACCCCAGGCGAGCCATCAAGAGCCAGAGGTCGAGCCGGAGAACGCCATCGACGCGGCCGAAGCGGCGGCGCTCCTCACCGCCGCTTTCCGCCAGGGCAAACGCCCGACCACCGAGAAGACCGAGGATAACGAGGCGTAAGCCCCTACCCACGACCCCAAAAGAGGCGCAGCTTTAGGGCTGCGCCTCTTTGGTTAGGTCACACTTCACGCCGCTAGTAGCAGCTAGTCGGCAACGCCCCTACGTAAGAGCGTGAGAGTTCACCCTGCACGCTACCTTCCGAGGGCTGCCTGCAGCAACTCGCGGAGCTGCGGTGCGTCGTGACCACCCTTAAAGCCTTAAAACGCCACCTTCGGCGCGCGACGCTCCTCGGCGGGGGTCTCGAGCGGCTCCTGCTCGCGCTTACCCATCGGCCCCGCCAGGAAAACCCCCGGCACGGTCTGGATGGCGTTGTTAAACTGCAGCACCGCGTCGTTGTAGAACTGCCGCGCGTAGGCGATTTTGTTCTCCGTCTCCGCGAGCTCGCCCTGGAGCGCGAGGAAGTTTTCGTTCGCGCGCAGCTCGGGGTAGTTCTCCGCCACCGCGAACACGCTCCTCAGGGCCGCCGTGACCTGGTTGGCGGCGTCGGCCTGCTCGGGGATGCTGGTCGCACGCAGCGAGCGCTCGCGCGCCTCACCCAAGCGGGTAAACAGCTCGCGCTCGTGAACCGCGTACCCCTTGACGGTCTCCAACAGGTTGGGAATGAGGTCGTTGCGGCGCCTTAGCTGCACGTCGACCTGCGCCCAGGCGTTTTTCAGGCGGTTCTCGAGGACGATGATGCGGTTGTAGAGCGCGACCGCAGCGAGCGCCAGGACGACGAGCAACACGAGCAGGATCCAACCCACGGCTACCTCCTAGGCCCCCGAGACCAGTGTAGCGCGGCGGGCGCGTCCGGCGCTTTTGGCGCAGCTTTTTTGTGCAGCTTTACGGCAGGCGCTCGGTGATAACCCCGCCGCCCAAGAGCCGCGTGCCGTGGTAGAGCACCGCCGACTGACCGAGCGTGACGGCGAACATCGGTTCGTCAAAACGGAGTTCGAAGCTCGAGCCCGACAGGCGCACCGAAGCGGGCACCGGTCGCTGGCGGTAACGCGTCTGCACGAGCACCCGCTCGGGCACCTCCGCCGCGTCGAGCAGCCAGTTCGCCTGCTCCGCGCGGAGGCCGCGCCAGTGGCACATCTCGCGGGTTCCCACGATGACCTCGTTGGTCTCGGAGCGCAGGTCGACCACGAAGCGCTCGAGGTGCGAGTGGTAGAGCCCCAAGCCGCGCCGCTGCCCGATGGTGTAAAACTGCACGCCGCTATGCTCGCCCACCTTTTTAAAGCCGTCGGAAGCGTCCAAAACGGCTCCGGGGCGGCGCTCGCTAAAGTCACGCAGGTAGTCCTTGACGCTCGTGGTGATAAAGCAGAGCCCGTGTGACGACCTTTTGTCGGCGGTGGCAAACCCGCGCGCTTCGGCGAGTTCGCGTACCTGCGTTTTGCTAAGCGCGCCGAGCGGGAAGAGCAGGTGCGGCAAGATGCTGCGCTCTAACGCCCAGAGAAAGTACGTCTGGTCCTTTGTGTCGTCCTCGCCGCGGTGCAGCTCCACCCCCCCGGGGCCGTCGACCCGGCGCACGTAGTGCCCCGTGGCGATGTAGTCGCACCCGAGCCGCCGCGCTTTTTTGAGAAAGGTGCCGAACTTGATCTCGCGGTTGCACCACACGCACGGGTTCGGCGTCCGCCCCGCTTCGTAGGTGGGGACAAAGGGGCTAATAACCACCTCGTCAAACTGCTCGCGCGCGTCTAACAGGTAGAAGGGCACGTCGATCGCGTCGGCGACGCGGCGCGCGTCAAAAGCGGCGTCGGGGCTGCAGCAGAGGTCAAAAGCGCCCTTCGGGCGGTCGTCGGGCCAAAAGCGCAGCATCGCCCCCTGGACGGCGTACCCCGCCTCTTTCAGGAGCGCCGCCGCCAACGACGAATCCACCCCGCCCGACATGGCGCAGAGCACGCGGCCCTTGGGGGCCGCGTCGGTCGTTTGAGGTTCCAGAGTCGGCGAGGGAGCAAGCATCACGCCTTCTAGTGTAGCGGAGCGCCCCTTAGCGGCGCGGCGCGTCTGCGACATGGGCCGCGCGCCACGACGGCGCGCGCGGGCACGGCCGCTAGTGCCCCAGCGCCCTTTGCAGCGCCAAACGGTCGTAGTAGACCGTCACCGAGGTGATCTTGCCGTCACGCACCTCGTAGAAGGCGGCGACGGGTTGCGCCACCCATACGCCGTCAAATAAGCCGCTGTTGACGCCCTCGGTCGCGACGACGTCGCCGCTCGCGACGTAGCGGAGGTGACGGAAGCGGACCCGCGCCCGGCTGTCGGCCTCGAGGGTGCGCCTCAGAGCCGCCTTGCCGCGCCGGACTTTGAAGCCCAACCCCCCCGCCGCGTCCGGCGCGCGCTGGAGCACCGCGTCGTCGTAAAGAGCGAGCGCGCCCTCGACATCACCTGCGTTCAAGGCGGCGGTTGCCGCCTTGACGACAGCTACGGGATCTACTGGGTCCATGTGGATCCCCCCTAGCGCACCCCCACGCGCGCTCGAGCTGGAAGGCGACGGCGCTCGGGCAGCACCACGGCGGGTACGGGTATCGTCCGCAGCGCCGGTATCACCCACCAAACGCGCGGCTGAACGGCCCTCTGCCTGCCGCGCGTGTCACCGACCGATGCTACCGGCTACGGCTACCAATACCACGGCCACTGAGGCTAGATCTGAATCGTCACCCGCGCCCCGTCGCCCAGCAGGTGCACCGCGTCCGAAAAGCGCAGCACCCGCGACTTATACCCCATCGAGACGGTGTGCGTGCGCGCGCCGTCTTTAAAGAAGCGCACGCCTTTCAGCATGTCGCCGTCGGTGATGCCGGTCGCGCTAAAGACGATGTTTTCGCCCGGCGCGAGCTCCTCGGTGCGGTAGATCTTCTCCGTAGAGACGCCCATCGCCGCGAGGCGCTTCGCCTCCTCCTCGTTGCGGGGCCGGAAGCGCCCCTGGATCTCGCCGCCCAAACACTTGAGCGCCGCCGCCGCGAGCACCCCCTCGGGCGCGCCGCCGATACCCATCACCGCGTGCACCCCCGTGTTGCGCACCGCCGCCGCGAGCGCCGCGATGACGTCGCCGTCGCCGATGAGCTTGACCCGCGCCCCCGCCTCGCGCACCTCGCGCAAGAGCTCCTTGTGGCGCGGACGGTCGAGGATGACCACCGTGAGGTCTTCGATGCGGCGGTCGAGGCTCTGCGCCACGGTGTTGAGGTTCGCAGCGACCGGCCACGCCAGGTTCACCCGGCCCGCCGCGGGGGGCCCGACGATGAGCTTCTCCATATAGGTGTCGGGCGCCTGGAAGAGCCCCCCCTTCTCGGCGATGGCGATGACCGCGACCGAGTTGTTGACTAGCCGCGCGGTGATGCCGGTGCCCTCGACGGGGTCGACGGCGATGTCGACGGGCCACGCGCCCGGGCCGCCGCGCCCGACCTTTTCGCCGATAAAGAGCATCGGCGCCTCGTCGCGCTCACCCTCGCCGATGACGATCTCCCCGTCGATGTCGAGTTCGTTGAGCACGCGCCGCATGGCGTCGGTACCGGCTTGGTCGACGAGCTCGGAGTCGCCCTTGCCGGCGACGCGGCTCGCGGCGATGGCGGCTTGCTCGGTGACGCGCACCGTGTCGAGCACGAGCGCCCGCTCCATGTCCGTCCCGCTCACCGGCCGCGCAGCGGGGCTCGGCGGGGTGCTCGGGGTCTCTTTACGCGCTTTCTGGGTCATATCCCCATAGTGTGGCACAGCGCCCCTAAGCGCAGGCGGTGTGTATCGCGCGCGCGATAAACACTACCCCTGCCCTTTGTGCGGGGCGCCGTGCCGCGCGGCGAGCACGGCTGCGACGTCGTGCAGGCTAGAGCCGCTCTCGTGGAGCAGCACCGTGAGGTGAAAGAGCAAATCGGCGGCCTCCCCGGCGAGCTCCCCGCGCGCCTCGGTGAGGGCCGCCACGACGCTCTCCCCCGCCTCCTCGACGACCTTCTGCGCCACGTAGCCGAGGCCGCGCGCGTGGAGCTTGGTGACGTAAGAGCCTTCCGGCAGCTCGGCGAGGCGCGCCGCGACGACGTCCTCCAAGGTCGCCATCATCTCACCGATCCCGGGCTCGGCGCGCGCCGTGAGCGCCCGGTAAAAGCAGCTCCGCGCGCCCGTGTGGCACGCCGCGCCCGTCTGCACGACGCGGTAGAGCAGCGCGTCGGCGTCGCAGTCGACGCGCACCTCGACGACCCGCTGCACGTGCCCGCTCGTCGCCCCCTTGCGCCAGAGCTCGCCGCGCGAGCGGCTGTAGTAGTGCGCCTCGCCGGTCTCGAGGGTTTTCGCCACCGCCTCCCGGTTGGCGTACGCCAGCATCAAGACCTGGGCGGTGTGGGCGTCTTGCGTCACGACCGGGACGAGGCCGCGCTCGTCGAAGCGCAGCGCCTCGGGGCGCAGGGGGGGGTCTACGGGGGTGCGGTCCATAGGGGCTAGTCTAAGCCAGGTGGCGCCCCCGTACCGCACCAAGGGGCGCCCCCGTCCCCCTTGCGCAGCCACCCGCCGCTACGGGCGGAGCGACCGGGGGCGTCTACAATGGGGGGTGCTGATGACACCCCGCCGCCCCCCCTACCCCCTAAGCGTCGCCCCCATGATGGACTGGACCGACCGCCACTACCGCGCTTTTATGCGCGGCGTGACGCGGCGCACCCTGCTCTACACCGAGATGGTCCACGTCAACGCCGTGCTGCGCGGCGACCGGGAGCGGGTGCTGGGCTTTTCCGAGTTTGAAAAACCGCTCGCGCTGCAGCTCGGGGGGGACGACCCGCGAAAGCTCGCCGCGTGCGCGCGCGTCGCCGAGGACTGGGGCTACAGCGAACTCAACCTCAACGTCGGGTGCCCGTCGCCGCGGGTGCAGCGCGGCAACTTCGGCGCCTGCTTGATGGCGCAGCCGGAGCGGGTCGCCGCGTGCGTCGCGGCGATGCGCGAGGCCACCACCTTGCCGGTGACCGTAAAGCACCGCATCGGCATCGACGACCGCGACCGCTTCGACGACCTCGCACACTTCGTCGAGGTCGTCGCGCAGGCGGCTCCCGCCCGCTTCACCGTCCACGCGCGCAAGGCGTGGCTCTCGGGGCTCTCGCCGAAGGAGAACCGCACGGTGCCGCCGCTGCGCTACGAGGAGGTCTACCAGCTTAAACGCCTGCACCCCGAGCTCGAGATCGAGCTTAACGGCGGCGTGCGCAGCCTCGAGGCCGCCGCGGCGCACTTGGGGCGCGTCGACGCCGTGATGATCGGCCGCGCCGCCTACGAGGACCCCTACGCGCTCGCGCGCGCCGACGCCCTCTTTTACGGCGCGCCTCACGTGCCGACGCGCCGCGAGGTCGTCGAGGCGTTTTTACCCTACGCGAGCCGGCAGCTCGAGCGGGGCGTCCCGCTCGCCAGCTTGACGCGGCACCTCTTGGGGCTCTTTACGGGCGCGCCGGGCGCGCGGGCGTGGCGGCGCCTGCTCAGCGAGCAGGCCCACCAGCCGGGCGCGGGCGTCGAGGTTTTAGAGCGCGCCCTTGGGGCCCTTCCGGACGAGGTCCTCGACGCCCGCCCCGAGGTGAGCGCGCCCCAACCCGCCCCGACGCGAGCCCCGGCGACGGCCACGCAGGGGTTTGGGCAACGGTGATTGTAGAATCGGCCATGGTCTTTCCTCTCGGCCGCCCCGCACGCCTCGCCGTGCTCGCGTCGGGGCGGGGTTCGAATCTGCGCGCGCTCGCTGCCGCCTTCCCCCCGGGCGACCCGCTCGGGTCGGTCGTTTTGGTGCTGTCGAACCGGCGCGACGCACCCGTGCTGGCGCTGGCTCGCGACCTGGGGATCGAAGCCCGCTTCATCCCCTTCGGCGCCGATCGGGCGCGCTTCGAACGCGAGGCGACGGCGCAGCTGACGGCGGCGGGCATCGACCTCGTGCTCCTGGCGGGCTTTATGCGGGTGCTCTCGCCCGCCTTTACCGCGCGCTACGCGGGGCGGCTTGTGAACATCCACCCCTCGCTGCTCCCCCGCTTCCCGGGGTTGCACGCGCAGCGCCAGGCGCTCGAAGCGGGCGCGCGCGAGTCGGGCTGCACGGTGCACTTCGTCGACGCCGGCGTCGACACCGGCCCCGTCATCTTGCAGCGGCGCGTCCCCGTGTTGCCGGACGACACCGAGGAGCGCCTCGCCGCGCGCATCCTTGCCCAGGAGCACCGCGCCTACCCCGAGGCGGTTCGGCGGGTGCTCTTGGGCGAGGCGCGCTTCGAGGCTCCGCAGAACCAGGAGGCGACCCCGTGAAGGTCATGGTCGTCGGCAGCGGGGGGCGCGAACACGCGCTCGTCTGGAAGCTCGCCGCCTCGCCGCGCGTCAGTGAGCTGCTAGCTGTTCCCGGCAACGCGGGGATGGCGGCGCTCGCCCGCTGCGTCCCCTGCAGCCTGACGCCGGAGGCGCTGCTCGAGCTCGCCGAGCGCGAAGGGGTCGACTTTACCGTCGTCGGCCCCGAAGCGCCGCTCGTGGCGGGGGTCGCCGACGCCTTTGCGGGGGCGGGGCGGCGCCTTTTCGGCCCCGTGCGCGCGGCGGCGCTGCTCGAGGGTTCCAAAGCCCACGCGAAAGCCTTTATGGCGCGGCACGGCGTACCGACGGCGGCCCACGCGAGCTTTCGCGACCTCGCCGAGGCGCTCGCGTACCTTCGCGCCCAGCCTCTGCCGGTCGTGGTCAAGGATTCGGCGCTCGCCGCGGGCAAAGGGGTGACGGTGGCGCAGCGCTACGAGGAGGCCGAGCGCGCGCTCCGCGAGGTGCTGGGGCGCGGCGGCGAGGTCGTCATCGAGGCCTTTTTGCGCGGTCAAGAGCTCAGCCTCCTCGTGCTGACCGACGGCGACACGGCGCACGCGCTCCCGCTCGCGCAGGACTACAAGCAGGCCTTCGACGGCGACCGGGGGCCGATGACGGGGGGGATGGGGGCCGTGGCGCCCGCGCCGCTCCTCAGCGAAGCGGCGCTCGAGACCGTGATGCGCACCATCGTCGCGCCCACGCTCGCGGGGCTGCGGGCCGAGGGGGTCACCTACCGGGGCGTCCTCTTTATCGGCCTCATGGTGACCGAAGCGGGGGCCAAGGTGCTCGAGTACAACGTGCGCTTCGGCGACCCCGAGACGCAGGCCGTGCTGCCCTTGCTGCAGAGCGACCTGCTCGAGCTGCTCGAGGCGACGGCCGACGGGCGGCTCTGCGAGGTCACGCCCACCTGGTCGGACGCCGCCTCGGCGTGCGTGGTGCTCGCCGCGCCCGGCTACCCGGGGGCGTACGCCAAGGGGCTCCCCGTAGCGCTGCCGAGCACGCTCGAACCGGGGACGCTCATCTTTCACGCCGGTACGGCGCGCGACGGGGGCCGTTTGGTCTCCGCCGGCGGCCGCGTCCTCAATGTCGTCGCCGTGCGGCCGGCGCTCGCCGAGGCGGTCGCGGCGGCCTACCGCACCGTCGACCGCGTCACCCTCGAGGGGGCGCACGTCCGCCGCGACATCGGCGGGCGCCTCGGGGGCGACGTCGCGGTAGACTGACCCCATGCTCGACGACCTCAGCCGACTCCGAGCGGCCGACGAGGGCGGCTTTTTGGGCCGCCTCGCCGCTCTGCCCGGCTCCTACGACGGCCCCACGGGGGAGCGCCCCGGCCCCTACGGCCTCACCGGCTTCGGCGAGGCCGACGCGCTCGCGCGCGCGCTCTCGAGCTGGGTGGACGCGCCTTTGGTGACCAGTGGCACCCAGTTTCTGCTCGCCTCGGGCTTCGACTTCGGCGAGCTCGGGCCCCTCAAGCTCAGCCTCGAGCTCTCCCAGGCCGACCCCATCGTGCTCGGCTACGACGCGCACGAACCGGACGTGCGCATCCCGCCGGGGGTGCTGAGCCCGTACACCTACGCCGGCTACCTCGCGCACGCCACCGGCCACGGCGCGGCCTTTAGCGAGGCCGAACGGGCGATGCGCTCGCTTGCTGACGCCTTCGCCCCCGAACGCCCGACCGAAGACAACCCCGCCAAGGCGCTCGCCTGGGCGCTACTAAACCGCGTCCCGCTCCTTTTAGCGAGCCGCGCCGACGCGCCCGCTTTAGAGATCTGGCAGCGCCTTTTGGGCCGCGTCGGCAAAACGCTCGCCATCACCGTCGGCAGCCACCCCTTGGAGGTGCTGACCGGCGCTTTCGAGGCGCGCCACGCGCTGGCCGACGACATCGTCGGGGTGGTGCTCGGCGGCGGCGACGCCGAGACGCGGCTCGCGTGCGAGGTGCTCGCGACGCGGGCGGCGCAGCTCGAGCCCTTCGCGCTCCCGGACGCCCCGACCGACCCCGGGGCGCGCACCCTCGCCCTCTGGTACGCGGGGCTCTGGGTGGCGGCCTACCTCGCGCTGCTGCAGGGGCAGAGCCCTCAGGACACCCCCGTCTACGCGCGCGCGCAGCAGGCGGCGGCGGAGTAGTGGATGGACCCGCAGCAGCTCACCCGGTCGCCCGCCACCCTTAGGCAGCTCGCGCGGCGCGCGGCGTGGCTCCTCGCCCTGCTGAGCGCCTGCGCCCCCGCCCCGGCGCCCCGGACGCACGTCGTGCAGAGCGCGCAACCCGCGACCTACTACCCGCGGCAGACGGGGGCCACCTGGCGCTTTTTACCCGAGGGGGAGCGCCGCGACGCCCCCCCTTTGGTGCAGCGCGTCGAGGGACCGACGGTGGTTGACGGCGCGCGCCTCATCGCGTGGCGCACCTTCGGCCGCGGCCTCGACCTGCGCACCTACCGCGACTACCGGCCCGAGGGGGTCTTTATCGTCCGCGAGGAGGGTCCCGGTTACGTCACCACCACCTCCCCACCCATCCAGGAGTGGCCCGCCGAGGGGACGCTCGCCGTCGGTCTCAGCTGGGGTGGGCAGACGCGCGCGACGGTGCACTTTACGAGCGCCCAGGAGACGCGCGCGTTCGCGCTCACCTACCGCTTCGAGGTCGTCGACGCGCGCACCGTCACGGTCGACGCCGGCACCTTCGAGGTCTTCGTGGTCGCCTTTGAGAGCGCCTCGTTAGGCCCCGGCGGCGAGGTCCTCGAGACGCTGCGGCAAGAGGTGTGGTTTGCCCCCTTCGTCGGTGAGGTGCGCACCGACAGCGGGCTCTTCCTCGTGTCGACGACGCTACAGGCGGCGCCCACAGACCCCTGAAGCTCGCCCCTGGCGCCCACGCTCACGCGCAGCCGGAAGACTTTAGCTGCGCCTCGCGGCGCTACACAAAAGGTGAGCGTTATGCATTATGCAACCGTGTCCTACAAAGTGCTTAGAAGGGGTCTGCTAGACTGCCCTATGCTACAACGCACGCCGGAAGTGTCGGCGAACGCCACCTCCTCTTGGCGTTGGGAAACGGGGTCGCATGGGTGTTCTTGAACGGGTCAACTCGACCGACGACGTCTCCGCGCTTTCGCGCGACGAACTGCACGCGCTCGCAGCCGAGCTGCGCAGCGAAATTATCCGCGTCTGCTCGCTGGGCGGCGGTCACCTCGCCTCGAGCCTGGGCGCCGTCGAGCTGACCGTCGCGCTCCACCACCTCTACGACACCGCGCGCGACCGCATCGTCTGGGACGTCGGCCACCAGACCTACGGCCACAAGATCATCACCGGCCGCAAAGACCGCATCGACACGATCCGCCAACCGGGCGGCCTCGCGGGCTTTACCACCTCCTCGGAGTCGCCGCACGACGCCCTGACCGTCGGCCACGCCAGCACCAGCCTCGCCGCCGCGCTGGGCATGGCGCTCGCCAGGGACGCCCGGGGCGACGACTACAGCATCGTCGCCGTTATCGGCGACGGCGCGCTCACCGGCGGGATGGCGCTCGCCGCTCTCAACCAGATCGGCCACGTCAAACCGAAGATGACGATCGTGCTGAACGACAACGAGATGTCGATCAGCGAAAACGTCGGCGCTCTCAACACCTTTATGCGCTCCCTGCAGGTGCAGCCGTGGCTGCACGAGGTCGAAGCGCAGGGCAAAAGGACGCTCGGTCAGATCTCGCAGACGCTCGTCGACCTCGGCAGCCGCGCCAAAAAGGCCGCTCGGCGCTTTTTCGACCCCAACTCGGCCAACCCCTTTCACGCCATGGGGGTGCGCTACGTCGGCCCCATCGACGGCCACGACATCGACCAGCTCCTCTACTACCTCGCGCACGTCCAGGAGCTCAGCGGCCCCACGATGCTGCACATCGTCACCAAAAAGGGCAAGGGCTACAAGATCGCCGAGTCCGACCCCATCTACTGGCACGGGCCGCCCAAGTTCGACGCCAGCAAACCCGTCGCGGCGAGCAAGGGCTACACCTGGTCGAGCGCCTTTGGCGACGCCGCCTGCGCGCTGAGCAGCGCCGACGACCGCGTCTGGGTGATCACCCCGGCGATGCGCGAGGGGAGCGGGCTCGTCGCGTACTCGCAAAAGCACCCCGAGCGCTACCTCGACGTCGGCATCGCCGAGGACGTCGCCGTGACGACCGCCGCCGGTTTGGCCTTGCGCGGGGAAAAGCCCATCGTCGCTATCTACAGCACCTTTTTGCAGCGCGGTTTCGACCAGGTGATCCACGACGTCTGCCTGGAGAACCTCGACGTCGTCTTCGCGATCGACCGCGCCGGGCTCGTCGGCGGCGACGGGATGACCCACCAGGGGGTCTACGACCTCGCCTACTTGCGCGCGCTCCCCAACATGTCGGTCGCCATGCCCAAAGACGTACCGGAAATGCGCGCGATGCTTAAGACCGCCCTCAAGCTCGGGGGGCCCAAGGCGGTCCGCTGGCCGCGCGGGAAGGCCACCCCAGCGCCCGAAGCGCCGGTTGCGGCGTGGGAGGAGCTGACGTGGGGGAGCTGGGAGGTTCTTAAAGAGGGCTCGAGAGCCTTTATCTTGGCGCTCGGCCCCACCGTGGGCTACGCCCTGCAGGCGACCGCCGACTTGCCGGAGGTGGGGGTCGTCAACGCCCGCTTCGTCAAACCCCTCGACGAGGCGCTTTTGGAGCGGCTCGCGCGGCGCGCCGAGGTGCTCATCACCGCCGAGGATCACGTGCTCATGGGTGGCCTCGGGTCGGCGGTCGCGGAGACGCTCGTCGACAAGGGTCTTCGCGTCCCCCTGCACCGCCTCGGTATCCCCGACGTGCACGTCCCGCACGGCGACCCCGCGGCGCAGCACGAGGCGTTCGGCTACGGCCCGCGCGCGCTGCGGCGCACCCTCGAGGCGCTCGGCTTGGCCCAACCCACGCTCCTCGAGGCCTCGGACTAGGCCGCCACGGCGCGCCGCGCGCTTGACAGCCCCCGCGCGAACCCGGTAAGCTAGGCCTCTAGCGCCCGCAGGCGCCTAGAACCCTGGAGCCGTAGTGTAGGGGTTAGCATATCTGCCTGTCACGCAGAAGGTCGCGGGTTCAAATCCCGTCGGCTCCGCCAGAAAGCCGGGAAACCGGCTTTTTTTTGTTACCGGCGCTCGCTGCAGCTTCCCGGAGCCGGCCGCTACCGTGCAGGCCCAAGGCCGCAAGCGCCGTTTGGACCGCCTCAGGTGGCGTTTTGTGGGGCGAGACCGCTACCGCCTTCGCGCGTTGCTTTCAGCCAAACCTGTCATACCTTCCACTTTTTGAGGGGCACACTTGGTACGGTAGCCTTGTGACCGAACTGCCGCTCTTTCCCCTACCCAACATCGTGGTGTTCCCGGGGATGACGCTGCCGCTCTTTATCTTCGAGGAGCGCTACAAGCGGATGGTGCGGCTCTGCGTCGAGCAGAACCAACGGCGGTTGGTCATCGTGCTCGCCAAACAGGGGGCGAGCGTCAGCGACAGCGGCGTACACGAGATCTGCTACGACGTCGGCAGCTACGCCGACATCCTCTCGGTCGCCGAGAACCCAGACGGCACCTTTCACATCCTGACGCACGGCCAGGAGCGCTGCCGCGTCGCCGTAAGCCGCAGCGAGAGCGTCGGGGCGGGCCACGCCCCGTTGCACTTTACCCGCAACCTCCCCTACCCCCTCGCGCGCGACGACCCCAACCTCGAGCGCCTCGCCGCGTGGGACGCCCTGGAGGTGTTTCGCAGCTACTCCGAGGTGTTTTTTCCAACCGAGGTGCTCGAGCAGATCGAGAGCGCGCTCCCCGACGACCTGCTCTTTCAGGCCTCGTTTATCTGCGCCAACTTGCGCGCGCCCGCCGAGGCGCGCCAGCGGATGCTCGAGGCCCCCTCACTCATCGCCCGCTTCGGCGCCGCACAGGAGACCATGCAGGCGCTGCTCAAAGCCCACCGCCGCGACGCCCAGGACGCGGGGGGCGCCCTGGACGAAGAGGGCGCCGAACCGAGCTCCGGTTCCGGCGGCACACCCCAGGCGTAGGGCGCACGCGCCAAAGCGGGTAGAGTAAGGGGTGTCAGAAGCCGCGCGCGACCCCGAACTCGCCCCCTTTCTCTTTCGCTGGCGCGAGCTGCCCGCGCTCACGGCGGCGCTCCCCGGCACCGGCGGTAGGGTGCGCACCGTTCCGGAGGATTTCGTCGTCGAGGAGCGGCCGCTCTACCTGCCCGAGGGGTCGGGGTCGCACGCCTACGCGCTCATCGAAAAGCGCGGGCTGACCACCCGCGACCTCGTGCTGGCGCTCATGCGACAGGGGCTAAAAGAGGCCGAGATCGGCGTCGCGGGCCTTAAAGACAAGCACGCCGTCACGCGGCAGTGGCTGAGCGTCCCCAACCGCCACGCCGCCGCCCTCGACGCCCTCGCCGAACTCGAGGGGGTGCGGGTGCTCGAGCGGTCGCGGCACCGCAACAAGCTAGGCGTCGGGCACCTGCGCGGCAACCGCTTTACGCTGCGTGTCAGGGGAACGGAACCGGACGCCCCCGCGCGCGCCGCGGCCATCTTGGAGCGGCTCGCCGCCCAGGGGGTGCCCAACTACTTCGGCCCGCAGCGCTTCGGCCGCTTCGGTACAAACGCCGTAGACGGCCTTAAGCTCGTCCGCGGCGAACGGGTACCGGGGGGGCACCGTTTAAAGCGCTTTTTCCTCTCGGCGCTGCAGTCGCACCTCTTTAACCGCCTGGTGGCGCTGCGCGTCGAACGCGGCCTACTAGACCGCGTCCTCGTCGGCGATTGGGCGAAAAAACGCGACACCGGCGGCGTCTTCAAGGTCGAAGACGCCGAGCGTGAGAGCTTGCGGGCGCTTCGCGGCGAGATTAGCGCCACGGCTCCTCTGTACGGCAAAAAGGTCCGGGTCAGCGAAGGCGAGGCGGGCGCGCTCGAGACCGAAGTCCTGGACGCTTTCGGGCTGCGCTGGCTCGACTTCCGCGCGCGGCACGGCTCGAGGCGGCCGGTGCGCCTCTTTCTGGAGGACGTCGCGCTCACCCCCGAAGCGGACGGCTACACCCTCACCTTTTCGCTCCCCAAGGGGGCGTTTGCGACCACCGTCCTCCGCGAGGTGATGAAGGTCGAGGTCGACGACCCGGAAGACGGCGAACTCGAAGAGGACGCGTAACGCTCTGGATTCACCCCGGCGTTGCAGCGTCATGAGCCGGTTTGCCGAGAGCGGACCACACCCTTCGAGGTCGGTCTCGGCAGCGTCCTCGCCCGCGTAGAGAGGCCCTTGGGCGGCGAACTCGGCTGTCGCGTCGCTAGATACGCTGTTGCGTTGGCGGCCGAGCAAAGGGGCCAAAGCCGCGGGGAGCGCGTCACCACCAGGACGGGTCGGCGACGCTCGCATAGAAGGGGACGCTCTGCACGCACGTTCTGAGAGGCTACCGGTAGCCGGCTAGCAGACGGAGCTAAGCAGACGTTTTTCCCGCTTGAGCATGCGCGCGGGGCCGTTTATCGGTCGCCGAGGCTGCGCCCGGCAGGGTGCTCGTTGCGACCGTTATGGTCACAGCCCCATACCGCTCCACACCGGTGCTCAGCACTAAAGAACCTGTACCCCAAGCCCCCCTCGAGTCCAGCGCGGCGCCAATAGCGCCCCTGTGGGCTAGGCCCGCAGCGGGCCGAAGCGCCGCCAGAGGAGCTCGAGGAGAAACACCGCGGCGGCGGCTAACGCGGGCCAGGGCCAGATGGGGGTGGCGCGCGCGGGCATCTCGGGGGCGTAGCGCCCCGCTTCGGCGAGCACCTCGCCGCCGGTGCGGCGGGCGATCTCCTGCAGCAGGGCCTCGCCCCCGGCGGTGTCGAACTCCCCGCTCGGGGCGGTGACGGCAGCGCGCGCGACGACCTCGCCGTCGCCGACGACGAGCAGCGTGCCGCCCGCCGGCGGGGTGTCTAGGAAACCCTCGTAGCGGCCCGGGGCGACCTGCTCGAGCGGCACCTGCAGCCCCTCGTAGCGCGCTACGAGGGCTTCCCCGTCGATATACTCGCCCTCCTGTACGGCGTCCACGACGACCCGCAGGCCGTTGCCTTCGGGGCGGACGGTCGCGGCGTAGGTCGCCGGGCGCACCTGCAACCAGCGTGTGAGCGTGCCGAGCACGCCCGGCAGCGCCTCCCACGCGCCGAAGTCGCCCGCAAAGGCGTTGAGGTCGGTCGTCAAGGCGGCGCTGCGCCCGAGCCCCTGACGGCTCACCGCTAAGAGGGGCTCGCCGTCTAGGCCCTCTAAGATCATCTCCCCTTCGCCCTTGAGCGACGAAGCGATGTAGGCGCCCACCTCGGGCGCACCCCGCAAGGTGGCGGCGGGGGCCAAGGGGTGATCTCTGGGGGTGGGCGTGAGCGGCCCTTCGCGCAGGAGCGAGCGCGTCGCCGAGAGCGCTTCGGTGGTAAAGATGCGCGGCAGCGTCGAGACGTCGAGGGCTTCGTAGTAGCGCCCGCCGCCCGCGCGGGCGATGGTGGTGAGCTGCTGCGGGTCGGCCCCGTCGCCGATGGCAATGGTCGAGGTGGTGATGCCGCTGCGCCGACCCAAGGCTGCCAAGCGCCCGAAGTCGGGTGCGGGGCCGCGGCTAAAGGGGCCCGTACCGTCGGCGAACTTGCCGTCGGTCAGGACGATCACGTGCTTGACGGCGGCCTCTTGCGCCATGAGCACGTCGAGCGCCTCGCGGTAGGCCGGCTCGAAGATCGTCCCCCCCTGCGGCGCCACGTTGAGGATCGCGGCGGTCATCTCGCGTTTGCCCTGCAGGGTCGCCTGGCGCGGGCGAAACACCCATTCGGGACGGTCGCTAAAGGTGATAAAGCCCAGCATGTCGCGTTCGTAAGCGAGGTCGACGACCCCAACCGCGCCCTCCTTGGCCAGCTCGAGGCGGCTCGGGTTGCCCGCCGTCATCGACTGCGACACGTCCATGACGATGACCAGAGCGACCAAGGGCACCTCGACCTCGGTGCGCAAATCGGTCGTCACCGGCAGCACCGCCTCGACCGGGGTGCGGTACCACCCCCCCAATCCGAAGGCGTCGGGGCCGCCGGTCATCATCAGACCGCCGCCCCCCTGCACGTAGCTGCCGAGCAGCTCGAGCTGCCCCGGGGTAAAGGCGCCCGCGCCCTCGCGGAGCACCACGGCGCTGTAGTTGAGCGGCGCGGTCACGTCGGCGGGGCGGCCGCGCCGCACGTGAAACCCCTGCACCTCCAAAAGCTCGGCCATCGCCGGGTCGTTGATGACCAATACCGGTTCGTCCGCGGCGACCGCGATGTCGAGGCGCTGCAGGTCGTCTTGAAAGGGCTGCTCGAAGGGCACCTCGAGCCTGGCCTCGACGGCGACGCTGCCCGCCGCCCCCGCGCCGAGCTCGAGCGAGAAGCTTAGCGGCGTCCGGCCGGGGCTCACGGTGCGGGTTATAGGCGGGAGCGCCTCGCCGTCACGCGTCGCGCGCAGCGTCACCTCCGTCTCGAGGTCGCTCGCCACGACCGCGGTGACCTCGACCGTCTCGCCGGGGCGCGCGCTCTCGGGGGCGTGGAGCGCCTCGAGCCGCACGCTCTCGGGGCCCCTAACGTGCAGCACGTCGACGGGGAGCTCGGGGAGCGCCGCGAGCGCGTCGCCCGCCGACTCGGCGCCGTCACTTAAAAGGAGCAGCCGCCCCACCCCCGAAGCGCCCGCGACCTGCAGCGCCCGCGCGATGTCGGTGCGGTCGCGAAGGCCCTCGCGCTCGGCGTCGGCGGGCGTCGGCGGGGCGGCGTGGGCGCTGACGTCGCCGGCGAAGGTGTAAAACGCGAGCGGCTCCGCCGCCAGCTCGAGCTCGCCGAGCACCTCCACGGCGCGCGTGTCGAGGCTGTGCGAGACGTCTACCAACACCGCGACCCCCGCCCCCGGCAGCGGGAGCGCGGGGCGCGCGAGCGCGACAAGTAGTAGCGCGAGCGCGAGCACCCGCGCCCCCCACAGCGCGGGCGTCCGCCGCCCCGGCAACAGGAGCAGAAGGGGCAGCGCCAGCAGCAGCCAGGGTGCCCCGAAGCTGACCCCTAGCGCCGACACCCGTCCCCCCGCCCCGCTGCACCGGGGCGCGCGGTCGACCTCATGGCAATAAGCACGCCTTAGTCTACCATCCGCCCCCCGAGCCCCCCGTCAGCCCCCTTGCCGCGGTGCGGCGCGGTTTCCTCCAATCTGTGAAGTAGTTCACTTCGTGCCGCCCGTGAGGGGGGCCCTTGCTATAGTGACGGGGCATGGCCAGCGCGCCCTACCTGCTGTTTCTCGCGGCGTCCCCCGCTACGGCGCGGCTGCTGCCGCCGCTACAGGCGCTCGCGCCGGTGCAGCACCTCGAGAGCGTGCAGGCGCTCCTTTACAGCACGCGCGACGCGGCCCCCTTGGCGCTCGTGCTCGAAGACCGGCTGCTCGAGGAGGTCGCGCAGCTCGACCTCGTAGCCCTGCTGCGCCGTCGCCCCCACCTCGCCCGCACGCCGCTGGTCTGCTTGGGCGAGGGGCGCCCCGAACGCCACGCCGCCGTCGTCGCCTCCGGCGCCGACCTCTACTTAAGCCCGAGCGCCCCCGAGCTCGTGCAGGTGCACCTCACGCGGCTTTTGGAGCGCGAGCGGGCGGACGCCGCCCTGCGCGAGGCGCTCGCGCGGCTGCGCCAGTTCGAGGCCGCCTATCACGAATCCGAACGGGTCAAAGACGACCTCACGCACATGCTGGTGCACGACCTGAAAAGCCCCATCGCGAGCGTCATGGGGCTGTTGGAGCACGCGCTCGACCTTTTGGGCACCGACGACCCCCTCGGGCTCAGCGAGCTCCTCGCGCTCGCGCGCGGCGAGGCGCAGCACCTGTTGACCTTGGCCGCCAACATCCTCGACGTGCGCCGGATGAAAGACGGCCACATGCCTTACTACCCCGCGTGGATCGACTCGCTCGGTGAGCTCGTGCAGGTCGCGCTGCGCGACGTGCCCTACACCCCCAACGAACGGCACGTGTCGTGCCTGATTCACCCCGACGCCGAACGCCTCTACGCCGACGCCGCCCTTTTGCGCCGGATGCTCACCAACCTCCTCTCGAACGCCGTGCGCCACACCCGCTTGGGGGGCCACATCGACGTTCGGGCGTGGCGCGACGGCAACCGGGTGATCGTGTCGGTGCGCGACGACGGCGAGGGGATCCCCGAAGAGGATCAGAAGCGCATCTTTAACGCCTTCGAGCAGTCGCGCCACACCCTGCACGACCGCTTCGACACGGGGATGGGGCTGACCTTTTGCAAGCTGGCCGCCGAAAAGCACGGCGGCGACATCTGGGTCGAGTCCAAGGTGGGCTGCGGCAGCACCTTTTTCATCGCCCTGCCGCTTAACGTTGCGCTACCTTTGGAGCTCGGCGGGGCGTTCGTCGGCTGAGAATTGGGATGACCTCGAGGCGACAAGGCGCGCGCGGTGTGCAACCCCGAGGGGGCTGCGCCGCGTGCCCCCTTACGGATAGGTAACTGTCGTGACTATCCCTACCCCCCCCGACTGGCGGCTCGAGCACACCCTCTGGCAGCGTGGCTACGGCGTCCTCGCGGGGGTCGACGAAGCGGGGCGAGGGGCGCTCGCGGGCCCCGTCGTCGCCGCGGCCGTCGTGCTGCCCCGCGGCGACCACCCCTTTCGCGACTCCAAAACGCTCTCCCCAGCGGCGCGCGAGACGCTCGCCGAGGAGGTGCGGCGGCGCGCGCTCGCATGGGCCGTCGGGTGCGCGAGCGCGTCTGAAGTCGACCGCCTCAACGTGCTTCAAGCGACCCACCTAGCGGCGCAGCGCGCCCTCTGCGCCCTCGCCGGGCGCGTCGCCGTCGACGGCCTCGTCACCGACTTTTTAAAGCTGCCCTTCCCCGGACCCGTGCTGGCCGTTCCCAAAGCGGACGCCACGAGCGTGCAGGTCGCGGCGGCGAGCCTGCTCGCCAAAACGGTTCGCGACGCGCTGATGCGGCGCCTTGGCGAGCGCTACCCGGCGTACGGTTTCGCGCGCCACAAGGGCTACGGCTCGAGCACCCACCTGCGGGCGCTCGCCGCGCACGGCCCCTGCCCCGAACACCGCCGCTCGTTCGGACCGGTGCAGCGCTGCCTAACCCCTGCCGCAAAGCGGGGTTGAGGCTACGGCTGACCTAGGAGCGCCGCGCGCCACGCGGCGACCTGTATATCCACGCGATAGACGGTATACTACGTACTGTACTCCCCGCGCCTCGCTCTGCGCCCGCCTACAGACGACCGCAAACGCCGCTGCCGGGCGGAGCTCGAGGCGGCGGCCCTAGCGCAAACCGTGCGCGTTGAGCGCGCCACCGGTACCCGCGGCGCTGCGAGCGGGGAGGAACGGGAGGAAAGATGCCCGAATGCGTCGGCGTTCGGTTTGACAACGGTCCCAAACTGCACTTTCTCGAGGTGCCGAGCCACGCCCCAAAGGTCGGTTCGCGCTGCGTCGCCGCGACGCGGCGGGGCCTCGAGCTCGGCTTGGTGCGCACCGCGGTGCGCGAGGTCGAGCGTCCGAGCGGCCACTTCGTCCGCGACGCGCAACCCGACGACCTCGCCGCGCACGCCCGCCTCAAAGAGAAGGCCGAGGCGCTCAAGTGGCTTTTGCGCGCGCGGGCGCGCGAACGCAACCTCGCCGCCAAGATCGTCCACCTCGAATTTACCCTCGACGAGGCGCTGCTGCTCGTCACCTATAGCAGCGAAGCCCCCCTACCGCTGCGCGCCCTTACCCAGGAGCTGATGCAGCATACGGGCGCGCGCATCGAGTTCGACAACGTCGGCCCCCGCGACCAAGCGCGCATCCTCGGCACCCTGGGCGCCTGCGGGAGCGGTTCGTGCTCCTCGACCTGGCTGCAGAGCTTTAGCGCCGTCTCGATCCGCATGGCCCGCGATCAGCAGCTCCCCCTAAACCCCGAGAAGATCAGCGGCCCTTGCGGGCGGCTCATGTGCTGCTTGCAGTACGAGCACGACCTCTACAAAGAGCTCCTCAAAGACCTCCCCAAAAAGGGTGCGAGAGCCTGCCACAAAGAGACCGGCGCGTGCGGGCGGGTGGTCAAACTCAACCCGCTTAAAGGCACCGCCGAGCTCGCTTTCGACGACGGCGGGGTGCAGGAGCTGCGCGCCGAGCTGCTCGAGCGCCCTCACAAGGCGTCGCCGAAGCAGGCGGCGCAGCGGCGCTCGTAACCCCGCGCGCCAGGGGTGCTGTTGGCAGTCCCGTAGGGATACACTGTCCCCGTGCAGCGCCCCCTCCTCGCGCACCTCTGCGGCGCCTTCGCGGCGCTTTTTTTAGCGGTTTTTCTCCTCTACCCGCTCGCGGTGATCCTGGTGCGCAGCGGTAGCGGCGCGCTCGCTTTTGAGGCGATCTTCGGCAACCCCTACTACCGCCAGCGGCTCGCGTTCACCACCTTTCAGGCGCTTCTCTCGACGCTCTTAACGGTCGCGCTCGCGCTGCCGAGCGCGCTGCTCTTGGCCCGCTTCGACTTTCCGGGCAAACGGCTCTTTCGCAGCCTGCTCACCGTCCCTTTCGTCATGCCGACCGTGGTCGCGGCGATCGGCTTTCTCGCCCTCGTAGGGCCGCAAGGGGTTTTCGGCGGGGTTCTCGACCTGCGCGGCACGCTCGCTGTCATCCTGCTCGCGCACGTGTTTTACAACTACGCGGTGGTGGTGCGCATCGTGGGGGCCTACCTCGAGGCGCTCGGACCGCGCCCGAGCGAGGCGGCGGCGACCCTCGGCAGCTCAGGCCCGCGCACCCTGTGGCGGGTCACGCTGCCGCTCGCCTGGCCCGCGGTCCTGGCGGCGGCCACCTTGGTCTTCATCTTCTGCTTTACGAGCTTCGGCGTGATCTTGATTCTCGCCCCCCAACCGCGCTTCGGGACCCTCGAGGTCGAGATCTACCGCCTCACGGCGCGGCTCTTGCAGCTCGACAGCGCGGCGCTCCTGGCGCTCGTGCAGCTCGCCGTCGTCGGCGGCTTTACCCTCCTCTACACGCACCTCCAAACGCGCCTCGCGGTCCCCGTGAGCGGAGCCGGGCGCCCCCGACGCCCCGAGGGGGTGTGGCGCTGGCTCCTCGCGCTCAACCTGTGCGTCGCCGGCGGGCTCATCCTCGCCCCCCTCGCCGCCCTCCTGCTGCGCGCCTTCTGGTCGGGCGGGGCGCCGTCGCTCGCGAACTTCGCGGCGCTCGCCGAGGCGCCGCGCACGGTCGGCTTTGCGGGGCCTGGGCGAGCGGTCCTCAACACGCTCCGCTTCGCCCTCTTGAGCCTCGGGGTGTCGCTCACCGTCGGCGCGGCGTTCGCCTACGCGGTCGCGCGCGGCGCCTGGCGCTGGCTCGACGCGCTGAGCCTGCTGCCGCTCGCGACCAGCGCCGTCACGCTCGGGTTCGGCTACCTGCTCGCGTTTCCGCAGCTGAGCGCGAGCTTTTGGGGCATCGTCTTGGCGCACAGCTTGGTCGGCTTTCCGTTCGTGGTGCGCAGCCTCCTCCCCGCCCTGCGCGGGATACCGCCGAGCCTTTTGGAGGCCGCGAGCACCCTCGGCGCCGGCGCCTGGAGCCGGTTGCGGCGGCTCGAGGCGCCCCTACTGGCCCCCTCGCTGGTCGTCGCGGCAAGCTTTGCCTTTGCCGTCTCCGTCGGCGAGTTCGGCGCCACGTTGGTGCTGCAACGCCCCGAGTTCGCAACCATCCCCGTGGCCATCTTCGACCGCCTGGGCCGTCCGGGGGCCGCCAACTACGGCGCCGCGCTCGCTTTAAGCGCGCTCCTCATGCTCCTCACCGCCGCCGCCATGCTCCTTCTAGAGCGCTTTGGGCGGGGCGAGTGGTAGGGGCTGTGTGGGCAAACGCAAGGTCTACCGCTTCCGCTTGTGGCAGCGTATGCTAAGACCATTTAAGTCTCACCAAAGGGGCGATGCTACATGAGAAACCTTCTACCTCGAACCGTTTGGGACGTCGTGCTCGCCGCGATCAACGCGGTCGTGATGGCCCTTATCGCGCTGCTGCTCGTGGGGCTCGTCGCGGGTTCGCTGGCGAGCCGCACGACGATTACCTACCGCGCCCTCTCGGGTAACGTGACCTACCAAGCGGTCGTCGATCACCTCGCGGCCGTGGGGGGGATGGCGCTCCTCGGCGTCTTGCTCGCCTGGCTGCTCTACGAGGGGGCGCTCTTTTACCGGGCGCGGGGGAGCATCCTCGAAGGGGGCAGCGAGGCGCGCCTCATGACCCGCCGCTCGCTGCTGCGCGCGCTGACAGGGGGCGCCGTCGCGGGCCTTTACGCGACGCTCGTCGCCCTCGCGTTCGTGCCGCTCGCGCGGGGCGCTTTTATCGCCGACCTCAACCCGAGCTGGGTGCTGAGCCTCGGCCTGCTCCCCTCCTTTTTCCTGATCGCCGCCTTCGCCCTCGCCTACACCTTTACGGGAGATGAGGCCAACGCGCTGCGCCGCGAGGTGACCCTTTGGGAGCAGATCTTTTTGCTCGCCCTACCGCTCGCCCTCGGGGTGCTTTTGGGCCTCCTCTTTGGGGCGGCGGCCGCTGGCACCGAGGGCATCTTGAAAGCCCTCCTGGCGGCGGTGCTCACCTACGGTTTGGTCGACCGCTTTACGAGGCTCAAGGGGCGCGAGCTCGAGCGCGTCTGGACGAAGCTGCTCGACGCGCGCGGCGCCCCGACCATCAAGGTCGTCTCCGAGCACCGCGCCAAGCGGCACAGCTAACGGGGCGCAAAAGCTAAGCCAAAGCGCGCCAAAGCGCCACCATCCCGACGAGCAGGCCGAGCCAGAGGCCGCGCGAAACGGCGTAGGCTGCAGGCGACGAGGCCAGAGGGGAAGCATGGCGCGACGCGCTAGAAGTCGCGGCGTCCTCCGGCACGTAGGTTCGTGGTCGGCGGCGCTTTCACGCGCCCAGCTTACGGGCACACGCCGCTATCTCACCCGAAGCCATCACCGCCCTCGGCGAGAAGCACTCGCCGAGGACGGTGCGAGCCGAGCGCGGTGCGACAACGCTCCCCATGCAAAGAGCCGTCTTTGAGCGCGTTCTAGGTCCCCCGCGGCGCGCTCGGGGTGCCGCTGTGCCGCAGAAAACCTCACGCAGGGGCTTCCCGACAGCCGACCCGTCACCGAGCGCGAGCTACGCTGCAACCTCCGCTTCCGGCGACAAGTAGAACGCGAGCAGCGCACCCGTCACCGCGGCGATCAGCGGCGCCAGAAGGTAGGTAAACGGTTGTATGGGCTGGCCCCGCAACAGGTCGCCCGTAAGCAGCACGGTAGCGATGGCTGGGTTGAGCACCCCCCCGCTGCTCGGCCCCGCGATGGCGATCCCGATCAGCAGCGCGACGCCGATGCCGAGCGCCGAAGCGGCCTCGGGGAGCTTGGCGAGCACCACGCGCACCACGACAAAGACGAAGAGCGCGGTGCCCAACATCTCAAACCACGTGGCGTTAACAGCCGGGTCGGTCTCGGGGAGTCGCCGGTCGAGCAGCTGACCGAGACCGAGCGCCAAAAACGCCCCGACGACCTGAGCTGCGAAGTACGCTACCCCCTCGCTAAGGGGAAACTTCCGGACGACCACCAAGCCGACTGTCACGGCGGGGTTGATGTGCGACCCCGAAACCTTGCCGATCGCTAGGACCATAACGAGCAGCGTCGCCCCGACGATCGCGAAGGTGAGGTGCGGCGGCGAGAGAAGCGCGGCGACGGTGAGCAAAAAGGTACCGACCGTCTCCGCCACGCACCGCGTCGCTAGGCTCGGGGGTTTCGCGAGCGGCGTGGTGACGGCGTTGACGTCGGCAGCACTCGGGGCGGTTGTCATAATGCCTCTCCTGACGGGAGTGTCGGGTCGTTACACGCCTCCCGAACATCTCCGCCCCCGGCAGTCGGTCAGGCGCAGCCTAACCGCTGCAAAAGGGGCACAGCGTAGATTGCCCCACAATCACGCTCGAGCGGCCACGCGGCCGGGTGCACAACCGCGCCGCAGCCCCCTCAGTCGTCCAAACCGGCCTGCCAGTCGCGGTCCACAAGGAGCGGCAACGGGTCTTCGGCCTCCCAGTCGCAAAGCCCGGTGTACATCCCGAGGTGCAGGTGAGGGGGCGTCCCCGAGGCGTTGCCCGTGCGCCCCACAAACCCCAACAGCGTCTCCGGCGTCACCGCCTGTCCCTCGGTGAGCCCCTCGGCGAAAGCGCTTAGGTGCGCGTAGTAGTAGCGCACCCCCGCCCCGCCGATCACGGTGACGACGTTGCCGCCGAGGTCGTTCTCGCCGATGCGGTAGACGAAGCCGTAGGTGGCCGAGTAGACGGGGGTGCCCTCGGGGGCGAAGATGTCTTGTCCCTCATGGACGCGCCCCCCGCCGCGCGGCGCACCCCAGGTGTCGGCGACGTGCGCGACGCGCGCCCCGAAGACGGGCATCAGCAGCTCGGTGTCGCGCGCTTCGGGGAGCGCCGCCAGAAAGAGCGGCAGGAGCGCGCGGTAGGCGCGGCGGCGCTCGCGCTCCTCCGGCGCGCGGTCGGCGTCGCGCCCCCCCTCGGGCGGGTCCGGGCAGACGAGCGGCGGCAGCGCTTCGAGGGGGGGCAGCCCCGCGACCTGGGGCGGCTGCTGCGCGGGTGCGAGCGCGCCAAAGAGCGCGGCGAGCGCGAGCGGGCGGGCGACGCGGCGGGAGAGGCGGGCCATAGGTCATGATAACGCCTTCTCAACACCTCTGGGTGGGACACGTGAGGGGCGCTGCGCCCACCCCCACGGCGGCGCCAAGCGATATGCTGCCCCCATGCCCTCCGGACCCACCCTCCGTTTTTTGGGCGCCGCCGACTCGCAAGGGGTGCCGCGCTGGTGGTGTGCTTGCAGCGTCTGCCGCGACGCGCGCGGGGGCGGCGTCAACGCCCGCACCCGCCCCTCGGTGCTCATCGAAGGCCCCGAGCGCGTTCTCATCGACGCCGCCCCCGAACTGCGGCTGCAGGCCTCGCGCGAGGGGCTCACGGGTTTCAGCGCGGCCCTCATCACCCACGCGCACAACGACCACGTCCTGGGGCTCGGCGACCTCGCCGACTGGAGCCGTTGGACGGGGGCGCGCTGCCCCATCTACGCCCCCCGCGAGGTGATGGAGGCCTTGGCGGCGCGCTTTCCCTACCTGCAAACCGCGAGCTACCGAGCGCGCACGCCGCTTCTAGCGCTCGAGGACGCCGCTTGCAGCCGCACCTTCGCCGGCTACCGCGTTAGCGCCCTGCGCGTGCCGCACGGCTTTAACGGGTTTGCGTACGGGTTTCGCTTCGAGGGTCCCGGGGGCGCCTGGGGGTACCTACCCGACTGCCTGGACCTCGCCGACCTCGCGCCGTGGCGCGGCCTTAAGCTCCTGGTGCTCGGCGCGAGCTTTTTCCGCGAAGCCGCGCCCAAGGCGGGCCGCAGCGTCTACGACGTGCAAGAGGCGCTTGCGCTGCTCGCCGAGCTGAAGCCTAAGCGCGCCCTACTCACCCACCTCGGGCACGGCGTCGACGCCCGCCAAGGGGCGCCCGATGGCGTGCAGTACGCCCGCGACGGCCTGGTGGTGCCGCTCCCGTGAGCCTGAGGCTCGAGCGCGTCAGCAAACGCTTCGGCGACACCGTAGCGGTGCAGGACGTCTCGCTCACGCTCCGTCCGGGCGAGACGGTGGCGCTCTTGGGCCCCTCGGGGTGCGGCAAGAGCACGCTGCTGCGGCTGATTGCGGGGCTCGAGCACCCGGACGGCGGCCGTATCGGCTTCGCGGGGGCCGACCTCACGCGGGTGAGCGCGCCGCGGCGGGGCTTCGGCATGGTCTTCCAGGACTACGCCCTTTTCCCCCACCTGAACGTCTTCGGCAACGTCGCCTACGGGCTCGTCGAGAGGGGGTGGCGCCGAGAGCGACAGCGCGCCCGCGTCGCCGAGCTGCTCGACCTGGTCGGGTTGGCGGGGTTAGAGGCGCGCCGCGTCACGGAGCTTTCGGGCGGCCAGCAGCAGCGCGTCGCCCTGGCGCGCGCGCTCGCCCCCGAACCGCGGCTTCTGCTCCTCGACGAACCGCTCTCCAACCTCGACCTCACCCTGCGCGAGGAGCTCAAAGAGAGCCTCCGCGCGCTCCTCGCCTCCCTCGCCATCCCCGCCGTCTTCGTCACGCACGACCAGTCCGAAGCCTTTACGGTCGCCAACCGCGTCGCGGTGATGCGCCAGGGGCGGCTTTTGCAGCTCGGGGACGCCGAAACGCTCTACGCCCGGCCCGCGTCCGTGTGGGTGGCGCGGTTTTTGGGGCACGCCAACCTGTACGCGACGAGCGAGCACCGCGCGGCGCTCGCCAGGCTGATGGGCGCTCCCCCGGCGGCCCCTTACGTGCTCCTGCGGAGCGACCTCGTGCGCCTCGGGGCGGGCGCGTGCGCGGCGACCGTGCGCGCGCACCGCCGGGTGGGCGCGCTCCACCACCTCGAGCTCGAGCTCCTCGGCCTGCGGGTGCGCTGGCGCGGGTTTGCGCGCGAGCTGCCGCCCCTTGACCTCGGGCAGCCCGTGCGCCTAGAGGTCCCCCCCGAAGCGCTCGTCCCCCTGGAGGCGGGGTGAAGGCCGTCCTCCTGGCGGGGGGGCCGGTGACCCCGACAAGGGGGCTGCTAGAACGCCTCCGAGGGGCCGCGCTCGTCGTCGCCGCCGACGGCGGGGTGCGGCACGCGCGCCCCTTGGGGCTGACGCCCGACATTATCGTCGGCGACTTTGATTCGGCCACCCCCGAGGAGCTGGCCCCCTTCGCGGGGGTGCCGCGGCAGGTCCATCCGCCGCGCAAAGACCTGCTCGACCTCGAGCTCGCCGCAGCGGAAGCGGAGCGGCAGGGGGCATCTGAACTGCTCTTCGTCGGCGCCCTCGGTGGCCGCTTCGACCAGTCCTTGGCCGCCCTCTTCATCGCCATGCGCCTGCGCGAGCGCCTCACGGTCTCCCTGCACTCCGGTTGGAGCGCGGCCTATCCCCTCGTAGCGGGTGACGCGCTCACCTTAGAGCTCCCTCAAGGGCAGCGCTTCAGCCTCCTCAGCCTAGAACCCGCGCGCCTCAGCCTCACCGGGGCGAGCTACCCGCTGACGCGCGCGCTGCTCCCCTTCGGCGTCGGTCTGGGCGTCTCCAACGAGGTCGCCGCCTCCCCCCTGACGGTCACCCTGCACGAGGGGCGGGCGTTTTTGGTGCTCGACTGCTAAGCCGCGCACAGCGCACGTCCCTTACGAGGGGAAGCCAGGCGCACGCACCTTCGCCCGGTTTACTCGTAGCCGACGGCTCTCCCGCGATGACGAGCGCCAACCCCCAAAGCTCCGAAGCGCGGGTCTAGGACGCAGCGCAAAGACGGCCCTCCCGACGGGGAGCGTCGTCGCTTACGCGCCCAGCTCGCACTCGGCAAGCCCTGCCCGCCAAGGTTGTTGCGATGGCTTCGACACCTGGGTCTACACCCGGGTCTACACCGCCACCATGCGCCACAGTAGGTCTCACGAAAAGACGGTTCGCCGAGCTGTGATCTGGGTTCAAAAGCGTCTCACGGCCCGCAGCGTGCGGTCACGGCGCTCCGCACGGCCTGCGGTTCGGGGCCAGAGCCACCCTATCGGCGCCCGCCCGGCTATGACGCGTCACCCTGAAGACCATCCCTGACCCACGACGTAGGCAACGCCGACAGGTCTTCACCATCTACCGCCACCCACCCCCGCAAATACCGGCAGCGACCGATAAGAGCGTGAAGCTGCCGAGACCGCTCCCTCCCGAAGGCGCGAGCATCTGGCTTGTGCGTCACATCGCCCGGCGTCCAAACGCTAGGCGCAAGCAACCTAGGTGCGGCTCAGGTCATCTGCCGCCTGGCTGGGCGTGGGCTACGCCAGCGTGGCGAGCCGCCCTGCCGCGTCTGCTGCGCCACCACAGCAGCAGCACCGTTAGCACGCCCAGCGGCAGCGCCACGAACCCGAGCTCGAGCACGAGCGCATACACCAGGTTGACGGGCGTGTTGATAAGCGCACCCCGGACCAGGCTTGGACGCCCCCAGCCGCCGCCGAGCGTCAGCTCGACCAAGCCGGCGACGACCCCGGTCACAGGGGCGTAGAGCAGCAGAAAGAGCAGCGTCACCAGCGGCAGCGTAAGCCAGCCGCTACGGCGAAAGAGCGGCGCAAAGAGCAGCGCGCACACGAGCGTCATGACCGTGTAGATGGCAGCGTCCACCCAAGCCCACGAGGTCAGCGCGGTAAAGAGCCCCAAACGAGCGCTCGTGACCTCGATGATGATCGCACCCATCAAGCCCAACACCAAAGCTAAGGCGGCGTACGGCAACCTCATCCATCCCCCTTGACGACGGCCCGCAGGTGCGCAACGCTCCTACCCACGCCAGCCTCGCTGCTGATTTCTAGACAGATGGTGCCGTTAAACGTGGCGAGAAATTCGCGGTAGCAGCGGTAGTCGATGCTGCCTTCAGGGGTCGGCAGGTGCTCGTCGCGCTGGCCGTGGTTGTTGTGCAGGTGCAGGTGCATGAGGGTGTCATCCAGCAGCTCGAGGTAGCGCTCAAGCCGCGCCTCGCCGGCGGCGTTGCTTTCGATGTGGGCGTGACCAAAGTCGAGGCAGTTGGCCAGGTCAAATTGGCGCGTGAGCTGCGCCAGCTCCTCAGGGGTGCGCAGGTAGTCATCCTCATCGAGCACCAGGTTCTCAAGCGCTACCGGCACGCTGGCGCCTTTAAGCGCCGCGAGCGACTCGCTGAGCGCCTCGGCGACCAGCTGGTCTGCCAGCGGGTGGCGCAGGTAGTGGCGCCCGGTGTGCAGCACCCCGCAGCCCGCTTCCACCTGATGGGCAAACTCGAGCCCGCGCAAGGTGCGCTCAACGGCAGTCTGCCGCGCAGCTGGGATGAGCGAGGCCAAGTTTAAGTCGACGTAGCTTAAGTGCACCGTGACGCCGACACCGCTATGGCGACGCAGCTCGCGCACCCGCGCAGGCTCCTGCAGCGCCGGCGCCAGCTCGTGCAGGTCAGCTGAGAGCTCGACAAAGTCAAGCGCGAGCGACTCGGCCAGGCGAAAGGCCGCCTCGAGCTCGAGCATGCCGGCGGTCATTGGGGTAAACCCAAGCCGCATTAGCGGCTCTCCAAAGCGCGCCGCTGCGCTTCGGCCAAAGCGGCTTCGGGTGCCTGATTGCCGCGCAGCGCCCGCTCGAGCGCCTCGTCTAAAAGCGCCCGCCAAGCGTTAAACTCGGGGTTGCGCGGGCGCGGCACCGCGAGCTCGAGCTGCGCGAGCGCCGCTGCGCGGTTGGGGTCAGCCGCGTAAAAGTCTTCCAGTAGCGGCAACGCCGCGCGCCTCACCGGGATGTAGTAGGAGGCCTCGATCCACTTGGCCACGTTCTCGGGCTCCATCAAAAACCGCCAGAAGGCGAAGGCGCCTGCCCGCTCCGCTTCGCTCGCGCCGCGCATCACCACCAGCTGCGCGCCGCCCAAAGGCACGCGCCCCCCTTCGCGCATCGGCACCGGCGCTGCGGCGATGTCGAAGCCGATCGAAAAGCGCCGCACGTCCGGCCAGTTGGCGATGCTGGCGAAGGCCATGTTCGCCCGCGTGCGGACAAAGCTAAGGATCGCCGGGGTGCTCTCGCCGCTACCGAAAAACGCCAGTTGGCGCTGCTGCACCAGCTGCTGCAAGAGCGTGAGCGCTTCGACCGCCTCGTCGCTCGTAAAGTTGGGGGTGCCGTCAGCCAGCACCAACTCACCGCCAAGGCTGCGCACCATCATCTCAAAGAGCCACGAGTCGCCGACAAAGACCACCCCCTGCGCCCGGCGCGAGGTCAAGGCCGCCGCCGCCTCGGCAAACGCCTCCCAGGTGGTCGGCACCGCGACGCCCGCCTGCTCGAGCGCGTTGGCGTTGTAGTACATCACCGGTGTCGAGCTGTTCCAAGGTAGCCCGTAGCGGCCACCCTCGAGCTCGCCGTAGGCCCACAGCCCCGGATAGAAGTCCTCGGTAACGTCTTGGGGCAACGCGGCCACCAGGTCGCTTAAGTCCTGCACCGCGCCGTCGGCGACCAGACGCGGAAAAAAGGCGATCTCCGCCTGAAACAAGGTCGGCTCATCGGCGCTGCCAAAGGCCGCCACGAGCCTCGTCTGCGCTTCGCTATACGAGCCGACGTAGCGCGCTTCGACCCGGTAGTCGCTCTGCGCGCTGTTAAACGCGTCCACGAGCGCAGCCACCGTGTCGTCCACCGCCTCCATCGAATGCCAGAAGGTAACGGTCGTCTGGGCGAAGGAGAGGCTCAGAGCGAGCAGGACGGGTATTCCAAGTAGCCTCATGAAACTCCTTTGACCGGCTTACCGCCGTGACGGCAGGTCATGAACGAAACCCCGCCTCAAAGACCTGCACGATGCGCTTTTCAAAAAGGCTGTAGAGCAGCAAAATGGGCAAGCTGGTAACGAGCGCCGCCGCGCCGAGTAAGCCCCACTCAAAGGGGCGGGTGCGCAAGAGCTCGGTGAGCACTGCCTGCACCGTCCAAAGCGACTCGCTGGTCATAACGCGCGGGTAGAGCACCAAGTTCCAGTGCGAGGCAAAGGCCAGCACGCCCGTTGCCAGCAGCTCGGGGCGCAACATCGGGGCGACGATGCGTCCCACGATGGTCAGCTCACCCGCCCCGTCGAGCCGCGCCGCTTCGATCGTCTCCCGGGGGATGCGTCTAAGCGCCTGGAGCAGCAAGAAGATGACCAGCGGGCTCGCCAGAAAGGGGAGGATCAGCGCCGCCAAGGTGTCGAGCAGCGCCAGGCTCTGAAGCTGCCGATAGAGCGGGATAATCAGCAGCTCGGTGGGCAGCGCCAAAAGCACCATGACGAGCCCCAGCAGCCGAAAGCCGTTACGAATCGCGTAGGCGGCCCCCAGCCCGAAGGTGAGCTGCCCCAAAACGACCAGGCTGGTGGCGCTGACCGACACGCCGAGCGCCCGCCACAAGCCGCTCCCCCAAAGCGCTGCAAAGTTGTCGAAGCTCACCCCGAAGGTCGCTAAGTTGGCCTGTACAAGCGCCTCTGCTGGTAAAAATGCCGCGTAGACGAGCCAGAGAATGGGCAGCGCCACAAAGAGGCAAAAGGCAGCGGTAATGGCGCGCATCACCCTCACCCTTGCACCTCCACGCCACCGCGCCGCGCCAAGAGCTTCGCCTGCACCGAGGCGACCGCAAGCGTCACCAGCATGACAAAGAGGGTGACGGCCGCGCCGTAGCCCAGCTCGAAGCGCTCGAAGGCGGTTTCGTAGAGGTAGTAGCCCAGCACCCTGGTCGAACCGAAGGGGCCGCCGCGGGTCAAAAGATACACGGCCGTGTACGACTGGAGCGCGAAGACGGTACCGACCACCAGCAAAAAGAGCAAGGTCGGCTTGAGCAGCGGCAGGGTGATGTGGAGGCGCACCTGATGCTCGCTCGCCCCATCGATGCGCGCGGCCTCTTTGACCTCACGTGGGATGCCGCGCAGCGAGGCGGAGGTGACCAACACCCCATAGCCGGTCTGCTGCCAGAGGGTAAAGAGCACCACAAACAGCAGCGCCGCCCAAGGAACGGTCGTCCAGGGGAGCGCTAGGCCGCTGAGCTCGACGACAAGGCCAAAGTCGGGGTTGTAGAGCAGGTACCAGGCGATCGCCGAACCACCCACGGTGATGAGCCCCGGCAGAAAGAGCAGCGCCTTGACGAAGCGCTCGAGCCGCACGCCCTCGATCGCCATGGCGATCACCACCGACAGCACCAGAAAAGCCGGCAGCGCCACGAACATAAAGAGCAGCGTGGTGCCCAGCGAACGCCACAGCGCCCCATCTGAAACGAGCCGCGCCAGGTTGAGCAAGCCGACCGGTACCGGCTCGGTCACCCCGCTCCAGCGCCAGGTCGCGTAGCGCACGACGGACAAAAGCGGCAAGACGCTAAACGCACCAAAGACAACGAGCGCGGGGAACGCCAACAGCGCCGTTTGCCAGCGCGACCTCACACGCTCTCCCCAACTGCGCCTATGGCTCGCTCGTTGCAAGGCGCCTTGACGATGACGCCCACGCCGTCAGCATATCGCACGCCAGGCTAGTCTAGCTACGGTTTGTCAGCGCGGTGTCAGGCGGCACGCGATCGGTGCGCGCCCAATGACGGGCTGACGCTGAGAACGGGGCAAAGCGCCCGGGGAGGTCGCAGCCCAGAAACGCCTGGGCGGCAACGTGATCGCAGCCGCGTCGACAGGGGTCAGGGAGATGCTTACCCGAGCACGCGTAGCGGACGAGAGCCCAACGCCGCCCGGATGCGCGAAAGTCCTCTGATCTGCCGACGCCGTTTGTCGAGCTGCGGCTCTCGACCGTCTCGGGTTTTGTGACACCTCTTTGCGGTTAGGAGAGCTCGTCGGGCGAGCTGGGAGCGTGGGTGCGGTGGGAGGGTCGACCGAGCGACGCGGTAGCAGAACCTCGCTACCTCGTCGTAGCCGTGGCGGACTATGGGACCAGAGCTGCAGGGCGGGCCTAGGGCCTGTGGTCGTTGCGTATGGTCGTTGCAGAGCCGAACGCGGCTCTAAAAGCGCACGGTTGGCGCCACGCTTCGCATACCGAGCGTACCGGGCGTTCTGCGCGTGAAGCGCATGGGCTGAGGGCGGCAGCTCCCGATGGGACAGAACGAGCACCAAGGTAAGGGCTAATGCACCCCGCCCTCACGCGCACCCGTACACTAAAGCATGCTGACCTTTACCGACACCGCCAAGGAGAGGGTCGCGCGCTTTTTGGCGCTGCAGCAGGCCCAGGGCGTGCGCGCGCTGCGCGTCGCCGGGGACCGCCGCGAACAGAAGCTCTGGCTCGTCAAACCCGAAGACCGCCGCCCCGATGACCACACCTTCCGCGTCGCGGGCGACGAGGGCTTCGACGTCTTCGTCGACCCCCGCAGCGCCGAGCAGCTCGCGGGCGCTACCGTCGACTTCGTCGAGGACGTCATGCAGAGCGGTTTCCGCGTCTTCTACCCGAGCCCCACTTGGGACGACCCCGTTGCGCAGCGCGTGCAGGAGGTGCTCGACCGCATCATCAACCCCGGCGTCGCGAGCCACGGCGGGCACGTCTCGCTCGCCAAGGTCGAGGGCGACGCGGCGTACGTGCTCCTAGGGGGCGGTTGCCAAGGTTGCGGCGCCGCCGACATCACGCTGCGTCAAGGGATCGAGGAGGCCATCTGCAGCGCCGTGCCCGAGATCAAGCGGGTGCTCGACGCGACCGACCACGCGAGCGGCACCAACCCCTACTACGCCCCCGCCGAGTCGGGCGACTCGCCGCTCGCCCGCAGCTAGGCGGCGCCCCGGTATGCCGTACCCGCCCAGACCGCCTCGCCGCACTACCCTGCAGCTAGCACCCGGTAGCCTCTCCTGCGTCGACAAGCCGCGGACGCGCTGTGGATAACTTGTGGACAACCTGTGGATAACTCCCGTCCAACCTGTGGATAACCCGCCCGAATCTGGGGATAAGCCGTGGATAACCCGCCGCGGCACCCCCTCCGGAACCGCGGCTTGTGGATAACGCGGCGCACGTGAGCGTGCTCGGCGTCGGCTCCTACGTCCCCACAAAGCGCCTGACCAACGCCGAGCTCGAGCGCCTAGTGGACACCTCCGACGCCTGGATCACCACCCGCACCGGTATCTCGGAGCGGCGCGTGGCGGAGTCGGGGCAAGCGACCTCGGATCTGGCCCACGCCGCCGCCGCCGCCGCCCTCGAGGACGCCGGCACCCTCCCCGAGAGCATCGACCTCATCGTCGTCGGCACCTCGACGCCCGACCACGCCTTTCCGTCGGTCGCTTGCAAGGTGCAAGCGCGCCTCGGCTGCACCCGCGCGACCGCTTTCGACGTCAACGCGGCCTGCGCGGGTTTCTTAAGCGCCCTGCAGGTGGCCGAGCAGTTTCTCCGCGCGGGCGGGGCCACGCGGGCGCTCGTCATCGGCGCCGACACGATGTCGCGCATCGTGGACTATAGCGACCGCACGACCTGCATCCTCTTCGGTGACGGCGCGGGCGCGGTGGTGCTCGCCAAAGGGGAGCGCCCCGGGCTCCACGCGACCGTCACCCACGCCGACGGGACGCACTACGAGCAGCTCTACGTCCACGGCGGCGGCAGCCGTTTGGACACCGAGGGCGAAAGGCCGCGCATCAAGATGAACGGGCGCGCGATCTTCCCCTTGGCCGTGCGCGCGATGATCTCGGTGACCGAAGAGGTGCTCGCCAAAGCGGGCAAGACCCTCGACGACGTCACCTGGCTCGTACCGCACCAGGCCAACCAGCGCATCCTCAAAGCGGTCGCCGAAGGTTTGAACGTCCCCGAAACGCGCGTCGTGAGCACCATCCGCGACTACGGCAACAACTCGGCGGCGTCGGTCCCTCTGGCGCTCGACCTGGCCATTCGAGACGGGCGCATCCGGCGCGGCGACACGGTGCTGCTGACCGCTTTTGGCGGCGGTCTGGCGTGGGGCGGGGCGCTGCTGACGTTGTAACGGCAGAGGTCGGTAGCCAGAATTCAGGGGTCAGAACCCAGCGTCAACGGGTTTCGCCTGACCCCTGAGTCGTGGCCTCGGGCTACTGCCCTATCCTCACCCGCGCCGAGAGCACCACCACCCCCTGCCCCGGGGAAAAGGCGCGCAGCGGGTTGAGCTCCAACTCGGCGACCTCGGGCAGCTCCTCGACGAGCCTCGAGACCCTGAGAAGCGTCTCCTCGACGGCCCTAAGGTCGCTCGCAGGGTGGCCGCGGTAACCCAAAAGCAGCGGAAAGCTCCGCACGCTGCGGACCATCTCGGCGGCGTCGCGGTCGGTGAGGGGCGTGACGCGCAGCACCCGGTCGCGCAGCACCTCGCTGTAGAGCCCGCCCATCCCGAACGATACGAGCGGCCCGAAGAGCGGGTCGCCCTGCACCCCGACGGTGAGCCCCGTCCCCTCGGGGACCATCTTCTGCACCCAGACGCGTAGGGGCCCCTCCGAGACCGCGCGGCGGAGCTCGCCGAACGCCCGCCGCACCGCCGCGCTCTCCGTCAGGCCCAACTTGGGCTCCGCTCGCGGGTCGCCGACACCCGTGTCGTTGGTCGCCAGTTTGAGCACGACGGGGAAGCCGAGCGCCTCGGCGGCCGCGACCGCCTCATCTTCAGTGGTTGCGCCGCGCCCGGGGGGGAGGGGGAGGTTAAAGGCGCGCAGCAGCGTCGTCACCTCCTCCGGGTCCAACCAACCGCCGCCCTGGGCGCGCTTCGCGCGGCAGAGCGCGCGCGCCGTGGGGAGGTCGAGGTCGTCAAAGCGCGGCAGCGTTCCCAAGGGCTCGGCGCGCCAGCGGGCGTAGGCGTAGGCGCGGGCGAGCGCGCGCGCCGCCGACTCGGGGAAGCGGTAGCTCGGCAACCGCTCGCGACCCGCATAGAGCGGTTCGTGGGCACCCGTAAAGCAAGCCAGCACGGGGCCGGCGTATCCCGCCCCCCGCGCCCGCACGACCTCCTCGCCGAGCACCGCCCCGATCTCGGCCGCGGTGCTCGTCCCGAGGGGGGCGAACACGACGAGCAGGGCGTCGAAGGGGGAGGCGAGCGCCCGCCGAACGGCCTCTCGGTAGTCCTCGGGGGTCGCAAAAGCGCTCAGGTCAAACGGGTTCGCCTCGTCGTCCGTCGGCGGCGCGAAGGGGTCGAGCGGCGCCAGCCCCGCCGCGCGCAGCGTGTCGACCGCCAGGGCCGCCGGCCCGCTCGCGTTGGTGACCACCCCGACCCGCGGTCCACGGGGGAGGGGTTGGTGCGCCAGCAACGAGGCGACGTCAAACAGCTCCTCGAAGGTCTCCGTGCGGATCACCCCGGTCTGCTGAAAGAGCGCGTCCGCGGCCCGCTCGCTGAGCCCCCCTTCGGCGGCGGTCGCCGCGTCCAGGGGCGCGCGCCCCGCTTTAACCGCCAAGATGGGCTTTTTGCGGCCCACGCGGCGCGCGAGCCGCGCGAAACGGCGCGGGTTCCCGAACGAGGCCAAGTAGAGCAGGATCAGCTTCGTCGCCTCGTCGTCCTCCCAGTACTGCAGCAGATCGTTGCTGGAAACGTCCGCCTTGTTGCCCAAGCTCACGAAGCTCGAGAGCCCCAACCCCGCCGCCGCCGCGTGCTCCAAGATCGCGAGCCCCAGCGCGCCCGACTGCGACGACACCGCGACCGACCCCGCCGGTGGGGGGTGGGGGGCGAGGCTGGCGTTAAGGCCGACGCTTAGGTTGATCACGCCCAGGCTGTTGGGGCCGATCAGCCGCATGCCGTGCGCCCGCGAGCGCTCCGCGATCCCCTCCTGGAGCGCTCGCCCCGCCGCTCCGGTCTCGGCGAAGCCGGTCGTGACCACCACGAGCGCCCGCACCCCCGCCGCGCCGCAGGCGTCGACGGCCGCCAAAACCTGCTCGGGCGGGAGCGCGATAATCGCGAGGTCGGGGGGCTCCGGCAGGGCGGCTACGGAGGGTGCGGCGCCCTCGAGGTTGGGGTTGACGAGCGTCACCTCACCGGCAAAGGGCTGCGCGCGCAGGTGTTTGAGCAGCCGCTGCGAGGCGCTTTTGGGGGAGGTCGAGGCGCCGATCACCGCGACCCGGCGGGGGTGAAAAAAGGGGTAGAGCGAGGCGACGGTCGCGACGCGCTCGCGCAGCTCCATGCGCTCGACGCTCTCGCGGCTCGGCAAGATGGAGAAGTTCACCTCGACGTCGCCGTACTCGAGCCGCCTCTCGACCGCGAAGCCGCTGCTACCGAACATGCTGATCATCGGGCGGTTGCGCGCCATCGTCACGGCGGTAAAGCGCGTGATGCCGTGGCGCGCCGCGACCAGCGCGAGCCGCTCGAGAATGAGCGTGCCTAGGCCCTTGCCGTGAAAGGCGTCGTCGACCAAAAACGCGACCTCGGCGACCTCGGCGTCGGGGCTTTCGCGGACGTACTCGCCGGTCGCCAGCAGCCGCGGGTGCGCCGCGTCGCCGGCGAGCACAAAGAGGACGAGCTTGTTCTCGCGCGGCTCGGGCGCCAACATCCGCTCGGCAGCGACCTCGATGGGGGTCTCCGCGTAGAAGCGGCGGACGTACGACTCTTTGGAGATGCTCCGCAAAAAGGTGCAGAGCAGCTCGAAGTCCTCCGGCGTCGCGGGCCGCAAGGTCGCGGTGCTGCCGTCGCGCAAGATGACCTGTCCGGCGTCGGGTGCCCCCTGCGGCTCCGGCGCCTGGTAGTAGCGCGCGTCACCCTCTCGGTCAGCCTGGCTCATCGGACCCCCTTCGCCCTACAGTCTACAGGTGGGCCCCAAAGTTCCTCTACCCAGAAGGCGCTCACCGGCGCGTATAGTGAGCGCGTGTCACGTCCTATCCACAGCAGCGACCCAAACCACCCCGGTAAGGTCGCGGACAACCACCCTGACATGACCGGCGCCGACCGGGGCGACCAACCTGGCGCCGCCAGCGTCCGTCAGCGGCTCTGGGGGGCGCAGCGCGCGGCGATCGAGGGCGCCCTCCACACCCTCGACCCCGACCTCGCCGCGCTCATCACCGACGTCGTCTACGAGACCGTCTTGGCGCGCCCCGGGCTCGACCTCAAAACGCGCGAGCTGCTCGCCGTCACCGCCCTGATCGGCGTCGGGGGCGAGCGGGAGCTCAAGACGCACCTGCGCGGCGCGCTGCGCTGCGGCGCCACCGTCGGCGAGCTCAAAGAGGTGATCATCCAGGCGGCGATGTTCGTGGGCTTTCCCAAAGCGCTCGCCGCCATGCGGGCGCTAAGGGGGCTCGAGCCCCCCCCGGCGCCGGACGCCGCCGAGGTCGGCTGAGCTCAGCGCGGCTCGAGCAGCATCTTGGCGGTGCACACCTCGCGCTCACCCGCGAGCACCCGGCAATCGAAGCCGGCGATACCCGTCGCGAGCAGCGCGCGCTCGTCCGCGAACGCCTCCGGCGCGCGCCGCACCTCGAAGCGCGCCGCCTCACCGGCCCAGCAGAGGTCGCTCGCCACGACGCTCGCGCGCACCCCGCGAAAGGCGCCCGTCGCGAGCAGGTGCGACGCGGTATCGCCGAGCTGGCCGACGAGGAGCGCCACGGGCAGCGCCGGGTACGAGGCGAAGTGCCCCGCGCAGGCCGCTTCGGGCACCGCCGGCACCTCGTAGCTAGCGGTGTCGGTGACGCTGAGGCGCCCCGGTAGCGCGGCGCACATCCGGGCACGCGGCGCCGTCGCGCGCGCCCGGTGCCGGAAAAGGCGCCGAAACGCGTACTCGGTCAAGATGGTGTAGCTCACCTCGAGGCGCGCTAGGGGCTCGTCGCCGACGCTCGCCGTGATGCTCGAGCGGGCGCTGCGTTTGTTGAGGTCCTCTAGCTGCGCGCAAAAGCTCACCGGCGTGCCGTAGGGCGCGGCGCTCGGCAGCGCGTAAAACTCGGCGCGCTGCGCCAAGTAAAACCGCCGGTCGTCGTCCCCCTGCGCGAGCGCCGCGCCGCAGAGGCCGGCGATTGCCGCGTGGCGGCTGATCTCGGCGCTGCTCATCGGGCCGACCTCGCGTCCGAGGGGCAGGTCGGCGGCGGCGGTTGCGTAAAAGCGCCCTTCATGAGCGCGCAGCTTATCGAGGGCGAAGTAGGGGCGCGAGACGCAGATGCGCGTGAGCAGCGCCGTTTCGGAGACGGGCGTGCCGGGCAGAGCGGCAGACGTCGGCGTGGTTTCGACAGGAAGCTGCATGAGTCGGGCCTTTCATCCCGTCGCCCTTCGGGGCGGTCGGGAAACGTCACAAGAGGCAAAGTTCACACCGGGGGTGCGCTGTGCAACGGTTCAAGCATAGAGCGCTCTGCAGCGCGTATTGTGGGTGTCACAGCGCCGCCGGGCCCATGGTGACACACTTCGGGCGCGGCGCTTGTGACCTGCTGCGCGCTTTACCTGCCCGTAAAGGGCGCTTATGCTACACCGGCGAGCGCGACACCGCTCAGCCGTGAGGGCGCCTAGACGATGCTCAAGAACCTTCGCCTCTCCCTACCGCCCGGTGAGGGCGCCCCCGCCCCCAAGGGTTGGCGCCTCGGGCTCCTGCTCGCTTTGCCGGTGCCCGCGTTTGCGCTCCTGATCGGGCTCGCCCTCGAGCACCCGAGCGGCCAAGCGACCCCTTTTGACCTCGCCGTCTACCCCGCGCTCGCGGCGCTCTTGCTGGCGCTCGACGTGCTCCTCTACCTGCGGGTCTGGAGCTTCGAGCGCGTGTTTCGCGTCACCATGGGCGCCGCGAGCGCCTTTTTCATCGGCAAGCTCGTCTACATCCTCTACTTCCTCCCCCCCACGGCCGACTTTTTCCGCGAGCTGAGCGAGTCGTTTTTCTGGGTGCCGGCGATCTACGTGCTCTCGTCGCTCCTCCCGCGCATCCGCGGCGGACGGGCGGTGGCGCTGACCTGCCTGTCGAGCATGGTCGCGATTAGCCTCGTGTATGCAGTCCCCAACCTTTTAGCGGGCGAGAACTACGGCGAAGTCTACGCGCTGTCGCAGCTCGTCTTGGCCAACGTCACCTTCTACGTGCTGACGCAGCTCTTTAGCCTCTACATGGAGCGCTTTATCCGCTCGCAGACGCACGCGCAGACCATGGAGCGGCTCGCCTACACCGACCTCCTCACGGGCCTACCCAACCGCCTGGCGCTCGAAAACGAACTCAAACGCCTCCTCTTCGCCGACGACCCCCTCGAGCCGCACCCGCTACCCGACAAGCTGGCACTCCTCTTTATCGACATCGACGGCTTTAAACTCGTCAACGACACCATGGGCCACGAGGCGGGCGACACGCTCTTGGTGCTCATCGCGCAGCGCCTGCGCACCTATAGCCGCCAGGGCGACCTCTTGGCCCGCATGAGCGGCGACGAGTACGTCCTCGTGCTGCACAACGTGCGCTGCGGCGACGAAGCGGTGCGCGTCGCCGAAGCGCTCAAGCTCGCCCTCGACGAGCCCTTTTTCATCGAAGGGCAGGTCGTGAGCGTGAGCGCGAGCATCGGGGTGAGCGTCTACCCCGAGGACGCGCTCGACCCCGCGGGGCTTTTGCGCCACGCCGACAGCGCCATGTACCACGTCAAACACGCGGGCAAAAACGGCGTCAAGCGCTACCACGCGAGCGTCGACGCCGCTTTGGAGGAGCATAAACGCCTCGAGCGCGACCTGCGCGGCGCGCTCGGGCGGGGGGAGCTGCACCTCTGCTACCAACCGATGTTTCACCTGGGGAGCGGTCAGCTGCTTAAAGCCGAGGCGCTGCTGCGCTGGCGCCACCCGACGCGCGGTTGGATCTCGCCCGCCGAGTTCGTCCCGCTGGCTGAAGCCAACGGCTTTATCCTCACCCTCGGGGAGTGGGTGTTGCAGGCGGCGATGGCGCAGGCGCGAGCGTGGCAGGGCGGCCAGTGGCCGGTGCGGCTCAGCATCAACGTCTCCCCTCTCCAGTTCGCCCAACCCAACTTTAAAGAGACGGTCTTGGCCGCCCTTCGTGACGCCCAGTTCGCACCGCAGCTGCTCGAGCTCGAGCTCACCGAGTCGATCGTCATGCGCAACCCCGAGATCGTGCGGCGCAACCTCCAGGAGCTGCGCAACGAGGGGATCACCGTCGCCATCGACGACTTCGGGACCGGTTACTCGTCGCTGTCGTACCTGCGCGACTTCGACATCAACACCATCAAGATCGACCGCTCGTTTGTCCGCGACCTGAGCACCCCGCGCCACGCGCCGCAGTACGCCCTGGCGCTCGTCGAGGCCATCGTCAAGCTCGCCGGCAGCCTCGACGTCGAGCTCGTCGCCGAGGGCATCGAGAGCCGCGAGCAGTTCGAGCTGGTCCGCTCGCTAGGGTGCGACGTCGGGCAGGGCTACTTTTTCGCCCGCCCCTTGAGCGCCAGCGAGTTTGCGCGCCTGCTCGGGCGCGAGCCGCGTCAGCCCGTCACCTTCGAGCGGGTGCGCGAAGTGCTGAGCTAGGCTCTGGGTGACGTCGTGTCCCGACGCCCGCAGGTCAAGGGCCCTGTCGCGTGTAGCTCGTGGCCCGTGGAGGACGCGTCACCCGCGGTGGCTGAACCCCCAAGAGCGCGCGGGTGACACCCACGCGACCCCCCGGCAGGCGTTGGCGCCGCAGCCAGCACCCTCGCCCGACCCCAAAAACAAAAAAACGTCAGGTCCCCTGGTAACGGTGAAGGAGAACGCGGGGACCTGAGCTGGCTGAAAGCTTTCTAGAGAGTGCGGGGGGAACGTGAAAGCCTTCTAGCGGCACGATAACTGCAGCGCGCTTACAGAACTCTTACACGGCGCTCTTGCAACGACCGCAACGGCTCCCCCCTCAGATGCGCAAGTGCGAGGGGAGCGCGGATGAGCGAACGCACAACCGACACGACAGGGCGGTTGCAAGCAGCCTAGTGGCCTTGGGTCAGCGTCAAAAGCGCGACGCGAGAAGCTCGCGGGCGCGCGCCTGTTCGGCCCTATCCGCGGCGGTCGGGGCGGGCAGCTCGAGGGCCAACTCGAGCTGTCGCCGCGCCGCTTCGGGGTCGCCGAGCGCCAGGAGCGTCTCGCCGTACTCGAGGTGATGGAGCACGGTGGGGTTTATCGCAATGGCGCGCTCAAAAAGGGGCCGGACCTGCTCCGTGCGGCCGCCGAACACCCACGGGACGTTTGTGTGCCACAGTGCGAGCGCGTGCAGGGCGCCGTCGTGGTCCGGGTCGAGCTCGAGCGTCCGGTCGAGCTCGCGCTTAATCAGCGTCGCTAAGTTGAGCGACTCCAACACGCCGCGGTACTGCGCCAGGCGCCCCCACGCGCGCGCGAGCGCGAAGTGGGCTTCGGGGTCGTCGGGGGCGAGCTCGGTCGCGCGCCGCGCGTGCGCTACCGCCTCCTCGTAGAGGGCGACCGCCGCCTCCCCTGCCGTCTCGCGCGCCTGATAGGTGCGGGCGCGCGCGGCGTGGTAGAGGGCCGCCGCGTCCTCGGGGTCGGCTTCGGCGGCGGCGAGGTAGGCCGCGGCCGCCGCCGCGTAGTCGCCTGCGGCGAACAGACGGTCGCCGTCGGCGCTCTGGGCGTGCGCGCTCACGGCGAGAGCGAACAGCAACAAGCTCAACCAGCGGTATCGCGAACGTCTCATCGAGCCTCCTTGGGTGCAACCAGCATGTCACATCCCGGGGGCGCGTGCGAGCGTCTGGCGCGCGCCAAAGTAGTCCGTACCCGTAGCGCTAGGCGGCGAGCAGCGCGGCGAGCTTGGGGAGCGCCTCACCGAGGGGCGCCTCGAGCTTGAGGGCCGCAGCATCGTCGCCCCGCGTCGGGCCGCGGTTGAGGATGTACACCGGCCGCCCCGTCTGCACCGCGCGCACCACGAAGCGGTAGCCCGAAAAGACGGTTAACGACGACCCGACGACGAGCAGCGCCTCGGCGCGCTCTAGCATCGCGTACGCCCGCGCCACCCGCGGCGCCGGGACGTTCTCCCCGAAAAAGACCACGTCGGGTTTGAGCACCCCGCCGCAGTGCGTACAGGCGGGCACCCGCACGCAAGCCCAGAGCGCCTCGGGGATCTCGGCGTCGCCATCGGGGGCACTCGCGGACGCAGCGCGAGCGGCCAGCGCTAGCTCTGGGTTGAGTGCGAGCAGGCGCGTCTGCAGCTGCCGCCGCGACGACACCCTGCGGCACGTGAGACAGCGCACCGCCGCGAGGCTGCCGTGGAGCTCGAGCACCCGCCGGCTCCCCGCCGCTTGGTGCAGACCGTCGACGTTCTGCGTGATCACGCCCATGACGCCGCGCGCCTCGAGGCGCGCGAGGGCGCGGTGCGCCGCGTTGGGCTGCGCCGCGGCGACGCGCGGCCACCCGACCGCCGAACGCGCCCAGTAGCGCTGCCGCGCCCCTTCGGAGGCCACGAACTGCTGATACCGCATCGGATGGCGCGGTTTCGCCAAACGCTCGGGGCTGCGGTAGTCGGGGATGCCCGAGTCGGTGCTGATCCCCGCGCCGCTTAAGACGAGCGTCCGCCGCCCGGCGAGCTGCGCGGCGAGCTCCGGGAGCGCGGCGGTAAGAGCGGGGCCACCGAGGGACGCTGCGGGACGCGCCGCAGACGCGGAAAGGGCGTTGCGGGACATGCTCTACTCTAGAATGGCGCCGCGCGGCGGGCAAGGCGGCGTTATACCCGGGCGCTAGGTTGTAGGTGCTGGGTTGTAGGCGCTCGCGGCAGCGCCAGCCGCACCCAAACCGCCGCACCCGCGACCGCACCTATAGCGGCACCTCACAACGGCACCTAGCGACTGCAGATTGCTCTTGAGCGCAGAGCGAGGTGTACCGTTACCCCCAACGCGCGAGCTCGACACCCCAACCCAAGCGGGCGCTCCTCGCCCCCTTCGCCCCGCTTCATCCCCCACACCGGCTGCTAGAATCGGCTAATATCAGCAAACTTAGCCAGCGATTGGAGCGCACCGTGGCCGTCAAACGCCCTTCGTTAACCGTCGGCATCGAAGAGGAATACCAGATCATCGATCCCGAGACGCGCGAGCTCAAAAGCTACATCACCCAGTTTATGCAGGGTGACCACAGCGTGCTGCGCTACCTAGACCTCAAACCGGAGCTCCACCAGAGCACCGTCGAGGTCGGCACCAAAGCCTGCGCCACCATCCAGGAGGTGCGCGGCGAACTGATCGGTCTGCGCTGCCAAGTCGCCGACTTCGCCAGAAAGCAGGGGGCGTGCATCGCGGCGGCCGGTACCCACCCCTTTTCGACCTGGCAGACCCAGGAGATCACCCCCGACGCCCGCTACCACGGCATCGTCGAGGACATGCAGGACCTCGCGCGGCAGATGCTGATCTTCGGAATGCACGTCCACGTCGCCATCGAGGACCCCGAGCTGGTGATCGACACGATGAACACGCTGCGCTACTTTATGCCGCACGTCCTCGCGCTCTCGACCTCGTCGCCGCTATGGGAGGGGCGCGACACGGGGCTTAAAAGCTACCGCAGCGCGCTCTTTAAACGCTTTCCGCGCACCGGGCTGCCCGTCGAGTTCGGCTCATACGGCGAATACCAGAACTTTATCGACGTACTTGTGAGCACCCGCTGCGTCGCCGACGCCTCGAAGATCTACTGGGACCTGCGCCCGCACCACAAGTACCCGACTCTGGAGTTTCGCATCTGCGACCTCTGCACGAACGTCGACGACGCCCTCTGCTGCGCCGCCATCTTTCAGGCGCTCGTGCTCAAGCACTACATGATGCGCGTCGACAACATCTCGTTCCGACGCTACCCCTTGGCCATGATCGAGGAGAACAAGTGGCGCGCCGTGCGCTACGGTCTCGGTGGCAAGCTGATCGACTTCGGTCGCCAAGAGGAGCTGCCGATGGACCTGCTTTTAGGCGAGCTGCTCGAGTTCGTCGACGACGCGCTCGACGAGCTCGGCAGCCGCAAAGAGGCCGAGCACGCCTACACCATCTTAAAGCGCGGCAGCAGCGCCGACCGGCAGCTAGAGGTTTTCGGGCGCACGCAAGACCCCAAAGCAGTCGTCGACTGGCTTGTACAGGAGACCACCGCGAGCTGCACCGTACAACCCGAAGGGGCGGCGTAGCGGCGAGGAGCGTGCGCTCCCTACCAGAAGCCCCGCACCGCTCGTCGTACACTAAGGGAGTGACGACGGGCGGTGCGGGGGCGGAGCCTTTTTCCGGGCGGGGTGCAGCTAACCCCACGAGCCTCGAGCCCACCCCCCACACCCTGCGGGTCGACGGCTTGCGCGTCCACTACCTGCGCGGCGGGCGCGGGACGCCGCTCGTCTTGCTCCACGGTTTTAACGTCGGCAGCAGCCGCCTCACCTACGGCCCGAGCTTGGCGCCCTTAGCTGAGCGCTTCGACGTCATCGCCCCCGACCTCCCCGGCTACGGCCTCAGCGACGCCCCCGACCCCTTTTACACCACCGAGGACTACGTGCGGTTTTTGACGCGCTTTTTGGACGCCCTCTGCGTCAGGCGCGCCCACCTCGTCGGCTTCTCCAAGGGGGGCGGTATCGCTCTGGGGGCGGCGCTCGAGCACCCGGAGCGGTTTTACAAGCTCATCTTGGTCAGCGCCTACGCGCTGAACCGCACCCCACAGCTGCCGCTTCTGCCCTACCTGGCGCTGCGCTCGCCCTGGCTCAGCCAGATTTTTTGGCGCACCCTGCGCCGCTACCGGCGCCTGCTGCCTTGGTACCTCAAAAACGTCATCTTCGGCGACGCCCAAAAGGTCACCGAGCAGCTTTTGGAGGAGGTCCGCGAACCCTTGAGCCACGAGGGGAGCGAGGCGGCCTTTATGGCCTGGTTGCGCGGTGAAATGGGCCTTTTGCGCTTTCGCACCGACTACCGCGCGCAGCTTGGCGACCTGCAGGTGCCGACGCTGTTGCTCCACGGTACGCGCGACCTCGTCGTGCCCGTTTGGGGGGCGCGGCGCGCGGCGCGCAGAATACCCAACGCCCGCCTTCGGCTCGTCCCGCGCTGCGGGCACTGGCTGCCGCGCGAGGCGCCGGAGGCGCTCATCGAAGCCGCCACGACGTTTTTTGGCTAAGTGTCGCTGAAGCTGCCCGCCGAGCCGCGGCCACGAACCGAACTCCCTATCCCGCGTATAGTGGGTTATGGTCCAAACGTCCATCTGGTCTTTGCAGCGGCAGCTGTCGCGCAACCTGCTCGCCTGGAGCGCGCTGAGCGTGGGCGCGGGGGGCTTACTCCTCGCGGGCACCCCCTTCTGGCGCGGGGTGGGTTTGCAAGGGGTCGTCTGGGGGGGGATCGACGCCGGCATCGCCGCTTTCGGGTTGCGCGCCATGCGGCGTCGGCAGCGGGCGCTAGAACGCCCCGACGATCCGCAGGTCACCCGCGAGGAGGCGCGCAACCTCCACAAGCTGCTGCGCGTGAACGCCGGACTCGACGTGCTCTACGTCGCCGGCGGGGCGGCGCTCGCGCTGACCGCCGGCACGACCGACGCCTTTGCGCGCGGCAACGGCGTCGGCGTCGTCGTGCAGGGGGCTTTTCTGCTCGCTTTCGACCTCGTCTACGCGCAGCGAACGGGCCGCTACCTCCAGGAGCGCCGTCAGAGCGCCCAAGCTTGAGTTGGGCGTTGCCGCAGCGACCGTACCGCTTGTGAGCGGCTTATAGCACGCGGTTTATAGCACGAGGTCGCACGCTTCGGGCGGCATCCAGTGGGCGTCGCGGCCCTCCCACTTGATGTTGCAGCCGATCGGGTTGGTCACGGGCACGCGGACGGGGCGGCCCGCCAAGAGGTCCTCGAGGGCGTTCTCGAGGTCACTTACGGTCACGCGGCCTGCGTCTTTGGGGTTGTCCACCCCACGCCCCGTGTAGACGAGCTTGCGCTCGCGGTCGAAGACGAAAAAGTGCGGGGTCCGGAGGGCGCCGTAGGCGTAGGCGACCTCCTGCGTCTCGTCGCGCAGGTAGACCCAGGGGAAGCGGTGCTCGCTCATCCGCGCGACCATGTGCTCGAAGGAGTCTTCGGGCTTCGTGGTGGCACTGTTCGCGTTGATGCCGACGAAGGCGACCCCTTTGGGCATGAACCTCTCGGCCGTCTTACGCGTCAGCTCGTCCGAACCGAGGACATAGGGGCAGTGGTTGCAGGTGAAAAAGACGACGAGGGCTTCTGCGCCCTCAAAGCTCGCCAGGCTGTAGGTCTGGCCGTCGGTGGCCGGAAGCGAAAAGTCTTTGGCTGCTTCGCCAAGCTGTAGGGTAAAGCTCATCCGCGTCTCCTTTCGCCGAGCGTGTAAAGACGTGCGGGTCTAGGCTACCGCGACCCGCGGAGGTCACGTGTAGGCAAGGCAGCGCTGCGGGTCGTGGCGGCCGTCAAAGTCGGGGAGCGCGTTGGCCTCGGCGTGAGCGAGCGCGTGAGCCCAGCGTGCCCCTGAGCGGGACGTCGCGCCGCGGCGCCCATCGGCAGCGCCCCGCACAGGGGCTCTCCCAAGTGAGCGCTACTGGCCGCGGCCAGGGTTTTTAAGAGCGCCACCCCGACACCATCATGCCCACGAGCATCGCCTTGGCTACGCAGCCGTCACCCCAGACGGGTCTCGCGCGCACGCCGAAGACGGCCGCGACCAACGTCATGCGACCCCTCAAAAGCGCTTTGGGTCGTTGTTTCAGCGCGCCACAAGGGCCACACTAGGAGCATGCAACAGCTCGTGCTCGTCACGGGGGCAACGGGGTATATCGGTGGACGCCTCGTCCCGAGGCTTTTGGAGGCGGGGCTGCCGGTGCGCTGCCTCGTGCGCGACCGGGCGCGCCTTGCGGGCAAACCGTGGTTTGCGCAGGTCGAGGTCGCCGAAGCCGACGTGCTGCGGGGCGAGGGGCTAAAGGCGGCCTTGAGGGGCGTCCACACGGCGTACTACCTGATTCACTCGATGGGCGCCTCTGAAAAGGGGTTTGAAGACCGCGACCTAAGAGCGGCCCGCAACTTCGCTGCGGCGGCGCGCGAGGCCGGCGTGCAGCACATCGTCTACCTGGGCGGGCTGGGCGCCGCGCACAAGGGGATGTCCAAACACCTGCGTTCGCGCCAGGAGACGGGCGCCGCCCTCGCCGCCGCCGGGGTGCCCGTCACCGAGTTTCGCGCGGCGATCATCGTCGGCTCGGGGAGCCTCTCGTTCGAGATGATCCGCTACCTCACCGAGCGCCTGCCCCTCATGGTCACCCCCAAGTGGGTCGACACGCGCGTCCAACCCATCGCCATCCGCGACGTGCTGGCCTTTTTGCAGGGCGCTTTGGAGAGGCCCCCGCAGGGGCACCACGTCGTCGAGATCGGCGGCCCGGACATCCTGAGCTACCGCGACATGATGCTCACCTACGCGCGGGTGCGCGGGCTTAAACGCACGATGATCCCGACCCCCGTGCTCAGCCCGCGGCTCTCGTCGTACTGGATCAACCTGATTACCCCCATCCCGGCGTCGATCGCCCGCCCCCTGGTCGAGGGGCTCACGAGCGAGGTGATCGTCGACGACCCCGAACCCGCCAGAGCCTACGGCGTCCACCCCATCTCCTACGAGACCGCCGTCAAGCTCGCCCTCGACCGCACCCAACAGGGGGCGGTTGAAACGCTCTGGAGCGGCGCGCTGGCCGCCGTGCCGCGCGGCACCCCCGAACCCACCAAGCTGAGGCCGCGCGACACCGAGGGGATGCTCCTCGACCGGCGCGTCGAGCGCTTCCGGGTAGCTCGTGAGGACGTTTTTAGCGCCGTTTTGCGGATCGGCGGTGAGGAGGGCTGGGGGACGTTCGATTGGCTCTGGCAGCTGCGCGGCCTCCTCGACCGGCTCTGGGGCGGGGTGGGGATGCGGCGCGGACGGCGCGACCCCGTGAACTTGCAACCCGGCGACGCGCTCGACTTCTGGCGCGTCGAGAGCGTCGCGCCCAACGACCACCTGCAGCTGCGCGCCGAGATGAAGCTGCCGGGGCGGGCGTGGCTCCGCTTCGACCTGCGCGACACCGAAGACGGCGGGACCGAGGTGCAGCAGACCGCATTTTTTGAACCCAAGGGGCTCTTGGGGTTTCTCTACTGGTGGGCCGTCTACCCCTTGCACCTGTTCGTCTTCCCGTCGATGCTCCGCGCCATCGGGCGGCGCGCCGAGCAGCTCAGCCAGCAGCGCGCGGTGGCGCCGGACCCGTCACCGAGCCCCTAACGCACCCGCTCGAGCTCCCGCTCGGCGAGCGAGACGAGCGCCCGCTTGGCCGGGCCCTCCTCAAAAGGCTCCAGGGCCCGCATCGCCGCCTGTGCCTCGAGCGCGATCTGCGCCGCCGCCCGCGCCTCGGCGCCGTGCGCGCGCACGAGCTCGAGCATCCGCTCGACATCACCCGGTTCGCTGGCGTGCCGCCGCAAGATGGTCCGCGCCTCCTCGACGCCCGCCTCTAGAAGCGTCAGCACCGCAAAGGTCGCCTTGCCCTCGCGCAGGTCGCCGCCTATGGGTTTGCCGAGCGTCTCGGGGTCGCTCATGAGGTCGAGTAGGTCGTCGCGCATCTGAAAGGCGCGGCCGTAGTGGAGCCCGAAGGCGCGCAGGGCGCGCCGCGCCCCCGGCGCGGCGCCCGCCAGGAGCGCCACCCCTTCGGTCGCGGCGGCGAGCAGCACCGCGGTCTTGCCCTCGATGATGGTGTTGTAGTGCTCGAGCGAGTAGGTCTCTAAAGACGCCATCTGAAACTGCAGCACCTCCCCCTCGCAGATGCGCGCGGCGGTCTCGGACATGAGCCGCGTAAAGCTCGGCGCGTCCGCCTCGGCGAGGATGCCGAGCACCCGCGCGAGCATAAAGTCGCCCGACATCACGCTCACCACGTTGCCGTAGCGCCGAAACGCCGCGACGACGCCGCGCCGCGTGCTGGCGTCGTCGATGAGGTCGTCGTGCAGGAGCGAAGCCGAGTGCAGCAGCTCGACGGCGAGCGCGACCCGCATCGCCGCCTCGCGCTCCGCGCCCAAAAGCCGCCCCGTCAAAAAAGCGAGGCTCGGCCGCAGCCGCTTGCCCCCCGCGTGCACGAGGTCCTCGCCGATGGCGCCGATAAACTCGACGGGTGAGTAGAGCTCCTCGGTCAGGCGCGCTTCGAAGTCGCTGAGGTCCTGCTGGATAAGGTCGAACACACTAGGCAGTATACGGGGCAGTACACGGGTCCGCTCGCACCGCCCGAACGCGGCCCGCCCCCTTGAGGCGGCCCCCTCGAAGCGCGCCGCGAGCAGCTAGCGGCGCGCTTCGATGCGGACGAGCACCCGGCCGGTGGCGCGGTTGCCGGCGGTGTCCTCGATGGTGTAGGTAAACGCGTCCGTGGTGAGGAGCTCGGGCGGCGGCGTGTAGCGGACGAACCCCCCGTCCACGACCTCCGCCACGCCACCCGCTACCGGCTCGCTCACCCCTACGAGGGTCAGCTCCCCCGCGCTCGAGGCGTCGTTCGCGAGGACGTTGATCACCACCGGTTCGCCGGGCAGCGTCACCGCCGCGTCGTCACCAGCGATGATCGTCGGGCCGCTCGGCGGCGCGGGGGGGGCACCGCCGTCATCACCACCGCCGTTACCGCCCCCTCCTGCGGTCACCGTCACCGTCACGCTGGCCCGCCCGACCCCGCCGCGGCCGTCTTCGACGGTGACGGTCGCCGTGTAGCTGCCGGGGGCCGTATAGGTGTGCGTCTGCACCCGCTGTTCGCGGGTCGTCGCGGGCAAAACCGTGCCGTCGCCAAAATCCCAGCGGAAGGTGAGGGGGTCACCGTCGTAGTCCTTGGCGTTGGCCGTAAAGGTCACCGTGAGGGGCGCTTCACCGGCGGTGGGCTCGGCGGCGAGCGCGACTTCGGGGCGGCGGTTGTCGGGGTCCTCGGGGGGGGTGGTCGGGGGTGCGGGCGGGTCCGTGGGCGGGTCGGTAGGATCCGTCGGGGGCGTGGGCGGGTCGGTGGGGTCGGTCGGCGGTGCGGGGGGGTCGGTGGGGTCCGTGGGAGGTGCGGGGGGGTCGGTGGGGTCGGTCGGGGGCGCGGGCGGCGCGGTGGGGGGGTCGGTCGGCGCACCGTCGCTCGGACGCTCCGCGACCCTGAAGGTGTACGAGGTCGCGTTGGGAACCCCCACCCCGTTGACCGCCTCGAGCCGCACCGTGTAGGAGCCCGCGGGCAGCTCGAGCGCTGCGGAGAACGACGCGGGGGAGGCGGGGTCGAGCGCCTGCTCCTGGCCGTTTACAAAGACCGCGAAGCTCGCGATCCCGCTTTCCGGGTCGTTCGCGCTCGCGCTCAACTGCACCGGGCCGGTCGCACTGGCGCCGTGGCCGGAGACCGAAAAGTCGAAGTCGGGGCGGCTGCCGTCGGCTTGCACCTCGAGGACAGCCGTCTGACGCTGCTGCCCCGCGGCGTTACGCACGACCGCCTGGAGCTGCGAGGTGACAAGACCGCTCGCCGCGCCCGGCAGCGGTACGCTGGGGCGCCCGCTCTCCGGCGCTGGAAAGACAAAGGGGTTGCCGAAGGCGCGCGGGTCCGTACCGCGCACAAAGCGCCCCATCGACGCGCCGTTGACGAAGAGCTCGACGCTCTCGACGCGCTCGCTGTCTGAAGCGGTGACGAACACGGCGACGGGGTAGCTCGTCGTCTGCTGGGTGACGGGGTCGTACTGCGTGTCGGCGGGGACGAGGAGCGGCCCGTTGCGCGGGGCGCGCGCGTCGACGAGCACCTGCGGCAGCGGTTCGGCGTTCGGGTTACCGATCTGCGCGATGGCGACCGCAGGCTCCTCAGCGGGGCCCGAGCCAGCGGTCGGTTGTGGGCTGAGGGAGCTGCAGGCGCTCAGCGCGCAGACAAGGAGGAGCGCGCAGCGAAAGGGGGGGCGCATCACGGCCCCTGACCCACGATGATCGCGACCTGATAGGGCCCGCTGCGAAACGGCCGCTGCAGGTCGTCGGTCCCGTAGAAGTAGAGGTTGGCGTAGGCGCCGACGGCGCCGCCGACACCCACGAGGCGGTAGAGCTCCCGAGCGACGTCTTCGGGGACGAGCGTCGTCGTCGGTAGGTTTTCCGCCTGCCCCAAGGGGGGCCTTACGGGGCCGCGCCGGAAGGCTGCGCCGGGGGAGTTGACCGTGCAGCCGTCGAAGGTCTCGTCCTCTAGGAGCTGGTCGCAGGAGAGCCCCGGGGGCACGTAGAGGTTGAGGCTCCCGCGGCTCCTGAGAACAGCGTCGCCGGGGAAAGCCGGGTTACCGCTCGCTTCATAGAAGAAGATCTCGTACCCCTCGATGGTCGCACCGACCGCCCCCGCTTTGCTCGCAAACCGCAGCACGTGGGCGCTCGGCGCGTACGTAGCCCTACCCTCGGGGCCGAGCGCCACGTTCAGGGTGATGGGTTGAGGATCTAGCTGCACGTCAAACGCGTAGGGCGCCATGCGCAGCGTGTGGCTGCACGCCACGAGGCCCATGAGTAGCGCCCCGCTCGCGATCCGCATAGCAGCTCTAGGCATGAGAGTCATCTGCGCCTCCTGGCCGATTCGGCACACACCCCAAGCTTAGGGGCCCCGGAGGTGCGCCTTTGGTGAAAACTCCACAGCCAGCGCCGCACATGTAAAGGAGTTCACACCGTAGGTCTTCCCAGGTTTTTGGGGGCGACGTCTTCCGGTGCCTGAAGGGTAGCCGCAGCTACGCGAAGAGGCGTTAAGCGTGGCGGCGTTGAGGGCCAACTGACCTGCAGATGCCCCCCTAGCGCTTGACGCATGGCGGCGAGCGCAAAAGAGAGGGCTCGAGGTCGCCTCGAGCCCGTTGCTAGGTTTGGGCTGCAGGTTCGGGCTATCCGCGCCGCCCCGTCTGCGCGGCGTAGGTGCTCTCAAAGATCTTGTCGGCGTTGCCCGCCTCGAAGCCCTCGCGGCGCTGCTCGCGCGTCAGCTCCGTCTGCCCCGCGAACTCGGGGAGCGGACGCCTTTCGGCGAACTCGACGTACGACCCCGCGATCTTATGCCGCTCGCCCCCCGCGAACTCGGCTTCGATCATCTCGGCGACCGTCGAGCTCTGGATGAGGAGGCCGTCGGGGCTCCTTTTCGCCTTGCCACCCGCGGCGTTGAGGGTAAAACCCCGAGCCTCCAAAAAGGCGTTGAACTGCTCTACCGTGTTGTACCCCTCGGGCAGGTTGTGCACCGAAATGGTGAAGTGGTTGAGGTAGTAGCGGTTGTAGATCACCCACGCCGCGTACTCGCTCTCCTCGGCGAGGCGTCTGTAGTCGGCGTAGCTCGGCAGCCGCCAGAGCGGGTGGTGCAAAAAGGCGTCGACCGCCCCCGCGTCGTCGAGGTCAAGGGCGTCCACCGGGTCGCGCGTCACCTCGTCCGTGTAGGCGTGGATGATGCGCTGCGCCTCCGGGCTCAGCTCGCCGACCCGCAGCTCGCTGATAAAGACGCGCGGAAAGCGCGGTTCGGGCGGGCTGTACCAGTAGGCGTCGAGCTTTTTCGCCGGAAAGTCGTAGGCGTCGCGGCGCCGGTAGCCGTAGTGCAAAAAGACCTTTTCGAGCGACGCGATACCCAGGTGCGGCACGCCCATCGTGCGAAAGGCGATGTGGTCGTTTTCGATCTCCTCGGGCGTGCGGATGATGCCCTCGGCGGTCATCGCCTGCAGGATCGCCTCGACGTCGGGGACGCGCGCCTTGTAGCGGCGCATGAGGCCGTCTAGCACGCCCTGCAACGTTTCCAGTTTGGATGCAACGCTCATCGGCTCCTCCTTAGGCTTTAAAGCCTTTGGCGCCACCATACACCCAAAGCGAAAGCGCGTCTAGCGTTTTACGGCAGAACCGTAGGCCACAAAAGCGCTTTGCTTATGGACCGAAAAAGCAGGGTGAGGGTAACGGCTGGCCTCAGGGCTCGAGAAACCCCGCCGCCTCTCCCCACGCCCCCTCGAAGACGAGCTCGCGCAGCGGTTTGCGTCGCCGCGGCGCGCGCTCCCGCTCCTGCAGCTCCGCGGGGAGCGCGGCGGGGTCGCCGAGGTAGCCGAGCGCCAAGACGGTCACGGGCCTAAAGGTCTCGGGGATACCGAAGGCCGCCCTCGCCTCGTCGGGGCGAAAACCGGCCATCTGGTGCACAAAAAGGCCCAGTGCGGTCGCCTGAACGGTCAAGTTGGCGACCGCCAGACCGACGTCGTGCAGCGCGTAGGCGTGCTCGGCCGCGGGTTTGTCGCCCTTGGCCGGCAGCAGGGTGTCGGCGAGCGTCAGGATGAGCACCGGCACCCGCTCGGTCCAGCTCTGGTTGCCCCGCGCGAGGCAGGCGCGCAGCGCGTCAAAGGCGTCCGTCTTGCGCCGCGTCACCAGAAAGCGCCAGGGTTGCAGGTTCGACGACGACGGCGCCCAACGGGCGGCCTCGAGCACGCTGGCGAGCTTTTCCGGTTCAACCGGCGTCTCGGCAAAAGCGCGCGGGCTCCAGCGCCGCGCCAGGAGGTCGGTGAGGGGGTAGTCGCTCGGGGCGCGCCGGTCACGGTCGGGACGCTCGGCGTCCTGGGGGGGGATAGCGGTACGCATCCCGCTATTATCGGGCGCCTAACGCGCCGCGCCTGCAGCCTGGCTCACGCGGCGCAGCGCCGCCGCCTCCTCGTCACCGAGGCCGACCAACGCCTCGCTCAGGCGCCAAAAGCGCGCCTGCAGCTCCGGGTCGCGCGAACGCCACGACGAGCTCGCGGGCCGGCAGTCGGCGAAGTAGCGCCCCGAGATCCCCGCGACCTCGGGCGACGCCGCGAGGTAGATCACGGTCTTCGCCCCCTCCTCCGGCGACTTAAATAGGGGCCGCGCGAGCTTGAGCAAAAGCGCCCCGACGCCACGGTTGCCGCTCCCGAAGCCGGTCGCGACGCCGCCGGGGTGGAGCGCGTTGACGCTCACAGCGGTGCCGGCGAGGCGGCGCGCGAGCTCGTACGAAAAGAGCAGGTTGCCGAGCTTCGACTGGCTGTAGGCTTTCCAACCGTTGTAGCCGCGCCGCAGCATGGGGTCGTCCCAGTGCACGCGCCCGAGGCGCTCCGCTTGCGACGAGACGGTGACGACGCGCGCCGCGGGGCTCGCCAGCAGCGGTTCTAGAAGCAGGTGGGTCAGCAAAAACACGGAGAGGTGGTTGAGCGCGAGGGTGCGCTCGAGCCCCTCGGCGGTCGTCTGGCGCTCCGAGAAAAAGGCGCCCGCGTTGTTGACGAGCACGTCGAGCCGCGGCGCGCGCGCGCGCAACGCGCGCGCCACGCGGCGCACCTCGGCGAGGCTGGAGAGGTCGGCGGGGAAAAAGTGCACCTCGGCGCCCGTCTGGCGTAGCTGCGCCGCCAGCGCCTCCCCCTCGCCGCTCGGCCGCGAGACCGTCAACACGGTGGCGCCCGCGCGGGCGAGCGCGCGGGCCGTCTCGCGGCCTATGCCCGAGCTCGCCCCGGTCACGAGCACCGTGCGCCCACGGAGGTCGGCAGGGGCGGTGATCCGGGCCGCTGCGGATGGTGCCGTCTCTGAAGTCTGCATATAGGGCACTATACGGACGCGCGCCCCCTAAGAGCGTGGGGAGGGGCCCCTTTCGGCGCCCACCCCGCGCTCGAGGCCGGCCCCCATGGGCCATGGGTCTTATCGCCACACATGTCCGCCGAATCTACGGTGTCGTGAGGCTCGGCGACCTACACTTGGGCATGGCCGACGCGCAAAGTTACACCTCCGAAGAGCTCCTAGCGATGTGGCAATCCTTTCAGCTCAACCAGCAGCCCATGTGCCCCGCCTGCGGCGAGGCGGTCGAGCTCGAGCTCTCCGGCGACCCCGCCGAGAGCGGCGCCGACACCGCCGAATTCAGGGCGCACTGCACCGGCTGCGGCCGCGAGGGCCGCGACAAGCCGGGGGAGCACGGCGACGTCCAGGCGTGGCTCGACTAGTCGGGCGCGGGCGGCGCCTCACCCGAAGCGTGGGGGGGCGGCTGCGCGGGACCGCAGCGCAGCCGTTGTGACCCCAGCGCCCTGGCGGTGACCTCAGCCGAGCCCCCTAGTCTTGCCCGCAGCGCGCTCTTGGCGCGCTTTTTTTGTGGCGTGACCGCCTTGCGGCGCTCTAAACCGTGCGGTGCGCACCGGCCAAAAGGAACGCCACCGAACGGCTGCGCCCCCTCGCCACCCGCCCCGTCGCCGCCGTCTGCTATACTCACACGAGTCTCATCCAGAGGAGGACGGGTGCCTCGACCCCTGCCGACACGACCCCCCTTCAGGGCGGCTTTGCAGCTGCGCTCGGTCGCCTCGCTGCTCATCGGCGCGTGCGTCGTGGGGTGCGCGGACGGGCGCGGCGACGTGACCGCTTCGCCGCTCTGGATCGGCGTCGAGGGCGCGCAGTGGGTCGCGTTGCAAGACGGATCGGGGCCGTGGCGCGCGCTCGAGCTGCGCGGCGCGCTCCCCTACACCCCGCCCCCGACCGAGGCAGCACCCTTTGAGGTCGCGGCGCGCGCCGCCCCACCCACCACCCGAACCGACGCCTCCAGCTTCGCCTTGCAGGTCACGGTCGCCGATCCCCAAGGGCGTTACGGCGTCGCGAGCGTCTGCGTAGACGCTTCGGGCAGCGTCGTCGTCCGCGTGCAGCACGCCACCCTCGCCGAGGGCGCGCACGTCACCTCGGGCTGCACCCCACCCCCTACCGGTGAGGTCGCAACGGTCGCCGGAAAGGTCATCGGGCTCGCGGAGGGGGCTTACAGCAGCGTCTACCTGGGGGGACGCGCCACCCTCGTCGAGGGTGCAGCGCCGGAGCAGCGCTTGGTGGTGCCCCCTCACGGCGACGCCGCGCTCGACCTCGTCGCGGCCCGCTACCGAGGCGACGCGCTCGTCCCCGAGCGGTTGGTCTACGAACCCAACGTCGCTCTGGCACCCGAAAGCGGCCTCGAGGTCGATTTCACCGGCCCGTCATCTTTTGCGCCACACCCCAACCGCTTTACGGTCGGCGGCGCTGCCGTCGGGGAGGTCGTCGCCGGGAGCGTCGACCTCGTCAGCCCCGGCGGCACCCGGGCGCGTTTGGGGGAGGTCAGCGGCGAAGGGGCGCTCGTCTACGCCCAGCCGACCGCCGACCGCGTGCCGGGGAGCGTGCTGCACGCCGTGGTGCAGGGCTTTGCGTACGACGACGCCGCGCAGGCGGGCGCGAGCCGCGGGCTCGCGGTGGCGTTCCCCCCGCCCGAAGCGCCCCGCGCGCCGCAGCACCCGCCCAAGCTCACGCTCCCCGCAGCGCTCGGCCCGGTGCAGCTCACCCTCCGAGGCGCGCCCGATACCCTACGCCCGCTCGCCTCGTGGTCCGCACACGCGCGTAGCGGCCGCTACGCGCAGGTCTACTCGCAGATCCGGGGTGGGCGCACCCTGTCGTACGCCCTGCACCAGAGCCACCGCTGGACCGAGCTGCGGCGCGCGCGCTCGAGCGTGCGTGGGGGCGAGCGCACCCTGCGCGCAGCGCTCCCCGACTTCAGCGACCTCCCGGGTTGGGACCCGAGCTGGGCGCTCAGCGCGGACACCGAGCTCTTTTGGAGCGTGGTCTTCGAGAGCGCACCCTTCCCCATCGGTGGCGTTGGGGGCACGGCGCGCGCGTTCGCGAGCCGCTCGGGGGTGGTGCGGCCGTAGCAAAGCCTCAGGGATGACCGCGGCCACCCGCGCGCGCGCCCCCCACGAGCGCCTCCGCGAGCGGCGCGGCGAGCGCGGCGGCGGCCAGGAAGCCGCGCCCAGCGAGCGCGCCGACGAACACCACGTTGGGGGCGAGCTCGAGCACCCGCGGCCGGTTGTCCTCCGCCTTGGCGCGCACCCCGGACCACACCGCGCACTGCGGCGCCCCCAAAAGCGCAGGTACGAACCACCCCCCCGCGCGCTGCAGCCGCGCGGGCGCCGACGAGTCCTCACGGTCGGCCGCGCGGTGGTTGCCCCCCAGGTGCATCACCCCCGCCTCACCCCCCGCCGCGACCGGCACCCCGTAGACGGCCCCCGCGAGCGGGTAGCTGGGGAGCGCCCCCAGCGCGAAGGTCACGACCTCCCCCGCGACGTGCGTCAGCTCGGGGGGTGCAGCCGCCCCCGCCGGTAGGGGCGGGAGCGCGTGCGCACCGACGCAGAGGGCGACGGCGTCGGCGACCAAAGGCCCCGCCGCGGTGCGCAGCGTGTAGGGGCCGCCGCGCTGCGGCGCCTCGACCGCCAGCACCTCGCACGCCGTGCGCAGCGCCGCGCCGCGCGCCGCCGCCGCCGCGCGCAGCGCCGCGAGGTAGCGCGAGGGCAGCACGAAACCGCCCTCGCGCGCCACGAAACCGCCGAAAGGGGTGTGAAACCCGCCCCGCGCCACCCGCCCTGGCACCGCGTCCGGCCCGAACCAGCGCACCCCCGGCCGCTGCGCCCAGAGCCGCGCCTGCTTGGGGCTCGAGGCGATGCGGAGCACCCCGCTGCGCACGGCGCCGGTGCGGTAGCCCGCGGCCTCGAGCTCCGCGACGAGCGCCCAGGTCGCCCGCAGCGCCGCGAGGTCGGCGCCTGTGGCCCGCGCGCTGCGCCCCCGGTACGGGTTCAGCAGCGCCGCGGGCACCGCCGACGCCCCTCCGGAGCCCGCGGGGGCGCGCTCGAGCAGCGTCACCCGCGCGCCGCGCCGCGCGAGGGCGTAGGCGAGCGTCGAACCCATCACCCCGCCCCCGACCACGGCGACGTGCGGTGAGTCTTGCGGCGGGTTCATCGGGGAGCGTGGACGGGTTTATAGGCCAGCAGCACCTCGCGCTTACCCCCTTGGGGGCCGGGGCGCTTGTGCGGCACCAGCCCGAGTGCGGCGAGGCGCCGCCGCACCTCGCCCTGGACGCAGTAGCTCGTCAGCGTCCCCCCGGGGACGAGCGCCGCGGCGAGGCACGCCAAAAACGCGGGGGTCCAGAGTTCGGGGTTGACCTCCGGGCTAAACGCGTCTTGGTAGACCGCGTGGTGCGCGCAGGCGAGCCCGCGAACCCGCTCGGCGGCGTCCCCGAGGCGGAGCTCGAGCGTCACCTCTGCACCCGAGCGCGCAAAGGAGAAGGGCTGCGCTTCGGAAGCCGGCCCCGAGCGCCACGCGAGAAACGCCTCGACGAGCCCCTCCTCGCCGAGGAGCGCGCCGTAACCGAGGGCGGCGAGTTCGGCCGCCGTGAGCAGGTCGCGCTCGAGCGCCACGTAGTGCAGCCGCGCCCCGGGGGTGCGCAGGGCCGCGCGCGCCGTCACGAAGAAGTTGAGCCCCGTCCCGAAACCGACCTCGAGCACCCGCGCGCGCCCCGCCGCGAGCCGCGCGGCGACCCCCGAGGGCTTCAGAAACACCTCGAGCGCTTCGGTGAGCGCCCCGTGGCGCGAACCGTAGGCTTGCGCGTAGCGGGCGCTGTAGAGCGTCAGGCTGCCGTCGCGCGTCCTTTGCACGTGGGGCTGGGGGGTAGGCGCCGTCACCCCCCCATCGTACCGCAGCCCCTCCCTCACCCCCGCCACGGAGCGCGGTATAAGCTGTAGGCATGATGGACGTGCTTGAACGGGCGCGGGCGACGGTGACCGCGTTTCTCTCCGCAACCGGCGCGGCCTTGGGGGCCGCTCTGGCGCGCCTCGGGCCGCTCGAGTGGGGCGCGCTCGCCGCCGCGCTGCTGCTCTTTGTCCTCGTCGCGCTCCTTGTGCGCGCCCGCCGCAGCGACCCCAACCAAGGACGTCCGGAGGTGCTCATCTCCCTGGGCGCCATCACCGCCTCCGAAGGGTTCGACGCGGAAGGGGGGGTGATGCTGCCCAAACGCTACCGGCTCAAGATGACGGTCAGCAACCTCAACACCTACCCGATGCAGGCGCTCGAGCTCGCCCTCAAAACCCCCGAGATGGCGCTGCCCATTACCGTCGAGCTCGCCGCCATCATCCCCCCCGAGGGGTCGGTCGTGATCGACGAGCCGCTCCCCGAGATCACGGGCGACGAGGGCAAGCTCAACCTCTACCTCTACGCCGCCAACCGCTCGGGGCGCACCTACCGGTTGCAGACCGCGTTTGCGCTCGAGCCGTGGAACGAGCGCTACAAGATCTCCCCGCTCGGTCAGAGCGTCGCCGTCACCCGCCAGCTCGCCAGCATGGGGGTCAGCCGCGTCCAGGAGCGGGCGTGGCGCGAGCGCGAGGAGCGGCGCGCCCCTAGCGAGAGCGGCGCGTGGCGCGCGCCCGTGCGCCGCGCACCACACGCCAGGCGCCGCGAGCGCGCCGAACCCGAGCGCGGCGTAGGGGTCTATGACGCGCCCGAAGAGCCCTTACGCGAGGAGGCCGTGCGGGGCGAGCGCCTCAGCTTCCCGGACGAGTTCTAGCGCCCGTCCCCCTCGCCGCCGAGCGTCCCGCGCGCTTGCCGCGAGGCGAGCTTGGCGAGGTTGGCCTCCGCGACCTCCCCGAGCGTCAGCCCGAGCTCCGTACAGATCTGGGTCAGGTACCAGAGCACGTCGCCGAGCTCACCCTTAAGCGCCTCGCGCTCCGCCTCGCCGATCACCCCGCCCTTGTCGCGAAAGATCTTCTTGATCTTGCCGGCGACCTCCCCCGCCTCGTTGGCGAGCCCCAAGGTCGGGTAGACGATGGGGTGGTCCGTTTGGATCACGCTCCAGGTGTCGCGTGAGAGGCGTTGGTAGCGCGCTAGGTCGAGAGACGGGTCGCGGGCTGGGTCGCGTGATGGGTCGCGCGTGTCGTCCATACCGCCTTTATAACGCGCCCACGGGGTCGTCGGGGCGCCCAGCCGGTCGCTGGCCACGCCGTGATGGTAGCGTGAAACGGGTTGTGTAAGACGGATCGCGTGAGACAGCGGCGCAAGACGCCCCCGAGGAGGCCGACATGAAACTCGAACGCATCGAGCTGCGCGAGCTCGAGGTGAGCTTAAAGTTCCGCTTTGAGACGAGCTTCGGCGTCGAGCAGCGCCTGCGCAAGGTGCTCGTCACGGTGTTTAGCGAAGGGCTCGAGGGTTACGGCGAGGCCACCGCGGGCTCCTTTCCCGGCTACTCGTACGAAACCACCCGGACGGTGTGGGACACCCTTTGCGAGCACGTCGTACCGCGCGTGCTCGGCCACGACGTGCAGACCCCCGCGCAGCTGCTGGCTTGGCTCGCCCCCATCCGCGGCCACAACATGGCAATAGGCGCTCTCGAGACCGCCTTCTGGGACCTTCAGGCTAAAGCCGCCGGGGTGCCCTTGTGGGTGCTTTTGGGGGGCGTCCGCACGGCGCACCCGGTCGGGGCGTCGCTGGGGATCCAGGAGAGCATCGCCAAAACGGTCGAGGTCGCCCTCGCCCACGCCGAAGCGGGGTACAAGCGCCTCAAGTTCAAGATCAAACCGGGGTGGGACGTCGCGCCCCTGCGCGCCGTGCGCGAGGCGCTCCCCGAGATGCCGCTGACGGTCGACGCCAACAGCGCCTACCGGCTCACGGACGCGCGCGTCTTCGGGCAGCTCGACGACCTCGGGCTCGACTACATCGAGCAGCCCTTGGCGCACGACGACCTCGTCGACCACGCGCAGCTCCAGCGCCTCCTCGCCACCCCCCTCTGCCTCGACGAGTCCGTCCACTCCCCCGAGGACGCGCGCAAGGGTCTGCAGCTCGGGGCGGGGCGCGTGATCAACATCAAAGTGGGGCGCGTGCGCGGGCACCTCCTGGCGCGGCGGGTGCACGACGTCGCCCTCGCGTTCGGCGCGTCCGTGTGGTGCGGGGGGATGTTGGAGCTCGGCGTCGGGCGCGCGCACAACCTGCACCTCAGCGCCCTCGAGGGCTTTTCGCTCCCCGGCGACACCGCGAGCGCCTCGCGCTACTGGGACGAGGACATCGTCGAACCCACCTTGGACGCCGTCAGCGGCGTGCAGCGGATCCCCGAGGGCGCCGGCATCGGCGTCAGCTTAAAACGTGACCTCATCGAGAAGCTGACGCTGCGCCGCGAGACCTTCGCCTAGCAGCCCCTCGACTTCTGGCTACTGCCTTCTGTCTACTCCCTTCTACCCCCAAGGAGCCCCATGCCCACCCTACGCGCCCTACACCCGCTCTGCGTTAGCGTCTCCCTTATGGCCTTCTCCGTTGCGCTCACCCAGACCGACGCCACCGCCCAGACCGCCGCCGCCAGCTTCGTCTTCGGCGACCCTCTGCCGGACGCGCCGGAACTCGCGGCGCGCGGCCCCTACGGGGTCGGGGTGCGCACCCTGGCGCTCGTCAACCCGGACCAGCTCGAGGTGCTCGCCGTCACCCCCCAGGACCCCGAACCGCGCTACGACCGCCCGCTCACCGTCGAGCTCTTCTACCCCGGCGACGCCCCCGCGGGCGCGCTGACGACCTACGAGGACGTCTTCGGTCACAGCGCCGACCCCGAGCGGCCCAACCGCCCCCTGACCTTCCTCGGGCGCGCCGAGCGGGACGCCGAACCCGACGCCAGCGGCGCGCCCTACCCCCTCGTCATCTTGTCGCACGGCTACCCGGGCTCGAGGCTGATGATGACCTACCTCGCCGAGAACCTCGCCTCCAAGGGGTACGTGGTCGCCGCCGTGGCCCACACCGATTCGACCTTCGACGATGTGGGCGCGTTTGCCAGCACGCTCTTAAACCGCCCCCTGGACCAGCTTTTCGTGCTCGACGAGCTCGCCCGGCGCGGCGCGGGCGAGGGCTTTTTAGGCGGTCTCGTCGACGCCGAGAGGGTCGCGCTCATCGGCTACTCGATGGGCGGTTACGGCGCACTTAACGCCGCCGGCGCGGGCTTTAGCGAGGCGGCGGTCGCCGCCCCCTTCGTCCCCAACCGGGCGCTCGCGCTGCGGCAGACGGGCGCCTTCGAACCGGACCCGCGGATCAAGGCGGTCGTGGCCTTCGCCCCCTGGGGGGGGCCCGCCGCCCTCGAGGCCGTCGGCGTCTCCGGGCTGTCGTTCTGGGACGAGGCGGGGCTCGCCGGGCTGCGCGTCCCCACGCTCTTCGTAGCGGGCGACCAGGACGACGTGTCGGGGTTCGAGGGGGGCGTCAAGGCGCTCTTCGAGGGGGCTGTAAACGCCGAGCGCTACCTGCTCGTCTACCAGAACGCGCGGCACAACGTCGCGCCGAACCCGCCGCCTCTTGGCGCCCCCTTTACCGAGTACGCGCGCTACGCCGAGTTCGCCTGGGACGCGCGGCGCATCAACAACATCAACCAGCACTTCGTGACGGCGTTTTTGGCCAAGGTGCTCAAGGGGGAGCCGACGGGGCGCTACTTGGAGCTCGTCGAGCGCTCCAACGAAGGCGTTTGGGCGCAGCGCGAGGACGGCTCCTTCGCGCCCGAGCACTCCTACTGGGCGGGGTTTGAAAACCGGACGGCGGTCGGGCTCGAGTTCTACCACCGGCCCGCTCGCGGGCGCGAGTAGCGCTTTAGGGAGCCGCGTACCGTCACGGGGTGACCGACGCACCTAGCTTGAACCCAGCGCACGGTGTCAGTCTGGGGGGAGGCCCGCACCCCGCGCGTCGGGTGTTGCCAAGGGGTGAAGAATTGCTACAATACCCTAAGGACGCTCGGCTTGGCAGCCGAGCACCGACGCCGTGTAGCGGTTGCCTGGTTGAAGGGGAGATGATGCGTCGTTTCAACACCCATAGATGGTTGCTCGGAGGGCTTTTGGGGCTCCTCGTCGGGTGTGGTGAGCTTAGCTACACGGGTACGATCAGCGGCACGGTGACGGCGCCGGCCGGCGGGGACGTCGCCGGCACCAGGGTCATCGCCTGCTACCGCAACGAACGCGACTGCGAAACGTTCGAGACGCTCGTGACGCAGTCGGGGCCGTCGGCGAGCTACCGCATCAGCGGTCTGCCCCGCGGTTCTTTCGGCGTCTACGCCCTTAAAGACGTCGACAACGACGGGCGCGCCGACGGCGACGGCGACTTTTACGGGGTCTACGCCCCCGACCCGCGCTTCGTCACCCAGGTCACCCCGCCCGCCGAAGGTGTCGACATCACCATGTACGTCCTGAGCGGCGTCACGCAGCCCCCCTTAGAGGCGCCACCCGCCGTACGCGAGTCCGTCAGCGCGCCCTAGACCTCCGGGCGCGCAAGCCGAAACACGCGCCCGAGCGTCGCGTACGCGTCTCGGCCCAAGCGGGCGACGGGGCGGTACGCCGCCGCGTCTATCAGGCCGTCCTCGGCGAGCAACCCCTCACGCACATAGATCACCAGCACCTCACCGAGTACAAGCGTCGACGCCCCACCGGCAAGCTCGAAAAGCTGCGTGACGCGGCACTCCAAAGCGACGGGGGCCGCCGCGACGCGAGGCGCTCGGACCCGCAGCGAGGCCGCCGCGCGCAGCCCCGCCTCATCAAACTCGCTGACCTCGTGCGCCCACGCCCCGGAGGTGTGGTTCATGGCCTCGGCCAACGGCTCGTCGACGAGGTTGACGACGAACTCGCCCGTCTCCTGAGCGTTTTTGAGCGAGTCCTTGGGGGACCCGTCGCGTTTGCGACCGGCGGAGAAGAGGACCGTGAGGGGCTCGCTCGCCACCGCGTTAAAGAACGAATAGGGGGCGACGTTAGGCACCCCACCCTTGGAGACGGTGCTGACCCACGCGATGGGCCGGGGGATGACGGCGCTCGTGAGCAGCTTGTAGGCCCTTTGGGCGCCCAACGCGGCGACGTCAACGTGTGTGGGCGGTGTCATCGGCCTCCGACAGCCCGGTGAGAAGCTGCCGCACGGCGTCCAGTTCGTCTTGGTTGACGGTGTGCCCCAGCCCCGGATAGATGCGCTTCGTGACGTCGCCCCCGAGGCGCGCCATCACCTCCGCCGACGCGTGGACCCTTGCTGCGGGGATGTGCGCGTCCACGTCGCTGCACCCCAGGAAGACCGGCGTGCCAAGGAGCGACCCCGAGAGGTCCCGCGGCGTCCCCTCGGGGCCGATAAGACCGCCCGAGAGCGCCACGACCCCGCCGTAGCGCGCGGCGTTGCGAGCGGCGTACTCGAGCGCCAAACACGCCCCCTGCGAAAAGCCCAAAAGCACCGTCTTCTCCCTCGGCACCCCCGCCTCCCCGAGGACCGCGAGCGCCTCCCCGACCGCCCGCAGCGCGGCGCTCAAGTGGGGCTCGTTCTGCTCCAAGGGCGCCAGAAACGAGTACGGGTACCAGCTCCCCCCCGCCGCCTGGGGCGCCGCGAAGGCGACCCCGGGGACGTTAAGAGCGTCGGCCAGGCTTAAGATCCCCGCCGCCGAGTCGCCACGCCCGTGCAGGGCGAGCACGGCGACCCTGGCGCGCTCCAGGGGGGCGCCGCGGCGGGTGAGCTGGCGGCCGTCGTGGAGCGTCGCCACTACCCCACCACCTGCGGGTCCCAGAGGGGCGCCTCGAGGGGTTGCAGGTAGGGCTCGAGCCGCCCCCGCTCCGCTTCTAACCAGGGCGGCAGCATGAGCCCGGTGCCCAGCGCGTGCTCGTCCTCGTCGACCGTAAAGCCGGGACCGGCGGTCGCGAGCTCGACGATGTGCCCGTCGGGGTCTTGGGTGTAGATGCTCTTAAAGTACACCCGGTCCATCACCGGCGACACCCGGTACCCCGCCGCCAGGAGGCGCTCGCGAAAGACCCCTTGCGTCTCGTCGTCGGGTACCGCGAGCGCGTAGTGGTGCGTCTGGCCGGCGCCCATGCGGGCGCGCGGCTCCCGTCTGGGGTCGCGCTCGAAGTAGGTCACCAGCGTCCCCGGTCGGCCACCGCTGACGCCCCAGTACAGGTGCGCGGACTCCGGGTCGTCGAAGTTGGCGGTGCGCTTGACGAGCTCCAACCCTAGCAGCTCGCCTAAAAAAGCGTGCGTCCGCCCGATGTCGCTGGCGATGGCGGTGATGTGGTGCATACCGAACCTGAGCGCCATGTCGGGGGTCCGCTCCGGCACCTCCTCGGGGTAGGTGTCGGCTGTGACGCGCGCGCGGTCGCGGTTGGTGGTGAGCATCTCAGAGGGCGGTGCGCGGTAGCTCTGGCCCAAGGCGTCCGCCGGTTCGTCGATCGTCCACCCCGGGCCCTGCGTCGCGAGCTCGATAGTGGCGCCGTCGGGGTCCTCGAAGTAGAGCGACTCGAAGTAGTGCCGGTCCAAGGGGCCTTTGACCGCGACCCCACGGTCCGTTAGGTAGCGCTTCCACTTGCGCAGCACGCTGCCGTCGGGGACTTGCAGGGCGAAGTGGTGGGTGCCCCCGATGCCCGGCGCGCCCCGCGGCGCCCCCGCCCACTCGAAAAAGGTCACCACGCTCCCCGGTGTACCGCGCGCGTCGCCGAAGTAGAGGTGATACGAGGTCGGGTCGTCGAAGTTGACGGTCTTTTTGACCAGCCGCAGACCCAGCACGCGGGTGTAAAAGGCCACCGTCCGGGCGGCGTCGCTGCAGCCCAGCGTGATGTGGTGAAGTCCTGTGACCATACGCTCTCCCTTGGCGCAGACGCCCCTAACCACATCATAGGGGGGTTTTGAGGCCGAGAGAGAACCGGAGCGCCCAATCACGAAGCGCGCGACGTCACGAGCACATGGCCCTTGCTAGACTCGTTTTATGACGACACCGACCCTTACGGTCATCGGCGCGGGCATGGCCGGTTCGGACGCGGCCTTTGCGGCGGCCAAGCTAGGCGTCAAGGTGGCACTTTATGAAATGCGCCCCGCCAAGATGACCCCCGCGCACCGCACGGGCAGCTTTGCCGAACTGGTCTGCTCGAACTCGTTTGGCGGCGAGGGCGAGGCGAACGCCAAAGGGCTCCTGCAGCGCGAGATGCTCGCCGCCGGTGGGCTTGTGATGACGAGCGCGCACGCGACTCGGGTGCCCGCCGGGGGCGCGCTCGCGGTCGACCGCGAGGCGTTTAGCGCGCGGGTGACCGAGGCCCTGTGCGAGCACCCGAACATCACCGTGCACACCGAGGAGCTGACCGAGCTTCCAGACGGCGTGGTCGTCGTCGCTTCGGGGCCCCTGACCTCGGACGCGCTCGCCGAGAGCTTGCGCAAGAGCGTCGGCGAGGACTTTCTGGGCTTTTACGACGCCGCCGCCCCCGTGATCGACATAGACTCCATCGACATGGGGATCGCCTACCGCAAAGGGCGCTACGACCAAGCCGCCGACTACCTCAACCTGCCCTTTACCAAAGAGCAGTACGACGCTTGGTATGACGCCCTTACCCGGGCGCGACAGCACACCCCGCACGACTGGGAGAAGCTCGAGTTCTTCGAGGGCTGCATGCCCATCGAGGAGCTCGCGCGGCGCGGCCCCGACACCCCCCGCTTCGGGCCCCTCAAACCGGTCGGTCTGGAGCACCCCGAGACGGGGGAGCGCCCCTACGCCGTGGCGCAGCTCCGGCAGGAGGACGCGCGCGGTCAGATGTGGAGCCTTGTAGGGTTTCAGACCGGCCTCAAGTGGGGCGACCAGAAGGAGGTCGTGCGGCTTATCCCGGGGTTGCAGAACGCCGAGGTGGTGCGCTACGGCGTGATGCACCGCAACACCTACCTCAACGCCCCCAGGCTCCTGACGCCGCACCTGAACCTGCGCGCGCACCCGCGGCTCTTCGTCGCGGGGGTCTTGGCGGGCACCGAGGGGTACCTCGAGTCCTCGGCCACGGGCTGGCTCGCCGGGACAAACGCGGCGCGGCAGCTCCTGGGCCTAGCGCCCGTGCTGCCGCCGGAGACCAGCATGCTGGGCGGGTTGGTCCGCTACCTCGCGAGCGCGAACCCGGACAACTTTCAACCGATGAACGCCAACTGGAGCCTCGTGCCCGCCCTGCCCAAGGTGCGGGGCGAGGGGAAAAAAGAGCGGCGCGCCAGGGCCTTTCGGCGGGGGCTGGAGGCCTTCGAGGGGTGGCTTCAGGAGGTGACCACCCCACCCGTGCTAAGCTAGGGGTGTGGCAAAAGTCGTGCTCGAGGTTCCCGGTGCGCTCGCTGCAGAGGCGCGCCAACGGGGCTTACTTACCCCCGAAGCGCTTCGAAAGTGGCTCGCAGACATGCTCCGACAGCGCCGCATCGAGGACTTTTTTGCCGCCGCCAACCCGAGCGCACCATCCTCGAGCTGGCGCGCGCCTCGCGTCTGCACCTCTGCACGAGCCCGCCACTACTTGCCGAACTGCAAGGGGTCTTGGCGCGAGAGAAGTTCAGACCCTACCCGCTGAGCGCGAAAACCAACGCCTACGATGTAACGCTAGGCTACGCAGCGCTCGCCACGGTCTTTCAAACCCCCACAATCGCTCCTGTTGTCGCAGCCGACCCCGACGACGCCGTCCTCGCCTGTACAGAGGCTTCAAAAAGCGCTTACATCGCGTCAGGGGATCGTCATCTTTTGGCGCTAGGCCGCTATGACGGGGTGCCTATCGTCAACGCTCGAGCGTTTGTCGAAGCTGAACTTTAAGTTGCCGAGGGGTCACGTATCGCCACACCGCTTTAGCGGCTTGGGTGCTCCCAACGCAGCACCTGCCCTAAAATGAGGAGGCGCTCGTGTCAAACTGACGCTATGACACCGAGGATGAGGGGTTGACGTGAAGATCTTCGTAACCGGAGCCGCTGGGTTTATCGGCAGCCACCTCGCCGAAGCGCTCGCCAAGCGGGGCGACACCGTCATCGGCGTGGACAACTTTAACGACTACTACGACCCGGGGCGCAAACGGCGCAACGCGGCCGCCGTCACGGCGCACCCCGGGGTGACGCTTCTCGAGGCTGACATCCGCGACCGCGAGCGGATGTTCGCGCTCTTTGAAGAGCACGCCTTCGACGCGGTCGCGCACATCGCGGCGATGGCCGGCGTGCGCAACTCGGTCGCCAACCCGGCGCTCTATATGGACGTCAACCTGGTCGCGACGCAAGGGCTCATGGACGCGGCGCGCACCTTCGGGGTGCAGAACTTCGTCTTCGCCTCGACCTCGTCGATCTACGGCGACACCCCCGACATCCCCTTCCGCGAGTCCGACCCCTGCGTGCGGCCGCCGCAACCTTATGCCGCCGCGAAGCGCGCCGCCGAGCTCTTGGGCTACACCTATCACCAGCTCTACGGCCTGCCCTTTACCGCCACGCGCTTTTTCACCGTCTACGGGCCGCGGGGCCGCCCCGACATGATGCCGGGGCTGTTGGCCGAGAGCCTCTTTTACGGCCGCACCATCCCGCTCTATGAGGGCGACATGCGCCGCGACTGGACCTATGTGGACGACATCGTCGCGGGCGTGGTGCTGGCTCTCGACAAGCCGCTCGGTTACGAGATCCTAAATCTGGGCCGGGGGGCGCCGCAACCCTTGGCCGCGTTTATCCGCGAGATGGAGCGAGTCGCCGGCAGACGCGCGAAGCTCGAGCCTAAGCCCAAGCTCCCCGCCGACGTGTACGTCACCTACGCCGACATCTCCAAGGCGCGTAAGCTCCTGGGGTTCGAGCCCAAGGTCTCCATCCCCGAGGGGGTCGAGCGGTTCTGGAGGTGGTTCGAGGCGGAGCAGCGCGACCTCGTGGGCGCGTAGGGTGCCGACCTCCTCGTACATCCAGGGGGTGCGTGACAAGATCGGGCACGGCCTACCGCTCAACCCCGGCGTGGCGGCGCTTATCCGCGACGAGACGGGGTGCGTTCTTCTGCAAAAGCGGAGCGACGACGGCTCCTAGGAGGTGCCCGCAGGGGGTATCGACCGGGGGAAACGCCCACCCAAGCTGCCTTTCGGGAGGTGTTCGAGGAGACGGGCTTGCTGACCGTACCTACGCCCGTCGTCGCGGTGCTCGGCAGCCAAGCCAGAACTTACCCAGACGTCATCGAACCGACCACCATCCTCTTCGAGAGCACCGTGGTCGGTGGAACGCTTGAGTCCCACGACGGGTAGGTGCTAGCTTTTCGTCACGTGCCGCCAAACGAGATGCCAGAGAGCCGCTTTTTTCTTTGCCGAGGACTTTACCGGCGTCTACTTCGGTTGGGATGAACGCTGACGTGAAACGCTCGTCTAAGGGAAATAACGGTAGATGTCCTTGCGATGTAAAACGCGTCTAAAAACAACCGTCTCCCCTTCTAGTGTCAGACCCAGACGGTACTCGCCGAGTTTGATCCGGTAAGCGTCACGATACCCCGTGAGCTTTTTAAGGTTGGCTACCTCACCTAGGGTCCTGGCCTGTGGCACCGTCTCAAAAGCGAGGGTATGGATGCGGGAATAGGCATCCGTACCCTCGAGCTTTTTTAGGTCCTTGATAAAACTTCTCGCGTAGGCCGTCCTCATTCATCCTCGAGCGCCAGACGTGCTTGCTCAGGCCCGAGCAGGTCATCCCCTGCGGTTTCCCGGAGGGCACGTACAAGCCCTTCGTCCTCCAACGCTTCTAACAGCTTTTCATACTGCTCGATAGGCAAGAGGACATGCGTCTTGTGGCCCCGAGCGTCGTAGACAAACGCGGCAACTTCATTAAGGTCAAGCATGCTTTGAGTTTAACCGTGCTAGGGAGCGTGCACGCTGACCCCACCGCGCTACCGCACCGCCCCCGGGTCCTGCCCCTGCTGCACCACCCGCGTCCAGGCCTCGAGCCAGGCGTCTAGGTTGGCCGCCACCTCGTCGAAGGCGATTTCGGCCACGTGCTCGGGTTCGGGCAGACCGCCGTGCTCTCTAAACACCTCCGGCACCTCGGCGTCCTCGCTCACGGGGTAGACGAACATGTTTAGGGGGATGTCCTCTTGCACCTCGCGCGAGAGCAGCCAGTCGATAAAGGTTCGCGCCGCCTCGACGTTGTCGCTCCCCGCCAAGATCCCCGCCGCTTCGATCTGTTCAAACACGCACCCCTCGCAGAAGAGGTTGGCGGTCGGCGCGGCGTCCAGCGCCTCCTCGGCAAAGACCACCTCGGCCGCGGGTGACGAGGCGTACGAGAGCACGATCGGCCGGTCGCCGCCGTAGCGGGTGAACGCGGTGTAGTAGGCGTCCGTCCACCCGTCGGTGACCTGCAGGCCGTTGTCGCGCAAGGCCGCCCAGTACGCCAGCCAACCGTCGCCGAACTTGGCGATAGTGGTGAGCATAAAGGCGAGCCCGGGGGAGCTGCTCGCGGGGTTTTGCACCACGGTGAGGTCTCTGTAGGCGGGCTCGGTGAGCGCCTCGAGGCTCGTGGGCGGCTCGAGCCCCTCGGCTTCAAACCACGCCACGTCGTAGTTGAAGTTGACGTAACCGACGTCGACGGGCGTCACCAGCTCGGAGAAGCGGTAGCGCTCGGGGACGCGCGCTAGCTGCGGGCTCGTGTACGGCTCGAAAAGGTCCGCTTGCGCCGCGCGCGCAATCAGGCTGTTGTCCACACCGAAGAGGACGTCGGCGAGCGGGTTCGCGCGGGTCAGGATGGCGCGGTTGACGGTCTCCCCCGCGTCGCCCCCCTGGATAAAGGTGACCTCAATACCGGTCTCCTCGGTAAAAGCCGCCACGAGCTCCTCGGAGAGGCTAAACGAGCTGTGGGTCAGCACCTCGAGGGTCTGCGCGGCGGCCGGAACGAACGCGCCCCCCAACGCCGCGCCGCCCAACGCCAGAAGCCACACATGAAGAGCTTGAAACATAAAAAATCCTTTCCGTCACCAGAAAGGAGGGCGCAGGACCCGCGCGCAGGCTGCGGCGTCCCCGACGTCACGCTCCCTCCGCCGGTCTTAACCGGATCAGGTTCGTAAGGGTATGGTCTCAGCCGCCGTGGCCTTCTTCGGCAGCACCCCTGGTGACAAGACGACGCTACCCCGCCGCTTCGGGGGTGTCAAGCGGCGAGGCGACGAGGCGCGTTAGAAATTAAACCCCAAGCGGAAGCCGAACACCCCCGTGGGGTGCGTCGGCGAAAAGCCGTAGTCGAGGCGCAGCGGGGGGATGGCAAGGCCGCCGCCGAAGCCGATGTTGATCTGCAACCCCACGCCGGCGCTCGGCAGCAGCGCGGCGTCGACGCTCGAGGCGTACCCGAGGTCGACGAACGCGAGCCCCACGACCGTCTGCGTCACGGCGGTCGCGAGCCCGAAGTCGTAGCGGTACTCGGCGGTCGCCGTGGCGTAGGTCTGCGCCGGGTTGATGTCCTCGCGGCGGTAGCCGCGGATCAGGGTCGCTTCGTTGTTGGTGTCGCCGACGATAAACAGCCGGCTCTCGGGGTAGTCGGCGCCGAACTGGTGGCCGACGTTGGCGCGAAACGCGAAGACGTGGTTGCGGTCGCTAAAGGGGGTGAGGTAGGTGCGGCCGCCGAGCTCGAGCTGCTGGTAGGTGTAGCCCTGCTGGACGCCGGCGACGCTAAAGTCGTTGCCGAAGCCTACCCCGCCGCCGACGGTGACCCGGTAGCCCTCGCGGGCAAACTCGGGGTTGTCGCGGGTGTCGTAGGCGAGGGTCGAACCGATAAAGCTCGAGAAGCCCGACTGCGGGACGAAAGCCCGCGCCTGCGCGACGGGTAGCGCGCAGGTGTCGGTGATCGCCCCCGGCGCGCAGACCTCAGCGGGAGGCTCGAGCGCGTAGTCGCTGCGGGTAAAACGCGCGGTGAGACCCGCCGAGAGGTTGGGGATCACCGGCCGCCCGACGCCGAAGCGGAAACCGCTGTCACGCTGGGTGTACTCGCCGATCAGCACGCGCTCCTCGTCGGGGCACTCGCCGCCACCCAAACAGACGCGGCGCCCCCCCTCGAAGGTGAGCGGTTGGTTCGAGACCACCTCGCTAAAGACCTCGCCGCTCAGCTCGGTCGCAACCTCCTGGAAGTCCAGGAAGTCGAGGTAGAGCCACGGGATGGTGTAGGCGAGGCTGCCCCCGACCAAAAAGCCGATGTCCGAGGTTCGCGCGCTGATCGAGGCGCTCGCGCGGTGCGCCTCGCCGAAGAGGTTGGTGTCGCTCACCGACAGGTCGGTGCCAAACGCGATGCCCCCTTCCGTGGTGAGCTCCGCCGACGGGCGCAGGGTGCGCGAGGGCAGTTCGCGCGCGGCGAAGCGGAGCACCTGCTCGCTCGGGTCCTCCGTCGGGATCAACCCGACCTGCGTGGGCTGCACGATCTGCAGCCGGCTGATCTGCAGCACGGCGCGCTGCACCGCGTTCTGGTTGTAGACGCTGCCGACTGGGGGCAAGTAGCGGGTGATAACCGCGGGGTTGGTGCGCGGCGCGTCGGCAAGGAGGTCAACCTCGTACCCCGCGATCCGCACCTCCCGCAACCGCTGCACGTAGGTACCGTCTAGAAAGTTAAAGTTCGGTTCGGGGACGAGCAGGTACCCGGCGGCGGCGTAGCGTTCGCTGAGGCGCGCGAAGTCCTCTTGCGCCAGCGCCGAGGTAAAGGTGTCGCCGACGCCGAGCGCCAACACCTCGAGGAGCTCCTCGTCGGTCAGGGCGGTGTTCCCCTCGATACGCACCGCGGTGATCGGGCCGGCCGTACCGGGCGGCTCCGAGGTAAAGACCACCCGCACCCCCCCCTCCGGCGTCGTCTGGGTCTCCAAGCGGATGTCGCGGTCGCCCCCCTCGGCGAGGCGGCGTACGTCGGCGAGGAGCGCGTCGTAGTTGAAGAGGTCGCCGGGTTGCAGCGACAGCTCCGCGGGGTCGACCCCGATAGCGGTGGTGTCGAGGCTGAGGATAGAGAGCTCGACGAGCTGCACGCGCAGCGTCCCGCCGACGAGCTCGCTGCGCTGCGCGTCGACCCCGCTGCCGCGAAACCCGCGCGCTTCGTAGGCGTCTGCGACGCGCCCAACCGCCGCGGTGTAGGCCTGCAAATTGAAGGCGTCGGCGCCCACGAGCGGCCGGAAGAGGTCGCGCAGCTCGCTCTCGCCCAGCACCGTCGCGCCCGCAAAGGTGAGGGTGTCCAGGGGTGGCGATTCGTCGACGGTGTAGATGAGGCGCAGCGCCTCGGCCTCGGCGAAGTCGACGCTCGCCGGGGGCGCTTCTGCCTCCTCGTCCTCGTCGGTGGGGGGCGCCTCGCCGGGCGTCATCGGGAGCACCGACAGCGTCACCGGGATCGTCCCCGGAAAACCGACCGCCTGCTGGTAGATCGCCTGCAGGGTCCCGACGGCCTCCTGCGCGCGGGCGCTGTTAAAGGGGCTGCCGACTTCGATCAGGTTTTCCTGCTGCAGCGCCGCCAAGACCGCCTCGGTGCTAAGCTGCGAGCCGCGCAGCTCGACCGCCCCGATGGGCGGGTTTTCGCGCACCCGCACGACCATCACGGGGCCAGCCGCGGACGCCTCGAGGCTGACGCTCACCTCCGAAAAGGTGCCCAGGTTGTAGACGCGGTTGCGCTCGGCCTCGAGGTTGATGCTCTCGACGGGGGTACCGGGGCGCGCCACGAGCCGCACCCGTACCAGGCTCTCCGTGGTGGGGCTGCTGACCCCTTCGATGCGGACCTCGGCGAGATCGCCGGCGATCTCGGCGGTTTGCGGCGCAGCGGGGGCGCTCTGGCCCCACGCCGCGGGGAGCAGAAGGCACGTCAAGAGGAGAAGGTGAAAAGCCCTAGGCATGGCGCCCAGTTTAACCTTGCAGGGGGTGAGAACTCCCCGGAGCGCGTGAACATCCGGTCACCTCGAGGACGCCGCGGCGGATGAGGCGCGCGCGCCCTCCCCTAGCGCTGCCCGAGCGCTCAGCCGACCGGCCCGCCACATTGCTATGATGCACCCCATGCCCCTTTCAGAAGCCCCTCCCCTACAAAGGACGCTGCACGACGCGGTAGACGCCGTGCGCGCCCACACCGACTTCGCCCCCGAGATCGCCCTGATCCTCGGGTCGGGCCTCGGGCCGCTCGCCGACGAGATCGCCGCGCAAGCCACCCTCCCCTACCGCGAGATCCCCGGCTTCGCACCGAGCACCGCCCCCGGCCACGCCGGAGAACTCATCCTCGGAACGCTCGCGGGCCGCGACGTCGTCGCCATGAAGGGGCGGCTGCACGTCTACGAGGGGATCACGGCGGCCCAAGCGGCCTTCCCGGTACGCCTCATGCACGCCCTCGGCGCCCGCAGCCTCGTGGTCAGCAACGCCTGCGGCGGCCTCAACCCCCACTTCCGCGCGGGCGAGATCATGCTGCAGCTCGACTTCATCAACTTTACGGGTACAAACGCCCTTATCGGCCCCAACGACGAGGCGCTCGGCCCCCGCTTCCCCGTCGCCTTCGACGCCTACGACCCCGAATACCTCGAGACCGCCCGCGCGGTCGCGCGCCGCGAAGATATCCGCCTGTGCGAGGGGGTCTATCTGGCGATCAGCGGCCCGAGCTACGCCAGCCGCGCCGAGCTGCGCATGTTCCGCGGCTTCGGCGCCGACGCCATCGGGATGTCGACCGTCCACGAGGTGCTCGTCGCGCGCCATCAAGGGCTGCGCGTGTTGGGGCTCTCGGTGGTGACCGACATGGCGCTCCCCGACGGGGAACGCCACGCCGACGAGGGGGACGTGCTCGAGACCGCCGCGCGGACCGGCCCCACCTTTCGGCGCTTGGTCAAGGCGCTCTTACCGCACCTTTAGCTGCCGCTTACCCGCATGAGTGCGCTAGACGCCGTCAAGACGCGCCTCGAGCGCGCCTGCGCGCGCGCAGGGCGCGACCCCCGGGCCGTGACGCTGGTCGCCGTCACCAAAGGGCGCAGCGCCGAGGAGGTCGAGGCGCAGCTTTTGGGGCGCGGCCACCTCACGCTGGGCGAGAGCCGCGTCCAGGAGTGGCGCAGCAAAGCCGCGCGGCTTGCCGAGCGGGGCTGGGCGCCCGAATGGCACTTTATCGGCAACCTGCAGACGAACAAGGTCAAGTACTGCGCGCCCTTTTACGCGCTGCACTCGCTCAACTCGAGGCGTCTTGCCGAGGCGCTCGAGGCTTTCGGCGCGAGGCGCGCGCACCGCTTTCGGGTCTTTGTCGAGGTCAACGTCGCGGGCGAGGCGAGCAAGCAGGGCGTACCCCTGGCCGAAGCCGAGGCGCTCGTGCGCTACGCGCAAGGGTTGCCGCACCTCGAGGTCTTGGGGCTCATGACCATCGCCCCCTATAGCCACGACCCGGAGGCGGTGAGACCGGTGTTCCGGGCGCTCCGCGAGCTGCGTGATAGACTCGCGCTAGAGGCGCTCTCGATGGGGATGAGCGGCGACTTCGAGGTCGCCATCGAGGAGGGGGCGACGCACGTGCGCGTAGGTTCGGCGCTGTTTACGCCCGACACCGCGACCCTTCCGGAGCCCCCCGCCGGACCGCGTGACAGGAAAGGGACCGCGTGAAACTCAGCCCACTCGACATCCAGCACCAGGAGTTTGCAACCGCCCTCAACGGTTTTAACAAGGCGCAGGTGCGCGACTTTCTGGAGCAGGCCGCCGAGGCTCTAGAGGCGCTCGCCCGCGAAAACCAGGCGCTCAAAGACGAACTCGTCAAACGCGACGCGTTAATTAGCGAGCTGCGCGCCGGCGAGAGCGAGCTGCGCCGCGCGGTCGTCTCGGCCGAACGCCTCGGCAGCGAGATGAAAGAGCGGGCACAGCGCGAAGCCGAGCTGATCATCCAAGAGGCCAAGGCCGAGCGCGCCGCCCTGCTGCGCGAAGCCGAAGCCGAGCTGCGCGAGCTTAAAGCCGAGTTCGCCCGCACCGAACGCGAGCACCGGCTCTTTAGCGAGCAGTTTCGCGGCATGCTGCGCGCTTATGAGCGCAGCTTAGACAGCGTGAGCCGTACGCCGGGGGTGCCGGTCATCCGCGACGAGTAGCCTAGGCGTTCACCAGAGCGGGGACGGCGCGACGGCCGTCCCCGAACGGTTGCGAGCACGGGTATCGCTGCTAGAAGCCCTCGGCGATCTCCTCGAGGGTGTCCGTGTCGAGCAAGACGATCGAGCGGTAGCCCGACTCGATGAGCCCCTCGCTGCGCAGCTCGGTGATGATCTTCGAGACGCTTTCACGCGTGCTCGCGGTGCCCTCGGCGATGAGCTCGTGCGTCGCCGAGACGACGATGCGTCCCTCGTCGTTGCGGGTCGCGAGCGGCGTCTCCGAGAGGCTCATGAGGTAGCGCGCGACGCGCTGGCGCAGGTCACCCGTCTGGAGGTGATACTCGTAGTCCATGAGGCGCTGCATCTGGCGCGACAGCGACTGCGTGATGGTCATGAGGTCGCTGTGGTTGATCAGCTGCGGGTCGATCGCTTCGACCTGCGCGTTGGTGAGCGCTTCGGCCATCTCCTCACGGCGGGCGTCCATAAAGGCTTCTTCGCCGAAGAAGTCACCGGGCATCACGTGGCGCACGGTCAGGATGCGCCCCTCGGGGGTCATCCGGGTAATGCGGATCAGGCCGTCGCGGACGCGAAACACCGACTGAGCGGGGTCACCGTTGTGATAAAGCGTCTGCTTCCGTTGAAAGCGCAGCATCTGGCTGGGCGCCTCGATAGGGACGTCGGTTTGTTTGGCAGCGTCGTTCATCGTGCTATTCATGATGCCTCCCGTAACGTGTGAGGGCTTGAAGCGGACCGTATCGGCAGATGGTGTCAGCGTGTCTAGCGCGGCGTCTATGCGCGTCGTACGTTGTTGAGGTCGTTAAACCGTCACACCCTCGTGCCCCCTTTCGCTGCCACCCCGGCACGGAAAGTAGCGGGGGCAACGCGCAGCGTAGCGAGCGCTCACGCGCGCATCACCCCCTTTTCAAGGACGAGGTCGTTAAAGCGTTCGACCGCCAAAGCCCCCTCTTCGGCGAGGAAGGTGCCGCCCAAGCTCTGCGCGAGCTCCGGCTGGCGGTTGAAAAAGCCGCCGCCGAAAGCGAGCACGGGGGCGATCCCTTGAAGGTAGCGGCGCCCCGCTTGCAGCTGCCGAAAGGCCTCGGGGGAGGAGGCCGAGATCATGACGCCTACGGGAGCGAGCTCGTCGGCCATCTCGCGCAGCTCTTTAAGCGGCGTGTTGGCCCCGACGTAGAGGACGCGGTAACCCGCGCGGCGCAAAAGCACCGCGAGGCAGAGCGCGCCGAGTTCGTGCTGCTCCGACGGGGCGCAGGCAATGATGACCATGGGCGCCCGTTTGGGGTTGCCCATCACGCTTAGCAGCGCCCGCAGACGCCCGTGGAGGTACGCGCTCGCGAAGTGCTCGGTCGTCGTCGACACCGCGCCGCGGTGCCACAGGGTCCCGATCTCGACCATCGTCTTGCGCACGAGCTCGAGCACCGTCTCAACCGGGTGCAGCGCGTGCGCTTCGCCGAGCAGCCTTTCGGCGGCGGCTTCGTCGAGCTGGACAAGCGCCCCGACGAGCCCCGCTTGCAGTTCGCTGAGCGTGCTCGGCCGCGCGGGGGCGGGCTCGAGCTGGCGCACGAGCTCGGCGGCGCGCGAAGCGGGCACCCCCTCGGCGATAAAGCGCTTCATCGCCTCGATAAGGCGCACGTCCTCGTCGCAGTAGAGCCGGTACCCCGAAGTCGAGCGTTCGGGTTTAGGGAAGCCGTAGCGCCGCTCCCACTGGCGCAGCGTGCTGCCCGACACCTTCGTACGTTCCTCGACTTCGTTGACGGTGTAACGACCCCTACTCACACGCACCTCTCTCGCGATGGCCTCTCCACAGCGAGGTCTGTACAACCTCTGAACAAGCGTAGGGCAAGTATAGCACCACCTTGTACAATGTCAATACTGACAAATGTACCTAAGGGGTGGACTCAGGGACGCAAAAATGACCTTTTTGCTCGACTAACCTTGCACGTGAGCTGTGGAAGCTTTGTCCATAAGAATTGTGAGCTGCGTAGGATTGTACCCGAGCTTGTACAAGGTTGTGTACGAGGTTGTGTACTGTCGCGCAGCGCCTAGCGTAGCGGGCCCCCCTCCGCGGCGCCGCCACGGTGCGGCGCGGTAGACTCGTGCCGATGACGCTGACCGATTTCCCCCACCACCCCCCTGCGAAGGCGCCGCGCAAAGCGGTGCTCATCTACACCGACGGCTCGTGCGACACCGCCTCGCGGCGGGGCGGCTGGAGCTATCTGCTCGTCTACGGCGAGCACCGCAAGACCGCCTCGGGGTCTGCGAGCGACACGACAAACAACCGTATGGAGCTGACCGCCGCGGTCGAAGCGCTCTCGGCGCTGACCGAACCCTGCGCCGTGACCCTGGTGACCGACTCGCAGTACCTCAAAAAGGCCTTTAGCGAGGGGTGGCTGCGCAGCTGGCAGCGCAACGGCTGGCGCACGGCGGGAAAGCAGCCGGTCAAAAATCGCGACCTCTGGGAGCGGCTGCTGGAACTCACCGCGCGCCACCAACTCACCTGGCGCTGGACCAGGGGGCACGCGGGAGACCCCGAAAACGAGCTCGTCGACCGCCTAGCGCTCCAAGCGCGGCAGCGCGGCCGCTAAAGGGCGCTCAGGCGCTCCAACAGTCGCGCCAACACCCCGTACCCCACGCTTAAAGAGGCGGGCTCGAGCCACTCGGAGAGGCGGTGCGCGTCGCCGCCGCGGTAGACCCCGAAGGCGATAGCCGGGACGCCCGCCGCCATCGCCGCGTTCGCGTCGGTGCTGCTCGCCGCGAGGCGCACGTTCACCCCGGCCTCGCGCAGCGCCGCCTGCGCTTCACGCACGAGCGCGGCGTTGGGCACGCTCGCGGTCGGGCGGTCGCCGACGCACCGGACCGCGAGCTCGACGCCATGCTTGCGCGCCACCCGCGCGAGCCGCTTGCGCGCGCCCTGCTCGAGCCGCGCGAGCGTCGCGGCGTCGGTGCTGCGCAGGTCGAGGTTAAACCCCGCGCGTTGGGCGATCGCGTTGACGCTCGAGCCCCCCCAGACCTGACCGACGTTGTACGAGCTGCGCGGCAGCTCCGGCACGGGGAGCTTGCCGAGGCTAAAGACGGCCTCACCGAGGGCGTGCGTCGCGCTCGGCGCCGGGAAGTCGCCCCACGAGTGGCCGCCGCGCGCCGAGAAGGTGATCTCGAAGCGTTTGGAGCCGACCGAGGCGTGGATAAGCGCCCCGAGGTGGCCGTCGAGCGCCACCATGAGGTCGAAGTCGTGGGCGCGCTCCGCCATAAGGTGCCGGATGCCGCGCAGGTCGCCTAGCCCCTCCTCGCCGACGGTAGCAGCGACCGTGAGGCGCGGCCGCAACGGGTGCGCGTCCCTGCGCTGCAGGTAGAAGAGCAGCACCGCCAAGCTCGCGCTGTTGTCGCCGATCCCCGGCGCGAGGAGCCTCGCGCCTTCGGCGCGAACCCGCACGTCGGTGCCGGCGGGGAACACGGTGTCGAGGTGCGCGGCGATCAACAGCCGCGGCCCGCTACCGCCGGGGACCTCGGCCGTGACGTTGCCGACCGCGTCGGTGCGGGGCGTTAGACCCGCGCGCTCGAGCAGCTGCGCGACGAGCGCGCCGCGCGCAGCCTCCTCAAAGGTCGGCGCCGGCACCTCGCAGATGCGCGTCAAGAGGGCGACGAGCTCGCGCTCGTGCCCCGCTGCGCGCGCGCTCACGGCTCGAGCTGCGCGCGCAGCGCCCCGAGCGCAGCGAACGGGTGCGGCGCCCCCTGGGGGAGCCAGCGGCAGAAACTGGGTCCCCCGTCGGGGGTGAGGCGGTGCGGGCAGGCCGGGCACTCGGGGTACGCGAGCTCGGTGTAGGCCAGCTCAGGGAGCCCCGCGGGCCCCTCGCAGGTGCGCCCGCAACCCGCCCTAAAACGCGCGCTGCGCAAGGGCGCGCGGCCGGCGCTAGCTTTCATGCGTCAGGGTGGCGATGCCCTCGCGCAGGGCGTAGAGCGCCGCTTGGGTGCGGTTGTTGAGGCGCAGTTTGGAAAAGATCTCCGACAGGCGGTTGCGCACCGTCTTCTCGCTCACCCCAAGTGAGACCGCGATCTCTTGGTTCGACGCCCCTTGGGCGAGCAGCCGCAAAATGGTCGCTTCGCGTTCGGTGAGCTCCGAAAGGCGGTGCTCGGGGTGCTCGGGGGTTTCGGACTTGGCGCGGCTAAACTCGTCTAAGACCGACGCCGCGAGCTCGGCGCGCAGCAGCGTCTCCCCCTCGTCGACGCGCCGAATGGCGCTGATCAGGTCGTCCGCCCCGGCGTCTTTGAGCAAGTAGCCGCGCGCCCCCGCTTTGACCGCCTCGAAGACGTAGCGGTCTTGGCGGTACATGGTGAGGATGATGACCTTGGCGTCGGGGAACTCCTCGAGGATCGTCTTCGTCGCGGCGACCCCGTCGAGTTCGGGCATCTGGATGTCCATCAAGATGACGTCGGGGTGGGTCTCGAGGGCGTAGCGCACCGCCTCGCGCCCCGTGGCCGCCTCGCCGATCACCCGAAAGCCCTCCTCGGTCTCGAGGATGCTCCGCAGCCCCTGGCGAAACATGGCGTGGTCGTCGCAGATGAGCAGGCGCGTCACCCCCTCATGGTAACGCACCCCGGCGCCCCCGACCTACCCAGCACCTACAAAGCCCTACCGCCAAAGCGCCTCGCGAGCTCAGCGTGACCCCCGCCACTAGCGGTCTGGCGCTGCGCCGGGCGCCTTAAACGCGGGTGGCCCCAAAGGGGTACCCTAAAGGCAACCGGAGGCCCCGTGACACCACCCGCCGACACCCCCACCGCCACGGTTCCAGAACGCCCCGCGTTTCACGTCATGATTAAACCGGGCGGGGCGATCTGTAACCTCGACTGCGCGTACTGCTACTTTTTAAGCAAAGAGCTCCTCTACCCCGGCAGCCGCTTCCGTATGGCCTACGAGCTGCTCGAGACCTACACGGCGCAGTACATCGCGGCGCAGCGCGTCCCCGAGGTGACCTTTGCCTGGCAGGGGGGGGAGCCGACGCTGTTGGGGCTCGAGTTCTACCGCCACGCCTTCGCCTTGCAGCGACGCTACCGCCGCCCGGGGATGCGCATCCACAACACCTTTCAGACCAACGGCGTGCTCTTAGACGACGCCTGGTGCGCGTTTCTCAAAGAGCACGAGGTCTTGGTCGGGCTCTCGCTCGACGGGCCCGAGAGGCTGCACGACGCCTACCGCGTCAACAAGGGCGGTAAGGGCACCTTTCAGGAGGTCATGCGCGGTCTCGGCTACCTTAAAAAGCACGGCGTCGCCTTTAACGTCCTCACCACCGTCCACGCCGCCAACGCCCCCTACCCGGAGGAGGTGTACGCGTTTTTGCGCGACGAGGTCGGGGCGCAGTTTCTGCAGTTTATCCCCATCGTCGAACGCGACACCGCGAGCGGGTCCCGCGTGACCGAGCGCTCGGTCACCGCCGAGGGGTACGGGCGCTTTATGACACGGGTCTTCGACCTCTGGGTGCGCCGCGACGTCGGGCGCGTCTTCGTGCAGCTCTTTGACGTGGCGCTCGCGGCGTGGCTCGGCCTCGAGCCCGGTCTATGCGTGTTCGCGCGCACCTGCGGGGGCGCGTTGGCCTTGGAGCATAACGGCGACCTCTACAGCTGCGACCACTTCGTCGAACCGGCCTACAAGCTCGGCAACCTGCTCGAGCTGCCCCTCGCGAGCATGGTCGGCAGCGAGCAGCAGCGCGCGTTCGGCGAGGCGAAGGCGTCTACGCTGCCGCAGTACTGCCGGCGGTGCGAGGTGCGCTTCGTCTGTAACGGCGGCTGTCCAAAAGACCGCATCCGCACCACGCCGGACGGCGAGCCGGGGCTCAACTACCTCTGCGCGGGCTACCGCGCGTTCTTTAACCACATCGCCCCCGCGATGCGCTTTATGGCCGCGGAGCTGCGCGCGGGGCGCTCACCCGCCAACATCATGCCGCACCTCGCGCGCCAAGCGGCGCAGCCGGAGCGCCGCGCGGCGGGGGGGTCGCGCAACGCCCCCTGCCCCTGCGGCAGCGGCCGCAAGACGAAGCGCTGCTGCGGGGCGCGCCGCTAGCGTCCGCTCGGCGCAAAGGACGTGACAACGCCGGCGGAGTAGGGTATACTAACGCTCGCCGCTTGGGGAGAGGTGCCAGAGCGGTTGAATGGGACGGTCTCGAAAACCGTTGTGTCCTTTTAGGGCACCGTGGGTTCGAATCCCACCCTCTCCGCCAACTCTAAGGGACGCTCAGCTGCTGGCTGGGCGTTTTTTTCGGCACCACGAGCTTGCGCCGGTCACGTCATGACAGACCTCGACGGGTATCATCTCACAAGGCGCGCGTCGCCACGTTACCCGTTTTGGCGACGTAGCGCCGCCCTCGGGGGTTTGCCGCTGACACCCAGGTGCGCAACCCCGGCGGCTGACAACCGAGCACACGAAGGAGATACATGCAACACCCCAAAGGCACGCTGATCGAGCGCTGCAAACAGCTGAGACTCGGCGCCCCGAGCTTTAACACCCGCAACCTCGGCCCCGACCACGAACCGCGCTTCGAGAGCGAGGTCCTTATCCAGGGGGAGGTCTACGGTCGCGGCGAAGCGGGGACGAAGCGCGACGCCGAACGCCGCGCGAGCGAGGAGGCGCTCGAGGCGCTCGAGGCGCTCGCCGCGCGTACCGGCGCTGCAGCCTCGCACCGCGCCCAGGACCAGGGCGGCGCCGGCGACGAACCGTTCACCGGTCCCTGGCCGATCTTCCCGGAGGTGCTCGCAGCCAGCCTCACCGTCGCCGGCAGCCGCGTCAACCCGACCCTCATGGGAGAGACCGCCATCCTCGAAGTCCAGGCGCTCGCCCTGCAGCTCTACAAGGGCACGCTCGAGGCGTTGGGCGAGGTGATGGAGATTGAAGAGGAGGTGGGTCGCTAATCACGGGGGGTCAGCCGCGTGACTCGGACGCCTGCTCCCCCGCTGCGCGCCGCCTCCCTTTGGCCCACCTTTCGATCCGCGTCAACTCGTCCGTGGCGCGCTCTTTTTTAAGGAGCGCGATCACCTTGGGGTCAGCTTTGACCTCACCGGTACCGATCCCCTCGATGATGTCGAGCATCTTGGCGCTAAACGCGCGCAGCGGGGTGCTGTAACCGGCGGCGGCCGCCTCCTCGGGGGTCGGCTCGCTGAGCGACAAGAGGTCGTCCTCGAGGGCGTTCGTGCAGCTTTCGTTGACGCGCACGAGCACGTCACCGTAGTCGGTCGTCACGAGGTAGGTCTGAGGCATGCTAGAGGGTATCATCAGTAAGGGCCCCCTCGGGCTCCCTACCGGACGTCGGCGGGTCGCCTCGGTACCTTCGCGCTGCGCTAGGCCACTATGCATCCGGCAGACACCTGGCGCCCGAATGGCGCCCGAGCGCGCCGCAGCCCCGCCGGAGCGCCCCCGACAAGCCTGGGACGACGCCTCTCGGGGACCAGACTCGTCTTCGTCGGTTCGCCAACGCGTTTGGAGACCCCTTACCCCGCTAAACCACCTCGCCTAGCGCGCGCAGATAAGCGCCTAGAGACTTTTAGGTACAGACTATGGGCTATACCTCAGCGCGACCCACGCCGGGGGTGCTACACTCGCGCGGGGTTGGGCGCACCCCCCCCCGACACCCCTCCCATCAAGATGCTCTTCCCGCTCGCGGCCACGTTGGAGGGCCATGACTGACCTGCTCGCCCACTTCGCCACCCCCTTTACCGACCCCGTTTTGATCTTCGCCGCGGCGATGACGATCTTTCTGCTCGTGCCGCTCCTGTTCGAACGCCTCGGGATCCCGGGGATCATCGGGCTCATCCTCGCGGGGACGCTCGTCGGCCCGAACGGTTTGGGGCTCCTCGAGCGTGACGCCACCTTTCAGCTCCTCGGTCAAGCGGGGCTGTTGTACCTCATGTTCGTCGCGGGGCTCGAGATCGACTTGGGCGGCTTTCGCCGCAACCGCAACCGGAGCCTCGGTTTCGGCGCGCTGACCTTTCTGATCCCGCAGGGTCTGGGGACGCTGATGGCGCTCTATCTGCTCGACTTTAGCCTCCCGGTCGCCATCTTGCTCGCGAGCTTGTTCGCCTCGCACACCCTGCTCGCCTACCCCGTCGCCAGCCGGCTCGGCATCTCCAAATCCGACGTGGTGACGACCGGCGTCGGCGGCACCATCATCACGGACACCGCCGCGCTCTTGGTGCTGACCATCGTCGCCGCGTCGGCCGTCGGCGACCTCGACGCGCGCTTCTGGGCGACGCTCATCCCGTCGGTCGCGCTCTACACCTTTCTGATCCTCTGGGGGCTGCCGCGGCTCGGGCGCTGGTTTTTCCGCAACGTCAAAGCGGGCGGGGTCGCCGAGTACAGCTTCGTCCTCGCGGTCGCCTTTATCTGCTCGTTCTCAGCCGAGCTCGTACGCCTCGAGCCGATCATCGGCGCCTTTTTGGCCGGCCTCGCGCTTAACCGCCTGATCCCCCCCGCGAGCACCCTAATGACGCGCATCGAGTTTTTCGGCAACGCCCTCTTTATCCCCTTTTTCCTCGTCTCGACGGGGATGCTGGTCGACGTCCAGGTGCTTATCGAAGACCGCAGCGCCTGGCTCGTCGCGGGGGCGATGGTCGTCACCGTGACGCTCACGAAGTTTCTCGCGGCTTGGGGGACGAAACAGATCTTCGGCTACTCGAGCGCCGAGGGGATGGTGCTCTTCGGGCTCTCGGTGCCCCAAGCGGCGGCGACGCTCGCCGCCGTCGCGGTCGGCCTCAACCTGGGGCTCTTCGACGAAGCGGTGCTCAACGGGGCCATTTTAATGATCCTCGTCACCTGCCTTATCGGCCCCTCGGTGGTCAGCCACTTCGGTCGGCAGGTCGCGGTGCAAGAGGAGAGCGCCCCCTTTACCCTCAAGGACGCGCCCAGGCGGACCCTCATCCCGCTCGCCAACCCCGCGACCGCGAGCGCCCTGCTCGACCTCGCCTTTCTGGTTCGCGACAAGAGCTCGAGCGAACCCGTCTTGCCGCTCACGGTCGTCCCCGAAGACGAAAACGCCCTCGCGCAGGTCGCCGGCGCCGAGCGTATGCTTGCCCACGCGGTCGTGCACGCCGCCGAGGCCGACGTACCGATCACGCCGCTCACGCGCGTATCGCAAAACCGCGCCTCGGGCATCGTGCGCGCAGCGACCGAGGCCCGCGCCACGGACATCATCATCGGGTGGAACGGCAAACGGAGCGCGCCGCGGGCGATCTTTGGCAGCGTCATCGACCAGGTTCTCGAGCAGACCGACCAACTCGTCATGGTGAGCAAGCTCGACCACCCGGTGAGCACCCTCAAGCGCCTCGTCGTCGTGCTCCCCCCCCTGGTCGACTACAACCCGGGCTTTTACGACGCGGTGCACACCCTTAAACGCCTCGCGCAGCAGCTCTCCGGCGACCTCGAGGTGCTCGCCGTGCAGGGCGACACCGAACGCCTGAGCGCCCACTTCGCGGGCGTCAAACCCGACGTCCGGGTCCGCTACCACGGGATCACCAGCTGGGCGGCGCTCCGCCGCACCCTACGCGAGACCCTCACCCCCGACGACCTCGTCGTGGTGATGAGCGCGCGGCCGGGGACGGTAGCCTACTCGAGCTACCTCGAGCGCCTCCCCGGCGAACTCGCCAACCTCGCCGACGCCTTCGTAGTGCTCTACCCCTCCGAGCAGGCCTACAGCAGCACCGAGGAGCCCCAAGGGGTCTTTGCGCTGTTGCACCGCGAGCACGTGCTCCTCGACCTGCAGACGCCCAGCTACGCCGAGGCCATTGAACGGCTGCTCTACACCGCGATCCCCAAAGGGGGCGTGCAGACGCAGCGGGTGCTGCGCATGCTCGTCGAGGACGACATCGGTTTCTCGAGCGAGGTGTTGCCAGGGGTGCTGATCTCGCACGCGCGTGAACGCGGCATCCGGCAGCCCACGCTGTGCCTAGGTATCAGCCGCCAGGGTCTGTCGCACTACAGCTCGTCGCACACCATCTACGTGATCGTGCTCCTGTTAAGCCCCGCCGAGCTCCCCATGCAAGCGCACCTCGCCCGCCTCTCGGAGGTGTCGCAGCAGCTCGCCCACGCGGGGCAGATCAGCCGGCTCGTCTCCTGCAAAACCCCCGAGGAGGTGCTCGCGTGGTTTGCCCAGAGCCGCTCGGGGGAGCGCGCCAGAACCTCCCGCGACGAACCCAGGGAGGTGATCGGCGCCCTCGGTGTCACGTCAGGGAGCCCCTTCGACGCCGAAGGTTGACGCCAAGACCGGTTCTAGACACCAGCTCACGACCCCTAGACGGGCTCTGCTCGCCGAGGGGTCGTCGAGCTAGGTGCGATAAGGCCAGACGTGCCGGCGTCGCGGTGCGTCGCTGCCCCCCGGCACCCCCGACGCCCCATGAGCAGCGGCGCGAAACGCGCTGCGGGGCTAGGTGCGTGCTCGCGACCTCGTCCACGGCTTTGTGTGTTGGGCCCGCCCCGTCGCCGACGTCGTACGAACCAACCAGGGGTGTCGCTACGGATTACGGGCTCTGTCAGCGGCGTTCGTCTTGGGTTTGAGGCGCGGCGGGCTCTTAAACGCTGCCACGCGGGCGCCAGCTCCGACGCAGCGCCAGAGCGGTGCAGCGGTAGCCGCCTCGTCAGTTACCCGACTCGTCCAGAAACTTCTGCAGCTTCGCCGTGTCGACCGTGATCGGCGAGCGGCGGCGGCGCACCGCGCCGTACTCCAAAAGGCGCGCCAGGCAGTGCGACACGGTTTCGCGGGTCGCCCCGATCATCTTCGACAGGTCTTGTTGGGTGAGGTTGAGGTCGATCACCGTCCCACGCTCCCCCGGTTTGCCGAAGTCGTGCGCGAGCCGCAAGAGCAAGTTCGCGAGCCTTCCGGGGGCGTCGAACGCGCCCACCTCGGCAAAGCGCGTCTGCGCCTGCCAGAGGTTGGTCGACATCACCTGAATAAACTTCATGGCGATCTTGGGCTGCTGGGTCAAAAGCCGCTGAAAGTCGGCCTCGGGGAGCACGATGAGCGTGGTGTCCATGACCGCCTCGGCCTGGTTCGGGCGGCGCTCCGAAGGCAGCAGCAGAAGTTCGCCGAACGCGTCGTACTTGCCAAAGAGCGCGAGGATCATCTCTTTGCCGTTAGGGAAGTACATCGAGATCTTGACCATCCCCTCGCGGATAAAGTAGAGGGCGTCGGCGGGGTCCTCCATCCGGTAGATCACCTCCCCCGCTTTAAAGCGTTTGTAGGGGGTGATGCGCGACAGCTGCTCGAGCTCCTCCTCGGATAAGTCCTCGAAGAGTTGAGTATTCTTCAGGTGCCAGACCAGGCTAGGATACTCTTGCATCATACGAGCAGTGTACTGCAGATTTTCTTCAGAGCTTTCACATTTTTCACGTTCACCCCGAGCGGCGCGGATCCCCCCCCGAGAGTGAAGTTTCTAACCGGCCGCGCGACCTCCTAGGTCCCCCCGCCACCCGCGTCCTGGCGGCCCTGCGGGCGGCGCTTGGCCGCCGCCTCGCGCGCGCGCCGGCGCTCCGCTTCGAGCTCGGCCGCCTTGCGCTGCGCGCGCTCCTCGGGGGAGGCGCTCTCGACCTCGTGCGTGAGCCGGTTGTAACGCCCCTCGAGCTCGTTGAGGCGGGTCCCCTCCCAGAGCGACAGGCGCGCCGCGAAGTAGGCCGCGCGGGCGATGATGTGCGCGGCGACGGGGCCGGTCAGCAGGATGAAGAGCGCGGTGACGACCGCCCGCGCCGACACGCCGACGTCGTGGTGAAAGAGCGCGACCCCGAAGAGGATCAGCCCGGTGCCCAGGCTCCCCGCTTTCGAGGTCGCGTGTAGCCGCGTCGGCAGGTCGGGCATGCGCAGGAGCCCGATGCTGGCCACCAGCGCGAACCCCGACCCCAACAGGAGCACCGCGGCGATGAGGAGCTGCTCGAAAAGGCTCACTGCCCACCCCCTCTTTCGGCGTAACGGGCGAACGCCACCGTGCTGACAAAAGCGATGAGCGCGAGCGCGGCGGCGGCGTCGATAAAGGCCACCTGGCCCGACCAGACGGTGTAGAGCGCGATGAACGAGACCGTCAGGACGTTGACCAGCTCGAGCGCGGCGACCCGGTCGGGCAGCGTCGGGCCGCGGATCACCCGTACGAACGAGAGCGTCAGCGACACGAGCAGCGCGGCGAAGGCCAAAAGCACCACCACCACGAGAAAGGGTGAGAGCGGGGTCACCGCGTCACCTCCAACACGCGCCGCTCGAGGCCGCTCTTAATCTCGCGGCGCACCGCGTCGGGGTCGTCGCCCCCGTACATGCTGTGGATGTAGAGCACCCGTTTGTCATCCGACACGTCCAGGGTCAAGGTCCCCGGGGTCAGCGAGATAACGTTCGCCAGGAGCGTCACCGAAAAGTCGCCCTCGACGTCTAGGGGGACGGCGACGATGGCCGGGCTGATGTTTTGGCGCAGCTTGGGCCGCAGCACATCGGCGGCGACGCGAAAGCTCGAGCGGAAGAGCTCGCCGAGGAAAAAGAGCGCGAAGTAGACAGCGTACCAGAGCCGCGCCATGTACCCCGACCCGCCGAAGAGCGGCTGCGCGAAACCGACGACCAAGTAACCGATCAAAAACCCGACCACGAGTGACGCCGGCGAGAAGTTCGAGTTGATCGCCATCCACAAAATCGCCAAGAGCACGTTCAGAACGAAAAAGTTCACGGCGCCCCCCCTTCGAAGCTCCCGCCGGCGAGCGCCGAAGCCGCCTCGGTTCCGAGCACCGCTGCCACGTAGCGCTCGGTGCTTAGTAGCTCCGCTGCCGACGCGTCGGCGAGCACGAAAAAGGGCTGCGCGTAGATGCCGATGAGCACCGTTAACGAGGCGAGGAAGATGACCGGCAGGTAGAGCCCCCAGAGCTCCCCGAAGCGCGTACCGGTCGGCGCCTCGAGCTCACCCTCCGGCATCTTTTTCCAAAACGCCTCGTTCCAGATCTTGGTCATCGAGAAGAGCGTCAAAATCCCCACCACGAGCGCCACCCCGACGATCGCAAAGGCCCCGACCTCGAGCCCCGCGCGAATGAGGATGTACTTCGCCCAAAAGCCCGAGAGCGGCGGAAAGCCGGCCAGCGAAAAGGCGGGGACGAGAAAGAGCAGCGACAACAGCGGCGACGCCCGGTAGAGCCCGCCGATCTTTTTGAGCTCGAACGACCCCGTGAGGCGGGCGATAATCCCCCCCACGAAAAAGAGGTTGGCTTTGACGATGATGTGGTGGGTGATGTAAAACACTGAACCGACGAGCGCCAGGGGGGTGTAGAGCGCCAGCCCCATCACCATGTAGCCGATCTGGCTGATGATGTGCCACGATAGGATGCGCCGCACCTCGAACTGCGCCGCCGCCCCCAACACCCCCGTCACCATCGTCAACCCCGAGACCCAGAGGAGCAGCGTGTGGGTGTACCCCACGTCGCCGGTAAACAGGAGGGTAAAGGCGCGGATAAGGGTGTAGACGCCCACTTTGGTCAAAAGCCCCGCGAAGATCGCCGACACCGCCACCGGCGGCGTGTGGTACGACGCGGGCAGCCACGCGAAGAGCGGAAAGACCCCCGCTTTGAGGCCGAAGGCGATCAGGAAAAGGGTCGCGACCGCCGTCACGAGGCCGGGGTTCTCGACCTGCGGCAGCTTGAGCGCCAAGTCCGCCATGTTCAGCGTCCCGGTCATGCCGTAGGTGAGGCCGATGGCCGTGAGCAGCAGCGCCGACGACAGGAGGTTGATAAAGACGTACTTGAGGCTCCCGTCGAGCTGCGCGCGCTCGCCGCCCAGCGACATGAGGACAAACGAGGCGATCAGCATCACCTCGAACCAGACGTAGAGGTTAAAGAGGTCGCCCGTCAAAAAGGCGCCGTTGACGCCAAAGAGCAGCAGCTGCAAGAGCGGGTAGTAGCCGTAGTCGGTGCGCTCCGGGCCGATGTCTTGCAGCGAATAGACGGTCGTGGCGAGGCCGACGAGCGCGCTCAACACGACCATGATGGCGCCCAGGTGGTCGGCGACGAAGGTGATGCCGAAGGGCGCGGGCCAGTTGCCGACGTCGGCGACGAGGATCCCGCCGGTATGCACTTCGCTAAGGAGCGCGAGCGCGACGATCAGCAGCGTGAGCGACCCGAGGAGCGCCAGCAGGCGCTGCGCGCGGTCGTAGCGCCACAGCACGAGCGACAACGCGGCGCTTAACAGCGGCACCACCAACGGCGAGAGCAGAAGCCAGCTCACAGCGCCTCCCGCACGCCCGTCGGCGCCTCGGCGAGCGGCTCCGGCTCCGCGCCGGTCGGTTCGGGTGGCTCCGCGACCCGGATGGCGTCGGGGTCGACGGTCGCGAGCTCCTCGAAGTTGCGCAGCACCAGCACCGCCGAAAACGCGAGGAGCCCGAAGCCGATCACGATGGCGGTCAGGATAAGCGCTTGGGGGAGCGCGTTCGCTACCCCCGGCGGCGGCACCGTCTCACCCGCTGGAATCAGCGGCGGCTGACCGCGGGTAAGGCGCCCAACGGTAAAGATCAGCAGGTTGACCGCGTTCGTCATCAGGCCCAGGCCGAAGATAAAGCGCAAGGTGTTGCGGCTCAGCATGAGGTAGACCGCCGACGCGAAGATGCCCCCCGCGACGACCGCGAACAGCGCCTCCACTAGGCCTCCTCCAGCGAAAACACCGCTGCCAGGGTGCCGCCGATCACCACGAAGTACACGCCCAAGTCGAACACCGTCGGGGTACCCACCTTGAGCAGGTAGTTGGCGCTCAGGCGCCACTCGAGCCAGTACCCCGTCAAAAAGGGCGCGCCCGGAAAGGCTGCCAACAGGCCGCTCCCGACAGCGAGCACGAGCCCCAGACCGAGCAGCGTGCGCGGGTCGAAGCGCAGCGCCTGCTTCGCCGCCTCGATACCGTACGCGAGGGTGTAGAGGCCGAAGCCCGCGACCGCCATGAGCCCCCCCACGAAACCGCCCCCCGGTTCGTTGTGACCGCGCAGGAGCAAAAAGACCGAAAAGAGGAACATGAGCGTGACGAGAAGTCGCCCCACGACCTGCAGGATAAGCGAGTTCACCGTCCCCCCTCCCTCACCGCGCCTCCTGCGGCGAGCAGCACGTGCACCTTCATCCCAAGCCCCCTCACTTTCGCTGCTCCCTATTGGGCGCCGAGGCGCGCAGTTTGAGGAGCGTCAGCACGCCCACCCCCGCGAGCGCCAGCACGGTGATCTCGCCGAGGGTGTCGAGCGCGCGAAAGTCGACCAAGATGACGTTGACGATGTTGCGCCCCTCGGCCTCTTTGTAGCTGTTAGCCTCGTAAAAGGCGGGTACCGCGCGGTCTAGCGGCAAACTCGTCACCGACCAGACGAGCGCCGTGATGAGCAGCCCGGCGAGCACGGAGACGCTGACGTCGCGCACCACGGGCCGCTTCGAGTCGTGCATCTCGTCGTCGCGCAACAGCTGCGGCAGGTGAATGATGATAAGCGTCAGGATGATGACCGAGAGCGTCTCGACGAAAAGCTGCGTCAGGGCGAGGTCGGGCGCCGAGAAGAGGACGAAAAGGAGCGCCAAGCTGTACCCGGCGATGCCGAGCGCCGCGACCGCCGCGAGCCGCGAGCGGGCGAGCACCACGAACACCGACCCCAACAGGCAGAGGATGGCGAGCACCCACTCGTAAAACGACGCGTACGACGTCACCGCCCCGACCTCCGGAAAGCCGAAGCCGCCCTTGACGAGCATCGTCACACCCGTTAGGAGCAGCGTCGAGGCGATGATCAAAAAGAGGTAGCGGCGCAGCGAACCGTTCTGCAGCGTCCGCGTCTGCCACGCGGCCACCGCATTAAGGTGCTCTAGTAGCCCCTCGTAGATGCGGCGGGGCTCCTCGCCCATGAGGTCGTCAAACGAGGCGAGCGCGGCGCGCAGCCGCGGCCAGTAGCGGTAGAGCACCACGCCCCCCGCGATGGTGACGACGCTCAGCATCAAAGGCAGGTTAAAGCCGTGCCAGAGCGCCAGCTCAAAAGAGAGGGGCTCGCCGTAGACGCTGCTGGCCGCCCGCACCAGCACGACCGACCCCACGAGCGCGGGCAGCAGCCCGAAGAGGAGGCTCGAGGCCCCCAAGGTCAGCGGTCCGAGCCAGAGGCTTACGGGCCCCTCGTGGGGCGCTTTGGGCGTCTCCTTGAGGGGGCCGACGAAGGGTTTGAGCGCCACGATGCCCGCGACCGCGACGACCGCCATGTTGGCCGCGACCGCCGTCGCCGCCACGAGCCAGGGGAGGTTGGAAAAAGCGAGCGCCCCTTCGTAGATGATCTCTTTGCCGACGAAACCAAAAAGGGGCGGCAACCCCGCCATCGAGAGCGCCGCGACCGCCGCGCCGGTAAACGTCAGCGGCATCCGCCGCGCGAGCCCCGAGAGCTGCAGGACGTCGCGGGTCCCCGTCTCGTGGTCGAGAGCGCCCGCTACCATAAAGAGGGCCGCCTTGTAGAGCGCGTGCACGGTCAGAAAGACCACCATGGCCTCGATCGCCAGGTAAGAGCCGAGGCCAAGGAGCATCGTCAAGGTGCCGAGCGCCATCATCGTGGTGTAGGCGAGCAGCCGTTTGAGGTCGGTGTGCGTGAGCGCGAGAAGGGCGCCCAGCAGCATCGTGGCGGCGCCGACCCCGCCGACCAACCACTCCCACGCCTGCGTCCCCCCCATCGCCGGGTGGAGCCGCGCCAGGAGGTAGACCCCCGCTTTGACCATCGTCGCCGAGTGCAAAAAGGCCGAGACCGGGGTGGGCGCCTCCATGGCGCCGGGGAGCCAGAAGTGAAAGGGAAACTGCGCGGACTTGGTAAAAGCGCCCGCGAGCACCAACGTGAGCGCCCCGAGGTAGAGCGGGTGCTGCGTGAGGTTGAGCCCAATCAGCTCGCTTAACTCGAACGAACCGCCGATGAGCGCCACCAGCACGAGCCCCGCTAGCATCGCGAGCCCCCCCAGACCGGTGACGAGGAGCGCCTGCAGGGCCGCCTTGCGCGAGCGCTCGCTCTCGTGCGTAAAGCCGATGAGCAGGTAGGACGAGAAGCTCGTCAGCTCCCAGAAGATAAACAGGGTGACGACGTTCGAGGCCAGCACCACCCCGAGCATCGATCCCATGAAAAAGAGCAGGTAGAGATAGAAGCGGCCGAGCTGCGGGTGCCCTTTGAGGTACCCTCCAGCATAAATCACGATCAGGGTGCCGATCCCCGAAATCAGCAGCGCAAAAAGCAGGCTGAGCCCGTCGAGGTAGAAGGTCAGGTTGACCGCCAACCCCGGCACCCACGGCAGCACCTGGAGAAGCGCCCCCCGCTCCGCCAAAGCTGGCAGCTGCGCCACGAAAAAGGCGAAGACCGCGGCGGGCAGAAGCGCCAAAAGCCACCCCACGCGCGCCTGCACGAGGCGGTGCAGCGGGGGGGCGAGCGCTGCGAGCACAAAACACGACATTACGGCAACGACCATCTGCGTCTCCTTCTCACCGATCCCCTCCGGGCGGAGCGCTCACGCTAGCGTGAGCCGGCACACCCCGGCGGAAGGGCTTAGAAAGCCTGGCCGACGCGTCGCGGGCCGCTCCCCTGCCAAACCGAACGCGCCCCGAACGCACCAAGGGGTAGCCTAACACGCGCCCCAAGCACCCCGCGCGCCCGTCAGGGCGACGCCGGCAGTTCGCCGAAGGTTTCCAAACGGGCGATCGCGCGCTCGTAACCCGCTGCAGTCCCCGCGGCGGCCGTCGGCAACCGGTAGGGCCCGACGAACACCGTCGGCGTCGCGCTGAGCCCTAGGGTCTGGGTCGCGAGCGCGTACGCCTCGCGGACGGTTTCGGTGTAGTGCCCCTCAGTGAGGCACGCCGCGACGCCCTCCGCCGACAAACCGACCTCGCGGGCGAGCCGCACGAAGTAGGGCGCGGGGTCGCCGAGGTCGCGCCACGCCCCCTGCCGCTCCAAAAGGGCGTCGTGAAAGGTCCAAAACGCCTCCGGGTCGCCCGCGTTGGCGTCGGTCACGCATTCGGCCGCCTCGGCGGCGGGGGCGGCGTTGGCGTGGATGCTTAGGAGCGGCAGGTGGTGGAACTCGAAGCGCACGTCGCCGCGCGCGAGCAGGGTCGCTTTGAGCTCGGGTAGCACCTCGAGCCCGTAGCGCGCGCAGAAGGGGCACTGCAAGTCGGAAAACGCGCGGACGACGACCGCCGCGTCCGCAGGGCCCAGGGTGTGGCGCACCGCCGGAAAGCGGTCTTCGGGCACCGCGGCGAGCTCGAGCTCAAAGCGCACGTGTGGCGCCCCCCCGACGCGTACGGGGTCGGGGGTGACCGTGAGGCGCAGCGCGAACTCCTCGACGTTGAGGCCGACCTCCCCCTGACCGGTGAGCTCCTCGGTGCGCGCCGCCAAAAACTCGGCGAGCGGCGCCGCGATCCCCTCGCCGTAGCCCGTCGCCGCCCCCACGAGCTGCGCGAGGTCGCGCCGACCCACCTCGTCCAAGACCCCCCGACCCGACACGCGGTAGAGCGCCCCCCCTCTGGGGGTGAGTTCTAGCGTCAGCCCCCCCAAGGCGTAGCGCTCCCCCGCTTCGCGCAGCTCGAGCCGCTCGACGAGCGCCTCCGGCGGCTCACCGATCTGCGCCGCGGCCACCGACAGCACGGCCCCCAGCAGCACCCCTAGGAGCGCCCCCCCGAAGGGCGCCCTCACGCACCCAACCCGTAGAGCGCGCGGAACTTGCGGTTGAGGTAACCCACATAGGGCGCTGCGCTGAGCTCCGAGCCGGTCGCGCGCCGCAGGAGTTCGGCGGGTTCGAAGCGCGAGCCGTGTTGATGCACCTGTTCGCGCAACCACCCGAGGAGCGTGCCGAAGCGCCCGGCTTCGATCTCCGCCTCGAGCTCCGGGTGCGCCGCCTTGGCGGCCTCGTAGAGCTGCACGCTCATGAGGTTGCCGAGCGTGTAGGTCGGAAAGTAGCCGATCATCCCCAGTGTCTTGCAAACAGCCCACGGCGTCGTCGGGCGGCACCACCCCCAGGTACGCCTCGTAACGGGCGTTCCACGCTTCGGGGAGCTCGCGCACCGTCAGCGACCCCTCGAGCAGCGCGAGCTCGAGCTCAAAGCGCACCATCACGTGGAGGTTGTAGGTCACCTCGTCGGCCTCGACCCGGATCAAGCTCGGCTCGACCCGGTTGACAGCGGCGTAAAAGTCCTCCAAAGCGACCCCGGCGAGGGCTTCGGGAAAGATCTCCTGCAGCTTCGGGTAGGCCCAGCGCCAGAAGGGGAGGCTGCGCCCCACCAGGTTCTCCCAGAGGCGCGACTGCGACTCGTGCACCCCCAAGCTCACCGCGTGCTCCAGAGGCGAGCGCGCGTAGCGCGCCGCGATCCCCTGCTCGTACATCGCGTGCCCCGCCTCGTGGATCGTACCGAAAAGCGCGGGGTTCAAAAACGTCGGTTCGTAACGCGTGGTGATGCGCACGTCCCCCTGACCGATGCGCGTGGCAAAGGGGTGCACGGTGCGGTCGAGGCGCCCCCCCTCGAAGTCGTAACCGAGCGCGCGCACCACAAACCGGCCAAACGCCTCCTGGTCGGCCTCCGCAAAGGGGCGCCGCACGGGGGCGTCGGAGAGTACGCGGCCGCTCGCGGCGATCTCCCGCAACAGCGTCACGGTCGCGTCGCGCAGCTCGGCGAACACCCGCTTGAGCGTCTCGACGTCGCTCCCCGGCTCGTAAAGGTCGTGGAGCGCGTTGTAGGGGTGGCCTTCAAAGCCCAAAAAGTCGGCGTAGCGGCGGCTTAGCTCCAAGGTCTTCTCGAGGTGCGGGGCAAAGCGCGCGAAGTCGGCCTCGGCGCGCGCCTCCGTCCAAGCCGCTAGCGCCGCACTGCGCGCGCGGCTCACCTCCGCCACAAAGTCGCTCGGCACCTTCTGGGCGCGCTCGACGTCGCGCCGCGCCTCGCGCACAAACGCGCCCACCTCGCTCTCCGGATCGACCCCCTCGAGCGCCCTAAGCAGCTCCTTAAGCCTCGGGTCCGTCAGGCGCTCGTGGATCACCTGCCCGAGCGTCGCGAGCTGCTGCCCGCGCGTCGCGGCCGCTTTCGGCGGCAAGTTGACGCTCTCGTCCCACGAGAGGAGCGACTGCGCTTGCGACAGGTCGCTGATCACCCCGAAGGCCTCGCGAAGCGCCGCAAAAGCCGCCTCCTGCTCGCCGTTCAGGTCGCCCTGGAAGGTCACGCCCACCTCCGGCGCGCCCTGTTGCTCTGCTTGATCGAAAGTTTGAGAAGCCATAACCCAGCTTAACGCACCGTTTAACGTTCCGTTTATGTCGCTTGCGCTCTTGCTTCCGCGGCGGGGCGAGCAACGGCGTCGTGAACGCGCGGATTCACGGGCCTGCGCAGCCAAGCGTCGCGCAGGCCGCTTTTGGCGCCTCACAGTTCGTTTCACGCCGGGTTCTAAGGTGGTCGCGTGCTATCTTACGGACTATGAATCTCGACATGAGCGAGGCCGCCCGCGACTTTTTGCACCGCGAGCGTCTGGTCATCGCCGATCTCATCGCACTGCTCGGGCGCCTCGACGCGCACAAAGAGGACCTCCAGGAGCTGCGCACCGCGCTCGAAGACCTCGAGGGCCTCTTTATGCTCGTCGTGTGCGGCGAGTACAACGCCGGCAAGTCAACCTTTCTAAACGCCCTTTTGGGCCACAAGGTGATGCTCGAGGGGGTCACGCCGACAACCGACCGCATCACCATCGTGACCTACGGCGACAGGGCGCGCGACACCGAAGAGGGCGACTTTATCCTCCGCCGCGAGTTTCCCGCCCCCATCTTGCAGGAGCTCGCGCTCGTCGATACGCCGGGGACGAACGCGGTCATCCAGAAGCACCAGGAGCTCACCGAGCGCTTCGTCCCCCGCGCCGACCTGGTGCTCTTCGTGACGTCCGCCGACCGCCCCTTCACGGAGTCCGAGCGCCGCTTTTTGGAGCTTATCCGCTCGTGGGGGAAAAAGGTCGTGGTGGTGGTCAACAAGTTCGACATCTTAGAACCCGACGAGCGCGAGAAGGTGCTCGAGTTCGTCCGCGACCACGCGCGCGAGGCGCTCCACGAGAGCATCGAGGTCGCGCCGCAGGTCTTCGGCGTCGCCGCCAAGAGCGCCTTTCGGGCGCGCCAAGCGGGGGACGAAGCGGCGCTCGCGGCGAGCGGTCTCCCCGCGCTCGAAGACTTTATCGAACGCACCCTCTCGGCAGGGGCCCGCGTCCAACTCAAGCTCGCCTCACCCCTGGGGGTCGCGCACCGCATCGCCGCGCGCTACGCGCGCACCACCCAAGAGCGCCTCGCGCTCCTCGCCGACGACCGCCGCACCCTGCAGGAGGTCGACCGGCAGCTCGAGCAGTTTAAGCGCGACATGTACCGCGGTTTCGAGAGCTACCTCACGCAGGTCAAAACGGTGCTTATCGAGGTCGAGCGGCGTGGCGACGTCTTTTTCGACGACACCGTCCGCTTGCGGCGCATTCTGCAGCTCATGGACAACGAGCGCATCCGCGAGGCCTTTGAAGCGCGCGTCATCCGCGGCGCCGACAAGGAGATCGACGGGGTGGTCGCCGAGATGGTCGACTGGTTTATCTCGAGCAACCTGCAGGTCTGGGAAGACATGATGAACTTCGTCACCACCCGCCGCCAAGCGGGCGAGGAGCGGCTGATCGGCGAGGTCGGGGGCCGCTTCCAGTACGACCGCGACGCGCTGATCCGCGGGCTCTCGGCGAGCGCCGAGGAGGTGCTCTCGTCGTACAACCAAGACCTCGAGGCGCGCCGCTTGGCCAACGCCCTGCAGGCTTCGGCGGTGCAGACGGGACTCATCCAGGTCGGTGGCATCGGGCTCGGGGCCGCCGCCGTCGCCTTTTTGTCAGGCGCCGCCCTCGACGCCACCGGTATCGTTGCCGGGATCACCATGGCGGGGCTCGGCTTCCTCGTGCTCCCCAACCGCCGCCGCGTCGCCAAGCGCAACTTGCACGAGCAGATGCAGCGGCTCCGCGACGGCCTCGCCGAAAGCCTCACCGCGCAGTTTGAAGCGGAGCTGCGCCGCGCGACCGATAAGCTCTCCGCGGCGATCAGCCCCTACACCCGCTTTGTCCGCAGCGAGTCCGACCGTTTGGAGGAGCTCCAGGGTGACCTCGAGCGCGCCGAGCGCGAGCTCAAAGCCTTGCGCCGCGAGGTCGAGACGCTCGACCTCAGCGCACCCAGCACACGCGGTAAGCGGCCGCCGCGGGCCCAGGAGACGCCCGCACTGGAAACTCCAAGCACCTCCGGCGCGCAACCGAGCGAGCGGGAGCGCGCGCGCAAAAGGAACGCGTAGCGCGCGCCAGAGCGCCGCAAGCCTCCCCCCATCTCGGTCACCTCACGCGCGTTGCCTCTACGCAGATCTCACGCAGCTCCGACCAACGAGGGAGCCCCCGACGTTCATCTAGCACGCCTTAGAGGTAACGTCTCACTACCCTTGCAACGCGGGCGACCCGCCCTTGGGTGCCGTGGCCACCGCGAAACTTCGGGCGCGAGCGCGCCGCAACGCTGCTCCACGAGCCCGCAGCCCTTTCTAGCTAACCCTTGAGCTGGGGTGAGCGAGCCAAAAAAAGCGCGGCCAAAGCCGCGCTCTTTCCCTGTTAGGGCGGGGTTACTCGATGATGACGTAGCCGCGGATCGGCTCGTTCGAGGTGTTGCCGCCCGCGTCGGTCACCTGCGTGCGGAAGACGTAGGCGAACTCGTTGCCCGAGCCGGGGAGCTGGTCGATGTTGACGACGTCACTCGCGACGTTGATCTGATAGACGCACGTCACGCTGGTCGAAGCGCCCGACAGGTCGCAGTTGTCGCCCGTGGGCTCGCCGGCAAGCGTAAAGCCGCCGACGGGTTCGGTCGTGCTGAGCGTGCCCCTTAGACCTTCAGGGGAGCTATTTACGAGGTTGATGACGATGCCGGTGATCGGTTGGCTGCCGGTGTACTCGACTTGCGCGTAGAAGCTGCCCCCAGCCGGCACGCGGATGATGCGCTCGTCCGACGGGTCGCTGATGTTGTCACCGAGGTCGTTCGTAAAGGGGCCCTCGGGGCTCGTGCTGACACCGAAGGTGCCCGTGGGGGGGTCACCCGGCGTGATGGGGCCACCGTTGTCGGTCACCGTCACGGTCGTCGTCGCCGTCGTGCTACCCTGGGCGTTCGTCGCCGTCAGGGTGTACTCGGTCGTCGTGGTCGGCGAGACCGAGACGCTCGAGCTCCCCGTGACGTCACCCACACCCGGCTCGATCGACAGGGTCGTGGCGCCCGAGACCTCCCACGACAGCGTCGCCGAACCACCCGACTGGATGGTGCTGGGGGTGGCGATAAAGCTCTCGATCGTCGGGCCCGTACCCGGACCCGGCGGTTGAGGGTCGATCAGATCACCGCACGCCGCTAAACCCGCGACGAGCACTGTGGACACGAGTCCTGCTTTAAGTAACCTCATGTGCTCCTCCTACAGGTAATTGACAGCCCCCCTTAGGCGCAGCCGCACCCAAGAGCAAGATACTGCCCTTACTCCCCCACCTTACTTGATTCGACATGAAAAGCCAATGAAGCGTGCACACCTTTCTCGGCGTTTTGGGTGTATGGGGCCTCCCAGGCGCTCCAGTTCCCCTGACGCCGAGCGCTCGGTTGCCCCAAAAATGCCGCTGCGCAACCGTCGCCGCGTAGAAAAGGGAAGGCCTTCGCCTTCCCTACAGCGGGTGCTTGTGCCCTTACTCGGCGAGCGCCACCGTGACGTCCGCCGTGTCGAGGACCTCGTCCGCCGCGTCGAAGAGGCTTAGCGTAAAGGTCGTCTCCTGGTCGATGCCGCTCTCGAGCGTGTAGCTGCTGCCCGTCACGATGACCTCATCCGCGCCCAGCACGTCCTGGTCGGCGGTTAGCGACAGGGTGCTGCCGCTCGGCACGTCGCCCGAGAGGCTCCACGACAGAGTGATGCTCTCCCCCGCCGGCGCAGGGTTGGGCGACGCTGTAAACGCGGTGATCAGCTCCTCGCTCGGCGGTTCTGGAGCCGGGGGCTGCGGTGGGGCGGGTGGCTCGGGCTGCTCCGGCGGTTCTGGCTGGGGCGGGGAGGGCTCCTCGGGGGGCGCCGGGGGGGTCGCCGCCCCACCGACGACCACGTAGCCGCGGATCGGCTCGTTCGAGGTGTTCCCCGCCGCGTCGGTCACCTGCGTACGGAAGACGTAAGCAAACTCATTTTCGGAGCCCGCCAGACGGTCGATGTTGACCACGTCGTCGCCGACGTCGATCTGGTAGACGCAGGTGATGCTCGTCGGGCGGTTTTGCAGGTCGCAACCCGAGTTCACCGGTCCCACGAGGGTAAAGCCCGAGACGCTCTGTCCCTGGACGAGCGTCCCCGCGATCCCCGGCGGGTTACGATTGACGAGGTTGATCTGAATCGCGGCGATACCGCTCGGGTCGCTATAGGACACCTGAGCGAAGAACGAGTCGCCGGGTTCAAGCTGCACGACGCGCTCGTCATTCGGGCCCGTGATGTTCTCCGCGCGGTCGTTCGTAAAGGGGCCGTTGGCCGTCGGGCCGACGGCGAAGTTGCCGGTCGGCGGGGTCGTGTCCTGCCCCGGCGGCTCGGGGGCCGTGCCGTCATCGAGCGTCACCGTTGTCTGCGCGCTGCTCTCACCCGCGCTGTTGCGCGCCGTGAGCGTGTACGTCGTCGTCTGGGTCGGGTTCACGGTCGTGCTGCTGCCCGACACGGCGACGCCACCCGGGTCGAGCGTGAGGCTCGTCACGGCCCCCGAGAGCTGCCAGCTGAGCGTCACCTCTTGACCCGGCGCCGTGATGACCGCAGGGTTCGCCGTAAAGCTGCGGATTTCAGGTCGCTGGGGTGTCGGTTCCGGCCCCCCGCCAAAGAAGTCGCATCCTACGAGCAGCACCACCAACAGGGCGGCCGCCCCTCGCATCTGTCGCATCGTCGCCTCCTCTCACCGAACCTCGGTATGGCTGTGATGATACCCGCTTTGAGCGGCGCGCGCTAGCGTCTAGCCCCCGTTGTGGGGTATCCCGGACGACGGGTACAGCACGGGCCGCTGCAAAACCGTCGTTTGCGAGAGGGTGCTCACCCTAACGCCCCGCATCGATAAGCACGTAAACAGGTTGAACTGTCGGGCAGCAGCGCAAACGCGAGCCGAGCAGCTGCCCTCGGGGCAGCTGCTCGGCATCGACGACCCAGTTGCCTCAAACCCACGTGCCGCTCGCGAGCGCACCCCGCCTAACACCCCGTACCCCTACCGGCGAAGCGGCTAGTCGTAGAGCTCGCCAGTAAAGGGGGCGTTGCCACGGAAAAGCTCGAGCAGCTCGCTCTCCGAAACCCCCGCCAAAAGGCCCGCTGCAGCCAGCTTGCCAAAGACCGACGAGGGCGTTTCAGCGGCGAACGCCTCGAGCCACGAGAGGGCCGCTGCATCCTCTAGCTGCCGCTCTTTCAGCGTCGCAGCGCGCCGCTTGAGCCTCTCTACAAACCCACCCCGCCTTGGAACGAGGGAGCGCCGCTCCGCCCGCTGCCCCTCGCCGATACCGGAGTTCGCATGTTTCATCACGGTTAACCACCTCCTGCGAGCAGCTTAAGGCGGCCCTCCACACCAACCGTGTGCACGCTTCACAAGCGTGCGGGGACTTTTCCGTCAGAGCGCCTATCCGCAAGGCGTGATCATCAGGCTTGCTGAGCGTTGTAAAACGCCTTACAACCTCCTCCAAACATGAGCGCAGCTCTCATTTTAAAAGATTAACAAGCAGCTAAAAAATCAGCACGGCTAGCCTGTAGCGAAAAAACAGCCCTCACCAATTTTCATTTTTCACTCATTTTATCTTAATTCTCTTCATTTTCTCATACGCTACCTTCATCCTCGCTGAGCGGGTGGCCTCCCCTCAACACCTGTAACGTCCGCCCCACCGCACCTGGTTGGGGCGGGGCGCTACAGACCCTGCCGGAAGATGCTGCAGCAGGGGGCACCTCTAAGCGTGGGGGGCGCTTAGAGGTCCTCTCTGCCGGAGCGGCTTATCCGGTCAGATTCCACGAAGCTGGGCAGCGGAGAGGAAGCGAGAGTTGGAACACAAGCCGAACCCCTCACGAGCCGTGGTGCGACGGTCGCTCCGGTCGTTTATGCCGGTCGCCGTCGCCCTCCTTTTGGCCGCCTGCAGCAGCGGCATCGAACGCCCCGAGGTCGACCTGGAGACCACCTCGCGGCAGACGTTGCGCACCTGGATCCGCAGCGGTGCCGACGACCGCGCCGAAACCCGTTCGGGCGCCATGACCACGGGCAGCGCCCGCAACACCCTGACGTTCTCGCGCGACACGGTGGGGTTGCGTTTTACCAACGTCACCATCCCCCAGGGGGCCAGGATCACCAACGCGTTCGTGCGCTTTATGCCCCACACCTCCGACGCGGGTAGCACCACCATCACCGTGCGGGCGCAGGATGTGAACTCGGCGCCGCAGTTTACCAACGCCAACCGCAACATCAGCTCGCGCAACCTCACCTCGGCGTCGGTGTCGTGGCAGCCCGGGGCGTGGCGTGCGGGGCAGGTGGCGGAGACAAACGACCTGTCGCGGGTGATCCAGCAGGTGGTCAACCGCAGCGGGTGGCGCAGCGGCAACGCGCTGGTGCTGGTGTTTACGGGGGACAACCGGGCGGTGCGCACGGCGCGTGCGGTCGACGGGTGGGGGACGCGGATCGCCCCGACGCTGTACGTCACCTATGAGACGAGCGGCGGCAGCGGCGCTGGCAGCAGCAGCGGCAGCACCGCCCCTAGCAGCAACGTCAGCAGCGGCCAACAGGAGTGGCTCGAGCGCCTCGTCGCGACGATCGACAATCCAAGGTACGACAGCAGCAATGCCTGGATGGATCCGTTACGAATGGCGGACTCCGGCGACCTCAACAAGTATGGTCGCGACCTCAACCACTACCTAACGAGCCTGATCCTGGCGTACCGGACGACGGGGGACCGGCGTTTGGTGCAGCAGATCGACACGGTGATGAACCGGATGCGGGGGACGCTGCGCGACACCACCGGCGACGGCTTCCGCAACTGGCGGTACTTGATGCGAAACCCAGACCCTGGTGGGCGACAGCACGTGGGTCGCGACACCCATGAGATGGAGGAGATCTTAGCGCACTCAGTGGTGGCGGCGGCGGCCTACACGCTGCGGCAAGCGGGCTTTAACAGCAGCGCGAACTTCTGGACGAACTACCTGCGCAACGACTTCGAGGCCAAGTGGCGTCGGCGCAAGGGGGTGCGTTCGGGCTTTCCGTTTTTGACGCGCAACCTGATGCACCCGTACGTGCAGTGGATCCGCTACCACCACTACATGGGCAAGCTGACGGGCGACAGCGGCTACACGGCCGAGGCGCGGCGGATGGCGCGGATCGTGGAGAACAACATGCGCAGCGTCAACACGCCGTCGGGGACGGGGTACGTGTGGGACCACCGGGTGCAGCTGTCGGGGCGAGCGAGCAACGGCTGCCAGCCGATGGTGTACGTGCGGCTGACGACGCAGGGGCTAGCGGACCTGGCGACGCAGGGGGTGTTCAGCAACACCTTTATGCAGCGCGTAGCCAACGGTATGGCCCATGTCGGCCTCAAGAGCACCGACGGGCAGCTCGCGGGCAACATCTGCGGGAGCGGGACCTACGGCGGCCTCTACCACTTCGTCAGCCGCCCCTACGTGCACCTCGCCCCCTGGGACCACTCCAACCGGCTCCGCGAGGCCGCCGAGAGAACCTACAACGCGACTGAACGCGGCCGGCTCGCAAGCCCTCGGATCTACAACATCCCCGCGTCGATGGTGTTCATCTTGGGACGTTAAAGAACGCTGCGCCGGACCACGTCGGCACCGGCGCCGTTAGCGGCCCGAGAAAGTGGTTGCACCGCGAGGGAGGGCTCGAGCCCTCCCTTCGACGTTTTCCGACAGCGCCCCTCTCCACGCTAGCGCTTGACGAACACCTGCGCCTCCCACGGCCCGAGCTCGAGCGTCAGCTCCCCCGCGACGTCCGTGTCGTAGTCTTTGGTCCACTCGTGCCAGGTGCCGCTGCCAAGCCCCGGTACGCAGTACGATGCGTGATGCTGGTCCGAGAGGTTGGCGACCACGACGACCTGCGAGCCGCCCTCGTCCCAACGTTTAAAGGCGAGCACGCGCGCCTCGTCGTTTTCGTGAATGAACTCGAGGTTCTCGGTCTGCAGCGCCCCCTGCTCTTTACGCAAGGCTACCAGCCCTTGGTGATACGCAAATAGCCCCCTGTTGGCCTCGTTGGCCAGCAGCGGCCAGTCGATCTTGGCCTCCTCGAGCTGCTTCTTTTTGTACTCACCGAACTCGCTCCCCATCCAGAGCATCGGGACGCCGAGCGCGGTAAAGGTCAACGCGGCCCCCAGCTTCGCCCGCCGAAAGGCCTCGGCGTCGTGAATTCCCGCCTCGGCGAGCACCGCCATCAGGTGCCCGTGGTCGTGCGAGGCGATGTAGTTGACCAAAGCCGTCGGCCCCGTGAAACCCTTACGCCGACCGTCCAGCAGCCCTTTGAGCTCGTCTAGGTCGAAGCGCTCGCCTTTGAGGTGGGCCGTAATCCCGTGATAGAAGCCGTTGTGCCAACACCCGTCCATCGGCCCCTCTTGGCCGACGATCTCCGGAACCTCGGGGATGTGCTCGGCGATGGTGTAGAAGGGTTTAACACCCGCCGCGCGCTTCGCTTCACCCACCACCCACGTCATAAAGTCGTGCGAAGCGATGTGCTTAGCGGCGTCGAAGCGGATGCCGTCGATGTGATACTCCTCGACCCAGAAGCGTACCAGGTCGCCCGCGAACTTGCGCGCCGGGAAGGTGCCCAGGGACTCGTCGTACTTTTCGTAGTTGAACTCGGGTCCCCAGGTGTTGTTGGGGTCGGTCGGTTCGTGGTGGTACCAGTAGTCGTGGTCGATCTGCGTCAGGGGGCTCTCGGACTCCGAGTGGTTGAGGACCATGTCTAAAATCACGCGCATACCGCGCCCGTGACAGGCGTCCACGAGGCGCTTAAGGTCCTCCGAGGTGCCGTAACCGGGATGGACGGCGAAGAAGTGGCGCGGGTTGTAACCCCACGAGTGGTCGCCGGGGTAGGCCTGCACGGGCATCAGCTCGAGCGCGTTTACGCCGAGCTCTTGCAAATAGTCGAGCTTCTCCTCGACGTGCCTAAAGTCGCCGCGTTCGTGCGCGTCGTCTTCACCCCCTGAGAAGTCGGCGACGTGCAGCTCATAGATGGCGAGCGCGTGGTCCGGCGGCAGGTGCGCCTCGTCGTGCTGCCACGCGTAGTCGTCGACGTAGCGCTCCCCCCCGCGAACGCGCACCACACCGTTTTCGCCACCCTCGTGGTCGATGGCCGTCGCGTAGGGGTCGACGACGTCCACCCACGCGCCCTCTTCGAAAAACCAGCTCTTCGAGCGGACGCGGAACTTGTAGCGGTAGGTGCCATCTGCTAGCGGCACCTGCACGCGAAAGACCCCATCTTCACCCCGCGTCATCGCGAGCGGTTCCCAGTCCGTGAACTCGGCGATGAGGGCCGCCTCTTCGTTGTAAGGGGCGAACAGGGTGAATTCCACCATGGGGGCGTCGGCAGACGTGCTTGAGGGCGTATTCGAGGACGTGCTCATAAGACTCCGTAAAGATGACGTTGGCGCGCCCGTCGCGGCGCACGCCGTAGGGTAACCACCCCGCCCCGAAGCGCATTGTAGGGGAGCGCCTTGCGCGCGCGCTAGCCTTATAGGGGATAGCCGACCGCTCTCCTGGAGCTGCCGAGCGCACCTTCGCGGTCGGTGCCGGTGCCGACCACCCGCCAAGAGACGCCCGTGGTAGCGTGCGGCGCATGTCGCCCCGCACATTTCTCATCGCGCTCGCTTTTCTCGCCTTTGTCAGCTTGGGTCTCCCCGACGGGCTCCTCGGGGTCGCGTGGCCCTCCATCCGCGACACCTTCGGACTGCCCCTCGACGCCTTGGGTGCGCTGCTCGTGAGCGGCACCGCTGGGTACCTGACCTCGAGCTTTCTCGCGGGCCGCATCCTGCGCTTTATCGGCGTCGGTACGCTGCTCGCGCTCTCGACCGCCGCCGCCGCGACCGCGCTCCTCGGCTACGCGCTCACGCCGGTGTGGCCTTTAATGGTCGTGCTCGCCTTTTTGGCGGGGTTAGGCGGCGGGGCGGTCGACGCTGGGCTCAACGCGTACGGGGCAGCGCACTTTAGCGGGCGCACGCTCAACTGGCTCCACGCCTTTTTCGGCGTCGGCACCACCTTGGGACCGCTCATCGTCGCGGGGGTACTCAACGCGGGGCTCGTGTGGCGCTGGGGCTACGCCATCGTGGGGTGTGCGCAGCTCCTCTTGGCGGCGACCTTCGCGCTCACCCGTAAGCGCTGGGAGACAAGCGGCAGCGTACAGGCTCCCCCCCCTGCGTCGCCCGCTCGCACGCGCGAGACGCTCCGGCGCGGCGCGACCTGGCTCGGGATGGCCGTCTTTTTCGTCTACACGGGGGTCGAGATGGTCGCGGGGCAGTGGAGCTACAGCGTCCTGACGCTCGCTAGAGGCGTCTCCGAAGGCGCCGCCGGCGTCGCCGTGAGCCTCTACTGGGGGAGCCTGATGGTCGGGCGCGTGCTCTTCGGGTTTGTCGCCGACCGGGTCCCTCTGGTGCCGACCCTGCGCGCGTGCATGCTCGGGGCGGCCGTCGGCGGCCTTCTCTTCTGGCTCAACTTAGGGCTCGCCGCGTCGCTCGCGGGCCTCATGCTCGTCGGCCTCTCGGTCGCGCCGATTTTCGCCTCGCTCGTCGCCATGACCCCCGCGCGTATCGGCAGGGCGCACGCGGACAGCGCCATCGGCTTTCAGATCGCCGCGGCGGGGCTCGGGGGGGCGGCTCTGCCGGGGCTCGTGGGGCTCATCGCGGGGCGCGCCGGGCTCGAGGTCGTCGGCGCGGCGCTCGTCGTCGCCGCGACTTTACTGCTGGCGCTCTTTGAGGTCATGACCTGGGACACGCGGCGGCGGCTTGGTGGGGTGGCGCGTAGCGAGTGACCTGTGGCTCGTGACTCGTGGGGAGAACCAGGCGCCATTCCCCACGGGCCACAAGCCACCTCCTATGAGCTCCCTGTACACAACCCCACATTTTGGCTGCGACCTGCAACCCTGCGCCCAAAGCGCGCTAAGATAGCGCATGACGCTCCCCACCCCGCCCTCCCCTACACCGGCACCTCAGCACTGCGGGGCTCGAGTCTTTAAGCAAACCTTTACGGGCAGCCTCGGCGAACGCGCGCTCTACATCTACCTCCCGCCGGACTACTTCGAGCCGCACGCAGCTGACACCCGCTACCCCATCCTCTACCTCCACGACGGTCAGAACTGCTTTGAAACCTTCTCGGAGGACGCCTTTAGCGGTTCGTGGCGGGCCGATGAGACCGCCGAACGGCTGATCCACGAGGGCCAGATGCGACCCGCCATCCTCGTCGGCGTCAGCAACGGGGGGGCCGCGCGCCTCGCGGAGTACCTGCCCCCTTACAGCCGCTTCGCCACGGCGCCCTCGAGGCGCTACCGCCACCGGCTCCGGCGGCGGCGGCGTGTGGCCTACCTCTGGGGGCAAGCGCACCGGACCTTCGCCTTCTACGAGGAGGTGCACGCGTACATGTGCGAGCACTTCCGCGTCCGGGGGGGCCGCGAGCACGTCGCCACGTGTGGTTCGTCGATGGGGGGGCTTTTCTCGGCCTACATCGCCTTTGAACACCCCGCGTTCGCACGGCACCACGCCATCTTGTCGGCGTCGTTCTGGGTCACGGAGACCGCTGCGGGGGAACTCGAGATGCTCACGCGGCTCCGCGAAGCGCCCGTACACGACCTGCGCGTGTGGCTCGATTCGGGCGAGGGCGAGGGCGACTCGGACGACAACAAGTGGGTCACCTTGGCGGCGCGCCAAGCCCTCCTGGACGCGGGTTACACCGAGGGCCAGGAGTTCGTCTACCACCTCGCCGAGGGCGCCACCCATAGCGAAGCGGCGTGGGCGGCGCGGCTGCCGCAGGTGCTCTCGTACCTCTTCCCGCCGGAGCCCGCCCCCTGCGACGCAGCCGAGGGGGACGCGGCAACGGTTCTCGTCGGGGACGCTCCGTGAGGCGCCGCTACGAAAAGCTCTACAACCCCGCCATCGGGCGCGACGTGCAGGTGCTCGCCTTCGGCCACTACGGTGCCCCGTTGATCGCTTTCCCCTCGGGCGGCGGGCAGTTTTACGACTTTGAAGACAACGGGATGATCGGCGCCGTCGCGCACCTCATTGAGGCGGGCAAACTCAAGGTCTACTGCCCGGAGAGCCTGGACCACGAGACGTGGCTCGCGCACAAAGACCCCCACGAGCGGGCGCTGCGCCACCGCGCCTACGAGGACTTCATCCTGCACACCCTGGTGCCCGCCATCCGCTACGACTGCGAGGACGCCACCCTGAGCGTCGCCCTCACGGGCTGCTCGTTGGGCGCCTTTCACGCGGCCAACTTCGCCCTGAAGCACCCGCACGTCTTTCCTTACGCGCTGTGTCTCAGCGGGCGCTACAACGCCGAGTCGTTTACCGGTCCGACAGCGTCCCAGGAGGTCTACTTCAACAACCCGGTCGCGTACGTGCGCAACTTCGGGGGGGCACACCTCGAGTTCGTCCGCCGCCACGCGCACCTCGTGTTGGTCTGTGGCCAGGGCGCCTGGGAGGACAAGTGCCTCGCCGACACCCACCTGTTGGCCGACCTGCTGCGGGAAAAAGGCGTGTCCCACGAGCGCGACATCTGGGGGCACGACGTCGACCATCACTGGTACTGGTGGCGGCAGCAGCTCGCGCACCACTTAGGCCGCGCGCTCGGTTAGGGGCGGCGCCCGGTTGCCTGGGTTTGGCACGCTGGGTGATAATCACCCTACGTCAAAGACCTCCCGCGCGGAAGGCGCTCCGCCGCCCGACGCCGGTTTTTGCCGAACGGGGTGCGCGTGTATGGGTGTGCGGGTGGGCTGGCCACCAACGGAGCTGGTGACGTTTCGAGAAGAGGGTTCCCTAGGAGGTGCGACAACCGATGTCCAAAGTTGCCAAAAACAACGTCGTTACGAAAAAGATCGGCCTGCTGCTGGGCGACGAGGAGGACTGGCCGAGCACCCTAGAGGCCCTCGCGCGCCGCTTTCTTAAACCCATCCGCCGAGGCCGCAAGCACTACGCGTTCGCGCTCGAGCGCGTCCGCATCCATCCGTTTCGCCTCGACGCCCCTACCTCCTACGACCTGGTCATCGACCGGCTCGCCTGGTGGCACACCAACCCGCGCGAGTGGCTGAAAAAGGCCGCCATGGTCAACGGTACCTACCTGATCAACAACCCCTTTACCTTCCAGAGCATGGAGAAGCACACCGCCTACTGCGTGATGATCCGGCTGGGGTTGCACATCCCCGAGACCTGGCTGATCCCGCCCAAAGAGGGGCCGCCGTCGGAGAAGTACCGCCGCACCGCCGAGCGCTACCACGACCTCTTCGACCTGCCCGCGATCGCCGCAGGGATCGGCTACCCGCTCTTTATGAAACCGTTCGACGGCGGCGGCTGGCGCGGCGTCTCGTTCATCCGCGACGTGCACGACCTGATGTCGTCTTACGACGCTTCGGGCACCATGATCATGCACCTGCAAAAGGGGATCGACTTCGACGTGTTCGTGCGCTCATTAGGTATCGGACCGCAGGTGATCTCGCTGCAGTACGACCCTACGCAGCCGCTGCACGCGCGCTACCGAGTGGCGCACGACTTTTTGGACGCTAGGTCGGGCCGCGAGGCGCGCGCGATCACCAAGATTATCAACGCGGTGTTTCGCTGGGAGTTTAACTCGTGCGAGGCGCTCCTCAAGGGGGGCACGCTCTGGCCCATCGACTTCGCCAACGCCTGCCCCGACATCGCCCTCACAAGCCTGCACTACTACTTCCCCTGGGCGATCAAGTCGCTTCTCGCCTGGAGCCTTTTTTGCGCCGTCACCGAGCGCGAACCGCGCGTGACGATGGACCTGGAAAAGTACTTCAAGGTCGCCGACTCCGACCGAAGCTATGAGGAGAAGCTCGACGCCTACGAGCGCATGGCCGACAAGTACTTCGATACGGAGCGGTTCGAGGCGTTCAGGGCCAAAGAGCTGCAGGGGCTCGATGAGGCGATGTGGGAGCTTGTCGCGAGCCCCGAGTTCGCGCGCATCTTGGAAAACACCGTGCAGAGCACCTTTCCGCCCCACGAACACGAGCACTTCACCGCGCACTACAAGGGGCTCATGCAGCACTGGCTCGAGGCCGAGAGGGTGCAGGCGGCCGCCCCTTGAGCGCCCGCCTGCCCGAGCTAGTCCTTATGTACTAGGGCACCGTGACATAGAGACCTACCGGCGCGCCGAGCGGCCTCTGTATAGTAAAGGCCATTGGGATTTCCGTCGGGGGAAGAGCGAGGCGCGCTAGCGCGCCTCGCTCCGGCGTGTCGGCCCACTGAGGGTCTCCTACCTCGCCACCACCACGAACGCAGCGGGCCCGAAGGGCGCACCCCACGCCCGTTCGCGCGGGCTACCTCGAGCCCCGCATCCGCGGGTCGAGAATGTCGCGCAGCGCGTCGCCCACGAGGTTGAGCGCGAGCACCGTGACGACGATCGCCAAACCCGGGAACGTCACCGCCCAGTGCGCCTGGCGGATAAAGGGCCGGGCCGCGTTGAGCATGCTGCCCCACTCGGGGGTCGGCGGCTGCGCGCCCAGCCCGAGAAAGCTCAGACCCGCAGCGGCGAGAATCGCCCCCGCGAGCGACAAGGTCACCTGCACGATCACCGGGCTGAGGGCGTTCGGGATGATGTGCTTAAACATGATGCGCAGGTCCGAGGAGCCCGCCGCCTTGGCGGCCGCGACGTAGTCGAGCTCGCGCACCGAGAGCGCCGCCGAACGCGTGATGCGGGCGAAGCTGGGGATGTTGGCGATGCCGACGGCGATCATCACGTTCGTCAGGCTCGGGCCGAGCGCCGCGACGATAGCGAGCGCCAGGAGAAACGCGGGGAGCGCCAAGAGCACGTCGACGAGCCCCATAAAGAGGCTGTCGAGCCAGCCGCCGTAGTAAGCGGCCAAAACGCCCATCAAACCGCCGATGACGAGCGCGATACCGACCGACAAAAAGCCGACCTGAAGCGAGATGCGCCCGCCGTGGATAATCCGGCTCAAGATGTCGCGGCCGAACTGGTCGGTGCCCAAAAGGTGCTCGGCGCTCGGCGGCTGCAGGCGGTTGCGAAGGTTTTGGACGTTGGGGGGGTGCGGGCTCAGCTGATCGGCGAAGATCGCCGCGACGATAAGTAGCGCGAGCACCAGCGCGCCGAAGACGGCGCGCGGGTTGCGGGCCAAGCGCCGCAGCGCGCCGCTACCGAGCGACCGGCGGCGCGGGGCAGCGGGTGCAGACGGGGCAGTTGTCGCCATGGTCCTCCTTAACCGTAGCGCACCCGCAAGCGGGGGTCGAGCGCGGCGTAGGTCAGGTCGACGAGCAAGTTGACGAGCGCGTAGGCGATCGCGAACACCAGGATCACGCCCTGCACGACCGGAAAGTCCTGCGCCCGAATGGCGTCGACGGCGAGGCGGCCGATACCCGGCCAGTTAAAGATGGTTTCAGTCAGCACCGCGCCCGCGAGCAAGCTCCCAAACTGCAACCCGATCACCGTCACGACCGGGATGAGGGCGTTGCGCAGGGCGTGGCGGTAGATCACGCGGCGTTCGGCAACCCCCTTGGAGTGAGCCGTGCGCACGTAGTCCTGCCGGATGGTCTCGAGCATCGTCGAACGGGTCATGCGGGTAATCGCGGCGATCGAACTTGTACCCAACGTCAGGGTGGGCAGCACGTAGTACTCCCACCCGCCGAGGCGCCCCGACGAGGGGAACCAGCCGAGCCACAGCGAAAAGATGAGGATCATCATGAGCGCTTGCCAAAAGACCGGCATCGCCAGCCCGCCGAGCGCCGCCACCATGGTGGCGTTGTCGAGCAGCGAGTTGGGGCGCGTCGCCGACAGCACGCCGATGGGGATGCCGATCGCGACTGAAATCAGCGTGGCGAGCACCGCGAGCTCGATCGTCGCGGGCAGCCGCGAGGCGATCTCGGCGGCCACCAGCCGGTTGGAGCGGATCGAGCGCCCCAAGTCGCCCTGCAGCACGCGCCCGACCCACATGCCGTACTGCACGTGCAGGGGTTCGTTGAGGCCGAGCCGCGCGCGCAGCGCCTCGAGCTCGGCCTCCGGCGCGCCCTCACCGAGCATCAAGATGGCCGGGTCGCCGGGGGAGAGGTGCATAATGCCGAACACGAGGATCGACACCCCGAAGAGCACCGGGATCACCAGGAGAATGCGTTTGACAATATACTGAAACATCGTAAACGTCCTAGAGCGTGGGGTCTGGGGAGGCCGTTAAGAGACTACCCCACCCTGGCCCCTGCAGACCGGGTGGGGTGGGTCGTCCGGCTAGGGCCGCCTTTGCGCGGCCGCAGACGTCGCGCCGGCGCTAGCTCCCCGTGATGGTCACCGAGTGGAGCCGGTGGTGGCCCGCCGGGTGGGGCACGAAGCCCTCGACGTTGTCGCGGACGCCGTTGTCCTCGACGGTGATGTTGAGAAAGAGCCAGGGCGCCTCTTCGAGGATGATCTCCTGGGCTTCGGCGTAGGCGGCTAAGCGCTCCTCTTCGTCGGCGCTGCTGCGGCCGAGGTCCAAAAGCTCGTCGACGCGTTCGTTGGCGAAGAAGGTGCGGTTGCCGGGGTTGCCCATCTGCTCGGAGTGGAAGAGCGAGTAGAGGCCGTAGTCGGCGTCGCCGGTGACCGACACCCAACCGAGGATGAACATGTCGTGGAGCCCTTCGGCGGTGTCGGCGAGGTAGGTGCCCCACTCGAGCACCTGCACGTCGACGTTGATGCCGACGTCGAGCAGCATCGCCTGGACGATCTCGGCGATCTGGATCCGGGTCGGGTTGTCGTTCGTCCAGATGGTGGTGCTAAAGCCCCCCTCGAGGCCGGCTTCGGCGAGCAGCTCGCGGGCGCGCTCGGGGTCGTAGGCGTAGGGCTCTAAGTCGGTGCGGGCACCGAAGACCGCCGGCGCGATGGGGCCGGTTGCCGGGATCGCCCGACCTTCCAAAACCGCCTCGATAATGAGGTCGACGTCGACGGCGTGGTTGATCGCCTGGCGCACGCGCACGTCGTCGAAGGGCTCTTTCTGGACGTTAAAGCCGATGTAGTTGGTCGAGAGCGTCTCGACCGTTTCGAGCCGGACGCCGGGCACCCCGCCCCCTTCGATGCGGTTGGCGTCGGTGGGCTCGAGCCCGTAAGCGATGTCGATGCCGCCCGTTTCGAGTTCAATCGCCCGCACGGTGCCTTCGATGATGGGGCGGAAGACGACGCGCTCGGGCAGGACCTCGCCCCCCCACCAGTCGTCGTTGCGCTCGAGCACGATCTGCGTGGCCGGCTCCCAGCGCACGAAGCTAAAGGGGCCGGTGCCGACGACGGTGGTCGTCCCATAGTCTTCGCCCGCTTCGGTCACGGCTTGCTCGTTCAAAATCGAGGTCGCCGTGTGCGAGAGGTGCGCCAAGATGGGCGCGAAGGGGTACTGGGTGGTGATCCTGACCGTCCGCTCGTCGGCCGCCTCGACGCTCTCGACGAAACCCAGCAAGAAAGCCGCCGGCGCCGCTACCTCGGGGTCCGTGAGGCGGTTAAAGGTGAACACCACGTCGTCGGCGGTCAGCGGTTCGCCGTTATGGAACGTCACCCCTTCGCGGAGGGTAAACTCCCAGGTCGTGTCGTCGAGCTGCTCCCACGACTCGGCCAAACCGGGGACGAGCTCGAGGTCCTCTTGCTGGATGATCAGCGTGTCGTAAATCTGCCGCATCACCCGCGCCGAGGGCTGGTCGTTGGTGCCGTGTGGGTCGAGGGTGACCGCGTCGGCGCCTTGACCCACGGTAATCGTCTGGGCTTGGGCGAGCGCACCTGCCCAGAAAAGACCCAGAACCGTCAATCCGGATACGATTCGCTTCACGTTTCCTCCTTGGGGAGCAGGGTCACAGCGGGACGTACCGTAAGCTAGCTGTAACAGGGCTGCTCGGGGGTGTAGAGTGCAGGGCACTCCTGGGGTCTTTAGCAGTCTAACAGACATTGCGAGCCAGCACACAACCTCTTCAGCGGAAAGCTACACAGCGAGAGAACACAGCCACCCATAGGGCTGCCGCACCTTCTCCAACGCGACCCACTCGAGCGCTCGCGAGCCGCGGAGGACTGCACGCTCGCAAGCTAGAATGGGGCTTGCCACAATGGGTCTTACCGCCGCCCGCCGGCACAGCGGCGGAAGACGCGACGGGGCAGCGCTAGGAGGCAAGGATGCAGTACCGCAGACTCGGCAAAAGCGGCCTTAAGGTCAGCGTGATCTCGCTAGGGGCGTGGACGACCTACGGCGGCAGCGTTCAGGACAAGGCGGTGGTTCGGGAGATCGTCGACAAAGCCCTCGCGGGCGGCGTGAACTTTTTCGACAACGCCGACGTCTACGCCCACGGTAAGGGCGAGGAGTTTTTGGGCGAAGTCCTCAACGACACCGGCGTCCCGCGCCACCACCTCGTCTTGTCGACGAAGGTCTTTTGGCCGATGTCGGAGAACGTCAACGACCGCGGGCTCTCACGCAAGCACGTCTTAGAGTCCATCGAGATGTCGCTCGACCGCATGGGCACCGACTACGTCGACATCTATTTCGCCCACCGCTACGACCCCGAAACGCCTTTGGAGGAGACCGTCGAGGCGTTTTCCGACGTGGTCCGGAGCGGTCTGGCCCACTACTGGGGCACCTCGGAGTGGACGGGCGCGCAGATCGCCGAAGCCCACACCTACGCGCGCGAAAACGGCCTCGTGGCGCCTGTGACCGAGCAGCCGCAGTACTCGATGCTGTGGCGCGAACGGGTCGAGAGGGAGATCCTGCCCGTCACCGAGAACAAGGGCATCGGCCTCGTCGTCTGGAGCCCGTTGGCCATGGGGATGCTCACCGGCAAGTACGACGACGGCGTCCCCGAAGACAGCCGTTTCGGACGCGACAGTGGGTTTGGCGAGCGCTACTTGACTGAGGAGAACGCGCGCCGGGTGCGTGCGCTTAAAGAGGTTGCCGACGAGCTCGGCGTCACCCGCGCGCAGCTCGCGCTGGCGTGGGTGCTGCGGCAGCCGGGCGTCTCGAGCGTCATCACCGGCGCGACCAAGGTGAGCCAGATGGAGGACAACCTGGGCGCCGCCGAGATTGAACTCTCGCCGGAGCAGCTCGAGCGCATCGAGGCCATCTTGGCGAGCTAAAGGGCGCGTCGCCGCACGCTTTTCCCCTCCGCTTACAGCTTTTCCCCCCCACCGCGCCTAGAGTGCGCGGTGGGGGGTACACCATGAACCAGAGCCACCGCCAACCTGCAAGCCGCGCGCCCGGCTTCTTCGTCACGGTCAAGCGCACGAGCGCCAGCGGCCAGGCCGCTAACCGAGCCGAAGACGTCTGGGGGTTGCGGACGCTAGTCGCTAACGTCTACTTCGTCGCGGTTACAGGCACTAGCCCGACGCCCAGTGGCGCTGACCGAGGCCACCCCGGGAGCCGCAACTGGGTGCTTATAGACGCGGGCATGCCGGGAACGGCGCGCCGCATCCTGCGGGTCGCCGCCGCCCGCTTCGGCGGCCCGCCCAAAGCCATCATCTTGACGCACGGCCACTTCGACCACGTAGGAGCGCTTTCCAAGCTGCTCGAGCGTTGGGACGTGCCCGTTTACGCGCACGCGCTCGAGCTCCCCTACCTCACCGGCCGCTCGGACTATCCGCCCCCCGACCCCTCCGTGGGTGGCGGCCTCATGGCTAGGAGCGCGCCCCTCTACCCGCGCCGCGGCCGCAACTTCGGTGGACGGGTGCGGCAGCTACCCGAGGACGGCAGCGTTCCCTTTTTGCCGGGGTGGCGCGCCCTGCACACACCCGGCCACACCGACGGGCACGTGTCTCTCTTTCGGGAAGCCGACCGGACGCTGCTCGCCGGGGACGCCTTCGTCACCGTCCGGCAGGAGTCGCTCCTAGCGGTGCTGCGGCAGCGCCGTGAGCTGCGCGGGCCGCCCCGCTACTTCACGACGAACTGGCTCGCCGCCCACACCTCGGTCCTGCGCCTCGCGGCGCTCTCTCCACAGGTCGCAGCGACCGGCCACGGCCGACCGATGCGCGGGGAGCGTTTGGCGCGCGAGCTAAGCGAATTAGCCGCCAACTTCGACCATCTGGCGGTGCCGAGGCGCGGGCGCTACGTCGGGCGCCCCGTGAGGGCCGACGAGCGCGGGGTGGTCTATGTGCCGCCGCCCAAACCGAGCCCGCTGGCACCAGCTCTTATCGGCGTAGGCGTGGCGGCGCTTCTGGGCGCCGCTATCGCGCTGCAGGGGCGCAAGAACCGCTGAGCTTTAGGGGAGAGGTCAACGCCACACTCAGCCTCATTAGAGGCGGGGCAGGGCCCCTGTGAGCACTCAGCCTCACTAGAGGCGTCCCCCGGTGGGGATGCTGCGCGAGGGCAGGGCCCCTGTGAGCTAGGCGTTCGGCCCATGGCCGTAACCTTGAGGTCAACGCCACTAGGCGTTCGGCCTATGGCCGTAACCTAGGCGCGCCGTCTCCCCTTGTGCACACTCACCCATAGGACAACGCCGCTAGTACGGGCACCGAGCCCGGCCCTAGTGGGCCTAGTACCAGGCGCCCCGGCTAGGCCGGTAACCTCCCCAAGGTCGCTAGGCTCGCCTCGAGCCCCCTGATTAATGCCTCGGCCTCCTCAAGGCGCCGCCGCTCCTCGGCCACGACCGCTTCGGGCGCGTTCTGCACGAACTTGGGGTTGGCGAGCTTTTTCTCGCTCTTGGCGCGGTTCGCGCGCAGCTCGGCGAGGCGCTTTTCCTGCCGCGCGCGCCACTCGGCGACGTCGACAAGGCCCTCGAGGGGCAGGGTGAGCTCGAGCTCCGGCACCACCTGCGACAATGCGGCGCCCGAAACGGGCTTGTCGAGCAAGGCGGCGCGCGTCAGGGCCTTGAAGACCGCCTCGTTCTCTAGAAGCGTCCCCGCACCCGCGCCGCTCGCGTACACCGCCACTTCCTGCGAGGGGGGTACGTTGGCCTCGGCGCGCAGGTTTCGCACCGCCGTGACCGCGTCCTGCAGGCGCCTAAAGTCGCGCTCGGCGGCCTCATCGAGGAGGCTCTCATCCGCTTCCGGCCAGGCGCTCAGACCGAGCTGCGTCTCCAGGTTACCGGCCCAGCCGGTGCGCCCGGTACTAGGCCCACTAGGGCCGGGCTCGAGTCTAGGGCCACTAGGCCCCCGGCGGGTGCCGGTACTAGTGCCCGTACTAGTGGCGCTGACCTCATGCCCCAACGCCTCGTAGAGCTCAGACGTGATAAAGGGCATCAGCGGGTGCAGCAGCTTCAAGATATCGGTGAGCGTGCGCCGCAAGACCACCCGGGTCTCCTGGTTGCCGGCGCGCAGCTCCGGTTTGGCGGCCTCGAGGTACCAGTCGCAGAACTCCGACCAGACGAAGTCGTACGCGGCGCGGCTCGCACCGCCCAAGTCGAAGGCCTCGAGGTGGCGCGTCACCTCCTGGATGGCGCGCTGCAAACGGCTGGTGATCCAGCGGGAGGTCAACCCCCCCGCCTCCGGCACCCCCCCTTGTAGGGGAGGCAGGGGGGGATCCCCAAGATGCATCATCGCAAACCGCACCGCGTTCCACAGCTTGTTGCCGAAGTTGCGCCCCATCTCCACCCGGCGCGGGTCCCAGCGGATATCCTGCGCCCCCGTCGAGGCGTAGGCCATGGCGAAGCGGAGCGCGTCGGCGCCCGCTTCGGCGATCACGTCCAGGGGGTCGATGCCGTTGCCCTTGGACTTCGACTGCTTCTGGCCGTGCTCGTCCAAGACCAGCCCGTGCAGCACGATGTCCGAGAAGGGTTTCTGGTCGAGTAGGGCGTAGCTCGCGAGCTGCATCTTGGTCACCCAGAAAAAGAGGATGTCGTAGCCCGTGACCAGCACCGAGGTCGGGAAGAACTTCTTGAAAAAGGGGTCCTCCGTGTCCGGCCACCCCAGGGTCGAAAACGGCCAGAGGTTCGAGGAGAACCAGGTGTCGAACACGTCGGGGTCTTGGGTCAGGGTCAGGTGCGCGTAACGCGGGTCGTCGGGGGGGTCGAGGTCGGGGTTTTGGGGGTCGGGGACGTAGATGTTGCCCTCGGGGTCGTACCACGCTGGGATCTGGTGGCCCCACCAGAGCTGCCTTGAAATGTTCCAGTCGCGTAAGCTGAGGAGCCAGTCGCGGTTGACCTTGGTGTAGCGCTCGGGCGTCAGGCGCATCTCGCCCGCGTCCAACGCGGCGAGCACCTTGGGCGCCACTTCGGACATCTTGAAAAACCACTGCGTCGAGAGAATCGGCTCCACGGGCGCTTTGGTGCGTTCGGAGAGCCCGATGGGCACGGTGTAGTCGCGCGCGTGGGCGAGCGCCCCGGCGGCCTCTAACGCCGCCACGACGCGCGCGCGCGCCTCGAAGCGGTCCAAACCGCGAAACGCCTCCGGCACTAGCTCGCCGGTGAGCCTCGCCTCGAGGTCGATCACCGAAGGGCGCGGCAGGCCGTGGCGCAGGCCGATCTCGAAGTCGGTCGGGTCGTGCGCCGGGGTGATCTTAAGCGCCCCCGTACCGAAGTCCCGCTCGACGGCCTCGTCGGTGATGATGGGCACCCACCGGTCGGTCAGCGGGATGCGCGCCCGCTTGCCGTGCAGGTGCGTAAAGCGCTCGTCTTCGGGGTGCACGGCCAGGGCCACGTCCGCGAAGATGGTCTCGGGGCGCACGGTGGCGATCTCTAACGCGCCGCCCCCCTCGAGCGCGTAGCGGAGCGTGTAGAGCTTGCCGGGACGCTCCTCGCGGTCGACCTCGAGGTCTGAAAGCGTCGTCTGGCTCACGGGGTCCCAGTTGACGATGCGCTCGCCGCGGTAGATGAGGCCCCGGTGGTAGAGCTCGACGAACTGCTTGCGCACCGCACGGGACAGCCCCTCATCCATCGTAAAGCGCGTGCGGGTCCAGTCCGCCGAGATGCCGAGGCGCTGGAGCTGGCCGAGGATGATGCCGCCGTAGCGCTCCTTCCAGGCCCACATGCGCGCCAAAAACGCCTCGCGCCCGAGGTCGTGCTTGGTCAGCCCCTCGCTCTGCAAAGCCCGCTCGACCTGGACCTGGGTCGAGATCCCCGCGTGGTCGGTGCCGGGTTGAAAGAGCGCCTCGAAACCCCGCATCCGCTTGAAGCGGATCAGGGTGTCGATGAGGGTGTTGTCGAAGGCGTGGCCCAAGTGGAGGCTGCCGGTCACGTTGGGCGGCGGGATGACGATGCAAAAGCCTGGCTTGTCGCTCGTCGGGTCGGCGGTAAAGGGCCTCTCGGCCCAGCGCCGCGCCCACTTCTCCTCGACGCTGTGGGGGTCGTACTGCTTGGGCAACTCTCGGGTCTGGGTAGATTCAGACTGCGTCATCGGTGGCTCCTTTAGGTTACGGCCATCGGCCGGAGTGCGTAGCCGCGCGAAGCGACGCCTGGTACTAGGCCCACTAGGGCCGGGCTCGGTGCCCGTACTACCGTACTAGTGGCGTTGACCTTTGGTGAGTAGCACGATCATGCGCGGGCTTACTGGGGTGTAGGGCGCTAACGTCCAGTCGCCGTAGACCTCGTGCACATCGAAGCCGGCGGCGTGGGCGCGCTCAGAGAGTTCGCTCAGGGTGTAGTGAAAGCGCGTGAGGCGGCGCGTTTGGCAGCGCCCGTCGGCAAAAATGCGCTGCTGCTCGAGGTGCTGCGCGCCCGTGCGGAGGTCGAAGTGGGCTTCCTCGAGGATCCAGGGCAGCTCTCCCCCACCCAAGAGGGGCGCCAGCTCCGCTCTGGGGGGTGCAGCCTTGCGCCACGAGCGCGTCGTCCCCGCCTGCACCAGTCGCTCGCGGTTGCTGGTGTCGAGCAGAAAGCGGCCCTGCGGCTTGAGGGCGCGCGCCACCCCGCGCAGCACCCGCGCCGCTGCGTTGGGGTCGGCAAAGAGGCCGTTGGCGACGCAGTACACCGCGTCAAACGCGTCCTCGAACTCGAGCCGGGTCGCGTCTTGCTCGAAAAGCGTCACCCCCTCGATGGGCTCCAGAAACGCCCCTTGCACGTCTACGCCGACGAGCGCCCCGAAGCCGCGCCGCTTCAGTTCGCGCAGGTGCCGCCCCCAACCGCAGGCGAGGTCCAAGATGCGCTCGGTCGGTTGGAGCCCCAACACGCGCACGAGCGCGTCCACCTCGAGCCGGGTGCGCGCCGCCGTAAAGCGGGCCTCATGCTCGAGGCGGTAGACCGTGTCGAACTCGCTCAGATCGACTGTTTGGGGTGTTTGGGTCGACATGCAAAAACCTCCTCCGCTCGGTCAATAGCTGCGGACGAGGCGAACCCCGCGGTACCACCGCGCTTCCCTTAGCACGCGCTAAAGGCACTCGTTCAAGCTGCACTGTCGGGGCAGCGTCCGGGGCGTCTACTGGGCTCGGTGTTCTATACCAAACCGTTCTTGCCCGGGCTCACGGGCGACGTTCGCTCGGCTCTCCCGGCGCCAGCTCTCAGCGCGCCGCTGGCGCTCTCTGTCGGGCAGCTGCGGTCAACGGCACGAGCCGTGGGCCTAGTGGCCCTAACCGTTCGGTCAACGGCACAAGCCGCGGGCCTAGTGGCCCTCACCGCTTCGAGCTACTCCTCCCGCTCAACGCGCCTTAAAGGATAGCAGACCGCACGGACTCCAAACAAGCGCTCTAAACCTTACGGTCGCGCGGCCTCCGACGTGCCACAGTCGGGGCCATGACCGACCCCGCAACCGCCCCCTCCACCGTCACCGCCGACCCAGCGGCGCTCGCCCACCTGCAGACCGACCCCACGATGGCGACGCTCGTCGCCCGTTTTGGGCCCTACGGATGGCGGCTCGGGGAGCCCTACCGGGTGCTCGTGCGGGCGATCGTCGGGCAGCTCATCTCGGGGGCGGCGGCGCGGGCGGTGTACGGGCGGCTCCAAGCGGCGACCGACCTCGACCCCGAACGCCTGCTGACCTGCACCACGGACGACCTCCTCGCCCTCGGCGTGCCGCGCCGCAAGGGGGAGTACCTCAGGGAGCTCTCGGCCGCCTACCTCGGCGGCGCGCTCGAGGGGCTCGCGGGAGGCTCCGACGCGGACGTCCTGGCGCGGCTCACGGCTCTTCGGGGGGTCGGCGTGTGGACGGCGGAGATGTTTCTCATCTTCGCCCTCGGCCGCCCGGACGTCTGGCCGCTGAAGGACATGGGCGTGGTGCGCGCCGGGGAGGGGCTCTACGGCGCCTTCGGCGTCCCTGCTCTAAGCGAGCTCGGCGCGCGCTTCGCGCCCTACCGGAGCGCGGCGGTGTGGTACCTGTGGCGCTGGATCGAGGCGGGAGGGCTCAAAGTGGCGCCGAAGTGACCCCGCGCGTCGTCGGCGCATTGTCGGCAACGCTTCAGAGCCCCTTCGCGCCGCTTGATAGCGTAACCGCATGGAGACGAACCTACAAGGCAAGACCGCGCTGATCACCGGCGGCAGCAAGGGCATCGGTTACGGCGTCGCAGAGGCGCTCGTCCGGGAGGGGATGAACGTCACCATCACGGCCCGCACCCAGAGCGAGGTCGAGGCGGCGGCGGAGCGGCTGAGCGGCGTGGGGCCGGGGCGGGCGCTCGGGCTCACCTGCAACGTCCGCAACTTCGACGAGCAGCGGGCGGTCGTCGAGGAGACAGTGAGCACCTTTGGCGGCCTCGACGTGCTCGTCGCCAACGCCGGCGTCGGGCACTTCGCGCCGGTCGATGAGCTGAGCCTCGAGCAGTGGCACGACGTCATCGACACAAACCTCACGGGCGTCTTTTACAGCGTCAAGGCCGCTCTCGACGCGCTCAAAAAGGGCGGCGGCTACGTCATCACCATCTCGTCACTCGCGGGCCGCAATCCGATGCCGGGGGGCGCCGCGTACAACGCCTCGAAGTTCGGCCTAAACGGCTTTTCCGAGGCGGTGATGCTTGACTTGCGCCAGCACGACATCAAAGTCTCGTACATCATGCCCGGGTCGGTCGCCACGCACTTTAACGGCCACACGCCGAGCGAGGCGGACGCCTGGAAGATCCAACCCGAGGACATCGCCGAGATCACGCTGATGCTCCTCAAGATGCCCGCGCGCACGCTGCCGAGCCGCGTCGAGGTGCGCCCGAGCAAACCGCCTACGAAGTAGCCTACGTACCCGCGAGGTCGGGGAGCCCCTCGGCTCCCCCTCGCAGCACCCGCCTCGACTCCGCGCGGCTTCCTGATCGTCGGGCCTGGAAAGACGATAGCGCTTCCCGTCGGGCATCCGGGCCACCGCGTTGGCGCGGCGTTCGGCGTGTTGGGTGGAGCCCCAAAGGCGCAGCCCCTATGTGAGCAAAAGCGCACTAAACAACCACCGACTAAAGTCGGAGGGTTTGAAAGAGCGACTGAAAGTCGGGATACGGGTCATAGACCCGTCAGTCCTCTGTCCTGAAGTTGTCCTCTCGGGTCGGCTCGAAGTGATGCTCCAGGTAGCTCTTGATCATCTCTTCCGTGACTTGCCCCACCGTCGCACAGAAGTACCCTCTAGCCCAAAAGTGCCGCCCCCAATAACGTGCTTTTAGCTTCGGATACTCCTCGAATAGCTTGCTCGCACTTCGCCCTTTGATCCGCCGCATGATCTCACTCGGCGCCATTGTCGGCGGCGCACTCACCAGAATATGCACGTGGTCGCTACTCACCACTCCGCTCAGAATCCGTATCTCGAACGCCTCGCAGGTTTGCCGCACCAACTCCCTAACACGCTCGGCTATGTCCCCTTTCAGCACCTTGTAGCGGTACTTCGTGACCCACACAAAGTGGTACTCGATGTTGAAGACGGTATGGCTGCCATAGCGATACTCCATCCGCCAAGGCTAGCAGATGAAATCTGACCGCCTAAAGGCGGTGGTTTCAACCTTACGCTTGGAATAATGAAATTTCCTCCCACACTGCCTAGCTGAACGGGCATCTACACTGACGTCGTGCGTTCCAACTCGGCTGCGAGGTGTCACGCTAGGTCGGCACCTGCAGCGCACATGCTTTAGAACGCACCTCGCCGGAGGAGGACACATGCCGAACCTTGTCGAAGTCGCGGTCAACGCCGGTAACTTCCAGACGCTCGTCAAAGCGGTGCAGGCTGCGGGGCTTGAAGAGACCCTTGCGGGATCTGGCCCCCTGACGGTTTTTGCACCCACAGACGAGGCTTTTGCCAAGCTTCCCGAGGGGACGGTAGAGGGGCTTCTCAGCGACAAGGAGCAGCTTACCAAAGTTCTCACCTACCACGTCGTTTCCGGCAAAGTTACTGCCGCCGACGCGCAAACCCTCAGTAGCGCGAAAACCGTTGAGGGTGGCGAGCTCAGCATCGACACTTCAGACGGGGTCCGGGTCGGCGGGGCGCGCGTCATTCAGGCCGACATCGAAGCGGACAACGGTGTTATTCACGTGATCGATAGCGTTTTGCTGCCCGGCTGAGTTCGGCACCAACAACCAGCCGCTCGCAGGTTTGCGAGCGGTTCTTGCCGTCCCGCGGCGAACCTAGCGGTCGAGAGCTCTCTAGCCCCCACTTACCGTAAGCTGTAACGTGTACAAGGCGCTCCGCCCCCTCCTGTTCCATCTCGACCCCGAAAGCGCCCACGACCGCGCCATGGCGCTCCTCGAGTGGACCGCGCGGCACCCCGGTGCGCTGCGGCTCGTGCGCGCGGCGTGCGCTCTTGACGATGAGCGCCTCCAGACCAGGGCGTTCGGCCTTCGTTTCCCCAACCCCATCGGCCTGGCCGCCGGCTTTGACAAAAACGCCGTCGCCGTACCCACCTGGGCGGCCCTAGGCTTCGGGTTCGTCGAGGTCGGCAGCGTCACCGCGCACGCGCAACCCGGCAACCCCAAACCGCGCCTTTTTAGGCTGCCGGAGGACGCGGCGCTCGTCAACCGCATGGGTTTTAACAACGCCGGGGCGGCGGCCGTTGCGGCGCGCCTCGCGGCGCTGCGGGCTTCGGGTGCTATTCAGGTGCCGCTCGGGGTCAACCTGGGTAAGTCCAGAGTCACCCCCCTAGACGACGCGCCGGGGGACTACGTGCAGTCGCTAGGGGCGCTCTGGCCCCACGCCGACTACTTCGCCGTCAACGTCTCGTCGCCCAACACGCCGGGGCTGCGGGCTTTGCAGGAGGCCGCGCGGCTCGATGAGCTTTTGGGGGCCGTGACCGCTTTCGCCGCGGCGCAACCCGTCCAGAAGCCCATCTTGCTCAAGCTCGCCCCCGACCTCTCGGAGGCGGAGCTCGCCGAAGCGGCCGAACGCGCCGCTCGCTACGGGCTCGCGGGGCTTATCGCCACCAACACCACGGTGTCGCGGGAGGGTCTCAGGACGCCCCTCGACGAAGCGGGGGGGCTCTCCGGCAAACCGCTGCGGGCGCGGTCTTTGGCAGTGCTGCGCTTTTTGCAGGGCTTGGGGACGGGGTTGCCGCTCGTGTCGGTGGGCGGCGTCGCCAGCGTCGACGACGTTTACGAACGCCTCGCCGCGGGGGCGTCGTTGGTGCAGCTCTATACGGGTCTCGTCTACGAGGGACCGCTGCTCCTAAAGCGCCTTCACCGTGGGCTGCTAAGGCGGCTCGAGCACGAGGGTCTCGCTTCGGTCGAGGAGCTCGCGAGGCGGCACGCGCCGCCCCCTGGCTTCTAAGGCTCTCTTAAGCTATGCTCTAGGCATGCCTAAACCCGGCACGTCCAACCGTCGCCCTCTGGGGGTGGCGCGGTGACGCGGCGGACGATCTCAGCCGCTACCGAGGACTACCTCAAGACGATCTACGACCTCGGTGGGCGCGACGTCAAAACGCAGGCGCTCGCCGAGGCGCTCTCGGTCAGCGCGGCGAGCGTCTCAGGGATGCTCAAAAAGCTGCACGCGCTTAAGCTCATCACCTATGAAAAGTACCGCGGCGTCTCGCTCACCCCGGCCGGGCGCAAGGTCGCCCTCGAGACGCTGCGCCACCACCGCCTTATCGAGACCTACCTGAGTGAGGCGCTCGGCTACCCCTGGCACGAGGTGCACGACGAGGCCGAGAGGCTCGAGCACGTCATCAGCGAGGCGTTCGAGGCGCGCATCGCCGAAGCGCTGGGGCACCCCACCTTCGACCCCCACGGCGACCCCATCCCGCAGACCGACGGCAGCTTGCCGGCGCCGCGGGGCCGCCCGCTGACCGAGCTCGAGCCCGGCCGGCGCGCCCGCTTGACGCGCATCACCGACCAGCGGCGCGAGGTGCTCGTCTACCTAGAGAGCCAGGGGCTCAAACCGGGGGCCGAGCTCGAGGTCGTCGCGCGCGCCCCCCTCGCGGGCCCCGTGACGCTGCGCTGCGGCGGCCAGCAGCTCGCCCTCTCCCTCGAGCTCGCCGAGACGCTCCACGCCACCCCCCTAGACCCCTCCAACGGTCCTTAGCGCGGCTCGGTGCTTGATGATCCCGCAGACGGTTGTACCCCGCCTCTACGCCGCAAGGAGCGCCAGACCCCGTATACTAAAGCGCGTACCCTGGGCGCTAGACGCTAAAGAGCCGTGCACGGCCTCGCGGCTGGCCCTGCGGCAGCGCTCACGGACGCAGGTCCACGTACCAAGCCCGCCGATCCTTGGGGTTCGCATGGCGTGGGGGGAAGCAGGTGACGAGACATCGTTGCGACGTTAGCGGTGCGCGCCGCGCTCTAGGGGTGCGCGCCATGACCACGAGCGTCATCAGCGGCGAGGGCTTTTCGGCCCCCCCTTCTGCGCCGCCATCGGTGCCCCTATGCGTCGATCTCGACGGCACCTTGATCCAAACCGACCTTCTGCTCGAGTCGCTGCTCGCCCTGCTCAAGCGGCGCTCGCCGAGCCCCCTCAAGCTCCCCGTGTGGCTACTTGGGGGTAGGGCGCACCTGAAACGCGAGGTCACGGCGCGCGCCGAGCTCGACGTCACCGCGCTACCCTACCGCGAGGAGCTCGTCGCGTACTTGCGCGAGGTGCGCGGCGCCGGGCGACCCCTCGTCTTAGCGACCGCCGCCGACCAGCAGGTCGCGGCGCGCGTCGCCAAACACCTAGGGCTTTTCGATCACGTCGTCGCCAGCGACGGCCGGGTGAACAACGCCGGCGCGGAAAAGCTGCGCGCGTTGCAGAGCGTTTTTCCAGAGGGCGCATTCGTCTACGCTGGCGACGCCCCCCTCGACCTTGCGGTGTGGCGCGGCGCGGCGGGCGCGGTCGTCGTCGGCGAACGGCTCGCGGCCAGGGTCGCGAGGGTCACGCCTATCGAGCGCGTGTTTCCCGTGCAGGACCGTCTGCGCGAACTGCCGCGCGCGCTCAGGGTGCACCAGTGGGTGAAAAACCTGCTCATCGGGGTGCCGCTGCTGCTCGCTCACCAGCTGAGCGCGCCCCTGCTCCTAGCGGCGCTTTTGGCCTTTGTCGCCTTTGGCCTGCTCGCCTCGGCGACGTACGTGATCAACGACCTTTTGGACCTCGAGGCCGACCGCCACCACCCCCGCAAACGCCGGCGCCCCTTCGCCGCCGGCACGCTCCCCCTCAAGCTGGGCGTCGCACTCGTACCGGCGCTTTTGGCGAGCAGCGCGCTCGTTGCGCTCGCCCTTCCCCCCGCCTTTTGGGCGGTGCTCGCGGGCTACTTTGTCACGACGCTCGCCTACTCGCTCCACCTCAAGCGCGTGCCCATCCTCGACGTCATCGTGCTCGCGCTGCTCTACACCCTGCGCATCATCGCTGGCACCGCAGCCACCGGGCTCGAGGTCACCCCGTGGCTGCTCGCCTTTTCGACCTTTTTCTTTCTCTACCTCGCGTTCGTCAAGCGCCTCTCCGAGCTCCACGCGCTGCGCCGAGCGGGCGACCTCCAAGCCAAGGGGCGCGGCTACAGCGTCGAGGACTTTGCGGGGCTCGCCAACTTGGGCGCCTCGAGCGGTTACGTGTCGGTGCTCGTCGTCGCGCTCTACCTGAGCAGCCCGCAGGTCGCCGAGCTCTACCGCGCACCCCTCGTGCTCTGGCTGCTCTGCCCGCTGCTGCTCTTTTGGATTAGCCGCGTCTGGCTGCTCGCTCACCGCGGGCAGATGCACGACGACCCGGTCGTGTTCGCCCTACGCGACCGCGTGAGCTACGCCGTCGGCGCCCTCGCCCTAGCGATCGGCTTAGCGGCCACCTGGGGGTGGGGATGAGCGGGGCCGAGAGCGCATACACCTCGCAGTACACCTCGTGGGGCCGCTACCCGCGCGCGCAACACCGCGTCCGCCGGCTCGCTTGGCGCCACGACGCCGAGGCCGCGCTGACGCCGGGCGACGGCACCGTGCTGCCCTACGCTTACGGCCGCTCCTACGGCGACGTCTGCTTAAATGACGGGGGCACCCTCATCGACACGCGCGCGCTGAATCGCCTGATCGCTTTTGATCCGCAGACCGGCGTGCTGCGCGCGGAGGCGGGGGTGAGCCTCGAGCAGGTGCTGGCGTTCGCCGTGCCGCGCGGCTTTTTCCTGCCGGTCAGCCCCGGCACCCGCTACGTCTCGCTCGCGGGCGCGGTCGCAAACGACGTCCACGGCAAAAACCATCACCGCGCGGGCACCTTCGGGCGGCACGTGCGCGCCTTTGAGCTCCTGCGCTCGGACAGCGCCTCTGGACGCGCGGGCTGCACCCGCACCCGAACGGACAGCGCCTCTGGACGCGCGGGCTGCACCCGCACCCGGACGGACAGCGCCTCTGGGCGCGCGGGCTGCACCCGCACCCGGACGGACGGCGCACGCCTGGTGTGCTCCCCCGAGGAGAACCCCGAGCTCTTTCGCGCGACGGTGGGCGGGCTCGGCCTAACGGGGCTCATGCTCTGGGTCGAGATCGCCCTCAAACCCATCCGCAGCGCCGAACTCGAGGTCGAGACCATCAAGTTCGCCAACCTCGACGAGTTTTTCGAGCTTTCCGCCGAATCCGACGCCACCCACGACTACACCGTCGCCTGGGTCGACTGCGCCGCGAGCGGGGCGACGCTGGGGCGCGGCCTCCTGATGCGCGGCAACGAGGCGGCCGACGGCCCCCTGACGCCGCACACCACAAGGCGCCTGAACGTCCCCCTGGAGGCGCCGAACGCGCTCTTAAACCCCCTCTCTATCCGCGCCTTTAACGCGCTCTACTACCACAAGAGGCGCGCCAAGGTGGTGCGCACGCGCCAACACTACTCGAGCTTTTTCTACCCGCTCGACGCCCTCGGGGGGTGGAACAAGCTCTACGGCCCGCGCGGGTTGTTGCAGTACCAGTGCGTCCTCCCCTACGCGGGTGACGCAGGGCCTCTCAAAATGATCTTCCGCGCGGTCGCCGACTCGGGGATGGGGTCACCTCTGGCCGTGCTCAAGGTGTTCGGCGACCTGCCCTCGCCCGGGATGCTCTCGTTCCCGCGCCCGGGGGTCACCTTGGCGCTCGACTTTCCCAACGCGGGCGCGCGCACGCTGGCGCTGCTGGCGCGCCTCGACGACATCGTCCGCGCGGAGGGGGGGCGGCTCTACCCCGCGAAAGACGCCCGCATGTCGGGGCGCGACTTTCGGCGCTTCTACCCGCAGTGGCGCGCGTTCGCGCGGTTCGTCGACCCGCGCTTCTCCTCGAGCTTCTGGCGGCGGGTCACGCAAGACGCCGCTCAGGAGACGGGTGGGGACGGGGAGGACGTGTGAGACGCACGCTCATCCTCGGCGCAACCTCGGCGATTGCCGCGGCGACCGCGCGGCTCCTGACCGAGCGCGGCGACGCGCTCTACCTCGTTGCGCGCGACGCGGCCAAACTGGGGGCGGTGGCGCAGGACCTGCGCGCGCGCGGCGCGGCGGTGCAGAGCGCGGTCGCCGACCTCACCGACACCAAGCGGCACGAGGCGCTCTTAGCGGCCGCCGCGGACGCCTTGGGCGGGCTTGACGTGGTGCTCATCGCCTACGGCACGCTCGCCGACCAGGCGGCCTGCGAGGCCGACTACCGCGTCGCCGAGCGGGAGCTGCGGACGAACCTGCTTAGCGTGGTGTCGCTTCTGACGCACCTCGCCAACCGTATGGAGGCGCAGCGGAGCGGGACGATCGCGGTGATCTCGTCCGTCGCCGGCGACCGCGGCCGCGCGAGCAACTACGTCTACGGCAGTGCCAAGGGCGCGCTGAGCCTCTTTGCGCAGGGGCTCAGAAACCGCCTCCACCCCTCGGGCGTGCGCGTCGTCACGATCAAACCGGGTTTGGTCGACACGCCGATGACCGCCCACCTCAAGAAAAACCCTCTTTTTGCCTCCCCCGAAGCCGTCGCCAAGGGCGTCGTCCGGGCGCTCGATGGCGGCCCCGAGGTCGTCTACCTGCCCGCCTTCTGGCACTTGGTGATGCTCGGGATCCGCGCCCTGCCGGAGGGGCTCTTTAAACGGCTAAGGCTCTGATGGACGCACCGCGACCACGCCCCCCGCGCCTGCGGGCGCTTCTCTGGACCGCTCTGGCGGCCATGCTCGGTTACGCGGCGCTCACCCTCTGGAGCGGCGCGGCGGAGACGGCGGCGGCCATGCGCCGCTTGGGCCTTAGCGGCGCTCTGCTCGCGCTGCTTTTGGCCCTCGCCAACTACGCGCTGCGCTTCGGGCGCTGGCAGCTCTACCTAGCGCACCTCGGCGCCCCCGTCGCGCTGCGCCCGAGCCTGCGCGCCTATCTGGCGAGCTTTACCTTTACCGCTACGCCGGGCAAGGTCGGCGAGGCGGTGCGCGCCATCTACCTCAAACCGCACGGCGTCCCCTACGCCGCGAGCCTCTCGGCGCTCTTTGTCGAGCGGCTCATCGACCTCGCGGCGATGCTCCTGTTGGCCGCTCTGGGCGTACTCCACTTTGGGCGTTACGCGCCCCTGGTGGCGCTACCCTTGGGCGCGGTGCTGGGGATCGTGCTGCTCTTTAGGAGCACCCGCTTTCGGCGGTGGGCGCGCGCGCAGCGCGTCTTGGCGCGCGCCGAAGGGGTGCTGAGCGCCCTCGAGGCCACCGCAGCGCTCAGCAGGGGGCGGCCTTTGGTCGTAGGCGCCCTTTTAAGCCTCGTCGGGTGGGGGCTCGAGGCGCTCGCGTTGCACGTCATCCTCCTCGCGTTGGGGTTCGAGCTCCCCCTCACCGCGAGCCTCGGCATCTACGGTCTCGCCGTCGCCGTCGGGGCGCTCTCCTTTTTGCCCGGCGGTTTGGGTGGGATGGAGGCGACCATGATCCTGCTGCTCTCCCTAAGCGGCGTCGGCGTCGCCGACGCCGGTGCGGTCACCCTCTTGCTGCGGTTTGCCACGCTCTGGTTCGCCGTCCTTATAGGCGCGCCCTTTGCTGTCGGCTTTGGGCGCGTCGGTGCGCAGGTAGGTGGATGAGGCGCCCCCCCCGCGTCCTCCCCGCCCCGCGCTCACCGGGCTGCTCGCGCCTCCCCCTGCTGTCCGCGCTGCTCGCCCTCCTCCTCGGTTGGGGCTACCTCGCGACGCTACTACCCGGTATCGGCTACTCGGGTGACGCCATCAAGTTTCAGTACCTCGGTCGCGTCCTGGGTATTCCGCACGCACCCGGGTACCCGCTCTACATGGTCTTGAATCACCTTTTCGTCACCCTGGTCCCGGTCGGCACGCTGGCTTACAGGGCGAACCTGCTCACCGCGCTCTGCGCCATCGGCGCCTGTCTGGTGCTCTTTAAGCTGCTCGAGCTCCTCGGCGTGGGGCGCTTCGTCGCCTTTGTCATGGCGCTCACCTTCGGGTTCAGCCAGACCTACTGGTCACAGGCGATCATCGCCGAGGTCTACGCGCTCCTGGTGCTCTTTATGGTTGCGGTGAGCTTTTTTCTGGTGCGCTGGCACCTAAGGCGTCGCGACCGCGACTTCTACCTCGCCACCGCTCTTTACGCGCTGTCGTTCGGCCACCACCTGCTCGCGATCACGCTGCTGCCAGCTTTTGTCTACCTGGTCGTGGTCACCGACCGCAGCGTCTTCGTCCAACCCAAAAAGGTGCTCTGGGTGCTCGCGGTCATCACCCTGGGCGCCGCGCAGTACCTCTACCTCTTCTGGCGCCTCGCTGACCCGCAGACCCCCTACATCGAGGGGTTTACCGGGGAGAACGTCTTTCACTTCGTCACCGGCGGCCCCTTTAAACCCTACATGTTCGCCTTTACGCCCGCGCAACTTGTGCAGAACCGTCTGCCGCTCTTTTTGAGCTTTATGCGCACCGACATGCCCGTACTCGGCCTCGGGGTCGTCGGCGCAACCTTCGTGCGGCGCGCGCTGCGGCCGGTGCGGGTCTTTTTGCTCCTCTACTTTCTGAGCAACGCGCTCTACGCGGTCAACTACGACATCCCCGACATCGAGGGTTACTTTTTGCCCAACGACCTCGTGCTGGCAATTTTCGCCGCCCTCGCCCTCGGACGCGTGACGCGCGGGGTGCGAGGTAGGGGGGCGCGCGGGACGAACAGGACGAAACGGTGCGGCGCGTGGCGGTTGGGCGTTCTGCTGCTCCTACCCCTTACCCTCTACGTCACCAACTACCACGCCGTCGACCTTAGCGGCCACAGGTGGTTACAACGCGACACCGAGGCGGCCCTAGCGGCCATCGGCGAAGACGCGCTCATCATCGCCCCCGACTACGCCCGGGGCCAAGCCCTGCTCTACTACCTCATCGGCTACGGGTGGGGCGAGACGCGCAACCTCCACGCGACCAACATCGGCTGGGTCTGGGGCCGTTTGCGGAGCTACCTCGAGGACGGCGCGCCGCTCCCCACCCTCGGGCGGCGGGGTCCGCAAGCGGGCCTAGCGCTCTACGCTTTTCCCTGCCAACGCGGCCTTTTCGAGGCTGCCGGCCTTATGGTCACGCGCCCCGCCGACCACCTCCCCGCCCTCTGCCGCCTGGAGGCCGCTTTTTAAACCTGCGCCCCCTAGTTTGAAGCCCCCGGGGCGCCCCGAGGCTTTCAGCTGCCGCGTCGGCGTGCTGGTTTTCCGTCGACTTGACAGCTGGCTTCACGGCGGCTTTACAGCGCAGAACCCAACGGGGTAGAATCGGTGACGACCCAGCTCGGGCGGTTAGCTCAGCGGGAGAGCACTCGCTTCACACGCGAGGGGTCACTGGTTCAATCCCAGTACCGCCCACCAATCAGGGACGCAGACAGCCCGGCGTAAAGACCGGGCTGTCTGCTGCTTAACACCCTCGCTTTCAACCTCAAACTACCCATAGACTTCACTCCCCATCAGGCCGGAGTGCTGCCGGTCGAACGTCACCACCTGTAAACCGAGCCGCACCGCCATAGCCGCTAGGGTAGCGTCGGTCAGCGAGATGCGCTGACTTTCAAAACGCTTCAAGCTCGACAACGCCGCCTCGCCGTCCGCCGCTCCTGGATAATGCACCGGCGCACGCTCCTTGAGGGTCAAAATGCGCCCGCGCGCCCGCGCCGCGTCGCCGCGGCTAAGCATCAGCCGGTGCGTCTCTAGCAGCGCGGGGTAGGCGAGAAACACCGGCACGGCGTCGGCTTCGAGGCGACCGAAGAGGTCGCGCGCCGCGGCGTGATACAGGACCCAAGAAACGAAAAGCCCTATGAACCGTCTGGAGAAGCCCATCGCGCCCCTTTTAGCCTCCTAGCCGGTTCGCTCACCCATTGCTCGAGCCAACGCCTTCGAGTCGCTCCGGACTCGAGCGACCTCGAGCTCATTACTCCAATCAAGTGCTTGCACGCGCTCTTTCGGTGGCGAACGGGGTTATGTCGATTTTTGGTAACCTTGCAAACACCTAGGAGGCGTTGGGGAAGTGGACGTCACGGCGAGCCTAACAGACCAGCGGGTAAACGATCCGCTCTGGCCCGAAGCCGTTCGTATCATCAGAATCAGCAAGCTGGGCGCGCGCTTTGAAGTGCTGGCCGAAGGGCTGCAGACACAGAGCCTACATAAGCGCCTCTTAGACGGCGCGCACTTGGAGCGCCTCGCCGCGGGCTTGGGCCAGCGCATCACCTTCCAGGCCGATCCTGAGCTCTATGCGTTGGGGGTGGAAGCGCAGCGGATCCGGCTGGGCCACACCTTCGACCCCTTTTTCGCGGTCTCCACCAGCCGCATCGATCCGCTGCCGCACCAGCTCGAGGCCGTCTACGGCACCCTGCTGCAGAAGCCCCGCATCCGCTTCCTCTTGGCCGACGACCCCGGCGCAGGCAAGACGGTGATGGCTGGCCTGCTCCTCAAGGAGCTGAAGTACCGCGGCTTAGTCGAGCGGGTGCTTATCGTGACGCCCGCCAACCTCACCGACCAGTGGCGGCGGGAGATAAAGGACAAGTTCGGCGAGCGCTTCGAGGTCATGAACCGCAACACCGTCACCGCGCTCTACGACGAGAACCCCTGGGCGGCCAGGCCGATGGCGATAACCAGCGTGGACTTCGCCAAGCATGAAGCCTACTTGCAGAGCTTAGAGCACACCACTTGGGACTTGGTCATCGTGGACGAAGCACACAAGCTCTCCGCCACCCGCTACGGCCACGACGTCAAGAAGTCCATGCGCTACCGGCTCGGTGAGGTTTTGGCGCAGACCAGCACCCACCTGCTTTTCCTCACCGCCACCCCGCACCAAGGTGACGACGAAAAGTTCCGCCTGCTCCTAGACCTTTTAGAGCCCGACCTCTTCGCCACCAGGGCTCTTCTGGAGGAAGCGGCGCAGGAGGGCGAGAACCCGATCCTGTTACGGCGCCTCAAAGAGGACATGACGGACTTCGAGGGCAAGCCGCTCTTCCCGCCAAGGTACGTGCACACGCCAGAGTTTCGCCTCACGCCGAGCGAGCGGCAGCTTTACGAACGGGTCACGGACTACGTCACAAAACACTTCAAGCGCGCCTGGACGGAAGGCAAGCGCAACATCGGCCTCACCATGACCGTCTTACAGCGCCGTCTGGCTTCGTCTACCTACGCCATCGCTTCCTCGCTGGACAGGCGTTACCGCCGCCTCCTGACCCTACGGGACGAGGTGAGCCGCGTCCACACCGACCCGCTCTGGAACCTTACCGACGAGGAGCTCGAGGACCTGCCCGAAGAGGAACGCTGGGAACTCGAGAACGCCCTAGCCGAGCGCCTGACGTTAGCGGATAACCTGCCCGACCTGGAGCGGGAGATTCGGGAGCTAAAGGAACTAAGCGAAACGGCCACGCTGCTGGCGCGGCTGGAGCAAGACCGCAAGCTCACGGAGCTACAGAAGATTCTGCAGAGCCTACCCAATGGCGAGAAGCTCCTTATCTTCACCGAGCACAAGGACACGCTGACCTTCATCATGCGGGTGCTGGGAAAGCGAGGTTACACTGCTACCTCCATCGACGGCTCCATGAGATTGGAGGAGCGTATCGCCGCCGAGCGGGCGTTCAGGGACAGCTGCCGCGTGATGGTGGCGACCGAAGCGGCGGGCGAGGGCATCAACCTGCAGTTCTGTTCGGTGATGGTCAACTACGACATCCCCTGGAACCCAACGCGCCTAGAGCAGCGCATGGGCCGCGTTCACCGCTACGGACAGCGGTACGACGTGCGCATCTACAACCTGGTGGCTCAGGGTACGCGCGAAGGCGACGTGCTGGGCCGCCTCTTGACCAAGCTAGAGGCCATGCGCGAGCAACTCGGCTCGGACCGGGTCTACGACGTGGTGGGCGAACTCCTGCGGGATGTGAACTTAGAGAGACTCATCGCCGACCACCTGCTGGGCCGCAAGTCCTTAGCGGAGATTCAGGCGATGGTGGAAGCGCGCTTAAGCCCGGAGCGGGTAGCGCACATCAAGGACATCACCTTGGAGGCGCTCGCTAAGCGGGAGCTCGACCTCTCTAGGCTTAGGGAGCAGAAGCGCGACTCGGAGGTACACCGCCTGCAGCCGGAGTACATCGACCGCTTCTTCCGCCAGGCTTTCACCCGCCTTGGTGGGGTGATTGAGAGGCGGCAGGATGGCCTCTTGCGCCTGCGCGTGCCTTACGAGCTGAGGCAAGCGTGCGAGGGCGTGCAGAGCGAGTACCTGCGGGCTACTTTCAACCCCAAGGACGCAACGGACGCGGAGTTCATCGCACCAGGGCATGCCCTTTTCGACGCGGTGCTCGAGCGCACCCTCAAGGACGCCACCCCCGCCATGCAGCAGGGTGCTGCTTTTGCCCTACCCCAAGCCGCGGTGCCTGGGCTCCTCGCTCACTTCGAGCTGACGGTCCGGGACGGCACGGGCGCGGTGGTGTCCAAGCGGCTGGCAGCCTGCTTGGAGGGCGCAGAACTAAGGACGGTGCCTGCGCGCGTGCTGGTGGACGCCGCACCAGGGGAAGCCCCAGAGGACGCTACCGGCGCGGACGAGGCCAAGGAGCGCCTGCGTGACTGGGTGCACGACCACCTGCTGGACGGCTACCTGAGCGAAGTCACCGAGTCACGCTTGCGTGAGGTGGGCATCCGCCGCAAGTACGGCACCAGGAGCCTGCAGCATCTCCTTCGTGAGTCCACCCGCAAGCTCACCCAGTACAAGGTGAAGCAGCGCAGTGGAGAGGACATGGCGCTCGCCACCTTGCAGGAGGAGCGGCGGCAAACACAGCTCAAGGAGCGGCTAACCAGCTTGGAGGCGCGGCTGTCCCAGGAGGAGAATCTGAACCCTGAGCCTGCCGAGCTTCTGGCGCTCGCCTACGTGCATCCCCCAGCGGCCCTAGACGCGGTAGATGAGGATGACCCGCAGGTGCGCCGCCAGGTGGAGCTGGCCGCCATGAGAGTTGCGCTGGACTACGAGCGGCAGCGGGGACAGGAACCGCAGGACGTGAGCGCCGAAAACGTTGGTTACGACATCGAATCCCCCGACCGTGCCATCGAGGTCAAAGGACGGGCTGGCACTGGGGCGGTGGTGCTTACGCCCAACGAATGGATCGTGGCGGGACGGCTTGAGGACCTCTACTATCTCTACATCGTCACCGACGCGCTCTCTAGCCCCAAACTGCACATTGTCCGTGACCCCGTGAACAACCTCTCTGCGGTGGAGGAGGTTGGGGTAGTCAGGCTCCTGGTGCCGCAGGCGTCATGGCGGGCGGTGGCAGAAGAAATCTAAAGCTGCTAAGATGGTCATAGAGATGACCATAACCCCAACTCTACCCCCTAAAGAGGGTAGGGAGAAAGAGCAACCATGCTAGAAGTCACCGTGGCGGAAGCCAAAGCCAAACTGAGCGAAATCATCAAGCGCGTCGAAGAAGGCGAGCAGGTCACCATCACCCGCAGGGGAAAACCCGTGGCGCGCCTCAGCGCCACCCAAGCACCCAAAAAGCCTTTGCCTTCACGCGCCGAATTTCGGGAAAAGCACGGCAACATCAAGACGAGTGCCGTTGAAGACCTTATTGCGATGCGTGAAGAGTACCGCTACTAGAAGCCATCTCAAAAACCCTTGGCGGGCTTTGCACGACGAGGTACTAGGCCCGCTAGGGCCGGGCTCGTGCCCGTACTAGGGAGCTGGGCGAGTAAGATAAAACGCTCAGAGTCTGAAAAGCCATTTTTGAGATGAGTTCTAGGTGATTTACCTCGACACGAGCTTCTTGATTCCCTACTACCTCAAAGAGAGCAGCAGCAAAGCCGTAGAGCTTGTGCTTCAAGCCGCCCCCGTAGGAAGCCTCGCCGTCAGCACCTGGACGCGGGTCGAGTTCATCAGCACCGTTGCGCGCAAGGTTCGCATGAAAGAGCTCACGAAAGGGAACGCTACCGCTCACGCGCAAGCCCTCGAGCACGACCTGCAAGACGGTTTTCAACTACTCCCTTGCACCACCGCCGATTTCGAGCTCTCTGGACAACTGCTCCTCTTAGACCCCGCGCTGGGTCTGCGTGGGCCTGACGCCCTGCACTTAGCCCTGGCTCGCAGGCACGAAGCGCAAATCTACAGCCTGGACAAGACCCTCATTCACGCCGCCACCGCCCTGGGCATTCCCGCGACTGACGCCAACATCTCAGGAGAAGCATGACCAAGCGCCTCATCGAACACCGCCTACCCTTGGCGGAAGTCTCCGTGGAGTCCGCTCGAGAAAAGAGCATCCGGCACGGGCACATTTCTACCTTGCACATCTGGTGGGCGCGCCGCCCCTTGGCGGCCAGCCGCGCCGCCGTTTTCGCCACGCTGGTACCCGACTCGGAGGAGAACTACGAGCTGGTGAAGAAGATCGTGCCGTGGGAGGCGGTCAAAGACGGGAACAACGCAGCTATCCTAAAGGCCCGCCGGAAGGTCTTGGAGGCTAACGGCGGTAAGCCGCCCAAGGTGCTCGACCCCTTCGCGGGTGGTGGAGCCATTCCTCTGGAGGCTCTGCGCCTGGGCTGCGAGACCTACGCGTTGGACCTCAACCCCGTCGCGCATATCATCCAGCGGGCGACCCTGGAATACCCCCAGAAGTTCGGCCAGCCCAACTCGCGCCCTGTTCCCGATTATATCCTCTCCCCCCCTCCCCCTCTCCTTGAAGGAGAGGGGGTGAAGGGGGTGAGGTCGTACATCCGCGACTTGGCCCGCGAGTTACGCCAGCGCGCCACCGACGCTGAAAGCCTACTGTGGCAAGCCCTGCGAAACCGCCAGCTCGAGCAGGCCAAATTTCGCCGTCAGCACCCCATCGGGCGCTATATTTGCGACTTCTACTGCCACGAAGCCAGACTCGTCATCGAACTTGACGGCAGCATTCATGATGAACCCAAGCAAGCCGAGTACGACCGAGTCCGCGAAGCCGAGCTTAAAGCTCAAGGCTACACGATACTCAGGTTTCGCAACCGAGAGGTGCTGGAAAACACCGAGGAGGTGCTGGGGCGCATCGCTGACACCCTAGCTGCCGGTCGTTGGAAACAAGGGGGTCTAGGATTCAACGAGGATTCCGAGCGCGTAACGGCCTACAAGAAGAACCCATTAGCAGCAGAGGTGCGCTACTGGGGCGAATGGGTGCTCGAGCGCGCCAGAAGCGAGCTGGCAGAGTTCTACCCGGCAGACCCCGACGGCAAGACGCCCATAGCCTACCTGTGGGCCAGGACCGTCACCTGCATCAACCCAGCCTGCCGCGCCGAGGTGCCGCTGGTCAGGCAGTGGTGGCTTGCCAAGAAGCCAGGCAAGCGCTTAGCCCTCTCCCCACAACCCCCTCTCCCCTCGGGAGAGGGGGCGAAGGGGGTGAGGGTCTCCTTCAAGGTCGTTGAAGTCGGCAGCAAAGAAACGTGGCCAGACGAGGGCACCATTACACGGGGCAATGCGGTTTGTCCTGTATGTAGTACGGTGATTCCTAGCCGAACAACTCAGGAGCAGGCCAGGCAGAACAAGTGGGGACAGCGGCTTCTCGCTGTGGTTCTATCATCCTCGACGAGTAGCGGCAAGAGCTATCGCGCAGCGACAGATGATGACTTATGTATTTTTGAACAGGCAGCCGCCAAGCTAGAGGCGCTAAAGCAGGAAATGACCTTTGACGGTCTGCCTATTATTCCCGAAGAACCCATACCCTATGAACCAAGAGCCTTCACACCCTGCATCTACGGCTTTGACAAGTGGGGCGAACTCTTCAACCCCCGCCAAGCCCTCTCGCTCGTCACCTTCGCCAAGTGGGTACGCGAAGCCCACGCGGAGATGCAGCGGCAGGGGATGGATGAGGAATGGGCTCGAGGGGTAGCGACGTATTTGGGTATACTTGCTGACCGCCTTGCCGATAGAGCTTCAACGGTTTGCCGTTGGGACAATACAGGTGAATCCATCATGAATACTTTTGCTCGCCAAGCTTTGCCGATGGTATGGGACTTTGTTGAAGTCAATCCAATGAGTGAGCAAACTGGGGGTTGGTTGGGAGCAATTGATTGGGTGCTCAGAGTTGTCGAACATTCTGCCCAATCATCTTCTTGCCCTGCAAATGTACTCCGAGGCTCTGCCACTCGCATTCCCTTAGAGGACAACTCCCTCGACGCCATCATCACCGACCCACCCTACTACGACGCCGTACCCTACGCTGACCTCTCCGACTTTTTTTATGTCTGGCTAAAGCGAACCATTGGGCACTTGTACCCAGCAGACTTTCGCACGCCACTTACGCCAAAAGCGCAGGAAGCGGTGCAGAACCCGGTGCGGCATGGTGGCGACAACAGCAAGGCCAAAGTCTTTTTCGAGGACATGATGGCGCAAGCCTTTAAGGAGATGTACCGCGTGCTTAAACCCAAGGGGCAGGCGACGATTGTCTTTGCCCACAAGTCCACCGATGCGTGGGAGACGCTGATTAACGCGCTCATCAAGGCGGGCTTCACGGTGGAGGCATCATGGCCGCTACATACGGAGATGGCGACGCGGCTGCGGGCTAGGGGCTCAGCGGCCCTAGCCTCGTCCACCTTCCTCAACTGCTCTAAGCGCAGCTTTTCTCCCTCTCCTGGGGGAGAGGGCCGGGGTGAGGGGCCAATTGGTTACTTCAACCAGGTGCGCAGGGAGATGCAGGCAGCCATCCGCCCGCAGCTCAAGGAGTTCTGGGACGCGGGCATTCGCGGCGCGGACTTTTTCATGTCGGCCATCGGGCCAGGCCTAGAGTCCTACAGCCGTTACGACGAGGTTAGGCGGGCCAGCGGCGAGCCGGTCAGTGTGGGCGAGTTTCTGGACGAGGTGCGCAAGATCGTCATGGAGTTCGCGCTGCAACAGGTTCTCTCCCCCTTCGCTCCCTCTCCCGGGGGGAGAGGGGATTGGGGGGTGAGGGTAGATGAGCCCTCGCAGTTCACACTCTTGACGCTCTGGGCCTACGGCTACGAGCTGCCTTCGGACGAGGCGCGCAAGTTGGCGCAATCGAGCGGCATCGAGCTGAGGGAGCTGAGCGACATGGGCCTGGTGAGCGTAAGGGGCGAGAAGGCCAACCTGCTCACCGCCAGGGAGCGGCTGAGAAAAGACGACGCTCTGGGCCAGCCCACCCTGAAAGCGCCGCAGGTGCCCATCGTGGACGCCATGCACCGCGCGCTCACGCTCTTGCCCGCGGGCCGCCAGGCGATTTCGGACTACTTGGAGGTCGTGAAGTACCGCAAGTCCGAGAGCTTCTGGCGTACCACCCAGGCCTTCGCGGAGGTGCTGGGCGACGAGGAGAGCGAGGGGCGGGCGCTGGACGAACTGCTGACCCTGCGCGACAACCTGCCGGAGCCCACGCAGAGCGCGCAGCAGGGGCTCTTCACCTCATGACCCTTTGCTGCATACGCAGCTTATGCGCCACTGTTATGCGCTACGATAGGCATGGAGGCTTAAGATGCGCGTGACGGTAAATGTTCCCGATGACATCGGCAAGACTGCCGAGCAGGTCGCTAAGCAAGCGGGCAAGTCGGTGTCGGCGCTCTACGCCGAAGCGATCGAGGCGCACGTCAAGGCGCTCAGGCGCAAGCAGGCGATAGAAGCCATCAACAGCCTTATCGGCAAGACCTACGTCGTACCGGACTTTGATGAGCAGCTAAAGAAAATGCGGCGCGAGTCGGACAGGGACTTTGAGTGATTGGGCTGGATACAGGGGTGTTCATCCGTCTCCTCAAAGAGGATAAGGGGGCGCTCGAGCTTTGGGACGAGGTCACGGCTGGACCGCAAGAGGAGGCCCTGGTTTCTTGCATCACGCTTTACGAGCTACAACGCAGCGGCCTTCGCGGGCTTACCGAAGGAGAGAAGACGGATCGGTTTTTAGACGCGCTGCCACAGGTCTGCAGCATCTTGTGGCTACGTGACGCTGAATCGATGCGGCGCGCGACGCGGCTTGCTCACGGCAACGGCCTAGCGATGGCCGACGCCCTGATTTTGTTTTCACTCATCGAAGCGGGCGCTGAGGTCATTTACACCACCGACAGCGATTTTGAAGCGTACAAGGCAGGCCCGCGCATCGTGAGGCTATAGGGGGAGAATGACAACGGACTACGACCGCGTCGGCCAGGCGCTCAAGCTCTACGCGGACAGCGTGCGCGCCTACACGCTGCGCAAGCTCAAGGGTCACTACGGTTCGGGCAGGGCGTGGCTCGAGGCCTACCTCGGCTCGTTCAAGTCCGAGAGCCGTCGCCAGAACGCCATCGCAAACCTGAAGAACCAGCAGGCGCCGGAGGACGTCTTCGACATCGTACACGTCAAGGACTTGCTCTTAGCCAACCAAGACGTGTTCCGGGATGACTTTAAACGCTCCTTGCAAAAAGCGGCGACCTGGGCCGACGAGATCGTGGAGGTGCGCCACAAGTACGCACACCAACAGGATATCCCCGCCGAAGACGTGACGCGCGCGCTCGACTCCATGGCCCGCATCCTCATCTCCATCGGCGCGGACGAGCACGCGCAGGCCATCAAGAACCTGCGGGACAACGCGCCGCCCCAAGCCAGCCCCAGCACGCAGCTCGCCCCTTGGTGGCAGCACGCCGAGCCGCACGAGGACATCAAAAAGGGTGGCTTTGACGAGAGCACCTTCGCCGCCAAGCTCGACGACGTGGTAGCGGGCAAGGCGCCCCCGGAGTACGGGCGGGCCGAGGAGTTCCTCCGCAAGACCTACCTGACCCGCGAGCTTCGCAGCCTCCTGGTGGACACGCTAAAGCGCCTCGCGGGAACGGGCGGCGAGGCGGTGGTGCAGCTGCGCACGCCCTTCGGGGGCGGCAAGACCCACACCCTGATCGCGCTTTACCACCTCGTCAAGAGTGCGGCGGACATCGAAGGCATGTCGGACATCCAGACGCTGCTCAGGGAAGCTGGGCTAGATCACGTGCCGCACGCGCGCTGCGCGGTGGTGGTTGGCACGGACGTGAGCGTAGAACCCCGGGAAGCCGAAGCGGGCGTCACCGTCCACACGCTTTGGGGTGAGATCGCCTACCAGCTCGGCGGCAGGGCAGGCTATGAGGTCGTGAGGGCCAGCGACGAGAGCCGCATCAGCCCCAGCAAGGACACCCTGAGGACCCTTATTGGCAAGTACAGCAGGGTGCTCATTCTGCTGGACGAGCTGCTCGTTTACCAGGTGCGCGCCAGCGCGGTGGTGGTGGGGGACAGCAACCTGCAGGCGCAGACCTTCGCGTTTCTGCAGTCGCTGACCGAAGTGGTGAGCTCGTCGAAAGGTACCGCTCTGGTGACGACTTTCCCCGAGTCACACCTGGAGTACTACGACCACGAGAGGGCACAAAGCGTCTTTGACACCCTCGGCAAAATTCTGGGCCGCGTGGAGGCCACGCGCGTGCCGGTGCAAGGTGAGGAGATCTTCGAGGTAGTGCGGCGCCGCCTCTTCCGCAGGATCGACGAGGCGCAGGCTAGAGGGGTGGTAGCGGCCTACCAGGGGCTCTACGAAAACTACCGCGACGACCTGCCCACGGACGTGCGCAGCCAGGATTACGGCAGGCGCATGCTGCGCGCCTACCCCTTCCACCCCGAGCTTATCGACGTGCTCTACGAGCGTTGGGGCACCATGCAGACCTTCCAGAAAACGCGGGGCGTGCTGCGGCTCTTGGCGCGCGTCATCGAGTACGGTTATATGTCCCCCGCCGCCAGACCCCTCATTGGTCTCGGCGACGTGGGGTTGGAGGACCCGCAGCTCAGAGCGACCGTCATGCAGATCCTGAGGGGCGGCAACTGGGATCCCGTGCTGGCCTCGGACATCGTCCCCAGCGATGGCAAGGCCTACCTGACCGACAAGGAGCGCGGCGGGGAGTATGCGAGACACCGGCTCTGCCAGACGACGGCGACGGCCATCTTCATGTACTCACACTCCGGCGGCGGGGAGAAGGGCGTGACCGAGCCGCGCCTGCGCCTGGCGCTCGTCCAGCCCGACGGCATCTCCCCGACCTTGCTAAGCGACGCGCTCTCCCGCTTGCGGGGGCGGCTCTACTACCTTTACGGCAACGGCAGCTGGGTCTTTCGGGTACAAGCCAACCTCAACGCGGTCTTGACCGACCGCATGGGGCAAGTGAAACCCAACGCTGTCGAGGAACGGCTGAAGGACGCGGTGAGCGCTCGCGCGGGCGGCGTCCCGTTCATCAAACCCATCGTCTGGCCGGAGGAAACCCGCGATATTCCAGACAACGCGCAGCTCAAGCTAGTGGTGTTCTCACCGCAGCAGCCCGCTGACGACAAGGAGAGCCTCGAGCGCGCTACCTTCGTCTTCCAGAACACGCACGCTTCCAGCCCGCGCGTCAACAAGAACACCGTCCTCTACCTCGCGGGCAGCAGCAGTGATTTCGGCAGGGCGCGTGCCCTCGTCCGTGAGCTGCTAGCGCTAGAGGAGATCAGCGCCGACCGCGGCTTGGAGCTGTCGCCAGACCAGCGGCTTGACCTCACCGAGCGTCTAGGCAAGACCCGTGAGCGCTTACCCGAAGCGGCCAAAGCCTGCTACACCCGTCTTTACGAGCCCCTGGACGCAAGCTCCCAGAAGTTTCGGGTGCACGACGTGAGCGCGCAGGTCAAGACGGCCCGCAGCCTCGTGGACGCGGTGGTGGAGACGCTGCGCTCGCAGGACCGGTTGCTGGCCGCACTAGACCCTGCGCTGCTCGCCACCGGTCCCTACGACCTCTGGCCTGCGGATGTGGAGACGGTCAGGTTGCGTGACCTGCGCGACTACTTCCTGCGCCTCCCACACCTTCCCTACTTAGAAAACGAGGACGTGCTCAGAAACGCCCTCGTCAAAGGTGTAAGAGATGGTCTTTTCGAGATCGCCCTCAAGCGGGACGACAGCACCCCGCGGGTGTGGCGGCGTACCAACCCGCCCGCAGCCAACGACTTCTTTTTCGCCGACCACTACCTGCTCGCCCGGCCCGGGGTGCTGCACGAACCGGAAGTCAGCAAGCCTGGTGGCGAAGTAAAGCCGCCCATCGCCCCAGCCGACCCAGCCCCGCCTTCCAGCAGGGATGGCACCGGCCCTGCCGCGGTCAGCAAGAACAAGACGCACGTGCGGCTCAGCTTCAACGACCTTAGCATCAGCGACCTGCCCAAGCTTGTGGACGTGGCCTACGCGCTCGAGGATGCCAAGGGTAAAGTCAGTGTCGAGGTGCGCCTGAGCGCCGAGAATCCTGCCGGTTTGGATGAGAGCCTGCTGGAGCTGAACGTCCGGGAGCTGCTGGCGCAGCAGGGACTACGGGCCGACTGGGAGGACTAAGGGCGACGCACCGCACTAAACCACCCCCCCTTACGAACGCGCCGAGCACCCTTCTCGCTCTGGCTGTCAGCGCGTCACCGCCGCACACAGAGCGGGGCACTGACCCGTCGAGCGCACCTCGCCGACGAATGGGGACAGGGCGTGGCGGGCCGAGGATCTTCACAAAGTGTGACACGAAGTGGGCGCTGCACACGCGAGAGGTCACGGGTTCACGCTCAGTACCGTCCACCAGCCAGGGAGGCGCGCGATACCGGGAGGCTCGTCGCCCCTGCACTGGGCCCGCCCCTAAGCGGCCAACAGCGCCGCGAGCAGCGCGACGCGCTCGAGGGTCTCGCGCACGCGGATGTGCTCGTGGCGCGCGTGCGGTCCGCCACCGACGGCACCGAGCCCGTCGAGCGTCGGCAGCCCCATCGCCGAGGTGAAGTTGCCGTCCGAGGCGCCCCCCACGACGGCGCCCTCGAGCGCCACCCCGAAGCCGGAGGCGTAGCTTTTGGCCTCCTCGAAGAGCGCCAGGTTCGCCGCGGTGGGCTCCATCGGCGGGCGGTTTAAGCCCCCCTCGACGATGACCTGCACCCTCGCGTCGGCGGGGCGGTAGCCCTCAACGGCTTGGATCACGCGCTCGGCCTCGCCCAAGCGGAGCACGCGAAAGTCCACCGTGGCCCGCGCCCGCTCCGCGATGACGTTCGCCGCCGTCCCCCCTTGGGCGACCGTTAGGTTGACGCTGGTGTCCGCCTCGGGGTCCGCGAGCGCCTCGACGAAGAGGAGGAAGTGGGCGAGCTCTCGCAGCGCCGAGGCGCCGAGTTCGGGGTGGTTGCCCGCATGGGCGCTTTTGCCGACGAAGGTGAGGAAAAAGTCGCCCACCCCCTTGCGCCCGACTTTGAGCGCGCCGTCGTCGCGGCCGGGCTCGAGCACAAACACGCGGTCGTGCTCGCGGGCGAGCGTCTCGATGAGCTCGCGCGAGTGCGGGCTGCCGATCTCCTCGTCGGAGGTAATAAGGAGCGTCACGGGGCCGCGCAGCGCCACCCCGCTCTCCTCGAGCAAGCACACCGCCTCGGTGGCGGTGGCGATCCCCGCTTTCATGTCGAGGATGCCGGGGCCGTAGACGCGGTCACCCTCGCGGCGAAAGGGGGTCTCAGCGAGGGTCCCTTGGGGCCAGACGGTGTCCGCGTGCGCTAGGAGCAGCGTCCGTGGCCCCGCTGCCTCCTCGTCCCACCCCTTGCGGGCGACCACGACGTCCCCGACCGCCTCGCGCGGCAGGCGCTCGGTCTCCCAAGCGTGCCCCACCAGCGTCGCCTCGAGGTGGGTCATCAGGAGGTCGACGAGGGCCTTGTCGTGCGTCGGCGATTCAAAGCGCACGAGCGCCTCGAGGGTGGCCAAGTAGCGGTGCTCACGCCGCAAGGCCGCGGTCTGCAGAGCTGGGCTGATGCGCGCTAGGGTCATGGGCGCTACTGTACCACCCGCACCCCGCGACGCAGCGAGCGCTTTTCGCGTCGGGGGGCTACCCTGACCCTTTGGCCCGCAGCAGCTCCTGCCAGAGCGTCTCGGCGAGCACGCGCACGGTCGGCTCCTGCGTCGTGCGGGCGTACGAGTAGCCTAGGCGCAGGTCGCGCAGCGCCGCCGAGGGCCCTTCGGCAGCTTTGGGGTGCGCGCGCGCTAGCTGGTAGCGCGCGAGGTAGACGCGCGCTAGGAGCACGTCGCGCTCGCGCTGCGGTTTGACCGCGTGCAGGTCGCGCAGCGCGGCGGCGTAGGCGGCCATCGCCTCGCGGCGCGCGCCCGCTTCGGCGTGCGCTTGCCCCCGCTTAAAGTGCATGGCCGCGCTGTAGAGCAGTTCGCGCACGGTTCCCCTCTCGCCCCACCCACCCCTCCAGCAAAGGCTGGAGGGGTCAACATGTCAAGCCGAGTATACCCACTGGACCCTAGGTGGTGCCGACTACACCTCGGCGTCCCGCGCGGCTAAGCGCTCACGCGCCGCCTCGTGCGCGCGCCGCGAGATGGGGTAGCGCCACACCAGCGGCAGCGCCAGCAGGAACACGAAGGCCGCCGTGCCGCCCACCGTCCAGCTCACCCCGGCGAGCGCCGAGGGGGGCTGGACGCTCTCGCCCGCGCGGTAGCCGAGCGCCCCCAACATGAACCCGTTGAGCGCGGCCGCGAGCGCGAACGCGAGCTTTTGCGCAAAGGTGAAGCCGGCGTAGAGGAGCCCGTCGCGCCGCTCACGGGCCGCGCCGCGCGCCAGGGCGTCGAACTCGAGGACGTCGGGCAGCATCGCCCAGGGAAAGAGCAGCACCGCCCCGACCCCCACGCCGACGACCACAGTGCCGAGAAGCAGCGCCGCCGAGAGCGCTCCCGCGGGGCTCATGAGCACGAGCGCGGGCAAGCTCACGGCGAGCAGCGCGAGGCCGACGCTCAGCGCGCCGCGCTTGCCCAGGCGGCTCGAGAGCCGCGTCCAGAGGGGGACGCTAAGCGCCGCGACGACGAACAGCAGCCCCAAGAGCCCCGTCTGCACGGCCGGGGGCAGCTGCAGGCGGCTCGCCAGGAAAAAGGGCAGGATAGACGAGAGCGTCCCGAGCCCGAGCGTCAGGGTCGCGAAGAGGGCGAGCACCGGGAGGTAGCCGTGGGCGGCGGCGAGCGACCGGAGCGCCCCCTCGCGCCGCGCTGCCGGAACCGCCGCACGCCCCCCGGGCCGCGCGGGTTCGCGCACCGCGAGCGCCGTCGCCGCGTACGCGAGGCTCATCAGCGCGCCGAAAAGGAGCCCCATGGCGCGCCACCCGAAGGCCGCCCCCTCGGGCAGGCCGCGCCACGCGTTAAACTGCGCGGCGAGCAGCGGGGGCGCGGCCGCCGCCACGAGGGAGGCGAAGGTGGCGAACACCACGCGGTAACCGCTCAGCACCGTGCGGCTCTCGTAGTCGGGGGCGAGCTCCGGGGTCATCGCCAGGTAGGGCACCTGCACAAAGGTGTAGACGAGCGTGTGCAGCAAGAGCGCCGCCGCGGCGAGCGCGAGGAGCGCCCCCTGGTGCTCTAGCGCAGGGAGCGCCCAGAGGAGGGCGAAGGTGAGGCCAAAGGGCAGCGCGCCGCGCGCGATAAAGGGCGTGCGCGTACCGCGCCGCGCGCGCACGCGGTCGCTCCACACGCCCATGAGTGGGTCGGTCACGGCGTCAAAAACGCGCCCCAGCAGGAGCACGGCGCCGGCGAGCTCCGGGCGCAGCCGCGCGACCTCGACGAGGAAGAAGAGGAGAAAAAAGTTGATGGCGTTGTACGAGAGCGACGCCCCGACCTCCGCGACGCCGTAACCGAGGGCGAGGCGGCGGGGCAGTGGGGTGGGCATAAGGCATCTTAAAGGTCCCGCATCATCCGCTCGAGGCGCCCGCGCGTTATGATGCGCAGCGGCCCGGGCTCTTATGACCACGCTCCAACGCTTTCGCACCTCGCTCGCAACCCTCCTTGGCCCCCGCGGCGGCGCCAAACAGGGCGCCCTCTGGACGCTTTTGATGCGGGTCGTCTCGACCGGCCTGGGTTTTGCCACCAGCGTCTTGTTGGCGCGGCTTTTAGGCGTGAGCGGCTACGGCGTCTACGCTTTCGTCTTCGCTTGGGTCAACCTGCTCGCCATCCCGACCGCGCTCGGGATGGACAAGCTGATGGTCCGCGAGGTCGCCGTCTTTCGCGCTCGAGGCGCGTGGGGGGCGCTGCACGGCTTTGTGCGCTGGGGCAACCTGGCGGTGCTGGCGGCCTCACTGGGCGTCGCGGCGCTCGCGGCGGGCGTCGGTTGGGTCGTGCTGGCGCCGCGCGACGGGCTCCGACTGGCGTTCGTGCTGGCGCTCGCGTCGCTCCCCTTGACGACCCTGACGAGCTTGCGGCAGGCGGCCATGCGCGGCTTTAACCACATCGTTAGCGGGCAGTGGCCCGAGCTGCTCCTGCGGCCGGTGCTCATCATCGCCTTTAGCCTGCTTGCGTGGTTCGCGCTGCCCCGCTTCGGGCTCCCTTTTAACGCGGTGTGGGCGACCCTAGCAGCGTTCGCGGCGACGGCGGTGGCCTTCGGGGTCGGCGCGCTGCTGCTCGTCAGGGTGCTGCGCGACGAAACCGAGAGCGCCCCGCCGAGCGCCGAACCGGGGCGCTGGCTGCGGCGCGCGCTGCCCTTTATGGTTATTAGCGGGATGTACGTGCTTAACGCCCGCACCGACGTGGTGATGCTCGGGATGCTGGCTGACACCGACGCCGTCGGGCTCTACACCCCCGCGACGCGCGGCGCCGAACTCATCTCGTTCGTGCTTTTAGCGGTCAACACGGCGCTCTCACCGACGCTGGCGCGCCTGTTCGCCGAGGGCAAACGCGCGCAGCTCGAGGCCGCGACCGCCCGCAGCACGCGCCTGATTACCCTCGCGACGCTGCCGCTGGCGCTCGGCATGGTGCTCTTGGGCGGGGTTTTTCTGCGGCTCTTCGGCCCCGAGTTCGTCGCCGCGCGCACCGCACTGGTGATTTTGAGCGCCGGGCAGCTGATCAACGCCGCTACGGGCACCGTCGGCACGCTTCTCAACATGACCGGTTTCGAGCGCGACACGGCGCTGGCGGTGGGTTTAAGCGCCACTCTCAACATCCTGCTCAACGCGCTCCTCATCCCCCCCTTCGGGATCAACGGCGCGGCGGCCGCGACCGCTTTGAGCACGCTTACCTGGAACGCGCTGCTGGCCACTTTTGTCTACCGGCGCCTGGGCTTCTACGCGCTCCTCGGCGTCCTCACCTTACGCCGGGCTCGGCACGCGAGCGAACGCTAACGCGCCCGCGCCCCCCGAAGCGCCACCCCCGAGTACCCTGTATACTGGAGTACATCCAGGGTTGGGGGTGTCGGCCGCTGACGCCGTGACTGGTAGCGGCGCGCCGGAGCCGGTTGCTTGACGTGCAGCTCGTCCGGCGCGTTCGCCACCGATTCACCGGGGGGCGAGCTGCCGCGGGCGCTCGTGTCGACGCTGACATCAAGGAGCATAAGCATCGAGGTGCGCTCACATCCAACCACGCTTTCGCCCCGCGGCTCCAACCCCGTACGCGCGCACGCGGCGCCCCTTCGAGACCGGCTGCGCACGCGCCTCTACGCGCTACGGTTCTCCGCCGAAGTGTGGGCCGCAGGCCGCCGCAAGGACGTCGCGCCGCGGTACCCGGACTTTCTCGGCATCGGCACCCCGCGCTCGGCGACGACCTGGCTCCACCTGCGGCTCGCCGCCCACCCGGGGGTCTTTTTGCCCGCCCGTAAAGAGCTGCACTTTTTTAACGAACCCCGCCCCCACACCCCCTGCCGCTTCTCCGGCGCGACCTGGACGCGCCCCCTCTACTTCGACCTGGAGAACCCCGCGCACTGGCGCTGGTACGCGGCGCAGTTCGCGGGGGCGGGCGAGCGCCGCTGCGGCGAGATCACCCCGGACTACGCCACCTTGTCGCGCGAGCGCGTCGGCGAGGTTCTCCGGCACCTACCCGAGGTCAAGGTCATCCTCAACATCCGCAACCCCATCGCGCGGGCCTGGTCGGGGCTGCGCTACTCGTGGCGGCGGCACATCGGGCGCTACACCGATCGGCAGCTCGGCGAAAGGCTCCGGGAGGAGCTCACAGACGCGCTCATCGCAGCAGCCCTGCACCCCGAAAGGCTCCTGCGCGGCGACTACCCGCGGACGATAGGGAACTGGGAGGCGCACGTGCCGCCCGAGAGGCTGCTCTACCTCTTCTACGACGACATCGCCCGCGACCCCGGCGCCGAACTGCGGCGCGTCGCCGACTTTTTGGAGCTCGACCCCGCCGGACTCCCGCCGAGCGCCGCGGACACCAGCCCCGTCAACGACGCCCCCGCCACCGACATGCCGGACGCGGTGAAAGAGCGCCTCGTAGCGTACTACGCCCCCCACATCCGCTGGCTAGAGGCCCACTTCGGGCGCGACTTGAGCGCCTGGCTCGAGCTGTGACCGGGGCGCGCACCCCTCACCCACGCGCCACCTACCACGCAGGCATGCGCGGCGGGGTACGCTTAGCGGGATGCGCGCCAAGCGCCCTAGGACCTCGCCATGACCCATACCGCCACCCACCCCCCAGCCGAGACCGGCGACACCCGCCCCGAGACCACCGCACAGGCCCCGACGCGCGACACGCGGCCGAACTTTTTCATCGTCGGCGCCCCCAAGTGCGGCACCACCGCCATGAACGACTTTCTGGCGCAGCACCCCGACATCTTCATCCCAGAGACCAAGGAGGTGCACTTTTTCGGCCGCGACCTCCACTTCTCCAAGGGCGCCCTGCGCGACCCGGAGGCGTACGCGGCGCTCTTCGAGGGCGCCACCCAACCGCTGCGCGGCGAGGCGTCGGTGTGGTACCTCTTCTCCAAAACGGCCGCCGAGGAGATCCACACCTACAACCCCGACGCCAAGATCATCATCATGCTGCGCCACCCCGCCGACATGCTCTACTCGCAGCACTCGCAGTTTCTCTTTAACGGCAACGAGGACATCGAGGACTTTGCGGCGGCGCTCGCCGCCGAAAGCGACCGCAAAGCGGGGCGGCGCGTCCCCAAGAGCGCACACCTCCCCGAAGGGCTCCTCTACTCGGAGACGGTGCGTTACGCCGAGCAGGTAGCGCGCTACTTCGCGCGCTTCGGCCGCGAACGGGTGCACGTCATCCTCTACGACGACTTCCGCACCGACCTACCCGGCACCTACCGCCAAACCCTGCAGTTTTTGGGGGTGCGCGACGACTTTACCCCCGCGTTCGGGGTGGTCAACCCCAACAAACGCGCCCGCTCGAAGCTGCTGCGCGAGTTTGTGCAGGCGCCCCCCGAGAGCGTCAAACGGCTTTCGCGCCTTCTCTTCCCCCGCCCCTTTCGCCAACGGGTGATGAAAGGGCTCGACCGGCTCAACGTCCGCTACGAAGCCCGCCCCCCCCTCGACCCCGAGCTACGCGAGCTGTTGACGCGGCGCTTCGAGCCAGAGGTCAGGGCGCTCGAGGACCTCCTCGGCCGCCCGCTGCCCTGGCACCCGTCGGCCCCGGACACCGCCGGACGCGCCTCCCAATGAGCCGCCCTAACCTCTTTCTGGTCGGCGCGCCCAAGTGCGGCACCTCGGCGCTGCACGGCTTTCTGGCGCAGCACCCGGACGTGTGGATGTCCGAACCCAAAGAGCCGCACTTTTTCTGCACCGACGTCGACGCCCCCTTCGCCATCCGCGACCCCGAGCGCTACGAGGGGCTCTTCGCGGGGGCGCGCGCGCGCGTCGTCGGGGAGTCGTCGGCGACCTACCTCATCTCCAAGGTCGCCGCGCATCGCATCCGCGAGCGCTACCCAGAGGCGCGGATCATCGCCATCGTGCGCAACCCCCTGGAGATGCTCCCCTCGCTGCACTCGCAAAAGCGCGTCAACGGCACCGAACCCTACGCGACGTTCGAGGCGGCGTGGGCAGCCGAGGCGCGGCGCAGAAGGGGGCTCGAGCCGGCGCTGGGCGCGTTTCCCTTCTACGAGGACGCGGCGCGCTACAGCGAGCAGCTGGAGCGGTTTTTCACCGCGTTCCCCCGCGAGCAGCTCCACGTCATCGTCTTCGACGACTTTAAACGCGACCTGCCGGGGGTCTGGGAGCGCGTGCTGGCGTTTTTAGAGCTCGCGCCCTTTACCCCTAACTTCAAGGTCGTCAACCGCAACAAACGCATCCGCAGCCGCGCGCTGCACAAGGTGTTGCAACCTGACTCGGCGCTGCACCGCCTCCCCAAACCCTTGAGCACGGTGCTCTACAAGGGGCTCGACCGGCTCAACTCGGCGCACGAACGGCGCGCGCCGCTCCCCCCCGAGCTGCAGCAGGAGCTGCGGGCGCGCTTCGAACCCGAGGTCGCGCGGCTCAGCGCGCTGCTAGGGCGCGACCTGTCGCACTGGCTGGCGTGATGGCGCGCGTGACGACGCGCAGCGCGCGTGGGGGCGCCCCGTGAGGGTCACCTTCGTGCTGCCCGGTTCGGGGCACCTGCCGGTGGGCGGCTTCAAGGTGGTCTACGAGTACGCGGGCCGCCTCGCCGCGCGCGGCCACCAGGTTCGGGTGGTGCACGTCGCGCAACCCGACCTGGAGGCGCCACTCCTGGCGGCCCTCAAGGCGCGCGCCCGCTACGCGCAGAGGCGGCTGCAGCGGAGCTACCTGCCGCGGTGGTTCGCCCTCCATCCGGCCGTCGAGGTGCTCTGGCGCGCCACCCCGGACGCGCGCGGCGTCCCCGACGGCGACGCGGTCATCGCCACCGCCTGGCAGACCGCCGAGTGGGTCGCGCGCTACCCCGCCGCCAAGGGGCGCGGCTTCTACCTCATCCAGCACTACGAGACGTGGAGCGGCCCGCGAGCGCGCGTCGACGCCACCTTCCGGCTGCCGCTGCGCAAACTCGCCATCGCGCGCTGGCTCCAGCGGGTCGTCGCCGACGCCGTCGGTCCCGACGGCGAGGGCGCGGCGTACCTACCCAACGGCCTCGACCTGGACGCGTTTGGCCTCGATAGCCCCATCGAGGGGCGCGAGCCGCGCGCCATGATGCTCTTTCACACGGCCGCGTGGAAGGGTTCCGGCGACGGCCTGCGGGCGCTCGAGCGCGTCCGCGCCGAGCTGCCCGAGCTGCGCGCGACGCTCTTCGGCGTGCCCGCACCGCCACCAGGCCTCCCCGCGTGGGTCCGCTACGTGCAGACCCCCCCTCCGGAGGTGCTGCGCGGTCTCTACAACGAGAGCGCCGTCTTCTTGGCGACCTCGTGGACCGAGGGGTGGGGGCTGCCGGGGTGCGAGGCGCTCCTCTGCGGCTGCGCCCTCGCCGCGACCGAGGTCGGCGGGCACCTCGAGTACGCCCGTCACGGCGAGACCGCCCTCCTAAGCCCCCCCAAGGATCCGGGGGCGCTCGCCCGCAACGTCCTCACCCTGTTGCAGAACCCGCCGCTGCGCGTCACGTTGGCGCGCCAGGGGCACCGCTACGTGCAGCGCTTTTCGTGGGAGCGGGCGGTCGCGCGGCTCGAGGCGCTCTTAAGCGGCGGAGAGCTCTCAGCCCAACCGGATAGCTGACCCACCATCGCCCCCCCGCCCACCTGCTAAGCTCGGCGTCATGAAAACCACCCTCCTCCTGCTCGCCGCCCTGTTCGCCCTAACCGCCTGTGAACCCGATGCGCAGCGCGCCCAAGACGCCGGCCAAGCCGTGGAGAACGCCCTCGAGAACGCCGGCTAGTCGCTCCAGAACGCCACCGAGAGGGCTGGACAGACGGTCGAAGAGGCGGTCGAAGGGGCCGAGGACGCCGCGCGGGGCGCCGCGCAGAGCGTCCAAGACGTGACGCGGCAACCTGAGGATCCGAACCGAGAGCCGACTGAAGGCCGCGCTGACGACTGAGCGAAGCGGTGCTCACAAAAAACGGCCCGCTCGAGCGGGCCGTTTTCCGTTGCGAGGTGCGCCGGTGCTAGGCGACCTCCTCGCGCAGCTGCGGGTTGAGGATGTAAAACGACAACCGCTTGAGCCCCGCCAAAAAGTCCACGGGCTCGACGTGGATCTCTTTGGGGACGTCGATCACGGTTGGCGCGAAGTTGAGGATGCCTTTGACGCCCGCGCGCACGAGCGCGTCGGCGGCGTCTTGGGCGGCCTCGTGCGGCACGGTGATAAAGCCGATGTCGATCCCCTTCTCGCGCACCACGCGGGGAAGCTCGTCGACGTGCTGCACGGTGAGCCCGGCGACCTCGCGGCCGACCTTGTGGGGGTCGATGTCAAAGGCGCCCTTAAGCAGAAAGTCGTAAGCGCCGAAGTTCGGGTAGTGCGCGATCGCCTCACCGAGCCGCCCCATCCCGACGATAGCGGCGCTCCACGAGCGCGTCAGCCCCAAGATGCGCCGCAGCTCGCGGCGCAGCGTCGGCACGGTGTAACCCGCGCCGCGCGTGCCGAAGCGCCCGAAGTAGGCGAGGTCTTTGCGCACCTGAAAGGCGGAGACCTGTGCCTCGTCGGCGAGGTGCTCCGACGAGGTCTTTTTGATCCCCTGCGCCTCGAGCTGCGTCAAGATGCGCAGGTAGGTCACGAGGCGGCTGATCGTGGCGGTAGGTACGGTGGACATGGGGCGTACGGGCTACTGCGCGACCGGGAAGCTGTCGATCCCTTGAGCGGTCAGGGTGGCCTGCGTCTGCGAGAGCTCGTCAGCGTCGAAGGGGCCGACGTAGAGGCGGGTCAAACCGGTTTCCGTTTCGCTGCGGGTGACGTCGAAACCGAGATCTTCAAGCCGCTGGTGAAGCCCCTCGGCGCTCTCCGGGCTGGCAAAAGCGCCGACTTGCAAGTAGCGCTGCCCCGCGGGCGCGCTCGGTGGGGCCACCTCTTGAACCGCGCTCCCCGCCCCGACTTCGGTTCCAGGTGCGTCAGCGGTTTCAGCCGTCTCGGTCTCCTCCGTGGCAGCGTCTGCAGCAGCCGTACCGGTGTCGGCCGTCGCCGCTCCCTGTGCGCCGACGTCGCCCGCACCCGCTTCGCCCGCACCCGCAGCGGCCGTTTCGGCGTCGTCGGTGGCGTCAGCCACCACGTCACCCTCAGCCGCGGCGACGTCGGCGCCGGTTGCCGCCTCCTCGCCGGCGACCGCCGGTGAGGTCTCGGCTACGGTGTTCTCGTCGGTGTTCTCGGCAGCGTCCTCTGCCGTCTCCGCTGCGGCGGCTGCACCGCCTTCAGCGTCCGCAGCCGCCCCCGCAAAGCGGTAGACGAGCGCGTCACCGCCCGCGTCGCGGATGCCCTGCGCGGCCGCTTCGGCGTCCTCGGCGTTGTCATAGGGGCCGACCCACAGCAGGAAGAGGTCGCCCTGCTCCTCGACGGCGACGGTGTAGCCCAGCTCGCGGTAGCTCTGGGCCAACTCGTCGGCTCCCTCCCTCGAGCCGACCGCCCCCGCCGCGACCCGGTAGCTCCCCGTCGGCGAGGCGGGCGCAGGGGGTGCGTCGGCGGCTGCCGCAGTCGCCTCCTCGCCGCCGTCGGCCTCGGCTTCGGCGTCCTGCTCGGCCACCTCATCGTCATCGTCGTCTGCACCGGCTAGCAGCGGCGCGCCACCCGTCTGAGCGTCACCGACCTCGGGGATAAAGGGGTCGATGGTGGCGGCCTCGGCGGTGGGTTCCGGGGCATCCCCCTCGGCTTCGGCGCCTTCGCCCGCCCCTTCATCCGGCGCGTCGTCGGCAGCGACCGGCTCCGGTTCGGTGATCGGCTCCGGACCGAGGGTCGTCACCGCCTGCGGCTCGGGTGGGGTGTCGCGCCGCACCAGCGAGAGGAGCGAACCGCCACTAAGGAGCGTTGCGATGATCATAGCGATGACCAGCACGAGCGCCACGCCGATCAGCAGGTCAGGCCAGTTGCGTCTTATCCAGTCCATGGCCCCCATTCTAAAGCGAATACTCATAGCGGATGCTAAGTCAACCTTGAGCGATAGCTCACACCTTGCTCATTGAGCGTGCATGCTAAAAGAGACTGATAGTGTGTAATAGGTGCAACACCTATACGAGACACTGGGGTAGCGGCGCTGTGCTTGGTAGCTCGGGTGCGGGGCGTGGTGTGTGGCCTGTGGCTTACCCGTCACCGCGCGGCACCTCCAGCTCGGCGTCCCAGAGGGTGCGCGCGAGACCCGGTTGACGGTTGCGCGGGGAGGCGGCCGCTAGCGGCTAGAAAAACTGGCTCAGCGCCGCGCGCGCCGGTTCGAAACCGAGCTCTACGGCGCGCTCCCAGGCCTGACGCGCCTCATCGGGGCGGCCCTGCGACAACAGCGCCCAGCCGAGGTTGTAAAACGCGTCGGGGTCCTCCCGGAACTGGGTGGTCAACAGCTCGTAGACGAGGGCGGCGTCCTCGTAGCGCCCCGCCGCGAGGTAGGCCGCCCCCAGATTCAGGCGCGCTTCGGCGCCGTTCGGGTCGAGCGCCACCGCGCGCTCGTAGCGGGCGATGGCCGCCTCGAACTCCCCCCGTTGGTAGTGTGCGAGCCCCGCCCAAAGCTGCGCGTTGGCGTCCTCCGGGCGCGCGTCGGCGACCTCGCGAAGCGCCAACAGCGCCCCCCGGAACTCGCCCAGGGCGTAGAGCGAGCGCCCCAAGATGGCGCTCGCCTCGAGGCGCAGCGCAGCGTCGGCGAGCCGCGAGGCGGCGGCCTCGGCGCTCCGCCGCGCCTCGTTGGGGCGGCCGAGCTGCTCGTAGGCGGCGGCGAGCGCCAAGTACACCTCACCCTGCGCCGCGCGCGCCCCCTCCCCCTGCGCCCTAAGCTGCAGCATCAGCGCGCCCTCGAGCGGCTCCAGGGCGCGATCGGGCTGGCCGCTCTCGAGGTAGCTGAGGCCGAGGTTGTAGAGCGCTTCGCCGGAGTCCGGCGCGCGCTGCGCCGCCGCCCCGAAGGCGCGGGTCGCCGCCGCCTCGCGCCCCAAGGAGCGCTGCAGCAGCCCCAAACGGATGAGCAGGTTCGCTTCGGCGCTCGCGTCCTCGGCCTCCGCCGCGCGCCTCACCGCCCGCTGCAGCGCCCGCAGGGCGTAGTCGGTCTGCCCCGCTTGGGTGTAGATGTCGGCGCGCAGCGCGCTGACGCGGTAGTCGACGCTTTCGGCCTCGAGCGCGTTTAGCGCCGGCAGCGCTTCGATCCCCCGCCCCGCACGGTAGAGCGCCTCGGCGCGGGCGTAGACGAGCTCGGGGGCGTCGCCCGTCAGGGCGATCGCCTCGGCGTAGGCCTCGGCTGCCGCCTCGAAACGGCCGAGGGCGATGAGCTGCCCCGCGAGCCCCACGTAGGCGTCGGCCCGCGCCTGCGCGCCGGTCTCGGGGCCCGCCTGCGCGAGCGCCTCTTCAAAGGCCGCGACCGCCGCCTCGGGGCGGCGAAGCCGCGCGAGCGCCACGCCGCGGTTGAAGTGGCCGTCGAAGCGCTCGGGAAAAAGCCGCGCCACCTCGCTAAAGGCGAAGAGGGCGGCGTCAAAGTCCCCCCGGCCGTACTCGCTCAGACCGAGACCGAAGTGCGCGTCGGCCGCGAGGTAGTCGAGCGCGATGGCCTCTAGAAAGCTCTCCTTGGCCCTGTCAAAGCGCTCCGCCTCGAGGTAGGCCGCACCCAGGTCGAGCCACGCGTTGAGGTCTTCGGGCGCCGAGCGCACGCGGGCTTCGAGGGCCGCTAGCGCGGCGTCGGGCGGTTCGCGCTCGGGCACCGAGGCTTCGCCCCCCCGCATCTGCGACCGCAGCGCCTCGGCTTGCGCCGCCCACTCAGGGGCGCTCGCAAAGGCCGTGCTCGCTACGAAGAGCACCGCCCCCACCCAACGCCCTTTGCGCCACGCGCGCCCCACACCCTGGCGGGACCTCGGCTGCTGGCCCAACGTCGCTCCGCTCATCCTCCGCATGGTAAGGCGCAGACGCCCACGGGGCGTGTTAAATCGCGCACCTCAGAGGCCAGAAGAGGCTAGGGCGCCCTCCCCGCTCAGGGCCAGCTGCCCGCACGCCCCACCGGTGTCGCGCCCGCGCGAAAAGCGCACCGACACCGAGAGCCCGGCGCCCGTCAGCACCCGCTCGAAACGCGCGATCTGCGCGCGCGAGCTCGAGCGAAACGGGGAAGCGCCCCACGGGTTAAAGGGGATGAGGTTGACGTGCACCACGAGCCCCCGCAGGAGCGCCACGAGCGCTTCAGCCTGCCAGAGCGCGTCGTTGACGCCCGCGAGCATGGTGTACTCGATCGTCACGCGGCGCCCCCCCGCAGCCTGCCAGTCATGCAGCGCGGCGATGATCTCCTCGATGGCGTGCGCGTGCGCCGTCGGGATGATCTCGCGGCGCGTCTTTTCGTCGGGGGCGTGCAGCGACACGGCGAGCACCAGAGGCAGCCGCTCCGCGGCGAGCCGCCGGATACGCCCCGGCAGGCCCACCGTCGAGAGCGTGATGCGCCGCGGCGACATGTCAAGCCCCTCGGGGTGGATCATCGTGCGGATCGCCCCGAGGGCGTTGTCGTAATTCAGCAGCGCCTCGCCCATCCCCATCAGCACGACGTTGCGGATCTCGCGCGGGGCGATCCCCTCGGCCTGCGCGACCACCAGGAGCTGCCCCAGGATCTCCGCGCGGCTCAGGTTGCGGCCGAAACCGAGCGCGCCCGTCGCACAGAAGGCGCAGCCGGCGGGGCAGCCCACCATCGAGGAGACGCAGAGCGTCTTGCGGCCTCGGTAGGGCATGTAGACCGCTTCGGTCTGTTTGCCGTCGGGCAGCGTCAAGAGGTAGCGCACGGAGGCGTCGGCGGAGACAAAACGCTCGAGTCGGACAAACGGGCTTAAGCGGTAGCGCGCCCCGAGCTCGGCGCGCCACGCGCGCGGAAGGTTCGTCATCGCCTCCCAGGAGAGCGCACCCCGCTGGTAGAGCCACGCCGCGAGCTGCGCGCGGCGGTAGGGCTGCGCGTCGGGCGCCGGCAGCGCGTCGGGGGACAGCTCGAGCAGGCTCTGAACCCCCTGCATGGAGCCCCTCACGCCACCCTCGCCGCTTCGGGGAGCACGAAAAAGGGGAGCTGTGCGCGCAGCGGTTCGATCTCCCCGCGCAGCCGCGTAAACACCTCCGCGTCGAGGTACGAGGCCGAGGAGCGCAGAAGCCCCAAGTAGTAGGTCGCCACGAGGCGTTTTTCGGCGTCGCTGAGTGCCGCCTGTTCGCGGCGCGTGAGGAGCGCGGCGATAAAGTTTTCGGGCGACTCGAGCGCGCTGCACCCCCCCTGCTCGATGGTCCGGCGCAAAAATTCGATGCTCTCCCCCGGGTTGTGCCAAAACCCGAAGTTGATGGCCTCGGTAAGCGCTTCGACGCGGCGCAACCCCTCGCGGTAGTCGCGCTCTTTTAAGACCTCCCTCGCGAGCGCCTGACGCTCGAGCCGCTTGCGCGCGTACTCGGGCAGCGACAGGTACGGCGTCTGGGGGCGCGTCCGCCCCCCGACGAGGGCGCGCAAACGGTAGGCTAAGACGTAGTCTTGGTACTCCAGGAGGTGCTCCACCCCCCCATTGTAGGCGCTCTTTGGCCGCCTCGGCTCCCCGTTGGCTACGTTCGTGCAGGGTTGGTTGCGGACGGTTCGGAAGCGGTTCGTGGACGCCCGCGCGCCGACGGGATGGGCTATAGTGACGGTAGAAGCCGTTTAGCGCGCTGCACGCTCCCCGTGGACGTGCTTGGGTCTTGGTGGGGGCGGCAGCCCTTTTGGAGGGGTCGCGTGAGCAGGATGTCAAACCGCAAAAAGGTGCTCGGGATGGTTCTCGCCGGGGGCAAAGGGACGCGGCTCGAGCCGCTGACCTCTAAGCGCACGAAACCCGCCGTGCCCTTCGGCGCCAAATACCGCATCATCGACTTTGCCCTCAACAACATGATGAATTCGCAGATTTACGGCATGTACGTGATGACGCAGTTTAAAGCGCAGAGCCTGACCGAACACATCCAGCGCCACTGGCGCTTCGGCTCCTTTTTGAGCGACTACTTTATCACCCTAGCGCCCGCGCAGATGTACCGCTACGACGAGCTCGGCGCCGAGTGGTACCGCGGCACCGCCGACGCCATCTACCAGAACTTGCACCTCGTTCACAACAACCACGCCGACTTAGTAGCGATCTTCTCGGGCGACCACATCTACAAGATGGACATCCGCCACATGATCGAGCAGCACATAGACAGCGCGGCGGACGTGACCATCGCCGCCTACCCGACGCTTTTGGAGGACGCCACGCGCTTCGGCGTGCTGCAAGTCGACCAAAACTTTCAGATCACCGAGTTTCAGGAAAAACCGCAGAACCCCAAACCGATCCCCGGCCGCGACACCCACGCGCTCGCCTCGATGGGCAACTACGTCTTTAGCACGGAGGCGCTCGTCGAGCTCCTCACCAAAGATGCGGCCAACGAGGCTTCAGAACACGACTTCGGCAAAGACGTCCTGCCGATGGCGCTCGACGAGGGCTACAAGATCATGGCCTACGACTTCGCTCAAAACCCCATCCCCGGGCAGGAGGGGCTGAACACCTACTGGCGCGACGTCGGCACGCTCGACTCGTACTGGGAGGCCAACATGGACCTCGTCGCGGTCAAACCCGAGTTCGACCTCTACAACCCCGAGTGGCCGCTACGCACCGCCGCCGAGTTCTCCCCCCCCGCCAAGTTCGTCCACGAGACCAGCGACCGCCGCGGGCAGGCGTTTAACACGCTGATCGCCGGGGGGGTGATCATCTCCGGCGCGACGGTGCGCAACTCGGTCATCTCGCGCCGGGTGCGGGTCAACTCGTACAGCCTCGTCGAGCGCTCGGTGATCCTAGACGGCAGCGAGGTCGGGCGGCACTGCGTGGTCCGCAACGCCATCATCGACAAAAACGTCCGCGTCCCCGAGGGGACGCAGATCGGCGTCAACCACGCCGACGACCGGGCGCGCGGCTTTACGGTCACCGAGCGCGGCGTGGTGGTGGTGCCCAAGAGCTACCGCTTCGCCTAGGCCCCGTTGGACTCCGTCGATGGCGCTAGCGACTCGCCCCTAGCACCCACGCGAGCCTTTGAGGATCGGTGACCCGCAGCGTGTGGTCCGCACGCGCGCCTACCGGGCGCTTAAGCGCCGGTTGGACGCAGCGCGAGGGTCACCAGAGCTAGGTAGCTGAACCGAGATGGCTTGACCTTAGGTGGCTTGACCTAGGTGGCTTGACCCCGTGGCTCCGCGCGTCACGCCTCTAGGGGGATGGTTGGGGCGCAGCGCTAACGAAGTCGGGTGCCCGTGAAGGCACCCCGACCGGCGAACCCAGCAGGATCTCGTCGTCCGTAGCGCGCCGTCGGGAACGCTATCGCTCCTTCCTGCCCTATTCCACTGGCCTCGAGGTTGGGCCTAGGGGCGCGCTACGGGCGCTCCGCTCTTGGGGCGTCGGCTGCAGGACCTAGACCCCACTTTGGCGGCGCGCAACCCTCGGCGGGTTCAGCCGCTTCGCGAAGCTCAGCGCGGCCCCACGAGCGTCACGCCACGCCCGGTGAGCACGACGGGAGCGCAGCGCGCGCGAAGGCGACTTTGGTCCCTTGGCTTACACCGCGCGCGGGCCCAGATGCTACCATGCTCTAACAGTTGACGAGGCCGCGCCCAGCCGTTTCCCAAGCACGTCCCCCTCGGGCGACGTGCCCTTGCAGGCGCAGCGCGCCCCGTGGAGGCTCCTTTGAAACGACCGTTTAACCCTTGGCTGTTTGTCATCCTGATCGTCCTCGGGGTGGTGATCTTCAACCAGTTCAGCGCCCGGCCGCCGGGGAGCGAGATCACCTACTCGACGTTTACGCAGCTCGTCGAAGAGGGCCGCGTCGCCTCCGTGGTGCTCGAAGAGAACACCATCCGCGGCGAGCTGCGCGAAGAGACGCAGATCGACGAAGCGGGTCAGACACGGGTGATCAGCAGCTTTCAGACCACCGCGCTCCCCGTCGAAGACAGCGAGCTGCTGCCGCTTCTACGCGCGAACGACGTCGAGGTAAGGGGGCGCGCCCCGTCGCCGTGGCTCGGGCTCATCGTCGGCTTTTTGCCGGTGCTGCTCATTATCGCCTTTTTCTGGTTTATCTTTATGCGGGCGCAGGGTGGCTCGAGCCAAGTCATGCAGTTCGGCCAGTCCAAAGCGAAGACCTACGGCCGCGAAAACAAGGTCAAGACGACTTTCGAAGACGTCGCCGGCCACGAAGAGGCCAAACAAGAGCTCAAAGAGGTCGTCGACTTTCTCAAAAACCCGCAGAAGTACCTGCGCATCGGCGCGGAGATCCCCAAGGGGATGCTGCTCGTCGGCCCCCCGGGTACGGGGAAGACGCTCCTGGCTCGCGCGGTCGCCGGCGAGGCAGGGGTCCCCTTTTTAACGGTCTCAGCCAGCGAATTTATGGAGATGTTCGTCGGGGTCGGCGCGAGCCGCGTGCGCAACCTTTTTGAGGAGGCGCGCAAGGCGAGCCCCGCGATCATCTTTATCGACGAGCTCGACTCCATCGGGCGCCGCCGCGGCGCCGGTATCGGCGGCGGTCACGACGAGCGCGAGCAGACACTCAACCAGATCCTCTCGGAGATGGACGGGTTTGAAAAGGACACCTCGGTGATCATCATCGCCGCGACCAACCGTCCGGACATCCTCGACCCCGCGCTCTTGCGCCCGGGCCGCTTCGACCGCCAGGTCACCATCGGGCTGCCGACGCTGCGCGAGCGCGCGCAGGTGCTGCGCGTGCACGTGCGCAACAAACCCATCGCTGACGACGTCGACATCGAACGCTTGGCGAGCGCGACCCCGATGTTCTCGGGGGCCGACCTCGAAAACCTGACCAACGAGGCGGCGCTCATCGCCGCGCGGAGCGGCAAACAGGTGATCTCTTGGGCGGATTTCAACGAGGCGCTCGACCGCATCGTGCTCGGCCTCCGGCGCGGCTCGCTCGTCCCGACAGAGGAGGAGCGCAAGATCTTGGCCTTTCACGAGGCGGGGCACGCGGTCGCCTTTGCCTCGCAGCCCGACCTCGGTCAGATCCGCAAGGTCACCATCATGCCGCGCGGCGGCGCGGGCGGCTTTATGGCGCCTTTGGCCAAAGAGGAGATGTTCTTCTCGCGCGAACGCTTTCAGCAGCAGCTGATCGTCGCCTTCGGCGGCCGCGTCGCGGAGAAAAAGCTCACCGGCACGATCTCCTCGGGCGCCTCGAACGACCTCAAACAGGCCACCGACATCGCCAAACAGATGGTCTTCGACCTCGGTATGGGTGGGCCCGAGTACGTCGCTTGGGGCTCCGATCAGGGGCCGGTCTTCTTGGGGGGTGAGATCAGCCGCCGCAAGGACTTCTCCGAGGAGACCGCGCGCGAGCTCGAGGAGGAGGTCACCACCATCCTGGCCGAGGCCTACCGCACGACCGAGACCGTCATCGAGGAGAACTGGACCGCCGTACGGGGGGTTGCGGAGGCGCTGCTGCAGCGCGAGACGGTCGAGGGTACCCTGGTGATGAAGGCCTTTGAACGCGCCAAAGAGGGTGCGAGTGCCGAGGAGATCACCCGCATGATCGTCGAGGAGTCCGAAGCCGCCGAGCGCCGCATGGCCGCCGCCGCGCAGCGCGCCGCCGAAGCCGACAAGCAGCGCCGCCGCGAAGCCGAGGGGCGCTCTAGCGGCCCCGCCATCGACACGCGGCCGGCGCCCGAAGGCCCGCGCAGCTAACGCGACGCACCCCAACCCGTTCACCTCACCCCAAGGAGCGCTTCGGCGCTCCTTACCGTTGCGCTCGTGGACCGCTGGCCCACCGGACGCGCTTGGCGCGTTGTCAGCGGTGGCGACCTCGAACCGACGCTGGCCTCGGGATCCTCACACCTGCGCTTTGAGCGTAGAAGGTGCGGTGACCGTGGGGTACCCCGTGGCGTCAACGCGGCGCTCACCCAAACGCGTCATACTGATGACTGCAGGCAGCCCCCGGGTCGCGCCTTCAACGACCAGGCACCTGCGTGCGGTGTGTTGACGATGCCCAGACGACGCCACTTCTCCCCCCTTCGCCCCCCCCTAGCGGGGCTCGGTACGCAGCTCGAGGGGGCCTGGGGTGCTTGACGGCAAATACGAGATCACCGCCGAACGCGAGATCACCCCCCACAGCACCCTCTTCGGCGGCACGGCCCCCGACGGTACGGCGGTGCAGATCGTCTGGTACGACCTGCGCACCCCCGACGACGAACGCGCCTTCGAGCGCTACCGCGCCGCCTTGCGGGCGCTTAAACGCCAGGGTCTGGCGGCGGTGTACGACCTCGTAGCGCGCCCCGGCGCTTACTACGTCGCGTGGTTCGCCCCACCGGGGACGGCCCGGCTGACGGCAGCCGAGCTCGACCCCGCGACCCGCGACGCCCTCACGGCGGCGCTGCCGCCGCACGGCAGCCTCACCGAGGCCGACGTGCGTCTGGACGCTGCAGGCAAGGTCCAGCTCTACGGTTTGCCCTTCGTGCTGCCATCGGCCACACTGCCCCCACGCAGCGCCCCGCTCGCGGAGGCGCGCGCCGCGACGCCCAAACCCGCGGCGCTCGCGCGTGCTCGTCCCGACCGCTGGGAGCTGCGCCCCGCGCTGCTCGGCATCACGCTCGCCCTCGCCGGTTGCTGGCTGCTCCTCGTGAGCTTTTACCGAACCGTCCAAACGGGCACCGTCACCGTCCCCGAGCTGCGCGGCGCGGAGGTCAACCGCGCCGCGGAGGTGCTCCACACCCTCGGCTTGGCCGTTGCCGCCGTACCCGTCGCACCCCGCGACGCGTCCCTCGAGGAGGCCGCTGCGGGCACCGTGCTCGAGCTCACCCCCGCAGCCGGCACCCTCCTGCGTCCTGGGCGCACCGTCAACCTCCGATACGCACCGCCCGGGCACCCGTCCCCCCAGATGGTCCCCGAGCTGCGCGGTCAGTCGCTCGCCGAAGCCGAACGGACGCTCGCCGCGCACGGGCTCAGCGTCGGCGAGGTCGCGCGCGTTCACGCCGACGCCTCCACGGGGACCGTTCTAGCTCCCGCCCCAGGGGTGGGCGCGCCCGCCCCGCTCAGCGGCAGCGTCGCGCTGCTCGTCAGCGACGGTCCCAAGGGGGAGGTGACCTTTTTGCCCGACCTGACGGGGTTACCGCTCGCCGACGCGCTGACGCTGGCGCAGCTCGCGGGGTTGGCACCGCCCCTCGTCGAACGGGTTCACGGCAGTGGGCGCGCACCGGATACGGTGTTGGCGCAGAGCCTCCCGCCACGCGTCCCCTTCCCCCGCGACGGCACCCGGTTGCGCCTGACGGTCGCGGGCGCGTCTGAGAGCAGGGCGCCTAGCGTCGGCGGCACGCCCGACTTTACCGGTCTGCCCCTCGCCGAGGCGCAGCGCAGCGCCCGAGCGCTAGGCGCCCGCGCCGAGGTCGCCGCTCAGGTCAGCACCCTCGAGCTGCCCGAAGGGGTGGTGATGCAAGACCCACCCCCCGGAAGTCCCCTCACCGAGCGCGTCGCGCTTACCCTCAACGTCCACCCCCAACCGCTCCCGCTGCCGACGCCACAGGCCCGCGTTCACCGCGGCGAGGTGCGGCGCGCGCGCTACCGCTGGGTGCTCGAGCCCGGGATCCCGGCGCAGCGCGCGCTCGTCACCGCGCAGACGCTCGCGGGCGAGCGCACCGTCGTGCTCCGTGACCGGCTCGTCTCGGGGGGCGACGAGCTGACGGGGATCTGGCTGACGACCGCCCCCGGCCCCATCACCTTTACGCTGACGCTAAACGGTCTGCCCTACGGGGAGCCCATCACCGTCAACCCGTAGGGTCACGGGCGTTTCACGCAGCCCCCTCCCGCAGCGCGCCTAGGGTGACCCGAGCGCTCGCAAAAACAGCGTCGCCGCTCGCTGCAGGCGCGGGGGCGTCGTGGTTAGATAAGGCGACACCCAGACCGCCCGCGGGAGCAGGCAACCGCTAGGGCGCTTACACCCAAAGCGAGGAGCATCATGAGCGAAAAAGGCGTCTTTCAAAAGATCATCGACGGCGAGATCCCCGCCGAGCGCGTCTACGAAGACGAGGAGTACCTGGCTTTCAAAGACATCGCTCCCAAGGCGCCCGTGCACTTTTTGGTGATCTCCAAAAAGCACAGCCCCCGCTTGGACGAGATGCTCGACGCCGAGGGACCGGAAGCGGTAGGGGGGCTTATGGCGGCGGCGGTGCGCACCGCGCGTCACAACGGCCTCACCGACTACCGCTTGGTGATCAACGTCGGCCCTGGGGCGGGACAGGAGGTCTTTCACACGCACGTGCACATCCTGGCGGGGAGGGAGAAGCCGCTGCCCGTCTCGTGACAGTGCGGTCCTAACGGTGAGGTTGACTAGCGGGTTGCTCAAACGCCGACCATCGATAGGCAGGTAGCATCTTCAGGATGCGTGTGCCGAACCCGTTCTGCACTGTTGGTTACGTATCCAACCCAACGCCACTTGCCATAAAGGCGCTAGAGGCCAACATGCTTATAATGACCCCTAGCCGCCCCGCGCGCCGCGCGGTAGGCTAGCCGTTGTGAAGCTCTCCCCCCCCGAAGGCACCCGTTACGCCCTAGCCCAGGAGAGCGCCGCGCGGGGGCGCGCCGTGGGGACGCTGCGCGCGCTCTTTTCGAGCTGGGGCTACGAGCGCGTCGACGTGCCCGTTTTGGAGCGCTTCGACCCCGCCCACCCGGTCGCCGAGCGCTCGTTTAAGCTCACCGGCCCCGACGGCGAGCTTTTGGCGCTGCGCGCCGACTTTACCTTCGCCCTCGCCAAACTCGTGCGCTACAACTACCCGCAGGGGCTTCCCGGGCCGCTGCGGCTCCAGTACGCCGGTGGGCTCTGGCGCACGGTGGTCCCCGACATCGCGCGCACCCGCGAGTTCACCCAAGTGGGGCTCGAGCTCCTCGGCGTCTCCGGGCCCCGCGCCGACGCCGAACTCATCCACCTCGCGCGCGAGGCGGTGCGCGCGGTCGGCTTGACCCCGCGCGTCGAGATCGGCAACCCCGGCTTCGTCCGGCGCCTTTTTGAGCTCGCCGAACTCCCCGAAGCGCTCCAGGGCCCCGTCGCCAACGCCATCGACCGCAAGGACCCCACAACCCTCAAAGCCCTTTTGGAACCGCTGCGGCTCGCGAGCGACCTCGAGCGGGCGCTCCTCGCCGTCCCCGACCTCTACGGCGACGCGCGGGTGCTTGGGGCGGCGCGGCGGCTCGCGCCGTGGCCGGAGACGCGGGCGGCGTGCGAGCACCTCGAGGCCGTGTTAGAGGAGTTTGAAAACCGCAGCGAGCTCCTTTTGGACCTCGGGATGGCGCGGCGGCTCGCCTACTACACGGGCGTGATGTTTCGCGCCTACACCTTCGACTTCGGCCAGCCGCTCCTCGGCGGGGGCCGCTACGACGGGGCGCTGCTGCCGCTCGCGGCGGGGTTCGCGGTCGGTCTGGAGCGGCTCCTTTCGGCGCTGCCGGAGGTCTCCGGCGAGGCGCCCCCGTTGGTCTTGAGCCTGGACGACGAGGGGGCGCGGCGGTTGCGGGCGCGGGGCTTCCGGGTCGAGCGGGCGCTGAGCGCAGAGGTCAGCGAGCTGCGCAGCTACGCCAAGGCGCGCGGTATCGCCTACTTGCTGCTCCCCGAAGGGCTCGAGCCCCTCACCCCCGAAAGGCCCCTTTACGACGAGCTCCTCGCCCTTTTGGAGGGTGTGCGTGGCTGAGATGACCGCTCAGAAGCTCACCCTCGCGCTCCCCAAAGGGCGCGTGATGCAAGAGAGCGTCGCGCGGTTGCGGGCGGCGGGGCTTGAGCTCGAGCTGCCCGCCGCGGGCCGCGCCCTCCGCTACGACGCTGGCGACGCGGTGATCATCGAGATGCGCAACACCGACGTGCCGACCTACGTCGACCTGGGCGTCGCCGACGCGGGGGTGGTCGGCAAGGACGTGCTTTTAGAGGCCAACCGAGACGTCTACGAACCCGTCGACCTCGGCTTCGCCCGCTGCCGTTTGTCGCTCATCCGCCCGCGCGGGGCGTCGGGGCCGGTGCGCCGCATCGCCAGCAAGTACCCGCGCGTGGCGCGGCGCTACGTGCAGAGCCGCAGCCTCAGCGCCGAAGTGGTCAAGCTCGCGGGCAACGTCGAGCTGGCCTGCTTGACCGGGCTGGCGGACGCCGTGGTCGACATCGTCGAAACCGGCAGCACGCTGCGCGCCAACCACTTAGAAGAGCTCGACGTCTTGCTCTACTCGTCGGCGCGCTTCGTCGTCAACCGCGCGGCGCTAAAACTCAAAGGGGAGCTCCTGCGACCGCTGATCGCGGCGCTGCGGGGCGCAGGCGAACCTTGAGGTAACCTGGGGATAGAACGAGACTAGGCTAAAGGGGGGAAAATAGAGAGCGCGCCGGGGATGCCCGGCGCGCTCTGCAACGTTTTTACAGCGTTGGTGACAGGTCGCCTACACGACCCACGCCCGAACCGAGCGCTTAGTTGCCGTCGTTCCCCTCTTCCATGTCCATCATGTCCATGCCGAGGTCGCCGCCGGTCATGAGGCCGCGGTCGAGCAGCACCTGCACGTCGCCGCCCGTCATGATCCCCATGGCGATCGCCTGCTGCACGTCGCCACCGGTCATGGTGCCCGCCTCGACGGCCGCGATGACGTCACCACCGGTCATCATGGCCATGTCCATCATGCCGCCCGTCATCGTGCCGGTCTCTTGCTGCGTGGTCGCCGCAGCGCCGAGAGCGAGGAAAAGACCGATCACCAACAGCAGAGCAACTTTTTTCATGCTTCCCCCTACGTGAGATGAAGTTCGCGCATGTCGAGCGGTTCAACGAACGCGCCCCCTGCGCACAAGGGTGAACGCCCGTCCTACAGCCGCCACGATACTAAGGGCGACGCCCGACCATATGTCGGGTCGGCCACAATTCTAGCACGGCTGCGCTCCGGGCGTAAGGGGTAGCCCTGGCAAAAGCCTGTGAGTTTATGCGCTGCAGTATAGCCAAAACAGGCATGTGTGACTGTGACGCCTGATAACCATGTTGACGGTGATGTGCATCGCCTAGCCTCTACGGGGGCGCGGCGGCGCGCCCCTCAAGCTCCCCACGAGGGCGTAGAACACCCCCACCAACCGCCCTTTCATAAAGAAGCAGGTACAGTGGGGTCATGACCAAGGTTTCTCAACCCTCACGGGAGCGCCGCGTCGTGCTCGTCGACGGCGTGCGCACCCCCTTCATGCGCTCCGGTACGGCCTACCTGGGGCTCACCACCTACGACCTGGCGCGGCTTGCGCTAAAGGGCCTGTTGGCCCGCAACGCCCTCGACCCGGAAGCGGTCGGTTACGTCGTCATGGGGACGGTGGTGCAAAACGTCGCGACGAGCAACGTGGCGCGCGACGCCGCCCTCGGGGCCGGCTTTTCGCACCGCGTACCCGCCCACACGGTGACGATGGCCTGCATCTCGGCCAACCAAGCGGTGACGAGCGCCGCCGAGGCGATCCGCTCGGGGGCGGCCGATATCGCCGTTGCGGGGGGCGTCGAGATGCTCTCCGACGTGCCGCCGCAGTTTCCCTTGGAGGTGCGTAAACGCCTCTTTGAAGCGCAGCGCTACGCTTCGCCGCTGGACTACCGCAAGCTTTTCGCCGGTATGTCGCCCTCAGATTTGCTGCCGCGGGCGCCCAAGGTCGCGGAGTACTCGACGGGCGAAACCATGGGTGAGAGCGCCGACAAGCTCGCCGCGAGCTTTGGCGTCACGCGCGAGGAGCAAGACGCCTACGCCCTGCGCTCGCACCAGCTCGCCGCTAAAGCCACCGGCGACGGCATCTTGCGCGACGAGATCCTGCCGACTGCCACCCCCCCCACGTTCGACCTGCACACCCGCGACAACACCGTGCGCGCCGACTCGAGCCTTGAAAAGCTCGCCGCGCTCAAACCCGTTTTCGTCAAACCCTTCGGTACCGTCACCGCGGGCAACTCGTCGCCGCTGACCGACGGCGCCTCGGCGGTGCTCCTCATGGAGGAGGAGACGGCGATCGCGCTCGGCTACACCCCCAAAGCGCGCCTCGGACACTACACCTACGTCGCGCAAGACCCCGGCGAGGAGCTCCTCTTGGGTCCCGCCTACGCCACCCCCAAGGTGCTCGAGCAAGCGGGGGTGACGCTCCGCGAGGTCGACGTCATCGAAATCCACGAGGCCTTTGCCGGGCAGGTGCTGGCGGTGCTGCGCGCGCTGGAGTCCGACACCTTCGGCCGCGAGCGCTTGGGCCGCAGCGGCCGCGTCGGCGACGTCGACCTGGACAGGCTCAACCGCTGGGGTGGGTCGCTCTCGCTCGGCCACCCGTTCGGCGCCACCGGGACGCGGCTGCTGACGACCGCCGCCCACCGCCTCGAGGCCGAAGACGGCACCCTGGCGCTCGTCACGGCGTGCGCCGCCGGGGGGCTCGGCCACGCGATGCTGGTAGAACGTTTTGAAGGGAGAGCGTGATGGAGCTGCGCTTTTTTAGACTCGACCGCGACGATGACGTCGCCGTGATCGTCTTTGACCAACCCGACAGCCGCGTCAACACCCTCTCGCAGGAGGCGATGCGCGAGTTTGCCACCGTCCTAGACGAACTCGAGCGCGACGAGGCGCTGCGCGGCGCCGTGCTGTGCAGCGGCAAACGCGACTCGTTCGTCGTCGGGGCGGACATCAAAGCCTTTCGCACCTTCGAGAGCCCCGAGCAGGTCACGGCGCTCATCCACGAGGGCCACGCGCTCTTTAACCGACTCGACGCCCTTAACAAACCCGTCGTCGCGGCGGTGCACGGCGCGGCGGTCGGGGGCGGGCTTGAACTCATCTTGGCCTGCCACTACCGCGTCGCCTCGCAGCACCCCAAGACCAAGTTCGCGCTCCCCGAAGTGACCCTGGGGCTCCTGCCGGGGCTCGGCGGTACGCAGCGCCTACCGCGGCTCGTCGGGGTGGAGCAGGCGCTCGACATGGCGCTCACGGGCCGCTCGGTGTACGCCAAACCGGCGCTCAAAATGGGGCTCGTAGACGCCCTCAGTCACCCGCAGGGGCTCGTCGCGGCCGCCAAGGCGGCGGTTCGCGGCCTCGTTGCGGGCGAAGTCACCGCGCGCAAGGCGGGGGGTGGCGCCCAGGGGGGGCTTAAGGGGCTGCGCAGTGCGCTGCTCGAGCGCACCCCCTTAAACCGCCTCATCTACCGCCAGGCGCTCGAAGGGGTGCAGAAAAAGACGCGTGGCAACCTCCCCGCCCCCGTCAAGATCATCGAAACGATCCGCATCGGGCAGGAGCAGGGGATGCAAGCGGGGCTCGAGGCCGAGGCGCGCAACTTCGCCGAGCTCGTCTTCTCCCCCGAGTCCAAGGCGCTCGTGCACCTCTTTTTCGCCAAAAACGCCGCCGAGAAAAACCCCTACGCCGAGGCCGCGAGGGCGGTGCGCACGGTCGGCATCCTGGGCGCGGGGCTCATGGGTTCGGGGATCGCGCAGGTGAGCGCCGAGGCGGGACACCAGGTGATCCTCAAAGACCGCAACCTCTCGGTCGCCGTCAAAGGCAAGGGGAGCGTCTGGAAGGAGCTCGACAAACGCGTCGGCAAGGGCCGCAGCGCCTTTGAACGCGACGTGATCGACGCGCGCATCACCGCCGTCGAGGACTACGCCGCCTTTAAGCGCGCCGACCTGGTCATCGAAGCCGTGCTCGAGGACGTCGAGCTCAAACGCAGCGTCCTCAAAGAGGTCGAGGCGGTCGCCCAGGAGGAGCTCATCTTCGCCACCAACACCTCGTCGATCCCCATCCGCGAGATCGCCGCGGCCTCTAGGCGCCCCGAGCAGGTCATCGGGATGCACTACTTCTCGCCGGTGCCGAAGCTGCCGCTACTTGAAATCATCAAGACGGACGCCACCCCCGACTGGGTGCTCGGGACGGCGCTGCAGGTGGGCCTCGAGCAGGGCAAGACGCCCATCGTGGTCGGCGACGCCCCCGGCTTCTACACCACCCGCATCCTGGCGCTCTACATGAACGAGGCGCTCGTGCTGCTCGACGAGGGGGCGCGCGTCCAGGACATCGACCGCGCGATCAAAGACTTCGGCTTCCCGGTCGGGCCGATCACCCTGCTCGACGAGGTCGGGATCGACGTCGGGGCGAAGATCAACGGGGTTCTGAAAGCGCCCTTCGCCGAACGCGGGATCGCGCTCGCCGAGGGGGGCGAGGCGCTCATGAACGCGGGCTTTTTGGGGCGCAAAAACCGCAAGGGCTTTTACGACTACAGCAGCGGCAAAAAGGGGGAAAAGGCGGTCAACGAGGAGGTCTACCGCTTCTTTAGCGCCCCGCGCAAGGAGGTCGCAAGGGAACGCATCCAGGAGCGCCTGCCGCTAATCATGATGAACGAGGCGTTTCGCTGCCTCGAGGAGGGCGTTCTCAGCTCGCCGCGCGACGGCGACCTCGGCGCCGTGTTCGGCCTCGGCTTCCCGCCCTTTCTGGGGGGGCCGTTCTGGTACGCCGACCGTTTGGGGCCGCGCACCGTTTTAGAGCGGCTTGAAAAGCTCGAGCGCGACCACGGCCCGCGCTTTAAACCCGCCGAGCTGCTGCGCGAGCACGCGGCGGCCGACCGGCCGTTCTACGCCGACGCGGCGTCGGAGGGGTAGTCGCGAGGGGCCAGTGGCGCGTGGTACGTGGCTTGTAGGAGCCCACAGGCCACACGCCACAAGCCTCCCACCTGTCAACGCGGCGCGGGATCACCCCTCAGAGGTTTCCCGCGCCGCTTCGTAGAGCGCGACACCCACCGCCACGGCCAGGTTCAGGGACTCGACGAGCGGGCTCTGCGGGATCTGCACGCTCTCGAATGCGCGGTACGCCTCCGGCAACCCCGCCCCTTCGGGGCCGAAGACGAGCGTGTAGGGTGCCTCGAAGCGCACCTCGCCGAGCCTTTTTGCACCGCCCAGCATAAAGGGGTAGAGCCGGTGCGCGTGGGCCGCGCGGTACACCTCTAGGGAGGCGAAGTACGCGAAATTCACTGCAAAAGTAGCCCCCATGGAGGCGCGCACCACGTGCGGGTTGAAGAGGTCCACGGCGGGCGCGATCAGCGCGAGGTCGCGCACCCCGAAGCCGAGCATCGTGCGTACGATCGTCCCCACGTTGCCGTTGTCGCTGGGGTTCACCAGCAGCAGGTGGTTGCGCTCGCGCGCGAGCGGCGCCGCGTACTTGGCGAACACCCCGAAGAGGTAGACGTTGCCCTTGTGCGACAGCCGCTCGACGGCGCGGTCGTTGACCTCAAAGGGGAGACCGCGCGCCTCGCAGCGCGCGCGGACCGCTGCCACGCCGCGGCGCCCGAGCCCCTTGGTGTGGGCGACGACGCGCAGGGCGTGCTCGGGGCGGTGCGTGAGCAGCTCGAGCGTCGGAAACTCCCCGAAGCTGTACGCGTAGGGCAGCGCCGTCTTGTATCCCTGCAGCTGCAGCGGCCCCGCTCTGGGCGGCGCGGGTGCGCGCACTAGCGCCACCCTTCGGCCGCCGGTGAGCCCGCCGGTTCGACGAGCCCCTCGAAGGGCGCCTCGAGCCCGGCGCGCGCCGCCGCGACCGCCTCGTCGGGCGCCCACGAGAGCGCCAACACCCCGCGGTAGGCGCGCCGCGCCTCGTCGCGCTCCCCCACGAGGTCACAGACCTGTCCGAGGCGCGCGAGCAGATACCCCGGCAGGTAGTAGGGTGCGCTAAAGTCGCCCTGCACCCCCGCGCGGAGCGCCGCTAGCGCCTCGACCATGTGCCCGTTGGCGAGCAGCAGGTTCGCCTCGTGAAAGCGCGCCTCGGGGTGCTCCAGGGTGCGCAGCTGCGCGATCAAGGCGCCCGGGTCCTCGACCTCGCCCCGAAAGGCGACGTCGAGCAGGGCGCGCTCGCGCACCGCGTCGCTCGGCTCGGCGGGCAGCTCGGGCAGCTCCTCCCAGACCGCGGGGTCACCCAAGCGCGCCGCGAGCGCCTCGCGCAAGAAGGGCAGGTGCTCGGCGCTCGCGAGCACCGCCACGCGGGTGTGCGGCAGCGCGGCCACGCGCTCGGCCATCACCGCCGTGCGCGCACGCAGCCAGTCGGTACCCGGGCCATCTTCAAACGCGGCTTCGCGCCCCCGCTGGTAGCTCTCGAGTAGCGGCAGCAGCTCGAGCCGCACGCGCGTCAGGGTCAGCGGCGCGCGCAGCAGCTCGCCGAGCGCCGAGAGGGGCGCGTCGACCTCGCGCAAGGTGGCGCGGGTCGTCTCGTACGCCTCCAAGTAGCGCCGAAAGTCGCTCTCCGCTGCCTCGTCGGGGGAGGGCTCGAACACCTCGTAGAGCGGCAGCGCGCGCCGCTGCGCCCACGGCACGACGCTGAGCGGCAGGGCGACCTCGGGGGTCGCTTGCCAGCGCGGGTCGCGCAGCGCCCCCGGTACGAGCGGGGTCAGGGCGAGCGCTTCGGGCGCAAAGGCGCGCACGAGCTCGAGGACGCTCACGGCGTTGTAGCGCGGGTAGAGCAGGTGCCACGGGCCTAGAAGCGGGAGCAGCGCGAGCTTCACACCTCACCCCGCGCTTTTGCGAGCGCGTCGCGGCGCGCCTCGGTGCGCCGCGCTCTCGCCGCGCGCTGCGCTGCAGCTCGGTGCCTGTGCTCGGCCTCGAGCCGAATACGCATGAGTAGCCTCTCCCCGACGCTCGGCTCGGGGCGCTTGTCGGCGCGGGCCGCTCGCTTGGCGGCGCGGCGGGCGCGTTTAGCGCGTGTGCTTCTCGCCATGGCTTTATGGTAGCGATTTCCGAGCGCCTTCGATGTCGCCGCACCGCCCCCCGCGCGCCGTCGCCCTCAGCCCCTACCGTGTGCCTTACTACGGTGTCTCTCACGCCCTCCTCAATAATTGGAGGAGGTAAAAAGTACGCGAAGTGACTTTTTACAAAACCCGACACCCAAAGCAGCTTCGCAGAAGGGGGGCCTGATGGACCACGACGAAACCTCAACCGACCACGTTTCAGGCGACCGCGCCGAAGCTGCGCGTGACGTGCTCGGTACCCCGCCTCAGCACCTCGCAGCTAAGGACGCCGTTCAGGACCTTTTGGTCGAAGCCCGCAAACGGGGCCAGGGGGTAGCGGAGCAGGCGGCGAGGGAGGTGAGGGGTGCGGCCAAAACCTTGCAGGGGCGCGGCGCTCACGCCCTCGAGCGGGGCAGGGGCCGCCTCGCCGAACGGGTCGGCGGGCTAGCCAGGGCGCTGCGGCGCGGGAGCGCGCAGCTGCGCGCCGACAGCTTGCCGAGCCTCGCGACGTTCGGTGACCGGATCGCCGAGGAGGCCGAAGCGGTCGAGCGCTACCTACAGGGGTGCAATGGTGAGGAGCTCCTGCACGACCTCCAGAGGTTCGCTCGCGAACGCCGCTCGCTCTTCGTCGGCAGCCTCTTCCTCGCGGGCGTCGCCGCAGCGCGTTTTATGCGCTCGCCCGGCGTGACCCCGCAGCCCGGGGAGGCGGTGGGTTCTCGCGTCGTCATCCGTGGCGGCGACCCCGTGGGCGACGCTCCCGACGCGCCCTCCAGGGAGGCGCAACGATGAGCCGCTCAGCCCAGGACCGCTCTTACGAACGCGCGAGCATCGCCGAGCTTGAGGCCGACATCGCCCGCACCCGCGCGCGCATCAGCGATGAGCTCGACGCCATCGGCTACCGCCTCTCCCCCGCCGGGTTGAGCCGTGACGCCAGCGGCCTCTTGGGGGAGGCTCAAGACGCCTCGAGCGAGGCGCTCGGGGCGCTGCGCGAGAGCCTCGTCGAACGCGGGCAACGCCTCGGCGCCCAGCTAGCCGACCGGCTGAGGCGCCATCCGGCCGAAGCGACGCTGCTCGGCTTCGGCCTGGCGTGGCTCTTGATGCGCTCGAGCCGCCCCAGACGTTAGCTCACCGTTTTTGCAGCGCCGCTCGAGCCACCGAACCGTGACCCGCCCACGCTCGCTGGTTGACGGAGCGCAACGTAGCGCTGCTCCAACACGGGTGTAGTAAAGGGGGTCACAATGTCGTAGCGGGTGCTACAGAAAACTCGTAAACCATCTTGGCAACGGAGGGAGTCAACGTGAGAGACAGTCGTGAGTACTTTGAAGGTGCACAGCGTCAGGGCGCGCGCAAACGCCGCAGCTTCGAACGCCTTTTGGACGAGCAACCCCTGATCGTCGGCGTCGTCGCGGTGCTTTTGGGGGCTCTGATCGCCTTTATCCTGCCGCGGACGCGCCGCGAAGACGCCCTTATCGGCCAGCGCAGCGATCAGTTCGTCGAACGCGTCAAAGAGGTCGCCGGGGCGACGTTCGAAAGCGTCAAGGAGACGGCCTCAAAGGAGATCTCCGGGCTCGTCGAGGGCGCCAAAGAAGCCGCGCACAAAACCGCCGAGCAGGCCGCCGAAGCCGCTCAGAAGACCGCTCAGCAGGCCGCCGAAACGGCTGAGCGGGAGCTCGACCAGCAAGGTACGCAACGCAACACCAACTAGGCTCCGCTGCGCGGCCCTAGACGCACAGCCAGGGCGACGCTAACGCGCAGCACATGGACGATTGAGGAGAATACGCATGGCACGAACCGACCGAGTTATCGTCAGCAACGACCGCCCCAACAACTACGCGGGTCCCCGTTACGACGGCACCCCCGTCCGCCGCACCTCGTGGGGCGCGGTCTTCGCAGGGGCGCTCATCGCCCTCATGGTGACCCTGCTGCTCACCCTGCTTTTTACGGGGATCGGGCTGCAGAGCTTTAACCCCGCCACGAGCGCCGACCCCACCGCCGGACTCGGCACCGGCAGCATCGTCGCCGTCATCATCACCAACCTGCTCGCGCTCTTTTTGGGCGGTTACGTCGCGGGCCGTTTGGCGGGCTCGCCGCGCCGCGGTGACGGCGTCCTGCACGGGCTGCTGACCTGGGGCGTGCTGACGCTCTTTACGCTCTACTTTCTGACGACGGCGATCGGTGGCCTTATCGGCGGCGCCGCCAACCTCCTTGGTGGCACCGTCGCGGGGATCGCTCAAGGGGCGGCCGCCGTGGCGCCCGCCGCGACCGACGCCGCGCAAGAGCAGGGCGTCGACGCGAACTTCATCCAGCAGCAGGTCAACCAACTGCTGGCCGACGCCGGGGTGCAAAACCCGCAGCAGACCGGCCAGGAGCTCGTGCAGCGCATTACGCAGCGCGTGCAGGCCGGCGAGAGCCCCGTGTCGCCCGAAGCGCTCGACGAGTACACCACCTTCTTAGCGAACAACTCCGACCTCACCGAAGAGGAGATCCAGCAGCAGGTGCAGGCGTTTGAGCAGCAGATCGGACAGCTGCAGCAGCAAGTCGCGCAGACCGCTGAAGAGGTCACCGACGTTGCCGGCACCACGCTCATCTGGGCCTTCGTGGGTCTGCTGCTCGGCGCGGTCGTCGCCGTGCTCGGTGCGGTCGCCGGTTCGCCCAAAGATGTTGCGGACGCCCACGCGGCCTAAGTGAGCTGCGCGGATGGGTGACCTGCTCAAGCTCGTCGTCGCCGTCTTGGTACCGCCGCTCGGGGTGTTTTTGCACGTCGGTTTCGGCAAGCACTTCTGGCTGAACCTGCTCCTGACGCTGTTCGGCGTCGTCCCGGGTATCGTGCACGCGGTCTGGGTCATCGCGCGGCGGTGAAAGGGAGCTGTCACGCACGTCCGCCGAAGGTCACCCCAGAAGGAGGAGCGATGCTCCTCCTTTTGTTTTGTCCCCGCCGACGCCACGCGCTTGGGCGCCCCAAAAGCGTCGCCTCTGGTTGGACATGCCACCCTGGTCGGGGTTGGCACGCACCTTCCGGAGCAGCTGAGCACAGGTTCGCGCCCCGGATGGACGCAAACCGCTATCGCCGTTGCGCGGCGGAGGACGTCGCGCTAGACCGGCGCGGGATGACGGGCGTTAAATAGGGTATGCTCGCGCTGGTCGGGGCTCTCCTCATTCTCTTTACCCTGCACGACGTGGTGTCGACGACCCTGGTGCCGCGCAACGGCGCCCTCTCAGGACGCCTGACCGCGCGCCTCTGGCACGCCGCTCTCTGGTTGCACTGGCGCGCCAACACGCAGCACCCGCTCGCGCTCGCCGGCGTCGGTCTGCTGCTCGCTACGGTTGCCGTCTGGGCGCTGCTGCTCTGGATAGGGTGGTCGCTGGTCTTTCTGGAGGGCCGCCCGTCGGTGCTCACGACGCAAGGGGGAGAACCGGCCGATCCCTGGGCAGTCATCTACTTTACGGGATACGCGCTGATCACCCTCGGCAACGGCGACTTCCGTCCCGCCGGTCCCCTCTGGCAACAGCTCGCCGTCCTCGCCTCGATGAGCGGTTTTTTCCTCTTTACCCTGTCGATCACCTTTCTGTTCTCCGTGGTGCAAGCGGCGGTCGGGATGCGCGCCACGGCGGTCTACATCTCGAGCCTCGGCGATACCCCGTTCGACCTGCTCGCGCGGGCTTACGACGGCGAGAGCTGCAGGGCGTTAGGCGCCCACGTCAGCACCTTGGCCGCGCAGCTTAGCGCCATCTCGCAGCAACATCTGGCGTACCCCGTCCTTCACTACCTCCACAGCGGACGCCGCTACAACGCCCTCCCCATCCAGGTCGCCGTGCTCGACGAGGCGCTCAGCTACCTGCGCGCTGGCGTCGCCGGGCACGGCGGCTTCAAGGAGGCCGAGCTCGCCCCCCTCGAGCGCGCCATCGGCGCCTTTTTGCTGACCCTCAAAGCGGCGCACCTCGAGGCCGCCGATGAGGCGCCCCCCTTGCGCTCGCTCGACGCGTTGCGTCAACGCGGTCTCCCCACGCACGACGCCCCTACCCAAAGCGCGGCTAGGGTCTGTCTGACAGAAGGGCTGACTGATGTTTTAGGGTAAAGGCATGGCACGGACGGACTTAAGCGAGAAACAGTGGCGAGCGTTAAAAGCGCATTTACCTGCGAATCCCCAACGCGGCCACGCCTACGTTGACCATCGCCGAGTTATCAACGGCATTTTGTGGCGGCTCAAGACTGGAGCACCTTGGCGAGATGTTCCTGAGCGCTACGGAGCCTGGCAAACCTGCTGGGACCGGTTCACGAGGTGGGAACGTAGCGGTGACTGGCAGCGCATCCTACAAGCCCTTCAAGCGCATGCCGACGCCACAGGCGATATTGACTGGGACGGAGCGGCCTTGGACAGCAGTCACATCAAAGCCCACCGGAGCGCTGCAGGTGCGAGAAAGCGGCCCGCCGAGGGCGAAAAAAGGGGGGCTTGACAGATGAGTGGTTAGGCCACTCGCGTGGCGGGCATACCAGCAAAGTTCATGTCTGTGCTGATGGGAAGGTTCGCCCCCTGTCCCTTGTCGTGACCGCCGGGCAACGCAACGATGCCGCTTGGTTGGAGCGGGTGCTCGACGAGATACACGTACCACGTTTAGGTAGAGGGCGACCCCGAAAGCGCCCCTCACAGCTCCGCTTGGACCGGGCTTACAGCTTTAAGAAGCAGCGCCAAGGGTTGAGGCGACGGAACATTCGCTGTATCAGCCCTGAGCGAGAAGACGCCAAAAAGCACCGGCTCGCCAAGGGCTCCAAAGGTGGGCGTCCACCTGCTTTTGATACCAAGGCGTACAAGGGGCGCAACGTCATTGAGCGCTGCATCAACCGACTTAAAGACTTTCGTGCTGTAGCAACCCGCTATGACAAGCGGGGTCGGAACTACCTCGCGGGCGTGCTTGTCGCCTCCATTATCCTCTGGCTCTAATCAGTCAGACAGACCCTAGCGCGGCCCGAGAACGCGACGAGCACCGCCGTCTGCTGCTCGCACTCGTCGAAAAGGACGGGTGGAGCTGGGAGGACGTCTACCGCGCGGATGAGCTCCCGAGCCCGCGCGAGAAGTTTCGGCGCGGCGAGGTGCAGCGCCCTTACGCCTAGGCTTTCGGTGCGGCGTTCGTCGGCCCGGTTGCTGTCATAGGACTAGAGCCCATGGACGGGCCACCTATTTAGCGAGACTTCGGGCGCTTTGCGGCCCCGTGAGGGTCCGCTTAGCCGAGGAGGCGGGACAGGGACCACGCACGCGAACGGCCGTCCTTTGTGCTACGCCTTCTCGAGGCTTCGGAGTGGGCGCTTAAAGGAAAGAAACCCCACACATGCCAGCCGCCGCTTCCGAGAAGATAAGGGGGTGAGCGTGTCGGCTACCAACGTCGATGTCACCGTGGTCGGCGCCGGCGTCGGTGGCCTCGTCGCCGCCCGCGCGCTAAAGCGCGCAGGGTTGACGGTACAGGTTTTTGAAAAGAGCCGCGGGGTCGGTGGTCGGGCGGCGACGAGGCGCGTTCGGATGGGCGCTAGCGAGACGCCAGTCGATCACGGCGCTCAGTACTTTACGGCTCGAGACGCACGCTTTCGGGAGCAGGTCGAGGCGTGGCTGGCCGAGGGGGATCTTCGGGTTTGGAGCGCGGGGTTTCACACGCTCAAGGGCCGCAGCCTCATACCACCCGAAGCGGGGCACCCCCGCTACGCCTTCGCGAGTGGCCTGAGCACCCTCGGCAAACAGCTCGCGGCGGAGCTCTCGGTCCGCCGTGGCGCGCGCGTGAGGCAGCTGACGCCCGCTGACGGGGGTGGCTGGCGGCTGACTTTCGAGGACGGCAGCCATCACCTCAGCCCGCGCGTGCTCCTCAACCTGCCCGCTCCTCAGGCCCGCGAGGTCTGCGGCCCCTCCCTCCCGCCGGACGCCGAGCGCGCCCTGGCCGCCGTCCGTTTCGCCCCTTGCCTAGCCGTGATCGCCGGATACCCCGATCACCCGCCACCTGCGTGGCGCGGCGTCCACGTCGAGGACGGTGGCCCCTTGGCGTGGATCGCACACGACAGCAGCAAGCGCCCCCGGGCACCCGGAACCATCCTCGTCTTGCACGCTACCCCCGCGTTTTCCACCCAGTATCTGGAGACGCCCGACGCCGCTGCACCGCTGATGCTGCGAGCAGCTGCTCCTCTCGGCGCAGCACTTACCCAGCCCGCCTGGACCCAGGTTCACCGCTGGCGTTACGCGCGGGTCGTGACGCCTCACCCGCAGCCCTACCTCGACGGGGGCAACGGGCTTCTCTTCTGCGGCGACTGGTGCGGTGGCGACCGGCTCGAGGCGGCTTACCTGTCGGGCCTCGCGGCTGCCGAACGGTTTCTCGGCTCGCGTTGACGCCCCCGCACGGGCGGCCATATGACCTTCGTACCTCCGGTGAGGTAGGGGCCTGTTAGGATAACAACCATGAACCATCTCGCCGGCTCGCCCTCTGAAGCCGACATAGCTCCCGCTCAGGGGACGAGGCAAACCCTCCGGAAAGCCCCTCCCCCCCCGCAACTCCACGGAAGCTCCCGGCTGCTACCGACTTTTTTGGTGATCGGCGCGATGAAGTCGGGGACAAGCTCCTTATACATCTATCTCAAGCAGCACCCCGAGATCTATCTCGCTGACATTAAAGAGCCGCACTTCTTCGCCTTCGACCCCTCCCCCCGGGCGTCCCTCGAGGCTGCCCCCGGCTACCGCCAAAAAGCCAAGTACATGGTCACCGACCGCTCAGCGTACGAAGCGCTCTTCACGGCGGCGACCCCCTCACAGGCCAGGGGCGAAGCCTCGGCGATGTACCTCTACTACCCGGGCACCGCCGAGCGCATCCGAGCAGCGCTCCCCGAGGTGCAGCTCATCGCCATTTTGCGCAACCCCATCGAGCGGGCTTACTCGGCCTTTTTGCACCAACTTCGGGAGGGCAACGAGACCCTCACCGATTTTGGGGCGGCGCTGCAGCTCGAGGAGGAGCGCATCGCCCAAGACTACATGCCCATGTGGCACTACACGCGCGCCGGGTTCTACTTCGAGCAGCTGTCGCGCTACTACGCCGTCTTTGACCCCTCGCAGATCCACGTCTACCTCTACGAGGACCTTCAGCGCGATCCCCTAGCGCTCGTTCAGGAGCTCTACCGCGTCATCGGCGTCGATCCCGGCTTCGTCCCGGACACCACGAAGCAGTACAACCGCTCCGGCGTGCCCAAAAACAGGCTGCTGCACCGCGTGCACCGTTTTCTTAAAGGGAACCACCCTATCAAAACGGTCGGTAAACGGCTCCTGCCACTGCCCGCTGCGGTGCGCAGCCGCTTCAAACTCAACCTCATCGCGCAGATCGAGGCGGCCAACCTGAAAAAACCCCCCCTCGACCCCGCCGTGCGCGCGCAGCTCGTCGAGCGCTACCGCAGCGACGTCCTCGAGCTGCAAGACCTCATCGGCCGCGACCTCTCGCACTGGCTCACCTAGCGCGCCTCAGCCCGGCACCGTGCGCGCGGCCCTGGTGCCGCGCGCGCCGTTTTTTAAGCGCAAGTCGCGTCGCCACGTTACGGCCCTTCTATAAGGGCTTGGTATACTCGACTGTTTGGCCGAGGGCTCCTCGGCCGCGCTATGAGTCGCAGGTTTGCACCCCTGCGCTTGACCCGCTTCTAGGGAGGCACGTTGCAGAACCTCACCATCCGCGGCGCCCGGGCCCACAACCTGAAAAACGTCTCGACCACCCTGCCCCGAAACGCGTTTATCGTCTTTACCGGCCCCTCCGGCTCCGGCAAGTCGACGTTAGCGTTCGACACCATCTACGCCGAGGGGCAGCGGCGCTACGTCGAGTCGCTCTCGGCCTACGCCAGGCAGTTTCTGGGCCTCATGGACAAACCCGACGTCGACGCCATCGAGGGTCTCTCGCCGGCGATCAGCATCGACCAGAAGACCACCTCGCACAACCCGCGCTCGACCGTCGGGACGGTGACCGAGATCCACGACTACCTGCGCCTGCTGTTCGCCCGCGCCGGCAAGCCCCACTGCCCTACCTGCGGCCGGCCCATCGAACGGCAGTCGGCCTCGGAGATCGTCGACCGGCTTTTGGAGCGTTTTGCCGGGCAGCGCGCGCTCGTACTCGCACCGCTCGTGCGGGGCCGCAAGGGGGAGTACAAAAAGCTCTTTGAAGGGCTTAAAAAGGAGGGGTTCGCCCGCGTCCGCGTCGACGGCGAGGTCAGGACGCTCGACGAAGCGCTCAAACTCAACCTCGAAAAGTACGAAAAGCACGACATCGACCTCGTCGCCGACCGCGTCCGCATCAGCGCCGACGACCGCGCGCGCCTCGCCGAGTCGGTCGAGCTCGCGCTGCATAAGGGCGAGGGCCTCGTGCGGGTCTCGCTACCCGACGTGGGGCGCGATGAGCTCTTTAGCGAGCGCTTCGCCTGCCCCGAACACGGCACCGCGCTCGAGGAGCTCGAGCCGCGCGTGTTCTCCTTTAATTCCCCCTACGGCGCCTGCACCCACTGTACGGGGCTCGGCGCGCGCCAAGAGTTCGACCCCAAACTGCTCGTCCCCGACGACGAACTCTCCATCGCACAGGGCGCCATCGCCGCCTGGAGCGGGAGCAAGGGTGACGGCAACAAGGTGTTCTACTGGGACCGCCTCAAAGCGCTCGCCGAGCACCTGCACTTCGATCTCAAAACCCCCTGGAAGGACCTGACGGAGGGGGCGCAAAGGACCATTTTGTACGGCAGCGACGAGGCCATCGAGGTCGTCTACAAGCGCGGTGGCCGCGAGACGATGCGCTTTCAGGTGGCGTTTGAGGGGGTCATCCCCAACCTCGAGCGGCGCTACCGCGAGGCGAGCTCGGACTACGCGCGCGAAAAGATCGAGGCCTTTATGTCGCTCGTGCCGTGCCCCAAGTGCGGCGGCTCGCGCTACAAACCCGAGGTGCTCGCCGTCAGGGTCGCGGGGCGCAACATCGCCGAGCTCTCGAGCCTGACGGTTTTAGAGGCGCGGCGCTTTTTCGGCGAGCTGACGCTCCCCGAACCGGCCGCCTCGATCGCCGCGCCGATTCTGCGTGAGGTCGGTGCCCGCTTGGGCTTTTTAGAGAACGTCGGGCTCGACTACCTCACCCTCGACCGGAGCGCGAACACCCTTTCGGGGGGCGAAGCGCAGCGCATCCGGCTTGCGACGCAGGTCGGCAGCGGCCTCACGGGGGTGCTCTACGTCCTCGACGAACCCTCCATCGGGCTGCACCCGCGGGACAACTCGAGGCTGCTCAAGACCCTTTTGCACCTGCGCGACCTCGGCAACACGCTGATCGTCGTCGAGCACGACGAGGAGACGATGCGCGCCGCCGATTACCTCGTCGACTTGGGGCCAGGGGCGGGGATCCACGGCGGCACCATCGTCGCCGAAGGCACCCCCGAGGCGCTCATGCGCCACCCCACCTCGCTCACCGCTGCCTACTTACGCGGCGAGAAGAAGATCGAGGTACCGAGCACGCGCCGTAGCGGCAACGGCAAAACGCTCACGATCGTCGGCGCCACGGAGCACAACCTCAAAGACGTGAGCGTCGCGCTGCCTCTGGGCACGCTCACCTGCATCACCGGCGCCTCGGGGTCGGGCAAATCCACCTTGGTGCACCGCATCTTGCACGCGAGCCTCGCCAAAAGGCTCTACCGCGCCAAAGAGACGCCCGGAGCGCACCGCGCCATCCACGGGGCCGAGCACATCGACAAGGTGATCGAGATCGACCAGACCCCCATCGGGCGCACCCCGCGTTCGAACCCGGCGACCTACACGGGGATCTTTACCGAGATCCGCGACCTCTTCACCCGCGCGCCCGAAGCGCGCAAACGCGGCTACAAACCGGGGCGGTTTTCGTTCAACGTCAAAGGCGGTCGCTGCGAAGCCTGCAAAGGCGACGGCACGGTCAAGGTCGAGATGTACTTCCTGCCCGACATCTACGTTCCCTGCGAGGTGTGCAAGGGAGCGCGCTACAACCGCGAGACCCTGGAGGTCAAGATCCGCGGCCGCTCGATCGCCGACGTGCTTGACATGACCGTCGACGAAGGGGTCGACTTTTTCGAGAATATCCCCAACATCGCGCGCAAGCTGCAGTTGATGCAAGACGTCGGCCTCGGGTACATTAAGATCGGTCAACCCTCCCCGACGCTCTCGGGGGGGGAGGCGCAGCGCGTCAAACTCGCCGCCGAACTCGGCAAACGCTCGACCGGCAAAACGCTCTACATCCTCGACGAGCCCACCACGGGGCTGCACTTCGACGACGTCCGCAAGCTTCTCGGTGTGCTCCATCGTCTCGTCGAAGGGGGTAACACCTTGGTGGTGATCGAGCACAACCTAGACGTGATCAAGACCGCCGACTGGATCGTCGACCTCGGCCCCGACGGGGGTGCGCGCGGTGGCAGCATTGTCGCCGAAGGGACCCCGGAGGCGGTCGCCGCACATCCGACCTCCTCGACGGGCGCCTATTTGCGCCTTATCCCCGAGCTTGCCGCGCGGCTGCCGGAGCTCACCCCCGCATGACCCCTCGAGCCGCCCCGCGGGTCACCGTGCGCCCCGCACCGTCGCCGCAGCGCCTCGTCGTCGGCTTTTTTCTGGTGCTCCTAGCGATCGTCGTCGCCGTCGCACCGCTGCCCCTACTCGCGCGCAGCTTGGGCATCTTGGCTTCAAGCTACGCCGCCCTGGCCTTTGGCGGCCTCCCCTTCGCCTTCGCCGCCGCGCTGCTCGCGCCCGTCGCCGGGCTTCTCACTGGCGATCCAGACTGGCTCGTCATGCTTCCTTTGCTGCTGAGTTCGGGGCTCTTGGGTTTTCTGGGGCTCGACTACGCGTGGCGCTACCCCGCCGTCGCCATCTCACCCCTGCTTTACATGGTGCCCCAGGCGCTCGCGTGGTGGCTCTCGCAACGCGACCTCTTCGCCATCGCCCTCCCCTGGCAGCCTTCTGCTCCGGTGTGGCTCGCGCTGCACGCGTTCGTGGCGCTCTTGGGGACGCTGCAGGCGGTCGGGCTCGACCGCCTGCGCGAGCGCAGCGCGCAGAAAAGGGGGCGGCGATGATCCTCCCGCCGGACCCCGCTAGGGTGCGCGAGCTGTGGTTCTACCTCTTCGCCGCCTTTGTGGTGCGTAACGGCGCGCGCCTCTTTCTCGGGCTGCGCGTCGAGGGCGTAGAGCATATCCCCAGAGAGGGGGGGCTGATCATCGCCGGCAACCACATCTCGAGCTTCGACCCGCCGATCATCGGCTCGCTGGTACCGCGCGAAATCCACTTCATGGCCAAGCGCGAGCTTTTCGACAAGCAGCCCATGCGCTGGATCGCCGAGCACCTCATGGCGTTCCCCGTCGACCGCGAGCGCAACGATACCAAAGCCATCAAAGACGCCCTGCGCTTTTTGCGCGCGGGGCTCGCCGTCGGGATCTTTCCGCAAGGTACCCGCAACGCCGGCGACGCCCAGGCGCTCGACGGCGCCGCCTTTTTGGCCCAACGGGCCGGGGTGCCGCTGCAACCTGTGGCGATCTGGCGCGAAGGGCGCGCGTTTCGCGTCCGCTTCGGCCGCCCCCTGCCGCCGTCCGGCCGCTCCAAAGCGGAGATGCGCGCCCTCACCGAGACGCTCATGGCGCACATCAACGCCCTCTTGCCCCCGCACCTGCGCGCTCAAGCGAGCGGTGAGACGACCCGCTCGGACGCGCCAGCGCCGTCCGAGACGCCCGCAAACGGGCCAACGCTTATGGAGCAGGGTGCCTGACGGCGCAAATCGAGCAGCTCCGTCGGGGACTTGCTTTCTCAGATAACGCGTGCTACAGTACCCGCGAAGTCACGTAAAGGAGGCAGACATGGCGAAAGCGAAGACGGTGTCGAAGGCCGATCTCGTCGACAAAGTTGCCGAAGATACGGGCATGCGTAAAAAAGACGTCAAGACGATCGTCGACACCATGATCGATCAGGTGAGCCAGCACCTCAACAACGGCGACAAGGTGCAGCTGACCGGCTTCGGCACCTTCGAGGTTCGCGAGCGCCGCGCCCGCACCGGGGTCAAACCCGGCACCACCGAGCGCATCGAGATCCCCGCGAGCAAGTACCCCGCCTTCAAACCCGGCAAGGCGCTTAAAGAGAAGATCGAAGCGCACTCGTAAGACGCGAGCACCGCACCTGCGCGGACGGCGGGTGGGCAGCCCGACCCGTCCGCCGCCTTGTTGACAACGGGCTTAAGCCTACACAAGCGCGCTCTGCCACCCAAACCCCGCCGCGCTGCGCTACACTAGGCCTACCATGGGTCTACTCGACGTGATCGGGCCGGTGATGGTGGGGCCCTCGAGCAGCCACACGGCGGGCGCCTGCCGCCTCGCGCTGCTCGCGCGCAACACCCTCCTCACGCCGCCGACGCGCGCCACCCTGACGCTCCACGGTTCGTTCGCCAAGACCGCCAAGGGTCACGGTACCGACCGTGCGCTCGCCGCCGGGCTCTTGGGCTTTTTTCCGGACGACCCGCGCATCCCCGAGGCGCTCACGCTCGCCGAACGCGCGGGGCTCGAGCTCGAGTTTCGTAGCCGCGACCTCGGCGACGTGCACCCCAACACCGTGCAGCTCGAACTCGAAAACGCCAGCGAAAGGGTGAGCGTGCTCGGCTCGAGCGTAGGCGGCGGTTTGGTGCGCGTGGTTCGCGTCAACGGCTTTGAGATCCTCTTCTCCGGCGCCTACCACACCCTGTTGGTGGGCCACACCGACCAACCGGGGGCTATTGCCACCGTGGCGCGCATCTTAGCCGACGACGGGGTCAACATCGCGACCCTCCACTGCGCGCGGCGCCAACGCGGCGGAGCGGCGATGATGTCGCTTGAAATCGACCGCCGCCCCGCGCAGTTCGTCCTCGACTACCTCTCGCAGCTGAGGGTGGTGAGCTGGCTGCGGATGCTCCCCGAGGTGATGCAGACCGCCGCCCCCACACCCGCAGCCCCGAGCCCCCAGGAGGTCCCGCATGACCCTTAACGAGCTCGCGCAGGTTCCCGGGCGCGCCTCGGAGGCGGTCCTTAGGGCGAGCACCCCCCCCGAGGAGCGGGAGGCGCTCCTCTCGGCGATGGCGGGGCGCCTCGCCGAGATGCGCGACGCCGTGCGGCGCGGTCTCGCCACGAAGGCGCCCAGCCGCACCGGGATGGTCGGTTGGAACGCCGCCACCCTCTGGGAGGCCGACGACCGCCTCGGGGCGCCCCTGCTAAAGCGCGTGCAAGCCTACGCGATGGCGGTCAACGAGGAAAACGCCCGGATGGGGCGGATCGTCGCCGCACCGACGGCGGGGAGCGCGGGGACGCTGCCCGGGGCGCTTTTAGGCACCGCCGATCACCTCGGAATCCCCGATGAGGTGCTCGTCATGCCGCTCGTGCTCGCCGCCGGCGTCGGCGAGGCGATCTCGCAGACGATGTTTATCGCGGGCGCCTCGGGCGGGTGCGGGGCGGAGATCGGCCCCTCGGCGGCGATGGCGGCGGCGGCCGTCTGCGAGCTCTTAGGTGGCGGGGCGCGCGCGGCGGTGCACGCGGCGGCGATGGCCCTCATGAACACCATCGGGTTGGTGTGCGACCCCGTCGGTGGGTTTGTCGAGGTGCCCTGCGTGTCGCGCAACGCCTTTTACAGCGTGCACGCGGTTGCCGCGGCGCAGCTCGCGCTCGCCGGGCTCGAGTCCTTCATCCCCCCCGACGAGGTCGTCGGCGCGATGGCGTCCGTCGGCCGCCTCCTCCCCCCCGAGCTGCGTGAAACGGGCGAGGGGGGCGTCGCCGACACCCCTACCGGGCGGATGATCGCCCTCAAGATGGCCTAGCGGGGCTCACCGAGTTTTCAACGAGCGCTACGAAGTCCCCACCCCCTCCCGCCTATACTCGTAACCACGGGGGGAGGGTGGCGCGTTCGTGCTGGCTCCGCGCCGCCCGCGACCAGGAGGCAAGCGATGCTCTACCCCCCCAAAAGGCCGCGCGTCGTGATCATCGGCGCCGGCTTTGCTGGGCTCTACGCCGCCAAAGCGTTGCGCCGCGACCCCGTCGAGGTGCTCGTCATCGACCAGAACAACTACCACACCTTTCAGCCCCTCATCTACCAGGTCGCGACCGCTGGCCTCGAGCCCGGCGACGTCGCGCACAACGTGCGCGCGATCTTTCACCGGCAGACCAACTTCGCCTTTCGCCAGGCTACCGTCACGGGTGTCGACTGGGAGGGAAAGACGCTCGAGCTCGCCGGCGGCGCGCGCGAGGCGTTCGACTACCTCATCCTCGCCGCGGGGGCGGTGTACAACGACTTCGGGGTACCCGGGGTCCAAGAGCACGCGTTTTTTCTCAAGTCGCTCACCGAAGCGGTCAACATCCGCTCTCACATCCTGCGCCAGCTCGAGCGCGCGAGCGCCGACCCCACCCTCGTCGACCAGGGGGTGCTCAACATCGTCATCGTCGGGGGTGGGCCGACAGGGGTCGAGATGGCGGGGGCGCTCACCGAGCTCTTTAGCCGCGTGCTGCCGCAGGACTACCCCGAGCTCGACCTCGCCAAAGCCAAGATCATCCTCGTCGAGACGATGGACCACCTTCTCCCGCCCTACAGCGAGGCGTCGCGCACCTACGCCGAGACGGTGCTGCGCGAACGCGGCGTCGAGCTGCGCCTAGGTTCGACGCTGACCGCCGTGCGCCCGCACGAGGTCGAACTCAAGAGTGGCGAGGTCATCCCCACGCAGACGCTGATCTGGGCAGCGGGGGTGCGCGGGCACCCGCTCGTTGACGCGCTCGGGGTGGAGCTCGAGCGCGGCCACCGCATCAAGGTCAACCCCGACCTCAGCCTTCCGGGCCGCCCCTTCGCCTTCGCCGCTGGCGACCTCGCGGGCAGCAAGGACGCGAGCGGTCGGCTGCACCCGCAGGTCGCGCCGGTCGCCATTCAGCACGGCAAGCACATCGCCAGAACCATCCGCAGGCAGCTCCGCGGCCAACCCACGACGGCGTTTTCCTACTTCGACAAGGGCAGCATGGCGATCATCGGGCGCAACGCCGGCGTCGCCGAGCTCTCGCGGGCGTTTTTGGGGCTCCGGCTGCGCGGGCTTTTGGGTTGGCTCGCGTGGCTTTTCATCCACCTCATCTACTTGCCCGGCTACCAAAACCGCTTCAGCGCCTTTTTCAACTGGGTATACAACTACCTGACCTTCGACCGACACTCACGCCTGATTACCGACATGCGCCCCGCTTTGAGCGAGGTCACCGATACGAGCCACCAAGTCGTCCCCGAGCAGAGGGTCTCCGAACCACCCCCCCGCATCGCCAAGCGCGAAGCCGCGGCCTCACCCCGGCGCCGAGAGCCGCACCCCACCTAGCTCTCGCTACACCGCGGCCATGGGCGGCACGTATAGTGGGGCATGAACTCGCTTAGAGGCTTTTTGCACACGGCCATCCGCGCGGCGCGAGCGGCGGCGCATCTGCACCGCTCGAGCATCGGCAGCGACCTCGGCGTCGCCATCAAGACGAGCGAGGCCGACCTCGTCACGCGCGTCGACAAGGAGAGCGAGGCGCTCATCCGCGAGGTGCTGCTGTCGAGCTACCCCGACCACGTCGTCTTGGGCGAGGAGGAGGGGCAACCGGGCGGCGACGCCCCCTACCGCTGGATCGTCGACCCCCTGGACGGTACGCTCAACTACGCTCACGCCTTCCCCTTCTACTGCGTTTCGATCGCTCTAGAGGTCGAGGGGACGGTGCAGGTCGGGGTGGTGCTCGATTCGGCCCGCGGCGAGCTCTTTAGCGCCACCCGCGGCGGCGGCGCTTACCTCAACGGCGCCCCTATCGAGGTCAGCCGTCAGCGCACGGTCGCGCAGGCGATGTTGGGAACCGGTTTCGCCTACGCGGAGGACGCGATCGCGCAGAACGTCGAGGTCTTCGCGCGGATGCTGAGCCGCTGCCGCGCGGTGCGCCGTCTCGGCGCCGCGGCGCTCGACCTCGCTTACGTCGCCGCGGGGCGGCTCGACGGCTTTTGGCAGCTGCAGCTTAAACCGTGGGACGTCGCCGCCGGCCTCTTGCTGGTCGAAGAGGCGGGGGGGCGTGTGTCCAATGGGAGCGGCGAGCCCTACCGCATGGGGGATGGGGCGCTCGTCGCGGCAAACGCCCACCTCCACGACGAGCTCGTCACGGCGCTCGGGCTCGCCGACCGCGCCGCCCTCCCCCAGTAACCGTGACCTCGGCAGCCATAGCCCCGACCGAGCCCCCCTTGAGGCGCCTCGTGCTCGACCTCGAAACGGAGCGGTCGTTTGACGAGGTCGGTGGCACCGAGAACCGCGCGCAGCTTGGCGTCAGCATCGTCGGGGTCTACAGCTACGAAAACGACCGCTTTCACACCTACCGCCGCGCCGACTTTTCCGAGCTCGAGCGCGCCCTGCGGGCGTCGGAGCAGATCATCGGCTTTAACCTCGTCGGCTTCGACTGGCCGGTGTTGGCCGCCGAGCTCGGCGACTGGGTTCTCGCGCTGCCGACACTCGACCTCATGGTCGAGGCGCAGCGCGCCCTCGGTCGGCGGGTCTCGCTCGACGCGCTCGCGCGCGCGACCTTGGGTACGACCAAGTTGGGCTCGGGGCTCGACGCGCTCGCCTACTTTCGAGCGGGCGATTGGGAGCGGCTCGAGCGCTACTGCCTGGAGGACGTCAAACTCACCCGTGACCTCTACGAGTACGCCCGCCGCCACGGCCAGCTCTTCTACCAGAAAGGTTCGCGGCGCGCACCCATTCCCATGAGCTTTACCGAACACCCCCTAGGGGCGGTGTTTCGCCAAGCGTTAAAGACGCGCGCGCAGGTGCAGATGAGTTACGGGGGCAAGGTGCGCCTGGTCGACGTCACCGCTTTCGACGGCGCTTACATCAGAGGCTTTTGCCACTTGCGGCAAAAACCCCTGACCTTTCGGTTGGATAAGGTCGAGGAGGCGATGCTCGTCGCCTCCTCGACACCCCTGTTTTGAAGCTACGAAGAAGGGAGAGGAAACCCTCTCCCCTTAGAGACATAACGTTTAACTAGTGCGTAAGGATTACCGCCCCAGCGTAAAGACCATGGTCGCAGGGATGTTGTAGAGCCTCGGTCGAGACTGGTTGCGCTCGACGGCGTTAAAGGCACGCTCGGCAGCGGTACGCAAACGGCCTGAGCGGTCCCAGCGGGCAATCTGCGCGTAGGGGAAGGCATTAAACAGGTTGACCGTGCCGTACGAACCGCTACCGCAGATGTTGCCGGCCATGCCACCACTGGTGTTCCTAAGTCCTCGGTGCGCCATACCGTTGGCCACGCGCTGCATAAAGGTGTTGCTGAACACCCCCTGCGTCGCCAGGTCCGCCATCGCCTGCGTCGTCAGCCGCACGTACACCATCGGCTGGCAGCCGTTGCTCGCTCGCCCCGACAGCTGCACCCGGTGGTCCCAGATGTACCCCGTCCCCGACGGCGTGTTGACGCTGCGCATGTTGTTCTCCACAATCCGCGCCATCCGCCGCGCCTCGGCCGTGTAGCCGCTGTCGCCCGTCAGCTTCCCCATGTAGTGGTGGTAGCGGATCCACTGCACGTACGGGTGCATCAGGTTGCGCGTCAAAAACGGAAAGCCCGAACGCACCCCCTTGCGCCGACGCCACTTGGCCTCGAAGTCGTTGCGCAGGTAGTTCGTCCAGAAGTTCGCGCTGCTGTTAAAGCCCGCCTGCCGCAGCGTGTAGGCTGCCGCCGCTACCACTGAGTGCGTCAGGATCTCCTCCATCTCATGGGTGTCGCGACCCACGTGCTGTCGCCCACCAGGGTCTGGGTTTCGCATCAAGTACCGCCAGTTGCGGAAGCCGTCGCCGGTGGTGTCGCGCAGCGTCCCCCGCATCCGGTTCATCACCGTGTCGATCTGCTGCACCAAACGCCGGTCCCCCGTCGTCCGGTACGCCAGGATCAGGCTCGTTAGGTAGTGGTTCATGTTCCGGCCGTAGACGTTAAGGTCACCCGAGGCGGCCATCCGCATGGGGTCGAGCGCTGCTTGACCACTTGCATAGTTGGGGTTGTTGATGGTCGACAGCAGCCGGTCGTGCCAGACGCGCTGGCTGCTGCTGACGTTGCTGCTAGGGGCGGTGCTGCCGCTGCTGCTGCCAGCGCCGCTGCCGCCGCTCGTCTCATAGGTGACGTACAGCGTCGGGGCGATCCGCGTCCCCCACCCGTCGACCGCACGCGCCGTGCGCACCGCCCGGTTGTCCCCCGTAAACACCAGCACCAGCGCGTTGCCGCTGCGCCACCCGCTGCGGTTGACCACCTGCTGGATCACCCGCGACAGGTCGTTTGTCTCCGCTACCTGCCCCGCACGCCACGCCCCGGGCTGCCACGACACCGACGCCGAGGTCAGGTTGCGCGAGCTGATGTTGCGGTTGGCGTTGGTAAACTGCGGCGCCGAGTTCACATCCTGCGCCCGCACGGTGATGGTGGTGCTGCCCGAGTCGGAGGTGTGGGGCATAAAGCGCACGAACGCGTTGGTGATCCTGGCCCCCTGGGGGATGGTGACGTTGGTAAAACGCAACCCTACCGTGTCGCGCGAGAAGGTCAGGGTGTTGCGGGCGCTGCCCGTGGTCATGGCGCCCGAACGGGTTTCGGCGCGGTCGTCGGCACCGCTGCGGATCCAGGTGCGCAACGTCTGCCGCGAAGTGGTCTCCAGGTCGACCTCGGGGCGTTCGATGCCGCTGCTGCAGGCGGCCAAAAGGAGGGCGACGGCGACCGGCATAAACGACCGGAGCGACCGTCGCACCACGGCTCGTGAGGGGTTCGGCTTGTGTTCCAACTCTCGCTTCCTCTCCGCTGCCCAGCTTCGTGGAATCTGACCGGATAAGCCGCTCCGGCCAGGCGTATGCAGCGGCCGCCCGGTCCCGCCGTCGGGGGGAGCACGCTGCGCTAAAATAGGCCACGCTGGCGTGGCTTGACTGAGGGGAGGCCACCCGCTCAGCGGTTGCAAACTTATCCTGGACTACTATTAAGATTGTTAAGCCTTTCTGTGCGCTTTATGAGACTAGGCACAAGGAAGCTTTACTCAGACGCCCCTTCGTTAGCGTTCACGACTTTGTGAAGGTTCTCATATTGGGATGGTGCAGCAGCGGCTTGGAGCGGACTTGGGGGGTAGTGACCAGTCTGCGCTCCAGCGGGACGGCGACCCAAAAACGCGTCGTTCTCCCTACCGCAGCCTTTTCCGAGCCACAACCCGCCCCTAGCCTCGACCTCGTGGAGGGCGCTTAAGCGCCAGAGCGCAGGTGACCGCGCCATGAGACACAGGCCATAAGACACGCGCCATGAGGCAACGGTCACGTCGTCTCCGTCGGCTCAGGCGGAGGGGGGTGCGCGACGCGGTATACTGGGTTCTACGCATGCGCCTCTCGACAACGGACATCTATGCGTTTCAAGCGCTCGGCTTTCTCGGAACGCAGCCGCCGGGCCGCTGGGTCGGCAGCGACACCATCAGCGAGGCGACGGGGGTCGCGCGCCCCTACCTCGTGCGCATCCTCGCGCAGCTCACGGCAAAGGGGATCATCGTCTCCAAAAAGGGCGCGGGGGGTGGCTACGCGCTCGTCCGCGAGGCGCACCTCATCAACCTCCGCGACGTCATGCGCGCCATCGACGGCCCCGTCGCGCCGCTCTCGTGCGTCTCGCTCAACTGGCACGTCCCCTGCGTCGAGGAGGCGCGCTGTCACGCGCGCAGCGCCGTCTGGGAGAGGGTGCGCGACGCGCTCCTCACGGCGCTCTCCGAGGTCAGCGTCGCCGACCTCGCCGCCGACTTCGAGCAAGGGGTGACGTACAGCCCCTGTTTGGGGCACCTGCTGCGACCGAACGCCTAGCTTTTAGCAGCGCCACGCCAGGGGTTCGTAGGCTGCACCGCCCCCTCCGGTCCGGCGGCGGCTTAGGCTAGGGCCCATGACCCACGCTCCAGCCAAAGGCAGCCCGATGCGCGCGGTGCAGATCCGGCGTACCGGCGGACCCGACGTTTTGGAACTCACCGAGCTCCCCGTGCCCGAGCCGCGCTCCGGCGAGGTGCTCCTTAAAGTCGAAGCGGCCGGCGTCAACTTCGCCGACATCATGGTGGTCGCGGGGACCTACCTGACGCCCACCCAAACCCCGCTGGTGCCGGGGCTCGAGGTCGCCGGTCGGGTCGTCGCCCTCGGCCCGGACGTCCAAGGGGTCGCGGTGGGTAGGCGCGTCGCCGCGCTCGTCGGCCGGGGCGGCTTCGCCGAGTTCGTCCGCGCCCCCGCGGCGTCGCTCGTACCGGTGCCGGAGGCGTGGAGCGCAAAGGAGGCGGCCGCCTTCCCGGTCTCCTTCTTTACCGCCTACGGCGCCCTCAAGGCGCTCGGGCGCGCCCAGGCGGGCGAGCGGGTGCTCGTTCAGGCGGCGGGCGGCGCGCTCGGCACGGCCACGGTGCAGCTCGCCAAAGCGCTCGGTTTGGAGGTCATCGGGGCAGCCTCGAGCGACCAGAAGCTAGAGCTCGCCCGCCGCTTAGGGGCCGACCACACCGTGCTCGCCGAGCGGGACGCGCCCTTCGAGCGGGTGCTCGCAGGGGTCCGAGAGGCCACCGGCGGGCGCGGCGTCGACCTCATCTGCGAGATCACGGGCGGCGAGGACTTCGAGCGCAACCTCGAGCTGCTCGCCCCCTACGGGCGGATCCTGGTGATCGGCGCGGCGAGCGGCCGGATGCCGACGCTCAACCCCTTGCGGCTTATGTACAAGAACCAAGCGGTCATCGGGGTGTGGCTGAGCGAGCTCGCCAAAGACGCGGCGGTGATGGGTGAGGCGAGCGCCTTTTTGGGCGACCTGCTCGCCGCGGGCAGAGTGAAGCCGGTCGTCGGCCGCACCTTCCCCCTGGAGGCGGCCGCGGACGCGTTTCGCTGGATCCAAAGCCGCCACAACCAGGGCAAGGTCCTCCTCAAACCCTGAGGCCTCGCGTCACGCACGCACCCTCCGCCGCACCGCCAGATGATAGGCTACACGGATGAGCCGCCCCCGCATCCTCCTCAGCACGTCGTCGTTTTTTCGGACCGTCGGGCTCCGCCGCACGGATGCGCTCATCGGCCAGAACTACGCCGAGGCCGTCGCGCGCGTCGGCGGGCTGCCGCTGCTGGCCCCCAACCTCACCCCCGACCTCGCCGAGGCGTACCTCGAGGGGGCTGACGGGCTGATCCTCACGGGTGGCGTCGACGTCGACCCGGAGCTCTACGGCGCCGACCCGCACCCCATGCTCGGCCTCGTCGACCGGGCTCGGGACCTCTTCGAGGGGGCGCTCTACAAGGCGGCGCGCGCGCGCGGCGTACCGGTTTTGGGGATCTGCCGGGGGCATCAGCTGATTAACGTCGTCGAGGGCGGCACGTTGCACCAACACCTCCCGGCGCTGCCGGGCACTTTGCAGCACGAACAGCTCGAGCTGGGCGGCGCGCCCTCGCACCGGATCCGGCTCGAGCCCGGAAGTGCGCTCGCGGCCGCTTTCGGCGCCGAGACGGTGCGCTGCAACTCCTACCACCACCAGGCCGTCGACCGCCTCGGGGCGGGGCTGCGCGCGGTCGCCTGGAGCGGCGACGGCGTCGTCGAGGCCTTGGAGAGCGCGTCGGGTTCCTTTGTCCTCGGGGTGCAGTGGCACCCGGAGATGAGCTTCGAAGCCTTCCCGGAGCACCTAGCGCCCTTCGAGGTCTTTATGGCGGCCGTCGCGCGCACCCGCTCGGACGCCTTCGCACCCCAGCCCAGCGCGTCCGAGCCGGACGCCGCGCACCTCACCTCGTAACCCTTGGGAGGCCCTATGGACACCGACTACAAGCGCGACGACGTCGACACCGAACAGGACGCCGAGCACGACGAAATCTTGGGCGAAGAGGACATGGAGCTCTTCGAGGAGGAGCTCGACGAACTGCGCGAGCTCGACGAGCTCGACGACGACCCGACCGAGGGGGAGCTCTAACGCCCCGTGCGGCCGAAGGCGCTCTTCGGCACCGTCGTGGTCGCCGGGGTCGGGCTGATCGGCGGGTCGGTCGGCCTGGGTACGCGGCAGCGCTTTTTGGCCGAGCGCGTCGTCGGCTTTGACCAAGACCCGGCGGTGCTCGAGGCCGCGCGCGGCATGGGGGTCATCGACGACGCGCAGCTCCACCCCGGCCCCTGGTTGCGGGAGGCCGAGCTGGTCGTGCTCGCCTCCCCCGCGCGCGCGCTCGTCCCCCTGGCGCGGAGCCTCGAGCCCTTTTTGGGCCCCCAAACGCTCCTGACCGACGTCGGCAGCATCAAAGCCGAGGTCTGCCGCGAGCTCGCGCATCTGCCCTTCGTCGGGGGGCACCCGATGGCGGGGAGCGAGCGCGTCGGGGTGCAGCACGCCGACGCCGCGCTCCTCGAAAACGCCGTCTGGGTGCTGACGCCAGACGAGACCACCGACCCGGCGGCGCTCGGGACCGTGCGGCGCTTCGTCGAGCAGCTGGGGGCGCGGCCGCTCGAGACCACCCCCGAACAGCACGACCGCCTGGTCGCCGCCGTCAGCCACCTCCCCTTTTTAACCGCGGTGGCGCTCACCGAACTCGTCGCGCAAAGCGGCGACCGCGACCTCATGATGCTGCTCGCCGCCGGCGGCTTTCGCGACCTGACGCGGGTCGCCTCGGGGAGCCCGCGGATGAGCCGCGACATGGTGGTCGGCAACCGCGAGGCGCTGCGGGGGGCGCTCGCGGCGTTTCGCGCCCACTTGGGCGAGCTCGAGGCGCTCCTGGAGGACCCCGAGGCGATGCTCGGGCGCGCCGAAGCCGCCAAACGCACCCGCGACGCGCTCCCCATCGTGCGCCGGAGCCTTCTGCCGGCGCGCTTCGAGGTCGTGATCGCGGTGCCCGACCGCCCCGGTGAGCTCGCCCGCATCACCCGCGCCCTGGGCGAGGCGGGGGTCAACATCAAAGACATCGAGGTCTTAAGCATCCGCGAGGCGGGCGGCGCGGTGCGGCTCGCCTTCGACCACGAGGAGGGGCTGCGCACCGGCACGCGGGCGCTGCAGGCGGCCGGCTACGAGGTGCGGGGGCGGGGCTGAGGTGCCCCGCGACGCGCTCTTCGACGCCGCCGTCAACCGGGCGCACACCTACGCCGCGCGGCTCGGGCTGCTAGGGGCCCCTGAACGGCTCAGGGCGGGGCTCGAGCTCTGGTACCTCAAGACCCGCTTCGCCTACCGCGTCCCCTTTGACGACGTTCTCGACGCCCTGGCGCGCCACCCCGCAGCGGAGGGCCGCTACGCGTGGGTCGGCGGGCGCGCGGGGGGGTGGCGGCGGGTCGACGCGTAGTCGCGCGGCCCCCCACGCCCCGCGTTCTCGAAGCGGACGCTTGGACGCGTGTCGGCTGGGGCCCGCCCATAGGGGGCAGGGTTCAGTACCATGAGGGCCATGACCCACCCGGCGCCCGCAGCCCCCACGACGCTCACCGACCGCTACGGCCGCGTCGTACGCGACTTGAGAGTCAGCGTGACGCCGCGGTGCAACTTCCGCTGCACCTACTGCGACCCTCTGGGCCTCGGGCACGCCGACCCGGTGGGCACGCTCAGCGTGCAGGACGTCGCGCACGTGCTCGAGGCGGCCGTGGGGCTCGGGATGCGCTCGGTGCGCTTTACGGGTGGCGAACCGCTCCTGCGCCGCGAGCTCCCCGAGATGATCGCCTGCGCCAAACGCCTCGGGGTCGAAGACGTCGCCATCACCACCAACGCCACGCTCTTGGAGCGCCGCTTGGACGCGCTCTTAGCAGCGGGGTTGGACCGCGTCAACATCTCGCTCGACGCCGTTTCGCCCGCGGTCTTTAGACGCGCCACGGGTGGGGGGAACCCCGACCCCGTGTGGCGGGGCGTCACGCTGCTCCTCGAGCGGGGGCTGCACCCCGTCAAACTCAACGCCGTGGTGATGCGGGGGATCAACGACGGCGAGATCGCCAAGCTCGCCGAGCTGAGCCGTGAGCGGCCGCTACACGTGCGCTTTATCGAGTACATGCACCTCAACAACGCCGCACCCGGGGCCTACCGCAGCGCTTTTATGCCGGGCGCAGCGGTTCGGGAGGTCGTCGAGCGGGCCTTCGGTCCCCTCGAGCCCGTCCCCACCGACCCGAGCGCCCCCGCCCGCCTCTACCGGGTCCCCTCGTGGGCCGGCGCGATAGGGTTTATCAACCCCGTCTCCGAGCCCTTCTGCGGCGCCTGCAGCCGGATGCGGCTCACCAGCGACGCCAAGCTGCGGCCCTGTCTGCTCAACGACCGCGAGTTCGACGTGCGGCCAGCGCTCCTCTCCCCCGAGCCCGTCCCGGCCCTGCAGGAGGCCTTTCTGGTGGCGGCCCACCGCAAGGTCGCTTCGGGCGTGACCGCGCCGACCGAGCGGCGCCGGACGATGGTGGCTATCGGGGGGTAGCGCACGCAGCCCCCTAGAGAGACGGCACGAGGTCGAACACGGCGAGCTCGGCGGGGCAGTTAAAGCGCACCGGCAGCAGGCTCACCCCGAGACCGCGCGACACGTAGACCTTGTCGGGTTGCCGCACCCACCCCTCGGCGTAGCGGTTGCCGAAGCGCGAGGAGGTGTAGAGCGCCCCTATGACGGGCAGCCTCACCTGGCCGCCGTGGGTGTGGCCGATGAGCGTCAAGTCGACGCTAAAGGGCATCTCGGGTAGGTAGTCGGGTTGGTGGCACAAAAGCACGCTCGCGGCGCCCGGCGGCAGGTCCTGCAAGGCCGCCTCGAGGCTCGGCGCGCCCGTCCCGTAGTCGTCGACGCCGGCGAGGTAGAGGTCATCGCGGAGGCTGACGCCGCGGTTGACAAGGAGCGGGATGCCGGCCGCGGCGAGGGCCGCCTCGAGCGTCGGCAGGTCGCGGCGGAAGCGGACGCGGTCGTGGTTACCCAGGCACGCCCAGACCCCCAAGGGCGCCGACAACCCGGAGAGCGCCTCCACGAGGGGCTCTAGGGGACGCGTCAGCTCCTGGTCGACGATGTCGCCGGTGATAACGATCAGGTCGGCCCCCTCGGCTTGGGTCTGCGCGACCCAAGCTCGCACCGACCCCTCGCGGATAAAGGGGCCGTAGTGCAGGTCCGAAAGCTGCGCCACCCTAAGGGGCGCGCGCAGCTTGGGGAGCTCGAGGAGGTGGTGCGTCACGCGCGCGCGGTAGACCTCCCCCGCGACCGAACCGCCCAACCAGGAGAGCCCCACGGCGCCGAGCAGCGCGAGAAACTCGCGCCGCGAGAGGTGCGTAGACGTGGGGACCCGTTGCGACTCGGCGGTTGGGGACCGGTTGCGAGAGGAACGTGCGGACGACGACATCTGAGCAGCATACCGCGCCGCCCCCGTCCCGCTGCGCGCGGCCTACACACCGGCGACCGCGACCTATGGCGTGGGTGTGGCGGTGAGCACCTCGCGCACCGTACGCTTAAAGCGCGGGAGGTCGAGAGGTTTGGCGAAGCAGGCGTAGACGCCGTGCTGCGCGAGCGCCTCTTCGGTGAGGGGGTGCGCGCTCACCACCAGCTTGGCAACGCCGCGTTGCGACCACACAGGACACGTGTGGAGGCGGCGGAGGAGCTCGAGACCGTCCATCACCGGCATGTCGAGGTCGGTGATGAGCAGCTTGGTGTCGGGGTGGTGCTCGAGCTGCTTAAGCGCCGCCGCGCCGTGTTCGGCGAGCGTCACCGCGTAGCCTTCACGGCTCAGGACGCTCCGTAAGAGAAGCCGCGTGGTGGGGTGGTCGTCGACGACGAGGATGGTTGCCACGGCACGGAGTCTACGGCGGCGCGTCTTACAAGGTTCTTACGGGGCGCTAACTAGCGGTCGCTACACCCGCTTGAACAGCGCCGCCATCCCCTGGCCTCCGCCCACGCACATTGAGATCACGCCGTACTCGGCCCCGCGCCGACCCATCTCGGCGAAGAGGTCGGCGGCGATGCGCGCGCCCGTAGCGCCCAAGGGGTGCCCGATGGCGATCGCACCCCCGTTGACGTTGAGCTTCTCGTCGGGGATACCGAGCTCGCGCTGCGAGTAGAAGCACTGCGAGGCGAACGCCTCGTTGATCTCGAAGAGGTCGACGTCCGCGACCGTCATTCCGGTCTTTTGGAGGAGCGCACGGATCGCCGGCACCGGGCCGACCCCCATGATCTCGGGGGGCACCCCGACGACGGCGGCCTGCACGAGCTTCGCGAGCGGTTTGAGACCGAGCGCGCGGGCGTCCTCCTCGGGCATGACCACGGTCATGGCGGCGCCGTCGTTGAGGGGGCTCGAGTTCCCCGCCGTCACGGTCGCCGCGTCGTCGTCGGCGAAGACCGTTTTAAGCCCCGCGAGGCGCTCCAAGCTGGTGTCGGCGCGGGGGCCCTCGTCGTGCTCGAGCGTCACCTCGTGCCAGGCACCCGCTTCGTCCTGGACGCGCGTTGCGACCGGCACCAGCTGCTCGTCGAAACGCCCCGCCGCGCGCGCCGCCACGGCCTTCTGATGCGAGCGCAGCGCGAACACGTCTTGCTCCTCGCGGGTGATGCCAAACTTGCGGGCGACCGCTTCGGCCGTCTGACCCATCGTGTGGTACGCCTCGGGGTGGCGCTTGTAGAGGCGCTTATTGATCGACATCGTGTGCCCCCCCATCGGCACGCGGCTCGTGCAGTCGCTGCCGCCCGCGAAGACGACCTCGCTCATGCCGCAAGCGACGGCGTGCGCCCCCTGCACCATGGTCTGCAACCCCGAAGCGCAGAAGCGGTTGATGGTCGCCCCCGCGACCGTCTCCGGAAACTCGGCGATCTGCAGGGCGATGCGCGCGAGGTTGTACCCCGCTTCACCCTCCGGGTGCGCGTTGCCCATGAGCACGTCGCTGATGCGCCCGGGCTCTAGACCGGGGGTGCGCTCGAGTGCCGCGCGCAGGATCAACCCGCCGAGGTCGTCCGGACGGGTGTCTTTGAGCTTCCCCTTGTGCGCCCGCCCGACGGGCGTCCGCACGGCGGTGACGAAAACGGCTTCTCTCATAGCCACTCCTTTGCGTAGGGGCGTGACGCCGGGACCGTCGCTCGGCGCAGGCCGACGCTAGCGAGGTGTGCACCAGCGCGCCCCCCCACCAACAACCGGTTAGCGCCAGAGGCCGCCCCGCGATCTGTCAACCCTTGCAGTATACCGGTAGCATACACCGGAGCCCTTTGGTCCACTAGGTCCGGTACGCCAAAGACGAGGTTTTCGAGACACCTCGGGCGCTGGCACCATGGGTACCATGCGCGCGCCACGAGGTCTCGTCGGCCGCCGTCGCCGGATCGGCGGTCGCGCCACCCTCACGGGGGCTGTCGGCGCGGCCGAGGGGTTGGAGAAACACGAGCAGAGCCCCCTCGACGGTGCACTCGAGCCAGAGCACCTTCGCGTTTAGGGGCGGGCGCTGAGGGCGCCCCTCAGCCCGCCTCTCAGGGCGGAGCAGCACGCTGCGCCCCGCGTGATAGAGGTCAGCGACGTCGCACGCCAAGCGGTAGAGCGCGCCCACCCCCGACGCGCAGCCGAGCAGGCGCGGCTCCGTGCGCCACACCAGACACGTGTGACGCTCGCCGAGCTCACCTCCGACGGGGTAGAGCTGCCCCAGCTGCCCGCAGAGCCGTGCGTAGGTCACAGTCGCCTCACCTGAGCCCCACACCTCCAACCCCTAGGGGCTGGGGGCGCCCTGAGAGGCGGGCGCATCCGCTTCAGGCGGTGCGCCTTGAGACGCGTCGTCGAGGGGGTGGTGCGGACCACACGCCAGTTTAACGGTTCGCGGGCGGTTGAGGCGCGCTTGCACTGCGCTACGAAGGCACCTCGAACAGGCACGTCACCACCGTCCCCTCACCGCGACGCGAGGTGAGCTCGAGCTGCGCGCCAATAAGGCGCGCGCGGTAGTCAAGAAGGCGCAAACCGATGCCCCGCCGCAACCCCGCCTCGACCTGCGGCTGAAAGCCGCAGCCGTCATCTTGCACGGTGAGCGCGACGAGGCCATCGGTGCGCGCGAGGCTAATACCGATAGCGGAGGCCTTGGCGTGCTTTGCGGCGTTCGTGACAGCCTCCTGAGCGATGTAGTAGAGCTGCGTCGCGAGCTCGAAGTCGTTTACGTAGATGGGTTCTTCGTAGACGAAGCTGCAGGGGACCCCGTAGAGCTCCTCGACTTTGGTCGCAAGCCCCCCGAGCGCCATCATCAGCCCATTGGCGCTGCGCTGAACGGGGGCCATCCCCTGGACGACGGTACGCAGGCTCGTCACCCCAGCCTGCACGAGGCCGTAGAGCGCCTCGGCGCGCTCGGCGAGGTCGTCGTTACGCGACGCCAGCGTGCGCGCGAGCGCTTTGGCCTGGAGCGCCGTACCGATCAGGTGTTGCTGAAGCGCGTCGTGCAGTTCGCCCGCGATGCGCTGCTGCTCGCGCGCGCTGATGTCGAGCGCTTGGCGCTCTAAAAGGCGCCTTTCGGTGACGTCGCGCTGCGTCGAGACCCAGTGGGTGATGCTGCCCAGGGCGTCGCGGATCGGCGCGACGTGCCACGCCAAAATAAAGGGGGAGCCGTCCTTGCGGTAGTTGATGGTCTCCCCCTGAAAGACGCCGCCGCGACCTAGGCGCCGCCGCATCCGGTTGAGCACCGCGCGGCTCGTGCGCGGCCCCTGAAACATCCGCGGCGTTTTCCCGAGCACCTCTTCGGGTGCGTACCCCGTCATCGCCGAGAACGCCCGGTTGACGTAGAGGATGCGCGGACCGGGGCGCTCGAGCGCCGCTTCGGTGACGATGACCGCCTCGTTGGCGTGCTCGAGCGCCTGCGACATCAGCGCCTGCTCCGCCTGCGCCGCCTTGAGCAAGGTGATGTCGTTTTGCACCCCCAAAAAGTAGACGAGACTTCCTGCTCGCCAGATCGGGGTGATATGCAGCTCGTTCCAGAACATCGCGCCGTCTTTGCGGTAGTTGCGCAGCTCGACGCGGATCCCCTGCCCCCGCGCGATGGCCGCGCGCAGCGCCGGAAGGGCCGCCTGGTCGGTGTCGCGACCTTGCAAAAAGCGGCAGTTGCGCCCTAGCACCTCGTCGCGCGCGTACCCCGTCAACCGCTCGAAGCCGCGGTTGACGTAGATGATGGGGTTGTCGGGCAGGCGCGGGTCGGTGATCAGCACGACGTTGTTGGCCGCCTGCACCGCCTCACGGAGCATCTCGAGCTCGTCGCGCTCGCTCATCGCGGCGAGGCGCCCCCTAATCTCCTCGGCCAAGCTCTCTGGTGGCTCGATCCGCCTCACTCCCCTCGCGCTGCCCTTTCATCTTGCCACATCCCAGCTTGCGGCGGCGCTTTTTCAGAAGTACAACCCACAAAACGCGCGATGTAGCCCCCGCACCCACGTGGCCTTTGCGGGGCGCTAAACTAAAGGCCTTGGGTCGTTAGCTCAGTTGGCAGAGCAGCTGACTCTTAATCAGCGGGTCGTAGGTTCGAGCCCTACACGACCCACCACAGATAAGCTGTTTGGGACGGCAAAGAGAGAACCCGCCGGAAGTGGCGGGTTCTCTCTTTGGGCAAAAGTATTGCTATCTGACTGCTACCGGAACCGTTTCAGTTAGCTACACGCGGCGTCCTTGGCGCTAGCAGCTCGGTGAGGCTAATCACGGCGGCTTGACGTTGCTCTTTAAACCTGTGGCTGTACTTGCGGAGCGCCGAGGGGTCGAAGGTGGGGCGGTGTGGCCTACACGACCGACCAAGCGCGCCAGACCCCGCCTTGCCCGCGAGACGCCCCCCCTGCAGCAGATGTAGGCGTGCGCGTTGGGTGACGGTTACCTTACCCCAGCTACCCTTACACCGCGCAGCTCGTTAGAGGCGTGCTCCGGCTTTACAACGACCGCTCCCGCCAGCGCCCGTGCTCGTCCTTTTCGTAACGCTTGCCCACCGCCGCCCACGCGACGCGGTGGGCGACCTCTTCGCGCGAGGCGTCGTCGCGTCGGCTTTCGGGGTCTTTGTACTCCTCCCACGCGCTGTTGTAAGCCGCGCGGTAGATCTCTTGGGCGTGCTTGGGTAGGTTGTCACGCACGGCGTCCGGGAGATCGCTGAGCTTGTCGTAGGGCATCTTGGCCTCCTCTACCCACCGACGATGTCGCCACCGTTGGGATGCAGCGTCTGACCGGTGATATACGACGAATCCGACGAGGCGAGAAAGACGTATGAGGGCGCGACCTCCTCGGGTTGACCGGGGCGTCCTAGAAGGGTGTCGGCGCCGAAGCTGGCCACTTTTTCCTCGTCAAAGGTCGACGGGATAAGGGGCGTCCAGATGGGACCGGGGGCGACCGAGTTGACGCGGATCCCCTTGTCAGCCAGGTTCTGGGCGAGCGAGCGGGTAAAGGCGACGATGGCGCCTTTTGTCGCGGCGTAGTCAAGCAGCCCGCCCGAGCCGCGAAACGCCGTCACCGAACAGGAGTTGATGATGGTGCTCCCCTCGCCAAGGTGCTTGACGGCGGCTTTGGTCATGAAAAAAGTGCCGAAGACGTTTGTGCGGAAGGTGCGCTCGAGCTGCGCCGCCGTGATGTCTTCGATGCGCTTTTGTGGGTGCTGCTCGGCGGCGTTGTTGACCAGAACGTCGAGCTTGCCGAGCGTGGCGACGGTCTTCTCAACCGCCTCGCGGCAGAAGGCCTCGTCACCAACGTCACCAGCGAGAAGCAGGCAGCGCCGACCCTCGGCCTCGACCTGGCGTTTGGTCTCCTCGGCGTCCTCGTGCTCACTCAGGTAGAGCACCGCGACGTCCGCCCCCTCGCGGGCGAAGTGCACGGCCACGGCACGGCCGATGCCGGAGTCGCCGCCGGTAATCAGCGCGACTTTGCCCGCGAGCTTCCCCGACCCCCTGTAGTCGGGCCCCTCAAAGGCCGGCGCCGGCGTCATCGCGCTCTCCAAACCGGGCTGCTGGTCCTGCGTCTGCGGTGGCAGCGTCTGGTCGTCCGCCGTTTGATCGTCTGGCATGGCGTCCCCCTGGTGCGCGCCCGCCCTCTAGGGGGCGGGCTGACTGGGGCCATTATCCAGCGGCGCTACCCCGCCGACTGTTCTCCACGTCCGCTTCCCCCCCCGCAGCGCGGCGCTCCCGAAGGACGCTGCGGAGCAAAAAGGCGTACCCGACGACGCCGATCAGCGCGAAGGAAAACCACTGCAGCGCGTAGGAGAGGTGCGGGCCGCCGTCGAGCTCGGGTGGGGGTAAGGGGCGCGGGAGCGGCCCCTCTTGGGCCGGCGACTGCGCGGTCAGCTCGAGGTAGACGGGGTCGAGCCGGTACGGCAGCTGTGCGCTGAGGCGCTCGGTATCGACCCAGAACACCGCGTCGAGCTCCCCCGTCGGCGGGTCCTTCGCCCCCAAGCCGGCCGGCTGCGTCTGGCGCGGCAAGAGCGTTCCGCTCACCGTCACCGGACCCGCCGGCGGCGCCGCCTCGGCGACGGGCGGCGTGTCGAGCTCAAAAGGGACCCAACCGCGGTCGACGAGCAGGGCGCTGCCGTCCTCGAGCAGGAGCGGGGTGAGCACGTGGTAGCCCGGTTGCCCGTTGAGGGCGCGCGACCGCAAGAGCACCTCGCGCGCCGTGTCGAAGCGCCCCGTCACCTCGGCGCGGCGGTAGGCGATCGACGCTGCGTCCTCGGGTGGGGCCTCGAGCGACAAACGCGCGCGCAGCTGCGGGTAGGGTTCCGGCTCGGCGGCGAGGCGCATGCCGACGAGGGCGTTGTAAGCGCCCCGCTCTTCGTGGCGCCGCAGCTGCCAGAAACCGAAGTTGACAAACAGCACCACGAGCGTTAGCGCGAGCAGGTGGCCGGCCAACCAACGCGGTGAGAGGAGTTTATGGGTAGGGTTCATCGGTAACCTCTCGCGGGCGGCGTTCGCGCCGCCCCTAGCGGACTAGCCGAAAAAAGGGCCGCGCGCGCGGCCCTCGGGGCGTCCCGGGGGGACTTAGTTGCCGCCCCCCTGCGGCTGTGCCTGGGGTTGTGGTTGTGGCGGTGACTGTGGTTGCGACTGCGGTTGCGGGCTCCCTTCGGGGATCGCCGGCGTCCCCTCCTCACCGGCCGCAGGACCCGGTTGCACGAAGTCGGGCTCCGCCGGCGCGGTCTCCGTGGGGGGCGGGACCGCCGGGGTGGTCGACTGGGGCAGCGTCGGGATCGCTTGCTCCGTCCCCTCTTCGCCCATGATGGTGTCTTGCATGTAGACGCCGAAGGGGTCGCCGGGGTTACGGACGACCTCCGGCCCCTGATAGAAGATCGGCAGCACGTAGACGAGCAGCAAGACGACGATCCAGACGCCGTCGACGAGGTGCCAGTAGGCCACGGGGACCTCGACGCCGTTATGCAGCTTCGGCGTGAAGTGACCCCTTAGGCCCCGCACGAACGCCAAACCGAGCATGAAAAGGCCGATCACGACGTGCAGCATGTGCAGCCCCGTGATGGTGAAAAAGGCCGACAGGTAGAGGTTTTGGCGCGGGTCGTAGTGAGCGAGGATCTCACGCCACTCGATGCCGGTAATGCCCAAAAAGACGGCGCCGAGGCCGAGCGTCCCGGCGAGCAACCCCAAGAAGGTCTTGCGCTTGTCCTTGATGAGGTCGTGGTGCGCCACGTGAACCGTCACCGAGCTCGAGACCAGGAAGAGCGTGTTCAGTAGCGCTAGGCGCAGGCTCGGCAGCTCCTCGGGGAAGTTCATCCGGCCCGAGAAGAGCAGGAAGAGGTACGCCGAGAAGATCATTAAAAAGAGCGCGACCTCCGAGCCCAGGAACCAGTAGGCGAACATCATGCCGTTATTCACGCGGGTGCGGTTGTGGTGTTCGACCTCGAGCTCGATCTCGGGGCTTTCAAAGGCGGGTTCGCGCGCCCACATCACGATGGCGAAAAGCGCCAGCAGCAACCCGCCGAAGAGCAGCGGCCCCTGTAGGATCAACCCGACGAGAAAGAGCGTCAGGCCGACCGTCGAGACAAACGGCCAGATGCTCGGGTTCGGCAGGTGAATCTCCGAGGCGCGCAGCGCGGCGTCCTCCTTAGGCGGCCACAGCCCCAGCTTGATCCAGTCGTAGAGCGGGCGCTCGCTGCGAAACTCCTCGGGCAACTTCACGCCGAAGTTGTAGGCCGGCGGCGGGCTCGCCGTGGCCCACTCGAGCGTGTAGCCGTAGCCCCACGGGTTGGGGCCCGCCGTCTTCGGCCCGCGCAGGCTGATGATCACGTTGTAGACAAAGAGGATAAAGCCGAAAGCGAGCATCAGCGAGCCGAGCGAGGAGATCGCGTTCCAGACCCCCCAACCGAGCCCCTCCTGGTAGGTGTAGATGCGGCGCGGCATCCCGAGCAGCCCCAGCACGTAGTGCGGGAAGTAGGTGACCATAAAGCCGAAGAACCAGAGCCAGAAGAGCCACTTGCCCAGGCGCTCGTTTAAGAAGCGGCCGGTCATCTTGGGGAACCAGTAGAAGATCCCCGCCATGATGATAAAGATGCTGCCGCCGATCAGGATGTTGTGGAAGTGCGCCACCACCCAGTACGAGTCGTGCATCTGCCAGGTAAAGGGCACGAGCGCGAGCGCCACCCCGGTAATCCCCCCGATGGTGAAGAGGAAGATGAACCCCAGGCTCATCAGCATGGCGGTGTTAAAGACGATCTTGCCCTTCCAGATGGTCGCCAGCCAGTTAAAGATCTTGACCCCCGTGGGCACCGCCACGAGCATGGTGGTAAAGGCGAAGACGGAATTAAGCAGCGGGCTCGCCGTCGAGGTGAACATGTGGTGCGCCCACACGAGGTAGCTCACCAGGGCGATCCCCATGGTGGCGCCCGCGAGCGCGACGTAACCGAAGATCGGTTTGCGGGTAAACGTCGGCAGCATCTCGGAGACGATGCCGAACCACGGCAGCACCATGATGTACACCGCCGGGTGCGAGTAGAACCAGAAGAGGTGTTGGTATAAGACCGGGTCGCCGCCGATCGCGGGGTTGTAGAGGCTGATCCCGGTCATCCGGTCCATGAGGGTCAGCATGGTCGCGGCGGTGATCCCGGGGGTCGCGAGCACCTGCAAAAACGAGGTCGCCATCACCGCCCAACCGAACATCGGCAGCTGCCGCCACCCCATCCCCGGCGTGCGGAGGTTGACCATCGTAACGATGAGGTTGATCCCCCCGAAAACCGACGAAAAGCCGACGAGCTGCAACCCCAAGATCCACGAGTCGACCCCGGCTTGCGGTTGGTACTCGGAGCTGGCGAAGGGGAAGTAGGCGACCCAGCCCCCTTCGGCCCAACCACCAAAGAGCGGCGCGGCGTAGAGCGTCAGCCCCCCGAAGAGGTAGAGCCAGTAGGCAAACGCGTTCATCCGCGGCAGCGCCATGTCGCGCGCCCCGATCATCAGCGGGATAAAGTAGTTCGCGAACCCTGCAGCGATCGGGATAATAAACAGAAACTGCATGGTGCTGCCGTGCATGGTGAGCACCTGGTTGTAAAACTGGCCGACCAGCACGTCCATGTTGGGGCGCGAGAGCTGCAACCGGATGAGGAGCGCCTGCAGCCCGCCGAAGGCGAAGAAGACGAAGCTGGTGACCAGGTACATGATGCCGATCTTTTTGTGATCGACTGTGGTCAAGAGGTCGAGCCAGAGCGGCTTGGTGCGAGCCGTCTGGGGAACGGTGCCGGCGGTGATGCTCATCGGTCGCCCTCCATGCTAGCGATCTCGGTTTCCGAAAGGGATCCCGCCTCGTCGACGGGGTAGCCAGAGGCGTTCACGTGGTTTTGCGGCCCCTCGCCGCGAATGGCCGCGCGCAGGTCGAACTCGGGGAGCGTGAGCGTCTCCAAGTAGGCGGCGATGCGCTCCGCCTCCTCCTGGCTGAGCCCCAAGTTGGGCATCGCCACCCCCGGTTTGACGGTGTCGGTAAAGCGCAGCCAGCGGATCATGTTCTCCCGGGTGTTGGGGAGCATCCCCGCGGCGATCGAGGTGCGCGAGCCGATGTGCGACAGGTCGGGCCCCGCGCGGTTGTAGGCGTTGACCCCCTGCACCGCGTGGCAGTTGATGCACCCCTTTTGCACAAAGAGCTGCGCCCCCTCCTGCGCCAGCGCGTCCTCGGGGGGCGCGGCCGGTCGCTGCGCCGCCGCCACCCACGCCTCGTAGTCTTGCGGCGAGAGCACCACGAGGCGCAGGCGCATGTTGGCGTGCGAGTCGCCGCAGATCTCGGCGCACTGGCCGTAGAACACCCCCTCGCGTTCGGGGGTAAACCACATCGCCCGCTGGTTGCCGGGAATAAGGTCGGTCTTTCCGGCCACCTGCGGGATCCAGAAGGAGTGCATGGTGTCGCCCGAAGCGAGGTTGAGCCGCACGGGTTGACCGACGGGCGCGACGAGCTCGTTGGCGGTGACGATGCCCAGCTCGGGGTAGACCATCTCCCACCAGAACTGCCGCCCGACGACGTTGACTTCAAGGGCGTCCTCCGGGGCGGCGTAACCCTCGAGCCGGTAGATCGCGCTCAGCGTCGGCACGAGCAAAATAGCCAAGATGATCAGCGGAATAATCGTCCAAGCGATCTCGAGCTTGAGGTTGCCGTGGGTCTGCGGCGGCTCCTCGTCGTGGTTGCGGTCGCGCAGACCGCCGATAATCCCCGCTGTCATAAACGCCACGACGACCGCGAGCACAAAGATGCTAAAGCCCATAACGAGCCAGAAGAGCTTGGAGATCTCGCGGGCGTTGGGTGAGGCGACGTCTAAAATACTGGGCGTTGGCAGGCTCGGGAGCGCAGCGAGCGCGCCGCCCCCCAGGCCTAGCACCAGCACCCCCAAAGCGAGCAGAACCGACTTTTTCTTCACGCTCTCTCCTTTATGCCAGGGCGCGGTCGAGCGCCATGGTGACAAATAAAAGCGCCAGATACGACATCGAATACTTGTAGAGGCTTAGCGCCGTCGGCCGGTCGACCCGCTCGGCGCGCCGCACCGCCACGAGCAGCTTAGCGACCCGCAGCAAGAGCAGCACGTTGAGCACCAGAGCCGCTAGAAAATAGGCTACCCCAAACTCGTGGAGCGCAAACGGGATCAGCGTCAAGACGACGGTGAGCAGGGCGTACATCACCATCTGCAAGACCGTGGCGCGCTCACCGATCACCGCAGGCGCCATCGGCACCCCGACCGCCTGGTAGTCGTCTTTGATAAGGAGCGCGAGCGCCCAGAAGTGCACCGGCGTCCAGAAAAACACCAGCGCGAAGAGAAACCAGGCGAGGAGGCTGAGTTCGCCCGTCACCGCGGCCCACCCCACGAGCGGCGGCACCGCCCCGGCGGCGCCGCCAATGACGATGTTCTGCCAGGTGGTGCGCTTAAGCCACATCGTGTAGACGATGACGTAAAAGGCGATCCCCGCCCACGAGAGGAGCGCGGCCAGCACGTTCGAGGCGAGCGCGATCACGACGAACGAGAGAAACGTCAGCGCGGCGGCGAAAAGGAGCGCGTCGCGCGTCGAGATCACCGACGTGACCGTCGGCCGGCTCGCGGTGCGCTTCATCCGCAGGTCGATGTCGCGGTCGTAGACCATGTTGAAGACGCCCGCCGCCCCCGCTGACATGTAACCGCCGACGAGCAGCCCCAAGAGCGGCACCCACCCGGGGAAGCCGCTCGCCGCGATAAACATCGCGCCGACGGTCGTCAGCAGCAGCAGGCTGATGACTTTGGGTTTGGTGAGCGTAAGGTAGTCGCGCCACGTCGCGCGCGCGGGGGCGGGGTTCACATCAGGCTCCCGTCGCCCTGGGGTTCGCGCAGGGGCGCACCGGGCGCGCGCGAGGCCAGGCGGTGCAGCTGCAGCGCGCGCGGCTCGGGCGTGTCGCCCAGGGTGTAGACCGCGAACACCGAGAGCAGCGCAAACGCCGCTACGGCGAGCCCCAGGTGCAGCACCTGCAGGGTCACGGGGGCGAGCAGGGCGAGGTTAAGGGTACCCACGAGCAGCTGCACCACGTAGACGCCGAGCAGGGTCTGCGCGGTGCGTTTAGCGCGCGCCACCGGTTTGAGCCACCAGGAGAGCCCCAGGCTCAAAAAGAGGTAGAGCCCCACCGAGATGGCAATGAGCGGGTGCAGGATGCGCAGCCGGATCAGCAGGTGCGACGTGGGGTCGAAGTCGGCGGCGATGCCCGCGGCGAGGCTTTCGGAGGGGAAGATGGTGTTGCCCATCGCCGCGATGCCCCCCGAGAACATCAGCACGAGCATCCCCACAAGGCCCACTGCGAGCACGGTCGTTACGAGCGGTTGCGCGCCCGCGCGCACGGGGCCCGGCGCCCTCGGCAGGGCGTAGACCAGCGCGGCGCAGAGGGCGCCGACGAGGAGCAGCGAGTTGACGAGGTGCGTCGCGACCATCAACCCGCGCCCGACGGTCGCGTTGTCCCCCGTCAGGCCGAGCAGCACGGTCGCAGCGCCCAGAAGGGCCTCGACGATGAGGAAGAAAAAGGCGAGCGACGCCCAGGTAAAGAGCGGCGGGTTCTCCCGCTGAAAGCGCCACGCCCGCACGAGCAGCCACAGACCCAACAGGAGCGCAGCTAGCGACAGCAGGCGGTGGGAAAACTCGATGAGCGTCTCTACGCTCGGGGCGAGCGGCACCACCTCGCCGTTACAGAGCGGCCAGTGGCGGCCGCAACCGGCGCCCGAACCCGTCGCGCGCACCACGGCGCCCTGCAAGATCACAATCGCGTTGACGACGACGGTCAGCCACGCGAGCGCTGGCGTTGACAGTTTCAGCATCCTCTTCCGCCCTTCCTGGCCACTCCCCTTGTGCGGTGAATCGGTTGGTCGATACATACCATGGTTTGCTCGAGGACCTTCTTGCGCAGGAGCCTGAGACCTTCATTATAGGGAAGCGAGCGCGCGGGGCTCTTAGGACAATTGTCCCAGAACGCGCCCCGCAAGGCAGCCCAGAACGCGCCCGACGTGCGGCTTCTGCACGCCCGCCATCCTGCCTCGCTATAACGTGTTGCACCTGACACTGTGCGGGCGCTGCGCCGGTTGCGCAGCGCCCTTTAGCGTAGCACCCCGAGCGCGCCCAAACCGCGCCGCCGCACTTGCACCCGACCCCTTGAGGCCCGCTATGATGGCGGTGCTACAGGTCAACCCCAAGGGAGGCGTTATGTTCGTTCCGCTACTGCTCTCGTCCGTCGCCGCGGGTCTTATCGCAACTGGGGTCATGGTCTTTTTCCTCTACCTGCCGCTGACGTGGCGCGGCAGCTACTACGACGTCCTCGGCGCGCTCGGCTCGGCGATCACCCGGCGCGTCGACGCGCAGGCGCGCTTTTTGGGCGGGCTTATCTACTTTGCGGGCGGGATCTTTTTCGCGGTCTTCTACGGTTGGGCGACGCTGTCGCTGCTGCGGCTCAACTACCCTCTGCCGCAGCTCAACGTCTTCCCCGGGTTGCCCGTCGAGGTCAACCTGTTCTACCCCCTTTTGGGCGCCGTCGTCGGGTTGGGGCACGGCATCTTGGTCGCCTTTATCCTGACGATCATCGTGATCGAGCACCACCCGCTCGAGCAGTTTCGCTCGCGCTTTATCCTGGTCGTGTCGCAGATCATCAGCCACGTCGCCTTCGGCGCGACGGTGATGTTTTTCCACTCGCAGTTTCTGCAGCTCCTCACCTCCCCCGGGGGGGCCTAAGCGGACGCCACCTCCGATTGCAGCGCCGACATCAAGCACCGACACGAGACGGCCACGGGGGCGGCGGCATGCCACAATAGCGCCTATGGCCGCGCCACCACCCTCTCGCAACGCCGCCGCCTCCCGGCCCCCCACCGCAGCACACCGCACCTCCGCCGCCGACCCCGCGCAGAGCAGCGAAAACCCCGCCGAGCAGGCGCTCGGGGCGCCCCACCAACCCCACGCCGGCGAGCGCCACCGCATCCTCGCGGTCTTCGCCCACCCCGACGACGAGCTCGGGTGCATCGGCAGCCTGCGCAAGCACGCCGAACGGGGCGACGAGGTGATGCTCGTGTGGACCACCCATGGCGAGCTCGCCAGCCAGTTCGAGGGGGCCGCTGACGCGTACGTCCGGAGCGTGCGCCAGGAGCACGGCGCGCACATCGCCGAGCTCGTCGGCGCCGAGCACCACTTTTTCGATTTCGGCGACTCGCGTATGACGGGCAGCCGCGCCGAAGCGCTCGAGCTCGCGCAGCTCTACGCGCGCTTTCGGCCAGACGCCGTCATCGCCTGGAGCGACGACCATCCCCACCCCGACCACCGCATGAGCGCGAAGATCGCCTTTGACGCCATTACCCTCGCGCGCATCCCCAAAATCCTCGCCGAGGGGCGGAGCGCACCGGTCCCCCCCCACCGCAAACCCGTACGCTTTTACCAGTACCCTTCGGCGGGGTCGTCGTACCCGGTCGTGCACGTCGACGTCTCCGCGCAGATCGAGGTCGTCAAGCAGGCGTTTGCGTTTTACCAGGCGTTTTACCAGTGGCCCTTTTCGGTGGCGCAGTTTGAGGGGAGCCTCGCCGCGCGCGGGCGCGAGGTCGGGGTCCCTTACGCCGAAGCGTTTCAGCTGCGGCAGCGCTTCCCGCCCGCGCTCGAGCGGCTCGTGTAAGCTGCACACGGCTCTCTCACGCTGCGTGGTCATGATAAAGCTTATGTCGGCTTCTGTGTTCGCCCCCCTCGCGGCGAAGTTGTTAGAATGTGGCGCCCTCGCCGCTGGCGAGGTACCCCGCCTCTGGAGGACGTCCCTGTGAAGATGCGCGCGCTTCTCGCCCTGCTCCTACTCCCCGTCGTATGGGCCCAGGAGCTGACCGAGCGATCGACCGACGAGCTGCTGCGCTACGGTGACGTGCTCTACGCCCAGGGCAACTGCCTCTCGGCGCGCCTGTTTTACCAGCAGGTTTTAGAGCGCGAGGCGAACAACCCCGACGCGCTTCTGGGCAAAGGCCAAGCGCTCGTCTGCGAGGGGGCCTTTGACGAGGGCATCGCGACGCTGCAGCGGGTTCTTGAGGCGGCACCGGAGCGTACCGAAGCGTACCTGCGCCTCGCGAGCGCCTACGTCGAGCAGCACCGGAACGCCCCGCAGCGCCACACCGAGGGGCTCCAGGAGGCCCTGGCGGTGCTCGAAGAGGCCGAGTCGGCGGGCCTCGGGGGCGCCGAGCTGCTCAACTTGCGCGGGATGATCCTCTACCGCCGCGGCGAGCTCGAAGCCGCCCGCGACGCGCTGCAGCGCGCGGTGGCGCTCGACAGCACGGCCGCCGCCTACTACGAGAACCTGGGTCTAACCTACCTCGGCCTCGGCGAGCTCGAGCCGGCTGTGCGGACGCTGCGCCGCGCGGTGACCCTCAACCCCGACAGCGCCTCGGCGCGCAACCAGCTCGGCAGCGCGTACCTGCTGCTGGGCCGCTGCGAGGACGCGCTCTTCGAGCTCGAGCAGGCCGTCTCGCTCGCCCCCGAACAACTGGAGACCAACTTCAACTTGGGGCGCGCGCTCTTTGACTGCGGCGAGGTTCGCGCGGCGCGGCCCTACTTCGAAAAGGTCGTCGCGTTAGACGTCACCGCTCTGCCGCCCGTGTACACCTACCTCGCCCGCATCGACCTCGAAGAGGGGAACTACGACGCGGCGGTCACGCAGGCGACCAAAGGGGCGCTCTTGCCGCAGCCGAACGCTGCTGAGGCCTACTACTGGCTCGGCCAAGCGTACGAAGCGCGCGGCCGAACCTCCGAAGACGGCGCCTCCGACGCGGAAAAGGCGCGCGAGGCGTACGAGCGCGCGCTGCAGCTCGACGGCTCGTTTACCCCGGCACGCGAGGCGCTCAACTGACCTAACGCCGCGCTTGGTGTATACTGCACCCTTGGCGCGCCCTGCGCTAGCTCTAGAGCTGCGCAGGGCGGTTTGCTGAGGTGAAGAGGGGCGCGCCAGCAGCAGCGGGGTCGTCTGCGGCGCTTAGGGCCCCCTTCGCACGTCACTTTAAGCCCTAACGCCCCGCTTTGGAGGAACCGTGTCCTACTTAGGCATGAAGCAGCTGCTCGAGGCCGGCGTTCACTTCGGTCACGAGACCAAACGTTGGAACCCGAAGTTTAAACGCTACATCTTCGCAGAGCGCAACGGCATCTTTATCATCGACCTGCAAAAGACGCTGCAGGAGTCGGACAAGGCGTTTGACTACCTCAAAGACACCGCCGCGCGCGGCGGGACGATCCTCTTCGTGGGGACCAAAAAGCAAGCGCAGGAGATTCTCGCCGCCGAGGCGCGCCGCTGCGGGATGCCCTACCTCAACGAGCGCTGGCTCGGGGGGACGCTCACCAACTTTAAAACCATCCGCAGCCGGGTCGAACGCCTTAAAGAGCTCGAGCGCATGTTCGAAGACGAGTCCATCTTGCGCTACTCCAAAAAGGAGCAGATCGACCTCGGCAAGGAGCTGCAGCGCCTGCAGCGCTACCTGGGCGGGATCAAGGACATGACCCGGCTGCCGGACGTGCTCTTTGTCATCGACCCGACGAAAGAGGCGATCGCCGTGCGCGAGGCCAACAAGCTGCGCATCCCGGTCGTCGCGCTCGCCGACACCGACTCCGACCCGGACGTGCTCGACTACATCGTCCCCGGTAACGACGACGCCATCCGTTCGATTCAGCTCGTCACCGCGCGCCTCGCCGACACCATCGTCGAAGTCCGCGGCGGCGCCGCCGAGAGCGTGAGCGCCGAAAGCGCCGGGGAGACGGAGCGCGAAACCCTGCCGACGCCGGTCTCCTCCCCCGAGCAGATGATCGCCGAGGCGGCGCAGCGCGGCTCCGAAAGCGCTGCTACCGGGGACGCCGAGCCCGCCTAACCCACCCCGTCAAGACCGTGTAGCGGGCGAGCGCGGACGCGTCCGCGCTTCGCCTTGCTCACGTGAGCCCAGTGCAACCCCAGAAAGGAACCGACGATGGCTGTCACCATGGAGGACATTAAAAAGCTCCGCGCGATGACCGGCGCGGGCATGATGGACGTCAAAAAGGCGCTCGAGGAGACCGGCGGCGACCTCGAACGCGCGGCGACGCTGCTGCGCGAGCGCGGCATCGCCAAGGCGGCGAAAAAGGCCGACCGCGAGGCGCGCGAGGGCTTCGTCGGCGCGTACGTGCACCACAACGGCAAGATCGCCACGCTCGTCGAGCTCAACTGCGAGACCGACTTCGTCGCCCGCAACGAAAAGTTTCAGGAGCTCGCGAAAAACATCGCCATCCACATCGCCATGGCCAACCCCCTTTACAAAAGCCGCGACGACGTACCGAGCGAAACGGTCGAAGCCGAGCGCAAGGTGCTCGCCGAGCAGGCGCGCCAGGAGGGGAAGCCCGAGCAGGTGGTGGCGAAGATGGTCGAGGGGCGGCTCGGCAAGTTTTTCGCCGAGGTCTGCTTGCTCGAGCAACCCTACATCAAAGACGACAAAAAGACCATCGAAGCGCTTCTTAAAGAGGCGGTCGCCACGATGGGCGAGAACATCCAAGTTGGCGCCTTTTATCGCGTCGCCATCGGCGAGTAATCGCCTGGGCCGCGCGAGCGCGGCCCACACCACACGACTTGGAGGGGCGTGTGCGCGTTCTGCTTAAACTCTCCGGCGAGTTTTTGGCCGGCACCAAAGGCGTCGGCGTCTCCCCCGAGGCGACCCGCACGCTCGCTCAGGAGATCGCCGCCGCCCACCGCCAAGGGGCGCAGGTCGCCGTCGTCGTCGGCGCGGGCAACTTCTGGCGCGGCGCCCAACACGGCGGCGAGATGGACCCGGCGACCGCCGACTACGTCGGTATGATCGCCACGGTGATGAACGCCGTAGCGCTGCAAGACGCCCTCGAGCAGCAGGGCATCGACACGCGGGTGCAGTCGGCGATCAACATGCAAGAGGTCGCCGAGCCCTACATCCGGCGCCGCGCCCTGCGCCACCTTGAAAAGGGGCGCGTCGTCATCTTCGGGGGCGGCACCGGCAACCCCTTTTTCACCACCGACACGGCGGCGGCGCTGCGCGCGCTCGAGATCGACGCCGACATGGTCTTGATGGCCAAAAACAAGGTCGACGGGGTTTACAGCGACGACCCGCGCAAAAACCCTCACGCCGAGCGTTTCGAAACGCTCACCTACCTCGACGTGCTCAACCAGGGGCTCAAGGTGATGGACGCGACCGCCATCAGCCTCTGCATGGGCAAGGAGATGCCCATCGTCGTGTTCGACATCTTTACCCCCGGCAATTTGGGGCGCCTGCTCGCCGGCGAGCACGTCGGCACGCGGATCAGCTCTGCGGCCACGACCCCCGCTTCGGCGGGGACGCTGCCGGGTACGGTATAAAGAACCGGGCGCGCCGCACTGCCCTGCAATAAGGAGGCACGATGAAAGCCGTTTTGGACGAAGCGCGCACGCGCATGCAAAAGTCGCTCGAGGCCTTTGAAAACAACATCGCCGCCGTACGTACGGGCCGCGCCAACCCGGCGATCTTAAACCGGATCCAGGTCAACTACTACGGCGCGCAGACGCCCCTGAATCAGCTCGCGACGGTCTCCTCCCCCGACGCCCGCACGCTCGTCATCACCCCCTTCGACAAGAGCGTCGCCAAGGACATCGAGAAGGCGATTCGCGAGAGCGACCTCGGCTTCAACCCGAACAACCGCGGCGACAGCCTCTTTATCAGCGTCCCCCCCCTTAACGACGAGCGCCGCCGCGCCCTCGTCAAGCAGGTGAAAACGATGGCCGAAGAGGCGCGCGTCGCCGTGCGCAACGTCCGCCGCGACGCCAACGAAGAGCTTAAAGAGATGCGCAAGGAGAACCTGCTGACCGACGACGAGCTGCGGCAGGGGGAGAACGACGTGCAGCGGCTGACCGACGAGTTTGTCGGGCAGATCGACAAACGCGTCAAGAGCAAAGAAGAGGACATCATGGCGGTGTGAAACCCGCCCCCTCGCCCGCAAGGAGCGGCTGGTGACCCGCCTCCGCGTACGCCCCCCCTACACCCGCATCATCTCGGCGCTCATCGCTCTCGGGGCGGCGCTACTTATCGTGTGGCTGGGGATACCGCTGCTCGCCCCCGCTTACTTGCTCCTGTCGCTCGTCGCGCTGCAAGAGTACGCCGTGCTGATGAACCTGCGCGGCGTCCCCATCCGCCGCCGCAGCCTCTGGGTCGCCACGCTGCTCACGCTCCCCGCCTCGCTGCCGGTCACCTACACCGGCCTGTTCGACATGCAGCCGCTCTTTGCCGGGGTGAGCTGGCGCGAGGCGCTGCTCGGTCTTTTCGCGCTCTACCTGATCGGTCTAGAGGTCATTCATCCCAACGACCGCTCGGTCGAGAGCGTGATCTACACGCTTTTTGGCTACCTCTATATCCCCTGGCTGTTGGGCTACGCCATCACGCTGCGTTACACCCCCGACGGTGTGCTCGGGCTCTGGTACCTGATGATCCCGATTCTCGCGATTATCGCCTCGGATGCCGGTGCCTACATCTTCGGCAAGCTCTTCGGCAGGCGTAAGCTCGCACCGCAGGTGAGCCCCAACAAGACCCTCGAGGGGGCCTTTGGCGGTCTCGCCTCGGCGATCGTCATCGTCTCGCTCGTCACTTTTGTCCTCGAGCTCGTGCTCGGGTTGCGCGTCGACATCTACGACACGCTGCTCTTTAGCGTGCTCGTCGCGAGCGCTGCGCAGCTCGGCGACCTCTTCGAGTCGCTGATCAAACGCTGGGCCGGCGTCAAAGACGCGGGGTTTTTCCTCCCCGGCCACGGGGGGGCGCTCGACCGCATCGACAGCATGCTCTTCGCGGTACCGGTGACCTACTACTTCGTCGTCCTGGTGGTGCTCCGCTAGCTACCTTGACAGCCCTTGGCGCCCCCAGATACTCTTAAGGGATGGCTCGGCAGGACGCGACACTCAACTTAGCCCGGCTTTTAAAGCACGACCCCGACCTTGACGACGAGGTCGAGGGCACCGGGCTTTTGCTGCCGAGCGCCGAGGTGCAAGCGGCTGATGGCATCCGGCTCGAGGCGCCCCTGCGCTGGCACCTCACGGTGCGCGCCACGGGGGGCGTCGATGATCTTATCCTGACGGGCAACGTCGCCGGCGAGGTGATCCAGGAGTGTCGGCGTTGCCTCAGCGACGTCCGCACCGCGCTGCACGCCGACCTGCTCTACCCGATGGTGTATCGGCCGGGGCGTAAACAGGAGGGTGGCGGCGTGCTCTCCCTGCTCGAGGGAGACGAAGACGACACGCTCGTCTTTACCCACCCCGAGGTCGACTTCGCGCCGCTCCTCGCGCAGGTGCTCGCCATCGAACTGCCGCTGACGGTTCTCTGCAAAGAGGACTGCAAGGGGTTGTCGGTCGATGGGGTCAACCTCAACGAGCATCCCGAGCACGCGGCCGAGGCGCCGCAAGACGACCTTCCCTCCCCCTTTTCGGTGCTCAAAGACTTTGAGCTTTAATCCCACCGCGCCGCCCGTTCGGCCCTGAAGGAGACTTTAGCCATGGCGAAACACCCCGTCCCCAAAAAACGCACCTCGAAAGCGCGCCGCGACTCGAGGCGTGCCCACGACGCGCTGAGCGCCCCCAACCTGACCCCGTGCGCGCAGTGCAAAGAGCTCAAACCCGCCCACGTGGTCTGCCCGCACTGCGGCACCTACGCCGGTCGCCAGGTTCTCAACCTGGAGGCCTGACGCGCGCCGACCCGCCGCGCACCCCCCGCACGCGCCGATAAGGCGCGCGCGATGTGCATACAATGGCTGCATGAAGCAGCCTTTTTTCGTGACCCGCGCTAGCGGGCGGGGCGCTATGCAGGTGGACGTGCAGACGACGGACGTGACGCGGTGAGCGCGCTGCGAGCGGGCATCTCGGCGCTCGGCGCCTACGCGCCCGAAAAACACCTGACGAACTTCGACCTCGAAAAGATGATGGACACCTCGGACGCGTGGATCACCACGCGCACGGGGATCCGCACCCGCCACGTGGCCGCCGACGGCGAATTCACCTCGCACCTCGCGGTGCGCAGCGTCGAGGCGCTCGTCGCGCGCCACGGCGAGGGGGCGCTCGAGGGCGTCGACATGGTCATCGTCGCGACCAACACCCCCGACGCCCTCTTCCCCGCCACGGCGGCGCTCGTGCAGCACCACTTCGGGCTGCGCGCGGGGGCCTTTGACCTCCTCGCGGCCTGCCCGGGTTGGCTCTACGCGCTCTCGGTGGCGCGCGCTTACGTCGAGTCGGGGATGATGCGCAAGGTGCTCGCGATCGGCGCGGAAGCGCTCACCAAGATCGTCGATTGGAGCGACCGCGCGACCGCCGTGCTCTTCGGCGACGGGGCGGGGGCGGCGATCGTCGAGGCCACCCCCGCCCCCTACGGCTTCCGCTCGTTTGTCCTCGGCACCGACGGCGCCGGGGGGCACCTGTTGCACCGGCGGGCGGTCGCGCGCTGTCTCCCCGACGGCACGCCGATGACCGATTACCTTTACATGAACGGCCGTGAAGTCTTTAAGTTCGCCGTCCGGGTGATGGACACCGCCACGGTCGAAGCGCTCGGCAAGGCGGGTTTGAACGCAAACGACGTCGCGCTCTTTGTCCCCCACCAGGCCAACTTGCGCATCATCGAAGCGGCGCGCGAGCGCCTGCAGCTCCCCCCCGAGCGGGTGATGGTCACGGTCGACGCGTATGGCAACAATTCAACCGCTAGCATCCCGCTTGCGCTCCAGAGCGCCCTCGACACCGGACGCCTGCGCGCCGGCGACCACACCCTCTTGGTCTCGTTCGGCGCGGGGCTCACGTGGGCGGCGACGGTGCTGACGTGGGGTGGAGGAGGTGACGGGTGATCGCTGCGCTGTTTCCCGGACAGAACTCGCAGGTCGTCGGTATGGGGCACGACCTCTACAAAGGCGGTGGCGCCGCTAGGCGCGCCCTCGACGAAGCCGAACGGGCTCTGCCGGGGCTTTTAAAGCTCATGTGGGAGGGCCCGGAGGAGGCGCTCAAAAAAACCGCTCACCAGCAGCCCGCACTCGTGGCGGTCGGCGCGGCGGCCTTTGCCGCCTACCTCGAGGAGGGTGGCGAGGCGCCCGCCTACGCCGCGGGGCACTCGCTCGGCGAGTTTACCGCCCACGTCGCGGCGGGTTCGTTGGCCCTCGGCGACGCCGTCAGGCTCGTACATAAGCGCGGCCAGTACATGCAAGACGCCGTACCCGAGGGGGTCGGCGCGATGGCCGCGATTTTAAAGACCGGGCGCGATCACGTCGAACGCGTCTGTCAGGCGGTCGCCGCCGAGGGCGGCGTGGTCGAGGTCGCCAACCTCAACGCCCCCGAACAGACGGTCATCTCCGGCGAGGCGGGGGCGGTCGAGGCGGCGGCAGCGCGCCTCAAAGCGGAGGGGGCGCGGGTGGTCAGGCTCAACGTCTCCGCCCCCTTCCACTGCCGCCTCATGCGCCCCGCCGCCGAGCGCCTCGCGCGCGATCTGCGCGCCGTCGCCTTCGCCCCGCCGCGCTTTCCCGTGCTCTGCAACGTCACCGCCGACGTGCTACCGGACATCCGGGAAGCGCCCAGGCTGCTCGAGGCGCAGGTCACGGCGCCCGTGCGCTGGACCGAGACGCTCGAGCGGCTACAGGCTTTAGGCGTGACGCGCACCCTCGAGTTCGGCTCCGGCGCCGTCTTGAGCGGCCTCGTCAAACGCACGCTCACGGGCGTCAGCGCGCACGCGGTGACCGACCGGGAAAGTTTGGCCGCTGTGAAAGGACCTGTATGACCGAAACTGGAGCGAGAGTCGCCCTCGTCACGGGCTCGAGCCGCGGGCTCGGCCGCGCGATCGCCCTCGAGCTGGGCCGCTTGGGCTTCACCGTCGCGGTGCACTACGCCACCTCGGAGGGGCCCGCCGCCGAGGTCGCCGAACAGCTTCGCGCCCAAGGGGGCCGCGCCGAGGTGTTTTGCGCCGACGTTTCCCAAGAGGCCGCCTGCACGGCGCTCGTCAAAGCGGTCAGCGACCGCTTGGGGCGCCTCGACGTGCTGGTGAACAACGCCGGCATCACCAGAGACGGGCTCGCCCTGCGCCTTAAGGCCGACGATTGGGCGCAGGTCTTGGAGACGAACCTCTCGAGCGCCTTCTACCTCTCCAAGGCCGCGCTGCGGGGGATGCTCAGCCGCAAGTGGGGGCGCATCATCAACGTCTCGTCGGTCGTCGCCCTTAACGGCAACCCCGGCCAGGCCAACTACATCGCCGCCAAAGCGGGGCTCTTGGGGCTGACCAAAGCGCTCGCCCAGGAGTACGGCGCTAGGGGCGTCACGGTCAACGCGGTCGCCCCCGGCTTTATCGTCTCGGACATGACCGCCGGGCTCCCCGAGGAGCTTAAACGCAGCTACTTAGCGCGCATCCCCGCCGGCCGCTTCGGCGAGCCGCACGAGGTCGCCGCGGCGGTGGCCTTTTTCGCCAGCGAGGGCGCCGCCTATGTCAACGGCCAAACGCTCGCGATCGACGGCGGGATGGTGATGCGCTAGGGCACCCCTTGCCTCTACGCCGCAAAAGACCCGTGTTAGAATCCGAAAGCTTGAACTTAAGCGTACCCAATGGAGGCTTGCTATGGACCGCAGTGAAATCCTCGCCAAGATCAAAGAAGTCGCCGCCGACAAACTCGACGCCGATCCGAGCGACGTCACCGAAGAGGCGTCGTTCGTCGATGACCTGGGGGCCGACTCGCTCGACGTCGTCGAGCTGATCATGGGGCTCGAGGACGAGTTCGGCATCGAGATCAGCGACGAAGAGGCTGAAAAGATCCGCACCGTCGGCGACGCCGTCACCTTTATCGCGGCGCAAAAGTAGCGCGCTTACAACCCCGATGTCGACGCCGCGCGGCAACGCGCGGCGGTAAGGACTTCAGCACATGAGGCATTTGGCACCCTTAAGCACCTTTGGCGAGGCGTAAGGCATGCACCGCGTCGTCGTCACCGGCCTAGGCCCCGTCACCCCCATCGGCGTCGGCGCCGAGGCCTTTTTAAACGCGCAACACAGAGCCAAAAACGGCATCCGCCACATCACCCGCTTCGACGCCACCGAGCTCGGCGTCACCATCGCCGGCGAGGTCGACGTCGACATGGGCGCTTTTATCGAGCGCAAGGAGGCGAAGCGGCTCGACCGCTTTGTGCAGCTCGCCCTCGTCGGCGCGGCGCTCGCTCTAGAGGACGCCGGCCTTAAGCCCGAAGAGGTCGCGGGGGAACGGACGGGCACCTGCATCGGCAGCGGTATCGGTGGGCTCGGCATCTGGGAGGAGCAGTCGCGGGTGCGCTTTGCGCGCGACCCCATGCGTATGAGCCCCTTTTTTATCCCCATGCTGATCGCCAACATGGCCTCTGGGCACGTCGCCATGCGCTACGGTCTCACCGGCCCCTCGTCAACGGTCGTCACCGCCTGCGCGACGGGCTCCGGCGCCGTCGGCGACGCCTACCGCATGGTAGAGCGCGGCGAGGCGGACGTGATGATCACCGGCGGCACCGAAGCCTGCGTGACGCCCATGGGGATCGCCGGTTTTGCCGTGATGAAAGCGCTCTCGACGCGCAACGACTCCCCCGAGACCGCTTCGCGCCCCTTTACCGCTTCGCGCGACGGGTTTGTCGCGGGCGAGGGGGCGGGCATCTTGGTGCTCGAGTCGTACGAGCACGCTAAGCGCCGCGGCGCCCGCATCTACGCCGAAGTGGTCGGCTACGCGACCAGCGCCGACGCGCACCACATCACCGCTTCAGCGCCCGGCGGGGCGGGGGCGGTGCGCTGCATCACCTGGGCGCTCAAGTCAGCCGGCATCGGCCCCGAAGCGATCGGCTACATCAACGCCCACGGCACCAGCACGCCGATCAACGACCTTAACGAGACGCTTGCCTACAAGACCATCTTCGGCGGCCGCGAGCGCGTCCCGCCGGTCTCCTCGACGAAGTCGATGACCGGCCACATGCTGGGCGCGGCGGGCGCCGTCGAAGCGATCGCCAGCGTGCAGGCGCTCTACAGCGGGGTGCTGCCGCCGACGCGCAACTACCTAGACCCCGACCCCGAACTCGACCTCGACTACATCCCCAACGAAGCGCGCGAGGCCAGGGTGGACTACGCGCTCTCGACGAACTTCGCTTTTGGGGGGCAGAACGCGGCGCTCATCTTTAAACGCGTCGAGTAAATGTCGGCGGCGTGCTGTGACGTGGGTACCACGCCGCCGCTGCTTTCTCTTGGGTGTAGAACCGAGCGTTGGCTTGACAACACCCGTCCCGCCCGACGCGTTCACACCGATTGCCACACGTGACCTTGCGCCCTCTCCCTCTCCTGCTACACCCCCGCCGGTCTCACGCCGCCGGGAGAGCAGGAAGACCCTTTAGAGAGTTCGCGAACGTGCGCGTTCGAGGGGGATTTAGAAGCTTGAGGGATCACTAGCCCAACCGTGCAGCGTTGGCCGCCCCGCGTGGCGGTAGCCGCTCTACGTAGCGGCGCTGCGAGCCGCCGCGGTGAGGTCAGAGTGGAGCCGGTCGGTGACGTAGAGATGGTCGGGGTGCGTATAACCCGCAAGCCTCACCTCCCGTTCAAACCGCATCCCCAACTTACGAGCGACCCGGAGGGAGGCGCCGTTGGCCGGATCGATCCTCGCCACGACGCGCCTCAACCCAAGGTTGCGAAAACCGTGCTCGAGCACGGCGCGCGCAGCTTCGGTGGCGTAGCCCTGGCCCCAGGCGTGCCGGGCCCAGCGGTAGCCGAGTTCAGTCTCAGCGCGCCCCCCACATCTGTCAGGAAGAGGCCGCAGTAGCCTAGCCTATGATCTCGCCCGAACGCTTTTCGACGAGGCTGTAGGGGCCGTGACCCCAGGTCGGGTAGTGGTGCTCGAGGCAGAGCCCCAACCAACCGCGCACCCAAGCGGCCGATCGCGCTCCCTTTTCGCTAAAGCGCATCACCTCTGGGTCGCCGAACACCTTTTCGAGGGCGTGAGCGTCGTCTATCACGACGTAGCGCAGGGTCAGTCGGGAGGTTTCAGCGATGACCATAGGCGTCAACGGCTAGCTGCTCCGTGTCGGCAGCGCACGCCTACTCTTCAGCGAAGAGCTCCGTACTCACGTAGCGCGCCCCCGTGTCCGCCGCCATGCAGACCACCACCTTGCCCGGCCCCAACGCGCGCGCCTTTTCGAGCGCCGCCCACACCGTCGCGCCGCTCGACATGCCGACGAACAACCCCTCTTCGCGGGCAAGCCGCCGCACGAGCGGGAAAGCGTCCTCCTCCCAGACCATGATGGCGCCGTCTAGCAGGTCGACGTCCAGGTTACCGGGGATAAACCCCGGTCCCATCCCCTGAAACTTGTGCTGGCCGCGCTCGTGGCCGTTAATCACCGCGCTGCGCGCCGGTTCGACGGCGTACACCTCGACCTTGGGGTTTTGCTCCTTGAAAAAGCGCCCCACCCCGCTGATGCTGCCACCCGTCCCCGACGCCCACACAAACGCGTCGACGCGGCCCTGCAGCTGCGCCCAGAACTCGGGGCCGGTGACGCGGTAGTGGTAGCGCGGGTTGGCGGGGTTGTCAAACTGGTTGGGCATCCACGCCCCGGTCGCCTCGGCGATCTCGCGGGCTCTCGGGATCGCCCCCTGCATCCGCTCCTCACCGGGGGTCAAGACGAGCTCGGCGCCGTAGGCTCTCAGGGTGCGCTTGCGCTCTTCGCTCATGGTGTCGGGCAAGACGATGGTGCAGCGGTAGCCGCGCAGCGCGGCGATAAAGGCGAGGCCGATGCCCGTGTTGCCGCTCGTGGGTTCGACGATCCGCTGGCCGCTGCCCGGGGTGAGGATGCCCCGCTCCTCGGCGTCTAGGATCATGCCGAGCGCGGTGCGGTCTTTGATGGAGCCAGCCGGGTTGTGGCCCTCGAGCTTGATCCACACCTCGGCCATGTCGGGCGTTACGACGCGGCTGAGCTTGACCACGGGGGTGTTCCCCACATAGGCGTCGAGCCGCTTGGGTGGTAAGGCGGTCATGGGATAGGCGTCAGCCATACGAGCCAGTCTAGCGGGGGGTTGGCGGCGGCGTTGTCGCACGGTTGTCGCACGGCTGCCGTACACACCGCGTGTCGGGCTGTGCACGGGGGGCTATGGCGGCGACCTGGAGGCGAGAGCGCCCAACCGATTCCCTACCCAGGGTTCGCCGTCAAACGGGTAAGATGACGTGTGGACGACGCACACCCCCTCTGGCGCTACTTCAAAGACCTCAGCAGCGCCGTCAACGCCGCGAATCGGGGCGAGGGCGCGCAGCCCTACGTGAGCGGGTCCTTCATGGTTTCGGCGATCGCCGACGACGTCGAGCTGACCGTCTCCGACATCAGCGAAGAGGACGCCGTGCTGATCGCGGCCGAGCTGCGCAGCATGGGCGTCAGGGCTATCGTGCAGGGTTCGCGCATCTGCTCGAAGTGCGGCCAGCGGGTGCCGGAGCAGGCCTTTTGCATCGCCTGTCGCGCCAAGCTCACCCCGAGTTAAACGCCTCTAGCACCCCCCACGTTGGTGACAACGGCGTTTTGGGGTATTGTGGCCTACATCGCTCTTTAGCGGACGCCTCGAGATAGCGCGTCCCAGCTCGCGGCATCCCTGTCGGTCCCGCTGAGAGCGACGTGCTCACCCAACCCGGCTAAGGAGGCCCCATGCTCGCCATTATTACCGACTCGACGTGCGACCTACCCGCCGAGGAGCTCGAGCAGCTCGGCGTGCGGCGCGTGCCGCTCTACGTCAACTTCAAAGGGGGGGTGTACCGCGACTGGCTCGAGATCACCCCCAAAGACATCATCGAGGGGGTGCAAGCGGGCGCGCCGATCCCGAGCACCAGCCAACCGAGCCCGCAGGACTTTACCGACGCCTACGACGCCGCCAAAGCCGAAGGGGCCGACGAGATCCTCTGCATCACCATCTCGAGCGGGCTTTCGGGCACCTACGCCTCGGCGACCCTCGCCGCCGAACGCCCCGACATCAAGGTGCACGTCTTCGACTCGCGAGCGGCGAGCTTGGGCATCGCCATGATGGTTAAGCGCGCGGTCGCCCTGCGCGACGCGGGCGCGGGGATCGACGCGATCTTGGCCGAGCTCGAGCGCCTGCGCGCGCAGGCGCTTTTGCGCTTTACCGTCGGCACGCTCGACTTCCTCAAGAAAAACGGCCGCATCGGGGGGGCGCGGGCGCTCCTCGGCAGCCTCCTCAACGTCAAACCCATCTTGTCGGTCACCGACGGCAAGGTCTCGCCGGTCGGGCGCGCGCGGGGGAGCAAAAAGGCCACCAAGATGATGCTCGACGACCTCGAGGCGCTCCAAAAGCAGGGGACGCCGGTCGTCTACTTTCTGCATATCCAAGACCCCGGGGCGGCCCAAGCGCTCCGCGAGGAGCTGCGGGCGCGCAACGTCCCCTTCGAGGACGGCGGCACCTACGAGATCGGCGCGGTGATCGCCACCCACGTCGGCCCCGGCACCTACGGCTTCTACGCCTACCCGGCGCCGCCAGCGTAAGCGCGGCCCCCGCGAGGTTTTTCATCTCGGCGCGGCAAGCGCGCTCCTTAAGATGCGGGGGTGTTTGCTCAGCTCACCTCTGCTACCACCCTAGGCGTCAACGCCTTCGCCGTTCAGGTCGAGGTCGACGTCTCGGGGGGGCTCCCCGGCATGCTCATCGTGGGGCTGCCCGATGCCGCCGTGCAGGAGTCGCGCGAACGGGTGCGCGCGGCGGTGCGCAACGCCGGGCTCCCCTTCCCCGCGTCGCGCATCGTGGTCAACCTGGCCCCCGCCGACGTCCGCAAAGAGGGGCCAATGTTCGACCTGCCGATCGCGCTCGCGGTGCTGCTCGCCCAGGGCGTCATCCCGCAGAGCGCCCTCGACAGGACGCTCGTCGCGGGTGAGCTCGCCCTCGACGGCTCGCTGCGGCCCGTGCGCGGCGCCATCAACCTGGCGCTCTACGCCGCCCAAGCGGGGGTCACGCGCCTGCTTCTGCCCCCCGCGAGCGCCCCCGAAGCGGCCGCCGTCGGGGAGATTGCGGTCTACGCGCCCGCCACGCTCGCCCAAACGGTCGCCTTTCTCACCGGTGAGCTGCCGCTAGCACCCGTCGCCCCCGAGGCTTCCGAACCCGCCCCGCCCCCCCTCGATCTTTTCGACATCAAGGGCCAGAGCGCCGCCAAACGCGCCCTCGAGGTCGCCGCCGCGGGCGCTCACAACCTGCTCCTTACGGGGCCGCCGGGGAGCGGCAAGACGATGCTCGCGCGGCGGCTCCCCGGGCTCCTGCCGCCGCTCACGCGCGAGGGTGCTATTGAGGTGACCCGCATCCACTCGGCGGCGGGGCTGCACTGCGGCGGGCTCGTCCACGCCCCCCCCTTTCGCAGCCCGCACCACACCGTCTCGGACGCCGGCCTCATCGGCGGGGGGAGCGTCCCGCGCCCCGGCGAGGTCTCCTTGGCGCACCGCGGCGTCCTCTTTATGGACGAGTTCCCCGAATTTTCGCGGCGGGCTCTAGAGGTTCTGCGCCAACCCCTCGAGGACGGCGTCGTCACCATTAGCCGCGCCCGCGCCGCGCTCACCTTCCCCGCGCGGTTTATGCTCGTCGCCGCCCAGAACCCCTGCCCCTGCGGCTTTTACGGCGACCCGCAGCGGAGCTGCTCGTGCGCCCCCGGAGCGCGCCAACGCTACCGCGAACGCCTCAGCGGGCCGCTTCTAGACCGCATCGACCTGCGCCTCAGCGTCCCGCGGCTCGCCCCCGAAGAGCTGCTGCGCGCCCCGCCGGGCGAACCGAGCGCGCGGGTGCGGGAGCGGGTGGTGGCGGCGCGCACGCGCGCGCTCGAACGCCAAGGGGTGCCCAACGCCGAACTCGGCGGCGCGGCGCTCCGCCGGCACGCCGCTTTAGGCGCGAGCGCGGTGGCGTTCGCGCAGACGCTCGCCAAGCAGCTCGGCCTCTCCGGACGCGGCTTCGACCGGCTTTTGCGCGTCGCGCGCACCGTCGCCGACCTCGCCGGCGCTAGCCAGCTCGAGGAGGCGCACCTCGCCGAGGCGGCTGCGTACCGCGCCTAGCGCGGCCCCCTACCGCTCACCCCGGGTTCACCAGCGCCCTCTGCACCCCCCTCTGGCTCCTCCTGCATAGAGGGCGCGGCGTCCCGCTCGGGCGGCAGCGCCTTGGGCTCCCTGGACTGCCGGTACTCGTGCACCAGGTAGGAGATGATGTAACCGATGCCGGCTCCCATGGCCGCGATGCCGACGAACAGCACCGTGTAGAGCAGCACCTGATAGAGCGGCAGAGGGATGTCGAAGCGCGGACCGAAGCTCACCCCGCGCCCCCTTTCCAACGTGCGTCCATACCTCACCTTACACGCCTCGGATCCCCGCGCCCCTAGCACCACCCCGCGTGTGATAGATTAGGCGGGTAGGACGACCTCACAACCCATAGATGGCTACGGCGAACGCTAGCTCCCCCCGATCAACCTGTACGGTCCAGCGAGCGGGGCGCTAGCCGCGAAGGAGGAAGGGTGGAACGATTGAGGCGGCCCCAAAGGGGCCTGTGGGGAGCCGTTCTCCTGGCAGGGCTCCTCAGCGGTTGCGCCATCGACGGTCCGCAGTCCATTTTCAACCACGCCGGACCGATCGCGCGCGCGCAAGGGGAGCTCTTTATCTATATCTTCTGGTTTGCCGTCGGCGTCTTTGCCGTCGTCACCGCCGCCCTCGTCTACACCGTGGTGCGTTACCGCAGGCGCGGCGACGACACGGTGCCCGAGCAGGTTCACGGTGTCGCGTGGCTCGAGGCGCTCTGGACCGCCGCCCCCGCGGTGATCCTGGTGCTCATCGGGGTGCCGACCGTGTCACTCATCTTCGCCACGGAGCGCCGCATCGAACCCACCGAGGCGGACCTGCACGTCAACGTCACCGGCTACCAGTGGTGGTGGCAGTTCGAGTACCCCGAGCTGGGCATCACCACCGCCAACGAGCTCCACATCCCGACCCATCGCCGCATCGTCTTACACCTCCATTCGGGGGACGTGTTGCACTCGTTTTGGGTGCCGCGCCTAGCGGGCAAACGCGACCTCATCCCCAACCAAGACAACCAGCTCTGGTTTATCGCCGAGGAACCGGGAACGTACTACGGCCAGTGCGCCGAGCTCTGCTTGGGCGCGCACGCCTACATGCGCTTTCGGGTGATCGCCAGCGACGAGGCCAGCTTTCGGGCGTGGGCCGCGGACTTTCAGGGGGCGGCGCAGACGGTCGCCCAGACGCTCGGCGCCGAGGCCGCAGCCGGCCGCGAGCTCTTTAAAACCAAAGGCTGCGCGACCTGCCACGCGGTCGCGGGCTACGCCGAGGGCCAGAAGGGCCCCGACCTCACCCACTTCGGTCAGCGCACGACGCTCGCCGCCGGTTGGGTCGAGAACACCCCCGAAAACCTCGCTGCGTGGCTTAGGGATCCCCAGGCGATCAAACCGGGCAACTACATGCCCACGCTCTGGGCGCCCGACGACCCCAACCGCGACGCCGAGATCGCCGCTCTGGTCGCCTACTTGCACAGCCTAGGACGCAAAGGCGAGCAGCAGGCGCAGCGGTAACCTCCGCAGGAGACACTCGCAGGAGACACCCGTAGGAGACACCATGGCGATTGGCAGACACCCCCTCCCGCAAACCCCCAGTCAGCGCGCCCTCCTCAAACGCCCAACGGCCGAGACGGGTTTGTGGAGCTGGCTCACCACCGTCGACCACAAACGCCTCGGCATCCTCTACTTTCTGACCACCTTTACCTTTTTTATCCTGGGTAGCGTCGAAGCCTTTATCATCCGCTTGCAGCTCGCCGCCCCCACGCAGCAGCTCGTCTCCCCCGACCTTTACAACCAGCTCTTTACCGTCCACGGCGTGACGATGATCTTTCTCGCCGTCATGCCCCTCGGCACGGCTTTCGCCAACTACTTCGTGCCGCTACAGATCGGCGCGCGCGACCTCGCCTTCCCGCGCCTCAACGCCTTCGGGTACTGGGCGTATGTGGCGGGCGGGCTGATCCTCTACTCGAGCTTTTTTCTGGGGGGCGCCCCTGACGCGGGCTGGTTCGCCTACGCCCCCATGACCCTGCGTGAGCATAGCCCCACCGCCGGCATCGACTTCTACGTCGTCGGCCTTCTCATCAGCGGGATCGGCACGCTCGTGACCGCCATGAACCTGATCGTCACGATCATCAACATGCGCGCTCCGGGGATGAGCATGATGCGCATGCCGCTCTTTCCCTGGATGATGCTGGTGACCTCGTTCCTGGTCATCTTCGCCTTTCCGCCCCTGACGATCGCGCTCATCCAGCTGCTCATGGACCGCACCTTCGGAACGCTCTTTTTCAACCCCGCAGCGGGCGGGCTGCCGATCTTGTGGCAGCACCTCTTCTGGATCTTCGGTCACCCGGAGGTCTACATCGTCATCTTGCCCGCGTTTGGCATTATCAGCGAGGTCATCCCGACGTTTTCGCGCAAACCGCTCTTCGGCTACCCGCTGGTGGTTCTGGCGGGGATCTTCATCGGCTTTATGGGCTTTGCGGTCTGGAGCCACCACATGTTCACCACCGGCCTAGGCCCGATGGCGAACGCCGCCTTTGCCATTACAAGCTTTATCATCGCCATCCCGACCGGGGTCAAGATCTTTAACTGGATCGCCACCATGTGGGCGGGGCGCATCTGGTTCACCACCGCCATGCTCTTCGCCGTCGCCTTTATCTTTACCTTTACGCTGGGGGGCATTACGGGGATCATGGTCGCGGTCCCGCCCTTTGACGCTCAGGCCCAGGACTCGTACTTCGTGGTGGCGCACTTTCACTACGTGATGGGGGGCGGGGCGCTCCTGTCGTTTTTTGCGGGCATCTACTACTGGTTTCCCAAGATGACGGGGCGGCTCCTCAGCGAGCGGCTCGGCCGCTGGGTGTTCGCGCTCGTCGTGGGCGGCTTTCATCTGGTCTTTTTCCCGCAGCACTTTCTCGGCCTCAACGGGATGCCGCGCCGCATCCAGACCTACGAAGCGGGCATCGGTTGGGACCTCTACAACTTCATCTCGACCATCGGGGTCTTTGTCCTCGGGGCGGGCGTGCTCATCTTTATCTACAGCCTGCTGCGCGACCTGCGCCACGGCGAACTCGCCGGCGACGACCCGTGGGACGGGCGGACGCTCGAGTGGAGCATCCCCTCCCCCCCACCGCACTACGACTTCGCCGACCTGCCCGTCGTCAAAGACCGCGACCCCGTTTGGCTCGCCAAGCATCCCGAGCTCGTCGAGCGCCGCGACCCCTTGTCCGAAGGGGCCGACGACGACGCCGACACGCCCAACACCCCCGACGAGGCCGACCTCAGCGTCCACCTCCCGGGGCAGTCGTGGTACCCCTTTCTGGCCTCCGTGGGGCTTTTCGTGGGCGGCTTTGCGCTCATCTACCACAACTGGCTCCTCGGCACCCTGGCGCTCGGCTTTATCACCCTCTGCATCTACGCGTGGGCCTTCGAGGGGGTCGGCGGCACCTACATCACGATCGACCCCGAGCGCCGTAAAACCGGCCTCGCAGCGATCGCAGCCAAACAGACGAAAGGGGCGTCATGAGCACCCTGTCGCACACCCCGGCGGCGGCGGAACACGCCGAACACCGCAGCACCAGCCTGTCAGACCGCAAGCTCCTGATGTGGATCTTTCTCGCCTCGGACTGCATGTTTTTCGCCGCGCTGATCGGCACCTACTTGGTCTACAAGGGGCGCAGCTTGGTCGGCCCCTACCCGACCGAGATCCTCGACATCCCGCTGACCACCATCAGCACCTTTGTGCTCCTCATGTCGAGCTTTCTCATGGTGCTCGCGCTGCACGCCATCCGCCTAGGCGACATCCCCAAGTTCCGCCTCTGGACGCTCGGGGTCTGCCTCTTCGGCTCCATCTTTTTGGGGTTTCAGGTCTACGAGTTTAGCCACTTCGTCCACGAAGGGCTCACCCTGCAGCGCAACCTCTTCGGTACCACCTTCTTTACCCTGACCGGCACCCACGGCATTCACGTGTCGGTCGGGGTGCTCTGGCTGCTCTCGCTGCTTATCACCTCGTACGTGCGCCCGATGAGCGCCAAAGACGCCCTGGGGGTCGAGATCGCGGGGCTCTACTGGCACTTCGTCGACATCGTCTGGATCGTCATCTTCACCGCCGTCTACTTGGTCGAGTTTATCTAGGAGGCCCATGCACAAGCCCGAGCACGAAACCTCGCCGCACAAACCGGAGGGCCACCCCGAGGCGCACGGTAGCAGCGTCGGTTTCTACATCTTCGTCGCGGTGGTGCTCGCGATTATCACCTACATCGAGTTCGCGCTGGTCGAGCACCAAGAGACCTGGTTCGCCTGGATGTCGCGCCCCTGGCTCTTTTTCTGGTTGGTCGTGCTCTCAGCCATCAAGTTCTTGATGGTGGTAATGTTTTTTATGCACCTCAAACAGGACCACCGCGCGTTCACCGGCTTTTTCTCCTCAGGTATGGTCATCGCCGTCGGGACCCTGGCGGCGCTCGCGGCGCTCTTTAGCGTGCGCAGCATCGCCGAAGCGCAGGCGCCGGCCGAACCCGAAGGCGCCCCCACGGAGGCGCACGGGGCGCCTCACAGCGACCCCCAAGGCGACCCCCACGGTGATCCTCACGCCATCGGGGCCGACTTCGGGCTCGAGGACAACCGCGACCCCCTCGAGCGCTTCGCCCACCCCGCACCCAAAACGCAGGACGTCACCCGCACCGAGCTCCGCCCGACCCTCCCGGGCAGCGCAGACGGCAGCGGCGCCGGGCTCGGCGCCGACGTTTTGGCGATGACTGGCGGGGCGCTCCCGAGCGCCTCTACCGAGGACCCGCTGGTCAACCCGACGGGCCTCATCGTCGGCGAGTCCCCCTTCCCGCTCGCCGAAGCGGCCCCCGAGATCACCCTGCCGAACTTTTTCGCGGCCGACGGTACCCCGCAGCCGCTCGCAGGCACCCCAGCCGAGGGCGAGGCCACCGAAGAGGCCGCGGCGCCCCCCGCGGAGACCGACGCCGCGCAGGCTGAGGCCGAACAAACTGGCACCGAACAACCCGAGGCGGCGCAAACCGACACGGCACCAACCGACGCCACGCAACCCGACACCGCAGACACCGCGGCGGCGCCAGCCGAAACCGCCCCCGCCGAGGCGGGCGCGCCTTTGCTGCGCGAGGTCGACGTCAGCACCGGCGAGGGCGTCTACACCGCCAACTGCGCCTCGTGCCACCAGGCCAACGGTCAGGGGCTCCCGGGGGCCTTCCCGCCGCTCGCCGGCCACGTCCCCGACCTCGCGCTCGCCGAGGGCGGCCGCGACTACCTCGTGCAGCTCCTCCTCTACGGCCTCCAAGGGGAAGTCGGGGTCGAGGGCCAAGCCTATAACGGCGTGATGCCCGCTTGGCCGCAGCTCTCCGACGAGCAGATCGCGGGCGTGCTCAACTACACGTTGAGCGCGTGGGACAACCTCGAGCGCATGCCCGAGGACTACCCCGCGTTTACCCCCGACGACGTCGCCGCCCAGCGCGACGCTGGCCTCTCCCCCGCCGACGTCTACGAACGGCGGCAGGCCTTAGAGCTGCCCTGAGATGACCGGGCGCTGGCTCTTAGACCCCGTGCTGATCGGCGGCCTCGTCACGCTGGCGCTCGTCTACGCCCTCCTCACCGGCCCCTTGCGCCACCGCCTTGCGCCCGGCACCCCCTATCCGCGGCGCAAGGCGCGCTTCTTTTACGCCGCCATCCTCGCGCTCTACCTCACCGAGGGCTCGCCGCTGCACGACTTCGCCGAGGTCTACTCCTTTAGCGCGCACATGCTCCAGCACATGCTCTTAAGCTACCTCGCGCCGAGCCTGATGCTGCGCGGGCTCCCCGACTGGGTCCTGCGCCCTTTGCTCCTGCACCCCCGCGTCAAACCCGTCGCCAAGGTGCTCACCCACCCGGTGGTGGCGTTTTCGGTGTTTAGCCTCTTTTTTTCACTCTGGCACATCCCCGTCATCTACGAGGGGGCGCTCCGGAACCCCGCGCTGCACCACCTCGAGCACGTCCTCTTCTTCATCGCCGCCCTGATGCTCTGGTGGCCGCTCCTCAGCCCGCTGCCCGAGCTGCCGCGCCTCTCGTACGCGGGCGCTTTGGTCTACCTCTTCGTGCTCCCCATCGCCCAGCTGCCCGTATTTGCGGCGGTGACCTTTGCCGATCACGCGATCTACCCCACCTACGCCAGCGTCCCCCATCACCCCTTCGGCGACGCCCACGCCGACCAGGTCTTCGGCGGGGCGCTCATGAAAGTGGGCGGGCTTTTCACCTTTGGGCTCCCCTTTATCCTGACGTTTTTCGCGTGGTACCGGCAGGACAACCCGTCGCACTACCGCAGGCGCGCCTCGACGCCTTGAGGCGCGCTCGACACCCCGCGGCAGGAGGTCAGGACCATGCGCAGAGGGCTTCTGCTCGGAGCCGTGAGTATCGGCACCCTTCTGGCAGCCTGCACGAACGCCGCTGAGAGGGGCGACAGCGTCCACTTTTTGCGCTGGCGCACCCCTACCGAGGGTGTCGAGCTCGCCCTGACCGAAGGTACGCTCGTTTTGGAGGCCTCGTGTCTGCGCCTCCAACCTCGCTCTGGCGGCACCGACTACGCCCTCATCTGGCCCCTCGAGTTCGGCTTTAAAGCCGAAGGGAACACCGTGACCATCCTCGGCGTAGGAGGTCAGCGCGTGGCCAAGGTCGGCGATGTGCTCGAGGTAGGAGGTGGCGATTACGGCGAGCTGACGGCCGAGGAGTTCGAGCGCTTCGTCATCGGCAGCCCTCGGTGCGGCGGACCTTACTGGCGGGTGGGCGGCGTCGAGGTGACGGCCTCCAAACCTTAGCGCCAACCGGAGCGTCGCGTACCCGCTTGACTGCCTTACGGGTCGCGCCACCCTCGGCGCCGCTTGGAGGATGCGGTATCGTAACGCATGCCCGTGACCGCCATCGCCTTCGACTGGGGAGGCATCTTTACCGAAAACACCTTCGACTCGAGCGCCGTGCGCAACCTCGCCCGCCTCGCCGGGGTCAGCGAGGCGCAGCTCGGCGAGACCTACTTCCCGCTGATGGAGCTTTTCGAGGCGGGCGCCTTTGACTTCCCCGAGTTTTACCGCCGCTTCGTGGAGCGTTCTGGGCTCGAGCTAGACCCCACCCGGTTTCGCGAGACCTTTTTGGGTTCGGTCGTGGAGCGCCGCGAGATGTTTGGGGTCCTCGCCGCCATCCCCGCGCACTACACCGTCGGCATGCTCTCGAATAACGTTCCCGTGCTCTGCGACCGCGTGCGGAGCGACCCGCGGATGGCGAGGATCGAGCACTTCATCTTTTCAAACGAGATCAACGTGCGCAAACCCGCGCCCGAAGCGTTCGCCGCTCTTGCCAAAGCGCTCGGCCGCCCCCCCGAGGAGACGGTCTTTATCGACGACAACGAGGCCAACATCCGCGCGTGCGAGGCGCTCGGCTTTCGGGGGCTCTGGCTCGAGTCCTACGAGGGTTTTGCGGCGCGGTGGCAGCGCCTGTTGCCCGAGCTGCCCCTCCCGGCGCCGCACGGGGTATGAGCGACACCGACGAAAAGCGCACCTTTAAGCTGCTCCAGGGCTACATCTGGTTTCCACGCGACGCGCAGGTCGAACTCGGCGACTTTCTGCCCGAGCGCCTAGAGCCCGACATCTACCTCCTCTGGGACGAGGTGCCGCCGCCGTTTGCGTTTTTCGACGACGGCACGCTCGCGGCGACGCAGCGCGTGTTTCAGTTTACGGCGCTGGCGAAGGGGCGGACCGAACGCGAGGCGCAGGGGTTGGTGCCGTGGCTCGCCGAGACGCTGCAAAGGCGGCTCGAGGCCACCCCGCCGGGGGTCGGCTGGCAGGTGATGGAGGACCTGCGGAGCCTCTAGACCGCGTCAGACGCCGTGTCGAAAGCGAGGCGCGCACCGAAGTAGAGCGCCACCCCCAGGGCGAGGAGCCCCAGACCGCGCGCGCTCCCCAACACGAAGAGCTCAAAGGCGCCCACGGCCGTGCAGGCGAGGAAAAAGGCCAGCAAAAGCCAGCCGAGAAACCCGATAAAGGCCCCCAACGCGCGGTCGATCAGCTGCGGGGGCCGGCGCCGCGGCACGCCTACTCGATCACCACGCGGTAGACGAAGCGCACCTCTTGTTGGGGCTCGAGCGGCACCAGCAGCGTCCAGCGCACCGCCGCGTAGTCGGCGGGGTCGACCACCGTCTCACCGGCGAGCACCGGCGGCTCGCTAAAGGTCTGGCCGTCGGCCGAAAACTCGGTGCGCACCTGCTGCGAGCTCGGCGTCGCGGAGCCGTCGACGTAGCTCGCCCCTTCGGGGATCGGCCCGGTCACGCTCACCGTTCCGGCGGGGAGGGTCGTCGGGTCCTGGTTGGTAGCGGTCACGCGGTACTCGACCACTTGGCCGGGGCGGGCCGTCTCGGACTCGGTGAGGCGCTCCTCGGTGGTGCCGTCTTCCGCCGTCACTTGCGAGACGATAAACGCCTGGATCGCGATGCGAATGGGGTTGTCGGTTTGCCCTTCTTGGGCCGACGCGGTACCGAACAGAAGCGCGAACACCATGAGCGCGCCAAGTGCACCTAGTTTCAACATCCGTGCCTCCAAACAAACTGTACTCGCCCGCGAGGGACGTCGCGTGAGCGGGACGTGAAGGGAGTTTACCAAACGCTTCACCGGTACCCGCCTCCGGGCGCGAGGCCAGAGCACGAAAAACCGGGCCGCTAGGGCCCGGTCGCGTCTTTGCAGCTCGAGCTAGCGCGCGGCTACCAGCCCCGCCCCGCCATCAGCTCGCTTTCGGCCAGGGTGTCTAGGTTGATGCCGACCATCGGCTCGCCCAGGTTGCGCGAGACCCGCGCCAAGATGTCGGGGTCGTTAAAGTGCGTTACCGCCTCGACGATGGCGCGGGCGCGGTTGAAGTGGGCACGGTTGCGCTCCTCGGGGTTGGTGATGGTCGCGCCCGCTTTGAAAATGCCCGAGCCGACGAAGACGCCGTCCATCCCGAGCTGCATCATCAGCGCGGCGTCAGCCGGGGTCGCGATCCCCCCTGCGGCAAAGTTCACCACGGGGAGTTTGCCGTGCTCGTGGACGTACAGCACGAGCTCGTAGGGCGCCCGCAGGTCACGCGCGGTGCTCATCAACTCGTCGCGGGGCAGGCTCTGGATCCGGCGGATCTCCCCCATGATGGTGCGCGCGTGCCGCACGGCCTCGACCACGTTGCCGGTGCCCGCCTCACCCTTCGTGCGGATCATGCTGGCGCCTTCGCCGATGCGGCGGAGCGCCTCGCCCAAGTCTTTGGCGCCGCAGACAAACGGCACCGTAAAGGCGTGCTTGTCGACGTGGAAGTTTTCGTCGGCGGGGGTCAAGACTTCGGACTCGTCGATAAAGTCGACCCCCAGCGCCTGCAGGATCTGCGCCTCGACGAAGTGGCCGATGCGCACCTTCGCCATCACGGGGATCGAGACCGCTTCGATGATCTCCTCGATCATGCTGGGGTCCGACATGCGGGCGACGCCGCCCTGCGCGCGGATGTCGGCGGGGACGCGCTCTAAGGCCATCACGGCGGTCGCGCCCGCGTCCTCGGCGATCCGCGCCTGTTCGGCGTTGACGACGTCCATGATGACGCCGCCCTTAAACATCTCGGCAAATCCGGTTTTGACCCGCAGCGTGCCGACGGTTTGGGTGGGGTTGGGTGTTTCAGCCATGAGTGCCTCCGCGAACGTCTCTAGCTCTAATTGTGCCGCACGGCGCCGCAAGGTGCGGGTGTGCACGTGACAGATAGACGCCCCTATAGTATACGCCCTATTCAGATCCTCTTAAATTTGAGCGCTTCGTGTATAGTACATTTACTATGTCTCATTCCGAAGATAAAGACGAGCAACAGCAGCTTGAAGACTATAAGCGTTGGATCTCAATGCTCCCTCGGCAGTTTGTTCCTTACTACGATGCGAATCCTAATGAGCCGATCATGCTCTATCAGGACGAAATGACGCTGAGAGAACGTAATGGATACGAGATCACAAGCAAAGGTACGTTATCCGCCTTTTGGTTCCCAACCCCTGGTGTCCGTTTCAAGTTGAAAGCTGATCCAAAGAATCCAGCATCATGGTTTATAGTCAGAGATCCTCTATGCAGGTTGGATGTGCCAGGTTTGAACCTCTCTGTGGACGTTTTTCTGACTAGGATGACGCCAGGCATTGCTGAAGGCTTACTCAACTCCCCTACTGTCCTTGGACCAGATAGCGACCTTGCTTACTTGCAGCTTCATATCGTCAACTTTGTTGATTACCATGGTGAAGCTATTGCTGTAACCGATACCCGAGTTCATACGGCTCAACTCACTATGGAGAATAGTGGTTGGCATCTCACAATCCAGCTAGTTAAGGACGGCAGGAAGCGTATAGAAAGGCTGAAAAAGGAGTACGGATATGCGATCACACATGTTGCGAAGCTCGAATGTAGGCACGGCAGAGCGCTAACTACTGACGAAGCCATAGAGGCAACCCATAATCTGAACAGACTTTTTTCATTCATCAAGGGTGCAGATGTTGCTTCCGTGTTAACCGTTGGCTTTGACACATCAGATAGAAAAGTCTGGGAATATTGGAATCCTCTGTTTCTTGGTGACAACGCTAAGTATCCCGAGCGCAATTGGTTTCCTCATGACCAGCCTACAGGGCTTGATCGGCTTTTTTCCGGCTACATGGACTTACAAGCCGATGAGGCATGGAGCGAAGTTATCGACTCAGCTATCACTTGGTATGTCAAGAGTTCATGTGCGACGAGCGTGGAAGTGGCTATTTTGTTTGCTCAAATGGGTCTAGAGCTGCTGAGCTGGGCGAGCTTTGTGGAAGTGGATCAGAAAATTAGTGCGAACGGCTTTGAAAAGCTTCCCAATGCCGACCGGATGACACTACTGCTTTCTACTTTGTTGATCCCAACAGCTATTCCGGATCAGCTTAAGGCGCTGCAAGCCTTTGCGCGGAGCAAAAACATGTCGTCTGGCGCAGAGGTTATCGCCCATTTGCGCAACAACATCGTGCATCCCAACCTGCGAGCGAAGATCCGTGTCCTGCCATCTGAAGCTCAGATAGAGGCTGTCAAACTCTGCCTTTGGTATCTGGAGCTATCTTTACTCAAACTCTGCGGCTACCACGGCACCTATAACAATAGACTGGATACCTCTAATCGGCATATGTGTCAGCCCGTGCCGTGGGCTGATACCTAGTCAGCATGAGTGCAATTTCAGCGGCACGGGCTCAGCCAGTCCAACCTTTACAAGTCTTCAGGTTGCCGGGTAAACGCGACGTACTCGAGCAGCTTCTCCGCCGCCGCCCCGCTCTCCAAGATCTCGTCGGCCTTCGCTACCCCCGCCTCGATGGTCGGCGCCTCGTCGGCTAAGTAGAGCGCCGCCCCGGCGTTAAGCAGCACCACGTCGCGCTTCGCCCCGTGCAGCTCGCCATTTAAGACCGCGCGGATGGTCACCGCGTTCTCCTCGGGGCTCCCCCCGGCGATCTCCGGTTTTTCGTAGTAACCCAGCCCGACGCGTGACGGGTGCACGGTGTAGGTGCGGGTTACCCCGTCGGGGCCGAGCTCGGTGACGCGCGTCTCGCCGCAGACGGTGAGCTCGTCGATGCCGTCGCCATAGACCACCAGGGCGCGCTCGACGCCGAGGCCGGCCAGCACGAGCGCCAGCGGTTCGGTGAGCTTGGGGTCGTAGACGCCCAAGAGCTGCCGGTTGGCGCCCGCGGGGTTGGTCAGGGGGCCTAGGGAGTTGAAGATGGTCCGCGCTTTTAAGTCCGCGCGGATGGGGGCGACGAACTTCATCGCGGGGTGATGGGCGCGGGCAAAGATAAAGGCGAGCCCGAGCGTCTCGATGCTCCGCGCGAGGCGCGCCGGGGAGGCCTCGAGCCGCGCCCCGAGGGCCTCTAGGACGTCTGCCGCCCCCGAGCGGCGCGTCACGGCGCGGTTGCCGTGCTTGGCGACCTTCACGCCGCCCGCCGCGAGCACGAAGAGGCTCGCGGTCGAGATGTTGAAGGTGTCGACGCCCGTGCCGCCCGTGCCGCAGGTGTCTAGCAGCGGGCCGTCCACGGCGACGGGCACCTTGACAGCCCGCGCGCGCATGGCCCGCGCAAAGCCGATGATCTCATCGACCGTCTCGCCGCGGGTGCGCAGCGCCGCCAACAGGGCCGCCGCCTGCATCTGGCTGAGGCGCCCGTCCATAAGCGCGCCCATCACCTCCTCGGCCCTGGCCTGATCGAGCGTTTTGCCGTCGAAGACGTCGCCAAGGAGCGGCGCGATGTCAAAGGGTGCGTGCGGGGCGTCGGTCACAACGTTCCTCTTTCACTAGCGGGATCTCGTTCGCTAAGAGCGCCCTCGAGGTAGGCGCGTTCATAAGCGTAGCGCTCGGGGGCCAGCGCGCGCCAGAGCGCTCCGGGCCTGAGGGCGACCCCCTTGAGGGCGAGCAGCGCGGGGTGCACCCCCAAGCGGTAGGCGAGCTCGGGGTGCTGGCGAGCGATGCGCGCCGCGTTGCGCCCCGCGCTGCGGGCCTTGTGCAGGTTGCCCCCGCGCACCGGGTTGGGGCCCAGGTGCTGCGCGCGCGCCTCCGGGAGCGCCCGAAAGGGGAGCCCGTACCGGTGCAGGGCGTAGCCCAAGAGCACGTCCTCGCCGCCATAACCCTCCAAGCGCTCGTCAAACCCCCCCACGGCCCGAAAGGCCGCCGCCGGCAGGCTCACGTTCGCCCCGTTGAGGTTCCAAAAGCTCACGCGTTTGGGCCGCCACGTCTCGACCTGACCGCTGTGCACGAACTCGAGCCCCCCTACCGCCACGCAGGGCGCCGCTTGCGCCGCGAGGTGCGCCGCGAGCGTCTCGGGGTGGGGCGAGCAGTCGTCGTCGGAGAGGTAGAGCACCGCTCCCGTGGCGGCCGCCGCACAGGCGTTGCGCGCCGCCGCGACGCTTAAGGGCACCTCAAAGCTCAGCACCGTCATCCGGTAGGGCGCTGAGGCCTCCTGAAGCGCCTCGAGCGTCCCGTCCGCGTCACCGTTGACCCCCACCACGAGCTCGAAGTGCTCGGGCGAGAGGGTCTGCGCCGCGAGCGCCCGCAGCTTCTGGAGCAAGAGCTCGCGGCGGTTGTGGGTGACGGTGATGATGCTGAGCCTTGACGGCGCCACACTAAACTCGTCCCGCGTGCTCACGTGTCACCGAACGTAGGCGCGCAAGACAAGCCCCTAGCAGCGGTCCAGAAAGTTCTTGAGCATCGCCTTACCCGTCTCGGTGAGCACGCTCTCGGGGTGAAACTGCACGCCCCACACGGGGTAGCGTTTGTGCTTAAGCCCCATGATCACCCGCTCACCCGCTTCGTCGACCCAGGCGTTGACGGCGAGCTCGTCGGGCGGGTCGCGCACGACCAGCGAGTGGTAGCGCGTCACCGTCACGGTCTCTGGCAGGCCCTCGAAGACACCCGTGCCGTCGTGCGTCACCTCGCTCGTCTTGCCGTGCATGATGCGCCGCGCCCGCTCCACCTTGGCGCCGTAGGCCGCACCGATGCTCTGATGCCCCAAGCACACCCCCAAGATGGGCGTCTGGGGGCCGTAGCGCTGGATCACCGCCACCGACTGCCCCGCCTCGGCGGGCGTGCACGGCCCCGGCGAGACGACGATGCCGTCTGGCGCCAGCGCGTCGACGTCCTCGAGGCTGAACTGGTCGTTGCGCCACACGATCGGCTCGACCCCCAGCTCGCCTAAGTACTGCACGAGGTTGTAGGTAAACGAGTCGTAGTTGTCGATGACCAGAATCCGTTTCACCGGAAACCTTTGCCAACGATCGAAGACAAGCAGCAAAAGGTAAGTACCGAGCAATGAGTCCTGAGTACCGAGTTACTGTTACTTGCGTTTAGGCACATGGCTTGACGCTCACTTTCTCCTATCGATCGACGCTCTGAGTCCCCCCAAAACCCTAGCGACTTCTTCGGCTTGTTTCATCAGCTCTTTAAACGCGCCCTGACTGAGATAACCAACGTCTTTAGCTAGGTAGAGCTGTGAACGCAATTCTGCACATGAGGCTTTGGCAATCACCACGTAACGGTGAAATTCTGCCGGACTGCTGCGTTCAAAGCCCTCCGCAACGTTTGACATGACGGATACTGCAGCCCGCTGCATTTGGCGTGCTAAGCCCACATCCCTCGCAAACTCACCTGTTTTGGTGACGAGATAAACGTTTCGGGCGAGCACTCTCGCCTTTTGCCAGGCGATGATGTCTTCAAACCGTAAAAATCCTTCACTCGGCACTCGGAACTCATCTCTCGGCACTGCTAACTTAGCCCCTCCGTCGCCAGCTCGACCGCCCGCACGAGCGCCGCGAGCTTGTTCATGCTCTCTTGGTACTCGAACTCGGGGTCGGAGTCGGCGACGACGCCGCCGCCCGCTTGCAGGTGGATCTTGCCGCCCGCAACGACCGCCGTGCGCAGCGTCAGGGCCATGTCCATGGCGCCGGAGACCGACACGTAACCGAACGCCCCCGCGTAGGGGCCGCGCCGGGTGGTCTCGAGCTCGTCGATGATCTCCATCGCGCGCACCTTGGGGGCGCCCGAAGCGGTGCCCATCGGCAGGGTCGCGGCGAGCGCGTCGAGCGGCGTCTTACCGTCGGCGAGCTCGCCCGTGACCGTCGAGACGATGTGCATGACGTGGCTGTAGCGCTCCACGCGCATAAGCTCCGAGACCTGCACGCTGCCGTAGCGGCACACCCGACCGAGGTCGTTGCGCCCTAAGTCGACGAGCATGATGTGCTCGGCGCGCTCTTTGGCGTCCGCCAGGAGTTCGCGGGCCAGGGCGTCGTCTTCGGCGGCGTCGCGGCCGCGTTTGCGGGTGCCGGCGATCGGCCGGGTCTCGACGCGCCGACCGTCGCTGCGCACCAGGCTCTCGGGGGAGGAGGCGACGAGCGTTACGGGACCCAGGTCCAGGTAACCCAGGTACGGACTCGGGTTGATCACCCGGAGCGCCCGGTAGAGGGCGAAGGGGTGCACGCCCAACTCGGCGCTGAGGCGCTGGCTCGGCACCACCTGGAAGATGTCGCCGGCGTGGATGTAACCGACCGCTTTCGCCACGGCCGCCATGTAGGCCTCTTTGGAGACGCTCGGCCGGAACTCGGTGCGCCGCCCCGCCCGGTCGCCCGGCACCCCCGGCAGCGGCCCGCGCAGCTTCGCGTAGAGGCTCTCGACGAGCTCGCGGGCGCGCGCCTCGTCGGCAGCGTTGCCGACCTCGGCGGGGGCCACCAGGAAGATGCGGCGCCTCAGGTGGTCGAAGATGACGAGCGCTTCGGGTTCGATAAAGAGCAGGTCGGGCAGCCCCAGCTCGTCGGGGTTGCTGTCGGGGAGCCTTTCGTAGGTGCGGACGAGGTCGTAGGCCGCGTATCCGACCATCCCGGCCCAGAAGTCGGGCAACTCGGGGGGCGTCTCGGCCGCGCGCACGGTGAGCTCCCACAACAGGCGCAGCGGGTCGTTGCTCTCGCGCTCCTCTGCCCCCTCGGGCGTCGAGACGCGCACCGTGCGGCCGCGCGCCTCGAGCCGCCGCCGCTCGCCGGTGCCGATAAACGAGTAGCGCGCGACGCGCTCGCCCTGTTCGACGCTCTCCAAGAGAAAGCTCGGGTGCCCGGCGACCTTGAGGTAGGCCGTCAGGGGGGTTTCGAGGTCCGCTAAGACCTCCTTATAGACGGGTTTGACGCGGGTTTCGGGGGACACGCTCGGTTGTGGCGCAGCCGTAGGGGACATCTCGCCTCTCTTTCACGGGGACTTCGAGCCGGGTTCGCGTTACGCGGACGGGGAAGGGCACGCGCTTGGGCGCCGCCATCGCCGAGGCTCGAGCCAGGAGAGAGGGGGAAACATGCGGGCAGTATACCGCACGTAGCGACGCCCGCGCCCGCCTAAACGTCCTCGCCGTAAACCTCGAGCTGCGCGCGGTGCCCCGGCGCGCGGCCCAAGCGGGCGTCGAGGGTGATGAGGGGAGCTTCAAGGATCTCGGCGAGCGCCACGTAGGTCGCGTCGTAGGCGCTGAGATTCGCCCGCAGCTCCCACACGCGCTCGGCGAGCGGCACGTGGGGGTGGCGCTCGCACCTCAGCTCGCGCAGCCGCGCAAAGGCGCGTTCGGCGCGCGCGGGGGAGATAAAGCGCTGCCGCTCGTAACGCCTCAGCGCGTGTAAGACCTCGAGATCGAAAAGCTGCGGCACGTGAAGCGTCCCTGCGCGCAAGACGCGCTCGCGCAACGGCGCGTAGGCGGGTTCGATCCGGAGCAAAAAGCTCACCCCGGCGGAGGCGTCGAGAACGATCACGAGCGGCAGCGCCTAGTCGTCGCGAAGTCGGCGGATCACGCTAGCAGGCGCCTCCTCGGGGGGTAGGGCGAGCGGCGGCTCCGCGTCGATGCGCCGCACGAGCTCCTCTAAACTCGGCGTCTCCGCCGCGATGGTGGCCTGCTCGAGCAAAAAGTCCGACAAGGTCATCCCCCGCTCCGCCGCCCGCATCTTGAGTTTGCGGTGCAGCGCTTCGGGGACGTTGCGGATCTGGATCATCTTGGACATGCTCTTCACATTAGCACATGCGGCTCGCATGCGATGTCCAACCCCCTCGACGGTGATCTTCCAGCCCGTGTCGTCGGAGATCCTCTCGCAGAGCGTTGCATCCGTCTCATCAAACGCTTAGGATGGTTTATGTTGCTCTCTTTACTCTACCCGCCGACGCTGGACATCTTTTGGCTCGGCCTCTTTTCCAGCGCGGGCCCCTTTGTCGCGGTGCTGCTTGTCCTCTTCGGCCAGCATGTCGAGAGGGGGCGGGCCCTCTTGCTGGCCAAGTGGGTAGCGCTCGCCTACCTGGCACTGGCCTTCACGGCCCGCCTCCTCAACCTGCGGCATCTCCTTCAGGGCTTCGACCTCACCGACACCCCCGTCAGCTTGGTCATTCTCGGGGGGCTCTTCTGGGCGCTTCTCGCCGCACGTAGGCTGGCTGAAAGGCCACGAGACGCCGTCCGGCAGTTCGCGGTCGCCGCTGCCGCCATACTCTTGGTGGACATCCTACGCGAGCTCATCAACCTCGTCCCCCGCAGCAGCGTGGCGCGTAGCACCGACCCGTGGCCTATGGTGATGCTGCTTCTCCTCGCGCTGCTGACGCTCTTATGCGACCGCTTTAGCCGCCAGGGTCACGCCACTATAGCGCCTTTGGTGCAACATCCCGAGGAGCAGGCACCCACCTCCACGCCAACCTCCGCCGCGCGGGGGTAATTGGCGCAGCGCCCGCATCTGCCGTGCTCGAAAGCGGACGACATGCGAAGCCCTCAAGCGTCGGGCAGCGCGCGGCAGCCCTCACGGCTATCCAGGACGAGGACGCCTTTGGGCGTCTCTAGCTTCGCGCGTAGCAGAGGGTGCTCGGCCGCGACCACGGGTACGCCAATCTCAAGGGCGGTGTAGAGCCGCGAGAGCGCTTCGTGGTGGGGATGACCCACGGAGAACTCGAGCAACCTGCACCCTTTAGGCGCCGTCTGAGCGGGGTGGTGCGCACCCCCGAAACGCACGAAAAAGGGCAGTGAAGCGCCGAACGCGTGCCCCTTTACAAAGGCCGTCTGCCACGTTACAAGGGTGCCTTCAGGCGTTCGCCTCGAGCCGCGCGTCAGCGACACCGTCAGTCCGGCTGCGATCGCCAACCGTTCGACAAGGTTCAGGTCACCGCTCACCGCAAACGCAAAGAGCCTCGGGACGAACTCGGGCGGTGCCTCCTTAGGCAAAGCAGCCCCGCTCGGATGGGTGGGATGGGGGGCGATAAGCTCGAGGTACGCCCTTTCACCCAAGGACAGCAGGCTGTTGTGCGTCCCTCCAACGCTATGCGAGCCGCCACGGGCGGGGGCTACGCCCGTCAGGTCAAAAAAGCGGCGCTCGCCCTCCTCTAAGCGCCACTCCTCCCAGAGCAGGTGGTCGAGCGCGTGCACGCGCCCCCAGTCCTGTACCCCCTACTCCTGCCCCGGCGCCTCTAAAAACATCCCCATCGCGTGGTAGCCCGCGTCCACGTAGATGGTCTCCCCCGTGACGCCGCCGCCCAAGTCGTCGGCTAGAAGCGCGAGCGCGAGCCCCGCGACCTCCTCCTGGGTGATGTTGCGCTTTAGCATCGAGAGCTTGCCGGCGACCTCGAACATACTGCTAAAACCCGAGATGCTGCGCGCCGCGACCGTGCGCAGCGGCCCCGCGCTGATCGCGTTCACGCGCACCCCCTGCGGGCCCAGGTCGTAGGCCAAAAAGCGGACGCTGGCCTCCAAGGCCGCCTTGGCGACCCCCATCATGTTGTAGTGCGGCACCACGCGCTCGGCCGCGAGGTACGAGAGCGTGACGATGCTCCCCCCCCGTTGCATCAGGGGTTGCGCCCGCCGCGCGGCCGCCACGAGCGAGTACGCGGAGACGTCTAGGGCTGTCGTCCAGTCCTCGCGTGACACCTCGTAAAAGGGGCGCTCGAAGGTCGCGGGCGGCGCGAAGGCGACGGCGTGCACCAAGAAGTCGAGGGTACCGAACTCCCGCGACAGCGCCTCAAACACGGCGTCGAGTTCGGCGTCTCGGGTGACGTCGCACTGGAGCAAGAGGGGGTCTTGCAGCCCCGCGGTGAGCTTCTCGAGCGTGCCTTTTAGCCGCTCCCCCTGGTACGAGAAGGCGAGCCGCGCCCCCGCCCCGGCCAGCTTCTCGGCGATCGCCCAACCGATGGAGCGCTGATTGGTGACGCCGAAGACGACGCCCGTCTTACCGCTTACGTCGAGGGTGTACATGGCGCTAAGCTACCACGCGCGCCCTACCCGGGCGGCGGGGTGAGCGGGCCGAGGAGCGCGTGAAGGCCCGAGACCGCGTCCTGGCGCAAGGAGAGCGTGGCGTAGGGGGTCAGGGGCGTCGGCTCGGGGTTGATCTCGACGACCACCGCGCCCCTCTGCGCGGCGAGGCGCCCCAAGCTGGCCGCCGGTTCGACCACCCCCGAGGTGCCGATGACGAGCGCCACCTCCGCGCGCGAAAAGGCCGCAGCGGCCGCTTCAAACGCCCGCTCGGGCAGATGTTCGCCGAACCACACCACGTTGGGCCGGGCGCGGCTGCCGCAGCGCGAGCAACAAGGTGGCAGCGCAAAGCCCGGGGCGAGCGCGTCCAGGTGTCCGCAGCGCTCGCAGCGGCTCTTGGTGAGGTTGCCGTGGAGCTCGAGCACGCGCCTTGAGCCCGAGCGCGCGTGCAACCCGTCGACGTTTTGCGTCACCAGGGTGAAGTCGGGAAGTTGCGCCTCGAGCCGCGCGAGGTGCAGGTGCGCGCCGTTCGGCGCGGCGGCAGCGGCCGCGTGAAAGCGCGCGGCGTACCACTCCCAGACGAGCAGCGGGTCGCGGGCGTAGGCCTGGGGGGTAGCGAGGTCTTCGGCGCGGTGCTCGCGCCAGAACCCGAGCGCCCCGCGAAAGGTCGGCAGCCCCGAGGCGGCGCTTACCCCCGCCCCCGTCAGCGCGGCGACGCGGCGCGCCCTAGCGAGGCGCGCGCGAACGGCGCCCAGCGCCGCCTCAGCGCCCCCTCCCACCGGCACCGACACCTTTAGACCTGGGTGCGCTCGCGCGGCCCCGGCTCGGCAGTGCCGGAGGTGGGGCTCGGCAGGGCGCCGCTCACGCCGAGCGCGTCGTGGAGCGAGGCGAGCACCGAGATCACCCGGCGCTCGTCCGCCTCTTCGATGGTGAAGCTGCAGGTGCCGATGTCGAGCGTTTCGCCGGGTTGCGGGATGTGGCCGAAACGGGAGATGAGAAAGCCCGCCAGGGTGTCGTACTCCCCCCCCTCACCGAGGGTGAGCTTGAGCTCGGCGCCGACCTCCTCGAGGTGCGCCGAACCTTGAATGCGGAAGACGCCCTCGTCGAGCGGCACGATGGGGGCGGCCTCCTCCTGGTCGGTCTCGTCGTAGATTTCGCCGGTGATCTCCTCGATGATGTCCTCGAGGGTGACGATCCCGGCGGTACCGCCGAACTCGTCGACGACGATGGCGATGTGGTTTTTGCGGGCGCGCATGTCGCGCAGCAGGTTGAGGATAGAGAGCGTCTCGGGAACGTACTGCGCGGGCGTCATGAGGTCGGCGACGCGGGTCGTGTGGAGCGCCTCGCTGCGGCCTAAATAGGCCAAGAGGTCGCGGGCGTAGACGGTGCCGCGCACGTTGTCGATGGTCTCGCTGTAGACGGGCAGGCGGCTGTAGCCGTGTTTGGTCACGAGCTCTAAAAGCTCCTCCAAGGTGGCGTCTTCGGAGATCGCCACGACGTCGACGCGCGGCGTCATGACCTCGCGCACGACGGTCTCCTCGAGGTCGATGATGCCGCGGATCATCTCCTGCTCATGGGCCTCGATGACCCCCGACTCCTCGGCGCTGCGGAGCATGAGGCGCAGCTCGTCTTCGGTAATCAGCGGGTTGGCGGTCGTCTCGAGGCGAAAGAGCCGCAGGATGAGGTTGGCGATAAAGGTGAAAAAGCGCCCGATGGGGTAGACGACGACCGAGAGGTAGTAGACCGGCCGGATGACGACGCGCGACAAGGGGACCGCGTTTTGCACCGCGAACGACTTCGGCGTGATCTCGCCGAAGATCAGCACGAGAAAGGTCATGAGGCCCGTGGCGTAGGCGAGCGCCAGGGACTCGCCGACCCCCAAGGGGGCGGCGAGGCGCAGCGTGATCTGCGTGACCAAAGCCGTCGCGGCGATGTTGACGAGGTTGTTGCCGATCAGCAAGGTGGTGATAAAGCGCGCGCGGTCGCGCTCCAAGAGCGCAAACGCGCCCGTGGGGTCCTGGCCCTCTTCGCGCAGCTGGCGGATCTTCCAGTGCCCGACCGCCGTGAGCGCCGTTTCGGCGCCCGACATAAAGGCCGAGAGCGCAAAGAGCAGCACGAGCAGAAGGACCTGAGTGGGGGTCACGCCGCCCTCGGTCGGGGTCACGGGGGCGGCGAAGGCGACCGCCGAGCTAGCGGCGAGCCAGACGGCGGCTACGGGGGTCAGCAAAGGGGGGAGGAAGCGACTAGATCGGGGAGGGACGTCGTCTTGAGGATCCTCAGGCATCAGTAAGCGGAGTTTAGCATAGTCACCCCTTGAAAGCGCCCGCGTCTACAACCGTGACGACTGGTTGCAACCCTCGGCGGCGCCCGAGAGGCAGCGGGGGCGCGTGGGGAGCTGCGCTGGGTATACTCGGGGGCGTGTTGGGAGGAACGCCGCGTGTCGTTTATCGCCGTTGAAGGCCCCATCGGGGCGGGGAAGACGAGTTTGAGCCGGCTGCTCGCCGAGAGCTTGGGGGCGCAGCTGGTGCTCGAGGTGGTCGAAGAGAACCCCTTTTTGGCACCCTTTTACCGCGACCCCGAGCGCTACGCCTTTAGCGCCCAGACCTTTTTTCTGCTGTCGCGCTTTAAGCAGGTGCAGGAGATGCGCCAGGGGTCGCTCTTTTTTACCCACACCGTCGCCGACTACCTCTTCGATAAGGACGTCATCTTCGCCTCGCTCAACCTGCGCGGCGACGAGTGGCGCCTCTACGAGGAGCTCTACACCCAGCTGCGCCCCAAGCTCCCCGAACCCGACCTCACCGTCTACCTGCGCGCCACCCCCGACCTGCTCTTAGAGCGCATCGCCAAACGCGCTCGCCCCTTCGAGCAGGACCTGGAGGCGGCTTACCTGCAGGCCTTGGGGGAGGCCTACGACCGCTACTTCGAGCGCTACGCGGGGCCCCTATGCGTCATTGAAGCGCGCGAGTACGACTTTGTCGAGAACGCCCGCGACCGCGAGCGGCTGCTGGGGCTGCTGCTGGGGCGCGCCCAGAGCGACCCTGAACGCGCGCAGCAAAGGGCCGTTTGATGTTCGTCGCGGTCGCCGGCAACATCGGCGCGGGCAAGTCGAGCCTGACGCGCCTGCTCGCCGAGCACTACGCGCTCGCGCCCATCTACGAGGCGGTGGACGAAAACCCCTACCTCGAGGACTTCTACCGCGACATGCGCCGCTACGCTTTTCACTCGCAGATGTTTTTCCTCGCCAAACGCCTCGAGCAGCACGCGCGCCACGTCAACCCGGGCGACCGCGTGATCCAAGACCGCACCATCTACGAAGACGCCGCGGTGTTCGCGCAGAACCTCTTCGAGGAGGGCGTCTTGGGGGCGCGCGACTTTGGCGTCTACCGCGCGATGTACGAGGCCGCCACCCAGGTGCTGCGCCCGCCCGACCTGCTCATCTACTTGCGCGCGGAGCTGCCGACGTTGCGCCGCCACATCGCGCTGCGCGGCCGCCGCTTCGAGCTCGGCATCGAAGACGCCTACTTGGAGCGCCTGAGCGCGCTCTACGAGCGCTGGTTCGCGAGCTACACGCTCTCACCCAAGGTGGTGCTCGAGGTCGGCGCGCTCGACTTCGTCCACCGCGAACGCGACCTGCAGGCGGTGCTCGCGCGCCTCGCCCCCTGGCTGGCCGAACCGGTGCTGCCGCTAACGGCGCGTTGACCTAAGACGCCTAGAAGGAGCCGCGTGAAACTCGCCCACCTCATCCGCGCCGCCCTCGGCCCCGACGCCACCTGGTCGCACCTCCCGCTGCCCGAGGTCGAGGTGCGCCGCATCGTCCAGGACACGCGGGAGCTCACGCCCAGCGACCCGGCTACCGAACCCTTCATCTTCGTCGCGCGGCGCGGCGCCGCCGTCGACGGGCACCGCTTCGCCGCGCGCGCCGTCGCGCAGGGGGCCGTCGCGGTCGTCGGCGAGGCCACGCCGGAGGAGCAGGCGAGCTTCGCGTGGCGCCACGCGGCGCCCTACATCCAGGTCCCCGACGACCGCGCGGCCCTGGCCCAGCTCGCCGCCACCCTCTACGGGCACCCCTCCAGAGCGCTCTTTACCGTAGGCGTCACGGGCACCGACGGCAAGACGACCACCGCCACGCTGCTGCACCACCTGCTGCAGGGGGACCGGCCGACGGGGCTGTTGTCGACCGCGGGGGTCCGGTTGGGGGAGGCGGAGGGGGGGCTCTTCGGGCACTTCACCACCCCCGAGGCGCCCGAGGTGCAGCGCACGCTCGCGGCGTTTGTCGCGCGCGGTCTGCGCGCCGCGGTGATCGAGTCGAGCTCGCACGGGTTCGCGCAGCGGCGGCTCGACGCCATCGACTACGACCTCGGCATCCTCACCAACCTCTCCCCCGAGCACCTCGACTTCCACGGCACCTTCGAGAACTACCGCGCGGCCAAAGCGCAGCTCATGGCGCGCGCCAGGACGAGCATCCTCAACGCCGACGACCCTAACTACGCGTACTTCGCGGCGCGCGCGCGGCGGATCATCACCTACGGGGTGGTGCGCGCCGCGACCTGGCGCGCCACCGAGGTGCGGGAGCTGCCGGGGGCGCTCGAGTGGCGCCTCACGCACGCCGGCCGCAGCTACCCCGCCCGCCTCCCCATGGTGGGGAGCTACAACGTCTACAACGCGCTCGCCGCGCTCGCCGCTGCCTGTGAAGCGGGGGTGCCCTTGGCGGGGGCGCTGGCGCGCCTCGCGACCTTTCCCGGCGTGCCGGGGCGGATGCAGGTGGTGCAAACGGCGCCCTTTGCGCTCGTGGTCGACTTCGCCCACACCCCCCCCGCCCTCGAGAAGGCCCTCGCGGCGCTCCGGCCGCAGGTTCGGGGCAAGCTGATCGTGGTCGTCGGCGCGGCGGGCGAACGCGACCCCGGCAAACGCGCACCCCTCGGCGCCGCCGCCGCGCGGGGCGCCGACCTCGCGGTCTTCACCGAGGAGGACGCGCGCTCGGAGGACCCAGAGGCGATCTTGGCGCAGCTGCGCGCGGGCGCTCAAGGGGCGGGGGGGCGCCTCGGGGAGACGTTCTGGCTCGAGCCCGACCGCCGCGCGGCCATCCGGCGGGCTGTGACGCTCGCCGAGGCGGGCGACCTCGTGCTCTTAGCGGGCAAGGGGCACGAACGGACGCTCGAGCGCCGCGACGAGACGCTCCCCTGGGACGAGGTCGCCGAGGCGCGGCGCGCGCTCGCGGAGCGGGGTCTAGGCCCCTAGCCTGCGGGCCACACACCACCAGCCACACGCCACTCGCTACCAACCACCCGCCACGAGCCCGCCCCTATGGGGTCTCCGGCAAGGGGTTGGGTACGGCGCCCGCGGCCGCCGCCTCGTCGATGAGCGCGTCGCCCTCGGGGCCGTTGGGGATGGGGAGGTAGCGCTCGGGGAACTCCCAGATGACCAGCTCGGGTGGGGTGTCGCGGAGGGTGGCGGCGTCTAAAAAGGCGTGCATCGGCGGCAGCGGGCCGAGGCCCTCGTCGGCGACGTTGAGGACGTCCGCGCCGAGGGCCTCGCGCAGCGCCCCCGCGAAGTTCCAGCGCTCCCCCGCGCTGTACGAGGTGCCGACGAGCACCACGGGGATCTCGGGGGTGTCGAAGAGCCCACCCTGCTCCCTTTCGCCGACCGCTTCGGTGGTGCGCGGCTCGAGCGTCTCCGGCGGCGGCCCGAGGTGCTGCAGGGGGCCGAGCGGGACAAAGGCCAGAAGGTCCCCCTCGAAGGGTTCGGGGGGGAGGGTGCGCGTCTCGTACGCGGCCCTAAAGAGCTCCGAGTCCTCCGGCAGCGCCGGGCGCAGCGCCGCGGCGAGCGCGCGCGCGGCGACCTGCGCGCCAAAAGGGGTCCAGTGCGTGTCGGTGCGTAAGAAGACGGGCGCCTCCGCCCTCGCCTCCAAGAGCGGCGTCAGGAGGTCGGGGGCGAGCACGCCGCGCGCTACGAGCGCCGAACGGAAGGCGTCGTAGCGCGCCGACACCTCCGCGGGTAAGCGGTAGCGCCCGAGTTTGTCGTCGTAGACGCGCGCCTTGGCGGGTACGAGCGCCAGAGCGAGCTCGGCGCCGTGCTCGGCGAGCGCCCCTTGCACCCGCACGACCTCCTCCAGGGTAGCCGCGAGCCGCGCCGCCTCCTCCGGGTAGACGGCGAACTCCTCATCGGTAAAGAGCCAGTCGTCCTCGCCGATGAGCACCCCGGGGCGCCCCTCGCCCAGGAGGGTGTACTCGAGCACCCCCCAGGTGGTGATGGCGGCCTCCCGAAAGGGCAGCGCGGCGTCTAGGTCACGCTCAAAGCGCGCCGTGCGCTCGCCGCGCCGCCACGAACCGCTCTCGGGGAACCTCAGCGCTTCGGGGGTCAAAGCGACCGCCGCCGCCCCCAGGGCGACGCAGAGCAGGAAAAAGGCGCCCGGCAGCCACCGGAGCCCTTTGGGGAGGAGCGAGGCGTCGGTGCGCGGCTCCGCCTCGGCGCTCGCCGCGCTAGCCGGCGAGGGAGGCTCTTGGACGGCTTCCAGGGGGTGATAACGCTTCATCGTGCGAGCAGCGCCTAAAACTGAAAGTAGAGAAAGGGCGAAAAGGCCTGCGCGGAGAGCCGCATCACCCCGAGGACGAAGACGGGTAGGATCGCTAGGTGCAGCGCGGCGAGCGCGCGGCCGCGGGGCGACCAGACGAGGGTGCGCCAGTAGGGGGCGAGGTAGATGAGCACAAACCCGAGAACGAGGGTGACGAGCTCGAGCCCCGAGAGCTGCACCCAAAAGGCGTCCCCGGCGACCCAGCCATTGGCCCCGAAAAGCCCCCGGTAGAGCGCCCAGGCGCTCCCAAAGTCGGCCGCGCGGAAGGTCACCCAGCCGAGCACGACAACCAGCATCGTCTTGGGGACGGCCACGAGAGCGGGCAGGGGTGCCCACAGCTTTTTACCGCCCAAAAAGCGCTCCAACGCCAGAAACCCGCCGTGCCACGCCCCCCAGACCACGAACGTCCAGGCGGCCCCGTGCCAGAGCCCCCCCAAGAGCATCACCAGGGCCAGGTTGACGTAGGTGCGCCCCGCCCCGCGGCGGTTGCCCCCCAGGGGGATGTAGAGGTAGTCGCGCAGCCAACTCGAGAGCGAGATGTGCCAGCGCGTCCAGAACTCGGTGATCGAGCGGCTGACGTAGGGGTGGTTGAAGTTCTCGCGGAAGCGAAAGCCCATCATGAGCCCCAACCCGATGGCCATGTCCGAGTAACCCGAAAAGTCGAAGTAGAGCTGCGCGGTGTAGGCCAGGGCGCCGAGCCACGCCTCGGGGGCGCTCGGGTCGGGGAGCGCGAAGACGCGGTCGGCCAGCGGCGCGACCGCGTCGGCGACGAGCACCTTTTTGCAAAACCCCACCATGAAGCGCAGCGCCCCCTCGGAGAACTTCTCCAGGGTGTGGGTGCGCGCCGCGAACTGGTCGGCGAGGTCTTTGTAGCGCAGCACGGGCCCCGCGATGAGCTGCGGGAAAAGGGCGATAAAGGCGCTTAGGTCCCAGAAGCTCCGCGCCGGGGGGGCGTCTTGGCGGTAGACGTCCACGATGTACGAGATCGCTTGGAAGATATAGAAGGAGAGCCCGATGGGCAGCACGACCTCCCAGAGCGTCAGCGGGCGCGCCCCGAGGGCGACGAGGAGGGCGTTAAAAGACGCCACCCCGAAGTTGAAATACTTGAAGTAGGCGAGCGCCGCGAGGTTGCCGGCCACCCCGAGCGCGAGGGCGGCGCGCGCGCGCCGCGGCGTGCGGGCGCGCGCGACCGCGCGCCCCGCGAAAAAGCTAAAGAGCGTGACGCCGACTAGGAGCAGGAGGAAGTCGAGGCGCCACCAGGCGTAAAAGAGGTAGCTCGCCACCAAAATGAGCGGCGAGCGGAAGCGAAACGGCAGGAGGTAGTAGAGCGCCAGAAAAAGCGGCAGGAAGAGAAACAAAAAGACGTGGGTGGAAAAGACCATGAACCGGAGCTCGGCGCGGTTACTCGAGCGTCTGCGTGGTGTTGACCTCGAAAAGCCCGCTCGGCGCGTCCGCGGGGCCGAAGACGAAGGCGCTGTAGACGCCGCCGCGCTGCAGCGCGACCTCGTCAAAGGTGGCGATCGGCACGTCCGCCTCGAACACCCCGAAGGCCGTGGTGATGGGGTTGACGTCGATGCTCGCCGACGCCCCCGGCGCGACCCCGGCGATCACCTCCGTCTCCCCGTCGGCCGTCCTTAAGTCCACGGCGGCGAGGTCCGAGAGGTTGTAGAGCGTCAGAAGCGCGCGGGCGCTGTTGTCGAGCGTCGGGTCCTCCAAGAGCAAGGCGCCCTCGTCGGTCAGTGCGACCGTGTAGAAGCGGCCCGCGCTCACCTCGAGCGTCTCCTCGAGGGCTCCGGCCAAGAGCGTGCGCTCCCCCTGGCTGACGACCTGGTACGGCGTGACGCTCCCAAAGGCGATAGCGTCAAACGTGCTCTCGCCGACCTCCGGCGTCACCTCGGCGAGGTCCTGCGCGGCGTGCACGACCCGGACAAAAGCGGCGTCGGGCGGCGGCGCCGGCGCGTAGAGCTCCTGCGCCGCCCCCTGCACCCCCCAAAGAAACGCCCAGAGCACCATCCCCACGTAGAGGGGCCGCGACGTACGTCCCAACGATGCTGTTTTCATCAGTGGCTCCTTAAACCGCTCTAAACTGGTTGACTCTAACATGCTCGCACGGGCGTGCAGAACGGAAAAGGGTGAGCCTTACGGAGCCGTTTTCTCACCATTTTCGGCCCCTTGTCTGTTTGGCGCCAGCTGGGTAGCGCGCCACAAGACGCCGCGCCGTGGCGCCGAGACCGTTTCGCTATCGCTACAATGGTTTATGCGCGCAACCGACATGATCGACAAAAAACGCCACGGGGGTGAGCACACCCGCGAGGAGTTAGAGGCCTTTATCGGGGGCTACGTCGCGGGTGAGGTGCCCGACTACCAGGTCGCGGCGTGGCTCATGGCGGTCGTTTTTCGGGGGATGACGGTCCGCGAGACCGCCGAGCTGACCGCCGTCATGGCGCACTCGGGCGACCTGCTCGACCTGAGCGGCCTCCCCCACACCGTCGACAAGCACTCGACGGGTGGCGTCGGCGACAAGACGAGCCTCGTGCTCGCGCCCCTCTTGGCCGCCGCGGGCGCCGTGGTCGCCAAGATGAGCGGGCGCGGCCTCGGGCACACGGGCGGCACCATCGACAAACTCGAGAGCATCCCCGGCTTTCGCACCGACTTAAGCGAGCGCGACTTTTACCGGCAGGCCGAAACCGTCGGCGTGGTCATCACCGGCCAGTCCAAGGAGCTCGCCCCCGCCGACGGGCTCCTCTACGCCCTGCGCGACGCCACGGCGACGGTGCAGTCGCTCCCACTCATTGCCGCTTCGATCATGAGCAAAAAGCTCGCCGGCGGCGCGCGCACCATCGTGCTCGACGTCAAGGTGGGTAGCGGCGCCTTTATGAAGACGCCCGCCGAGGCGCGCGAGCTCGCCCGGACGATGCTCGGTATCGGGGAGCGCGCGAACCGGAACGTGCGGGCGCTCCTCAGCGACATGTCCGAACCCCTGGGCCGGGCGGTCGGCAACGCGCTCGAGGTCGACGAGGCGGTGCGCTGCCTCCAGGGGGAGGGGCCGGAGGACCTGCAGGCGCTCTGCTTGGCGCTCGCCGAGGCGGGGCTCGCGGCGGCGGGGCTCGACGCGAGCCGCGCGGCGCTCCAGGAGCTCATCTCGAGCGGGCGGGCGTTTGCAACGTTCGAGGCGTGGGTGCGGGCGCAGGGGGGCGACGTGAGCCAGCTGGGCCACCTCGAGCGCGCCCCCGACAGGCACACCCTCCGGGCGCCGCGCAGCGGTTACGTGGCGCGCCTTGAGGCGCTCGAGGTCGGCCAAGCGGTCAAGGTCTTGGGCGGCGGCCGCAGCAGAAAGGGGGACGCCATCGACCCGGGCGTCGGGGTGGTGCTGCACGCCAAGGTCGGCGACGAGGTCGCCGCGGGCGACGCGCTCGCGACCCTCTACCACCGCGGCGGGCGGGGCTTCGAGGAGGCGCTCGCGCGCCTCGAGGGGGCCTTTACGCTCGCCGACGAAGCGGCCGCGGCGCCCGAGCTCGTGCTCGAAACCCTCGCCTAGGCGCCCGTGACAGAGCCCCTGCGCCTCCCCGGCGCGGTCGTCGAGGGGATGCTGGCGCACGCGCGCGCGCGTGACCCCGAGGAGTGCGTGGGGCTCGTCTTCGGCCGCGAGGGCGCCGCGACGCGCCACGTCCCCCTAACCAACACCGCCGCGGCGCCGCGCACGCGCTTTTTCGCCGACCCCACCGAGCTGCTGCGGGCGCTTATAGACGCCGACGCGCGCGGCGAGGCGCTCCTGGCGCTCTACCACTCGCACCCGGACGGGCCGAGTGCGCCCTCTGAGACGGACCTCGCGCACGCGCACTACTCCGCCCTCACCCTCATCGTTACGCTCCGGCCGGAGGGAGTGAGGGCCTTTTGGTTAGGTGAGGCGGGTTTAGAGGTGAGGCTCGAGGTTATGAGTTAAGACCCGTAAAACTCCCTCGAGTCGGCCTCGAGAGGGCTGAACGCAACGGTTACGAGCGGTTTCTTTTCTACTCAAAAACCACGGACACGCCGTTACCCTCAAAAAAGATGTCCGCGCCGGTTAGGTCTCTCAAGCTTGCATACTGCGTCAAGCCGTTTAACCGGAATGTACCGGGTTCGGTAGCAGTGAATGTGAAGGTGTGGCTGTAGACGCTCGTCTCTCCCCGCATGACCGCATGATCGCCAAACTCTTTATATAGGACTTACGCACACCGTTCAAATGAGGAGAACTGCTGAGATGGGTCATGGATTATAGGCAACACCGGCTGGACTACTGTCAGTTTTTAATTGCTAGCCAGATCAACTACACCCAAACCTACCTAGCGGACCATAACGACAGCTATAGCCATGACAGCATGAATCGCTTTTTGCGTTTGGACAAGCTCACGCCGAGAACAATATGGGAGAACGTGCGAGACGACGTTGTGCCGAGCGAGCAGGGCTACGTCTTGTGCGACGACGTGGTCTTAGACAAACGTCACAGCCGAGAAGCGCATCTGGTGCGAAGGCAGTGGAGTGGGAATGAGAAGCGAGTCATTTACCCTCTGTGCCAAAATGTTGAGTGCCGGTCTTTCCAGATAGTTTCTTGAGCAGAGGGCAGGATAGGTAGAGCGAATGGATAAGGTCACCACCACAAGAGCGCACGCCAGCTCGGAGGTCAGCGTACCGAGAAGATTTTCTACGAAGTACAAACTCGCTATCCTCGCAGAGATCGAGGCGGCCAACGAGAAGGGAGAGGTTGGACAGATTCTCCGTCGTGAAGGGTTGTACTCCTCGCTCATCTCGGAGTGGCGCAAGCAACGAGAGCGGGGTGCACTCGAAGCGATGAGCGGCAAGCAGCGCGGCCCCACGAAGGACAAGCTTGCTGCTGAGAATAAGCGGTTGCGAGAGCGACTTGCCCAGCTAGAGGAGCGTTTGGGTACGGTCGAGGAGTTGATTGATGCCCAGGGAAACGCTTTTGCGCTCTTGCAGGAGATGTCCCGCAAGAGCGACGGGGCGAAATGAATGAAATTTTGGACGAGCAAGTGAAACGCTTCGCCCCTCGTGTTGGCACCTTGCGTGCCTGTCGGGCGTTCGGTGTGAACCCGAGGACGTTTCGCCATCGTCGCCAAGCACAAAAAGGCCAACTGCCAATTAGGAAGTCGAGTCCACACAAGCCGCGCTCGCCGCATCCGGCCGCGCTCACCACTGAGGAGAGGCGGCAGATTCTCGGGGTCTTATGCTCCGAGCGCTTCTGTGACCTTCCTCCTGCGCAGGTGTTCAACACCTTGCTCGACGAAGGAACGCACCTCTGTTCAGTCCGGCAGATGTACCGTTTACTGGCAGAACACGGCCTTTTGTTCGAGCGGCGTCGTGGCGGTCATTTCCGTCGTGGTCTATACCCCATTCCACAACTCGAGGCAGCCGCGCCCGATCAGTGCTGGACTAGGTCATCGCCACTAGGCGAAGGGTCTAGTGACCCTAACCTGTGGGATATCACGAAGTTGCCAGGTTCTGCGAGGGGTGTCCATTACCACCTCTACACCGTTCTGGATATCTTCAGCCGGGAAGTGGTGGGGTGGATTGCGGAGCACGATACGGTGGCTACGCGTGAATCCGAGATGGTCGCACGTGAGCTCATCGACAAGAGCTGTCAGCGCGAAGGGATCAATCCCAACCAGCTCACCCTCCACGCCGACCGCGGCTCACCCATGGTGGCGCGTAGCATGGCCGACCTGCTAGACGAGTTAGGTGTTTACAAAAGTCACTCCAGGCCGCGCCTCTCAAACGACAACCCCTACAGCGAAGCACAGTTCAAAACGCTAAAGTACCGCCCTGACTATCCGCAGCGTTTCGAGTCTATCCAGACTGCCCACAACTGATGCCGAGAGTTCTTCGACTGGTACAGCTACAGCCACTACCACAGATGCTAGGGTCACTAGACCCGCCCTGGTGGGCGCATGAGCGGTATCGGCTACCTCAGACCGGCTGATCTGCACGCTGGTCGTCACCACGACATCTTAGAACGTCGTCAGGAAATTCTCGACCAAACTCATGCCGCTCACCCAGAGCGCTTTAACCGCCGACCCAAACCAGCCACCCCACCCGTAAAGGCTTGGATCAACAAGCCGACTCTTCAAACTCGTTGACATAAGCGGCAATCAGCTATTGACAAATTCCGTTTACGCAATCACATCGCTTGTTCTTTCCTGGTCTGGGCGCGTCTCAAACGGTTGGCTCAGCAGCTTGACAGCAATGTCTACCGGCTCAAGTTCTCCTTACTTGAAGACTACATGAGGCAGCAGCTCAAGAATACTTCCATCCCTATGGTCTTACGTGCGTAAGTTCTATGTATATGGCTCGTATCATTTGACAGCGCGATGCTGTCGGGTAGGGGCACCCCGCCCGGTTCGCAGAGACCAACTTTCGAGACAACCTCCTCCCCATCTACGCGTGAGAAGCAAGCTCCTAGAGTAAGGTCGTGCCAGACCCGTTCGGTCAGGTGAGTACAAGTTGGCACCTGAAACGAGGCTGAAAGGGTGACGGTAACGCTTTCGCCCACCTAGGCTTGATTGAGATCAAGCTCGGTTTCAGCAGAACCTTCGACACCATAACCTCCTTCAAAGGGCTCACACGAGTAAGGGAACCAATTGCAAGACGATAGCAACAGGCTCAGGCTGACAAGAGAAGAACAAACGATTCTTTTAATCTTCCCTCACTGCTCTACTTGAAAACGACCCGAACGGGTGTACCCCCGGCGTAATTCACCCTGGACGGACTTTGTCCCTGAAACTGCCTCACTGGTTCAATAGAGAACTCTCCCGGCACGGTCGAGGTAAAGGTAAAGGTATGTTCAAAGAGGCGAGTCTCTCCGCGTTGAACTATGAACGTACCGTACTCTCTGACATGGTGCGTGCCGGCTAGCAGCTGAAATTCAGAAGGTAGAGGTAGGTCTTCATCTCTACATAAGCCGCCTCTAACTTCTGAAGCCGCTTCACCGAAGAATACGCAGGCACCCAATTTTAGGTCTTCGTGAACGTTCTCAGTTAAGCGGCTTTGACTAGGCAGCTCGAACCCACCTGTGAGGGTAACGGTGACAGAATCTCCTACCTTGGTCTGCGTTTTATCTGCTTCCGCAGTCAGCGCAATCTCAAACCCATCGTATCTCTCCGGGTCGGGATTGAAAAACCCGCAGGCGGCTAGCAGGATGCAGAACACTGAGAGGTACAAGTACAAAGATAGTCTCATAAAGTTAAGCCTTCTACTTGTCGCACATGCCGGTAACGGCTAACGTGTTGTACTTAACGACAGAGCAGTACAAATCTCGTTGACTGCTGCTGAGCTTGGGGCTGATGCGGTTCTTGAACATGTACGTGAAGTTTTCTACAGGATGAGCATTGTAGAAATGGCTGGCAACCCTTGCGTAGCGTTGTTTCACGGATTCTAAGCTGTTGTAATACTTGACTGCATCAGCATCCGTGTCGGGAATCAAGTTCTGCGCGTTCGTATTGCTTAGAGCATGAGCGTCCGTCACATCCCAAAGGTACTGAGCGACACGTCCGGGAACCGCTGCGCCTGCTGGTTTGCTGCTAATGGAAGGTTTAACTTCAGGATCAAAAAGGTTGGTATCACGCCATCTATTACTTAGAACCCTGGTCGTAATAGATTCAAACCAGAGAGCGAAACCCTCCAACATACCCGCACAGCCGTCCACATGCGACCATACACTCCATCCTGTCGAACCGTAGCACCACGGAAAATCCGAGAGACCTGTTTTTACAGCCTTTTCGTGAGAACTTTGGTATGCACTTTCCCCAAGCATCCGGCGGTAGTACACCTCATGACCATATTCATGAAAGAGCGTAGGGTCATAAGCTCCATCAGCGGGTTTTATGTACATGCGACCATAGTACGCACGCGAACGGGGAATAATCTGGCTGCTGTCCGGGTAAACGACCGATAGGGGAAAGGTGTCGTACAGACCATGGGAAGTTCGTTCCCAGTCATGGACTCTATTCACTTTGTAGAAAACGCGCTGGGCAAGCTGAATGTTGCTGGCCGAGTTTTTAGTCGAAGCGTACACGGTCGTGTTTCTAAGGCTTGTCGGGGTGTTGATGCGACCGGAGGGGGAGACGACTTGTGTTTGCCAAGTGCGTAAGGGATAGGTATCTATCGTCCGGGTGTGTATATAGATACCCGTTTGCGTCCAAGCCAAAATCTTAAACGTTGTCGTTTTCTCGCAGCCGGCGGTGAACTCGAGTGCCCCTCCTGCCCCAACATGGCGCGTTTGGTTAAGAGTTCTGTGAGAAGAAGGGGCGGTCATATCGCCGGAGATATAGACGCGCGTCGAGCTTGGGAGCGGTTGAAAGCTTCCGTCAACATAGGACTTGAGAAAGACTTTCGTCAATGCTCTTGTGCAGCTAGCGGCAGTTGAGCTTGGCTCGCCCGTACCTACCTGCGAACCGGCATTAGAAACGATGATGTCCATAGGCTCGCCCAAGTTGCCGTTCTCTTCGGGGAACCGAACGTCGTTGACGATGACGTCGCCCGGTTTGTCGCTGCCATACACTTCGAGCGCGTCCAAACCATCAAGGACAGGGAGCGAGGCGTAATACTCGTCGAGGGTGACAGGTTCACCGATGATGGTTTCGGCTTGAGCTTGAAAGTCACTCTCGTGTGACGGTTCAAAGTTGACGTAAAGCACGTTCGCAGCCGTGCCCTCTGCAAAAGAGGCGCGGACGCTCAGCATATTGAGTTGCGCTTTGGTCGCCCTACCGCTCAGGCGCACCTCCGCGCGACCGGCTCCATCGGAGGTAACGGAAGCTTCGCTGATGCTCGGGATGATGCCCCAGTTGTTGATGTCGAGTGTGATGGTGTCGTTGGGGGGGAAGTCCTCGAGCTCGACGATGATGGGGAACGAATTGCCGAGCGGGATGCTCTCCCGCAGCGCTTCAACCGTCAAAGTAGGCAGTGCAGCTTCTTCTCGAGCAGCGCTAAACTCCTGCGGCACACTCGGCTCGGTCGTCCGGCAGCCCGCCAATACCAATAGAACGCCTATGTATGTATGTATGTATGTATGTATCTCGGCTTCATCCTGCTCGTCCCCTCGCCCAAACGAAATTAGCCGAACGGCGCAGCGCACAGACCCGTACACATCACACGCTGTTTACTTTTACCCGCTACTCCGTTACTAGGGGGAGTGTAGAGCAAAAGCAAGCGCCCTACCAGAGCAAACTCAGCAAAAACTTAATCGTTTCTTAACCTGGGCGCGCCGAGTCTACCGTGCTCTGTTTCGGCTACGAATGATGACTAAGCTTGTTAGTCGAGGACCTAAAAAACTATCGCGAGCAAGCGACGGTGAAGGGCGTAACTGGCTATGCTGGAGGGGTGACCTTTAGCCGCGAGCAGTTAGACCGCTACAGCCGCCAGCTCCTGCTGCCGGGGGTCGGCGCGGCGGGGCAGCGCAAGCTCCTCGAGGCCAAGGTGCTCGTCGTCGGCGCCGGCGGGCTCGGGTCGCCTGCGCTCCTCTACCTCGCGGCGGCGGGGGTCGGCACGCTCGGAATCGTCGACGACGACGCCGTAGCGCTCTCCAACTTGCAGCGCCAGGTGCTCTACACGACGCGCGACCTCGGCGAGCCCAAGGTGAGCGCGGCGGCGCGGCGGCTTCGGGAGCTCAATTCGGACGTGCGGCTCGAGCCCCACCCCGTGCGGTTGACAGAGGGCAACGCCGGCGCGCTGGTCGCCCCTTACGACCTCGTCCTCGACGGTTCGGACAACCTAGAGACGCGCTACCGGCTCTCGGACGCCTGCGTGGGCCTCGGCAAACCGCTCCTTTACGGCGCGCTGTCGCAGTTCGAGGGCCAGCTCAGCCTGCTGCACGCGCCGACCCCCGCGGGCCCCGGGCCGTGCTACCGCTGCCTCTACCCCGAAGCGCCACCGGGGGGCGCGCCGAGCTGCGCGGCGGCCGGGGTCTTCGGCGCGCTGCCGGGAACCATCGGCAGCCTCATGGCCGTCGAGGCCATCAAGTACCTTGTGGGGTTGGGCGCGTCGCTCGCCGGCACGCTGTTACACTACGACGCGCTCGACTCGAGCTTTCGCCGCGTGCGGCTCGCGCGAGATCCGCACTGCGCGAGCTGCGGCGACGGGAGACGCTAGGCGGCCGGGCCCACCGACCCGGGCACAACACGCGTGATAGCGTAGGGGGATTGTCTTTGGCGAGGCGGTGCTGCGCGCCGCACCCACCCACAGACGCGACACGAGGTGAACTGTGACACGACGCGCCTACACGATCACGCTGATTCCAGGCGACGGCATCGGTCAAGAGGTCGTTCCCGCCGCCGAGCGCTTGCTCCGCGAGACGGGGCTCCCTTTAGAGATGCACTACGCCGAAGCCGGTTGGGACACCTTTCAAAAGGTCGGCAAAAGCGTCCCCGACGAGACCCTCGAGCGGGTCAAGGCCTCCGACGCGACGCTCGCCGGCGCCTTTACCAGCCCGAGCGGGTCGCAAAAGGTGCCGGGCTTTCAGGGGGCGATCCGCTACCTGCGCCGCACCCTGGATCTGTTTGCCAACCTCCGCCCGACCAAGTCGCGCCCCATCCCCGGCTCCATGAAAAACGTCGACATGCTCATGGTCCGCGAGAACACCCAGGGGCTCTACGTCGAGCAGGAGCGGCGCTACGGCGACGTCGCGATCGCCGACTGCGTGATCACCAAAGGGGCCTCGGAGCGCATCGCCAAGGTGGCGCTCAAAGAGGCGCAGCGGCGGCGGCGCAAGCTCGCGGTGATCCACAAGGCCAACGTCTTGCCCCTTACCACGGGGCTCTTTTTAGAGACCGCGCTGGAGGCCGCCAAAGCCTTCCCCGAGGTCGAGACCTACGACATCATCGTCGACGCGGCGGCCATGAAGCTTGTGCGCGACCCGCAGAGCTTCGACGTGCTGGTCACCACCAACTTGTTCGGCGACATCCTAAGCGACCTCATGGCGGGCCTCGTGGGGGGTTTAGGCCTCGCGCCGAGCGCGAACATCGGCGAGCGGACGGCCATCTTCGAACCCGTCCACGGCTCCGCCCCCGACATCGCCGGCAAGGGCGTCGCCAACCCCGCCGCGACCTTCTTGACCGCCGCGATGATGCTCGACTACTTGGGCGAGGCGGCGACCGCCAAGCGCATCGACCGCGCCGTCGACACGGTTTTAGAGGAGGGGCCGCGCACCGCCGACCTGGGCGGCAAAGCCGACACAGAGGAGTTTACGGACGCGGTCATCGAGGCGTTTAGGAGCCTCGCACCGCACGAAGCTGCGTAGCGCCGACGGGCGACGGGACGCTGCGCCAAAGGCCCGCAGCCCCGCACCAGCGCGCGGGGCTGCGTTGTCCCGACCTCTCACGGCGGCCCTACTCAAAGAGAGCCTGAAACAGATGAGGACACAACCGAGGTCAAGAAAGGCTTGATGGATGTCGGCTCGACGCTCATAACGGACCTTCAAGCGGCGGAAACGGTTAAGCCATGAGCCAGTGCGCTCAATCACCCAACGGTAACGGCCCAAACGCTCGCTACTGTCGACTCCCTTACGGGCAATGCGGGGCGTGATAGAGCGTTTGCGCAGTTGATGACGACAGTTCCAGCTGTCATAGGCTTTGTCGGCGTGCAGCTTCTCGGGCCGCTTGCGAGGTCGTCCCCGTGGGCCTTTGATGGGTTCGATACGTTCTAACAGCTCGGCCAGCACCTGCGATTCATGCCGGTTTGCGCCGGTGAGAAGGGTGGCTAAGGGGATGCCCTGCCGCTCGACCACAACAGGGCGCTTCGTGCCCTGTTTGCCCCTATCCGCCTCCTTCGCCCCCCCTGGCGCGGGCACACTAAAGCAGTCCACACAAGCACGTTCCCAATCGATCTGGTTTGCCTCCCCGAGCCTGTCGAGGAGCACCCGGTGAAGCCGATGCCAAACGCCTGCTTCCTGCCAGTCCCTAAGCCGTCGTCAGCACGTCACCCCACTGCCGCAGCCCATCTCCTGCAGCAGCAGCTCCCACGCAATGCCGCTCTTGAGCACGGACAAGATGCCCGTCGGCGCAGCACGGTCGGCAACTCGAGGGCGGCCCCCTTTGGGCTTGGCGGGCTCTTTGGGCAGTAGCGGTTCCATGACGTTCCACAGCGCATCGGTTACTAAGGGCTTCGCCATGCGCTACTTTAGACGATCTTGCCATGAGGTTTTGAAAGGTGCTCTAACTACTCGAAGAATATCTCGGTACGGAAGCCGTTAGCGAAATCTGGTGTGCCCCATTCACCTCTTACAAATCGCATGTTTGGAAAAAGGACGACTTTCCCGGCTTTTGTCGAGGTAAAGGTAAACTCGTGAACCAAGTCACGGGTTTGTCCTCGTTTTACGACGACATCGCCGAGATCAGTTATGAACTTACTGCCGTTCAGCATGTTTAGGTGTGATGGAAGGGGGGTGTCGTGCTCTCCAGAGGAAAGACAGAAGCCTCTTGGGTCAACGACATGTTCTTCTTGCACATCCGAGGCAAAACACGCTCCAAGCAGGACGTTCTCTAGCACTTGAGAAGGCACTCTGCTCTGACTATGCAAAACGAGGTCGGTCGTAAGCGTTACTGTTACGGGTTGGGCTATTTTAACAGTAGTTGCAGATACTTCCGCCGTCGGCGGAAGCACCCCTATAGAGTCGAACGCGTCTACGGACGGATTGCACGCACTGAGAAGAGCGGCAAGCAACAGCCAAGCAACTATTCTGACCTTTACCTGACCTAATTGCATGACGATACCGTAATTGTGTTAGCGACCATGACTCTCCTATGCGCCTCACAAGTTCCGAGTGACCTTGTATCCGGGCGGATGTTCTGCTGCCATACCTGATCAATGCTTGAGTGTGTAGCCATTCCGCGAAAAAAGTTTGCTACTCGCGTGTAGCGTAAATCCAGTTCCTCGTTTGTGCGCACAAACGCATCACTGTCGTCATCTTTGAGACGAGCCTGCGAACCGCTATCGTCAGCGATGTCATAGAGATATGCAGCAACGTTTCCGGGCACGCGAGGCCCTGAAGGAGCGCTCGATGGTCGAAACTCGGTACGTCTGTACAACCGTGTATTGAGCCTCGCAGTCGCTACTTGCTCAAAAAACACTGCCCACCCCTCCAAAAGGCCAGCACAGTTACTCTCATCTCCCCAGAGAGACCAACCAAGCGCACCCAAACAGGCTGGATAACTTACAGGTAGCCCTGATACAGCCTCTTGATGAGCACGGTTATACGCCGATGCTCCCATCATCCTTCGGTAGTAGACCTCGTGGCCGAACTCGTGGTAAATCCCAGCGTCATAGAGCGCAAAACCATCCGCGTACATGATGCGCCCTATTCCAGCAAGGCTGCCTTTGGAACTAATGTACGGATAGAACGCATCGACAGGAAAGCTACTATAAACAGTGGACGCTTTTCGCTCCCAGTTGTAGACCTGATTGAGCCTAAAAAACAGTCTCTGCGACTTACGACTAAAAGAGCTAGCGGTTGATGGAGCCATCTGAATATTACGGTTACGCACAGTATCCGCGTTAAAACTACCGGACGAGGCGCGCTCACTCTTCTTCCACATTACAGGCTTGTTGAAGACCTCACCTGTATGCATAGATATACCGGTACTGGTCCAAGCAAGAACTTTGAAGTGCAACTGAGTGCTGCAACCAAGGTAAAATTCTAAACGTCCGTTGTTTCCCACAAGCTTAACTTGTTCCCTATATGTGTGGTCAGAGATGTAAACACGCGTGTTGACAGGAAAATTCACAGCCTGACCATCGACCGTGGTCTTTAGATTAATGTAAGTGAGCCTCCTTGTACAATCCGTTGCCTGAGGCATCGCAACGCTCTCGGAACCGACATCAAACATAATGGCATCGAGCGGCTCTAGTTGCCCGTCCTCGCCCACCAGCCTTACGCCGTCTAAGACGACACCGGAAGCGTTCTCCTGATGTGCGTAAAGGTCTTGAGGTGTTTTAGCTACAGGCAGCGTTTGGTAGTAATCCTCTATAGTGATGGGAGATCCGATGATATCGCCGTCGTCCGCTGCTTGGGCTTGAAACAAACCCTCTTGAGGGGGCTCGAAGTCTATGTACAACGTTCCCGTGACAACACCGCCATCTTCCATGCGGCCTATCGCGTCCAAAGAGACAAGCTTCGGTTGGTGAGCACTACCTCTCAACGATAATTCAGCGTAGCCAGCAGCGTTGGTCTGCAATGTCGTCGCATCGGTTCCAACTTGCATGCCGTCTGCGAACAGTTGCACCTGGATCTGCTCACCTGGAGGGGCATCCTTGACGACAACTCTGATAGGAAACGAATCGGCTAACGGAATATCATCCCGCAGCGCCTCAATCGTCAAGCTTGGTAGAGGGGTTTCTGCTTGAGTTGGGTTGAACCGACGCTCCGTGGGGGAGATTGCGGTCGTTTTACACGCTATGAGTGCCACAACGACCAAGCAAAGACCTATGTATGTATGTATGTATCGCCCCAGCTTCATCCTTACCCCCTGTTTGTACAGCTGTAGCCAGACCGCGCCGTGCTTAGTGGGTTCAGCTCCTAGGCATCTCCGACCCTTTTATTTTCCGGTCTTAAGCTGAACGCAGTGTAGAGCTACAGAGGCGACTTGTCCACATCAGATTCACCAAAACCTTAATCATTCCTTAATCTAGGCTGGGGCGACGGCTCACCCTGCACAGCGCATCTCACGGGACGTTTTGGTATAACGCAGTAGACTTCCTGCCCGTCGCGCAGGCAACCTAAGCTTTAGTTTCGTCCCTCAGGAGCTCTATGTACGCCCTTCGCCAAGCGCTGCGCGCCATCCGCAAAAACTGGATCGCGAGCATTTCGACCTTGACCACCATGACCCTGTCGCTAACCATCCTGGCGGGGTTTAGCCTTTTGAGCCTCAACCTCAACCTGACCTTGGGGGCGCTGCAAAACGAGCTCGAGCTCGCCGCGTACTTAGCGCCCGAGGCCGACCCCGAGGCGGTCTTCGCGCAGGTGCAGGAGCTACCCGGCGTCACGAGCGCCGAGCTGGTCTCCCCCGAGGCCGCTTTGGGGACGCTGGTCACCGAGCTGCCCTACCTCGCCGAACCCGCTTCGCGCGTCGGCAACCCGCTCCCCTACTCGGTGTATTTGCAGGTCGCCGACCCCGCCGACACGGCGCAGGTCGCGGGGGCGCTGCGGAGCCTCCCCGGCGTCGCGGAGGTCGAGGACGCCCAGGAGGCGGTCGCGACCTTTCTCGCCATCAACGAGGCGCTGCGGCTTGTGGGCTCGGTGTTGATCGTTATCCTGCTCTCGAGCGCGCTTTTCGCCATCGTCAACTCTATTCGCGCCGCGATTACCGCCCGGCGCGACGAGATCGAGGTGATGCGGCTCGTGGGCGCGACCCGCGCCTTTATCCGCGCGCCCTTTTTGCTCGAGGGTTTCGTGCTGGGGCTCCTAAGCGCCCTCTTGACGCTCGCCCTCGTGCTCCCCGGTTACAGCCTCGTCACGCAGCGGCTCTCGGAAAACCTCCGCTTCGTCCCCTTGGTGCGCGACCCCGCCGCCCTCGCGCAGGTCGCCTTGCTGCTCGTCGCCCTGGCACTGTTGGTGGGCATCGTCGGCAGCGCGATCTCGGTGTCGCAGTACCTGCAGGAGGAGGTCTAAGGGTGTGGTTCCCGGGGGCGCGCGTGCGCCGCACCCTGCTCGCCGCCCTCGTGGGGGCAGCGCCCCTGGGGGGCGTCGCGCGCGCCCAGGAGAGCGCGCAGCTCGAAGCCGACATCGTCGCCTTCGAGGAGCTCCTCAACGAACGCATCAGCCAACTGAGCGCCCTCGAGGCGGAGCTCCAGGAGACCGAGGCGGCGCTCGCCGAACGGGTCGCCGAGCGCGACCGCTTGAGCGCCGAGGTCACCGCCCTAAGCGCCGAGGGCGAGGCGCTCGAAGCGCAGATCCGCGACCTGAGCGCCCAGCAGGAGACGGCCGCGGCGCGCATCGAGGCGCTTCAGCTCGAGCTCGCGGGGCTCGAGGCGCAGCTCCGCGAGCTCCTCGTGAGCCTGCACAAGCGGCGCACGGGGCGTTACGCGCGGCTCCTCGCCGAGTCGGCGACGCTCTTTGAACTGCGCGTGCGCAACTACTACCTCTCGCGCCTTACCGAGCGCGACGTCGCGCTCCTCGAGCGCTTCGAGGCCGGGGTCGCCGAGCTCGAGGCCGAACGCGCCGCGCGCGCCGAGCAGCTTGAAGCCTTGGCGGCGCGCGAACGGGAGCTCGAGACCAACCGCGCGGCCCTCGAGCGGGCGCAGGTGGAGCTCGCGGCGGCCGTCGCCGCCCTCGAGGGGACGCGCGCGGGGCAGCTCGCCCAGCAGCAGGCGCTGTTAGAGGAGCAGAGCCGCATCGAGGCCGACCTCGTGGGGGCGCGCGCGACGCTCGCCGAGGTGCTCGAACGCCAGCGCCAGCGGGCCGCCGAACGCGCCGAAGCCGAGCGGCGGCGCGCCGAAGCCGCGCGCCTAGCCGAGCAGCGCGCGGCGAGCGAGGCGGAGGCCGCCGCGCAGGCAGCCGAGAACGCCGAGGACGACTTCGCTGCCGAAGCCGCGCGCTTAGAGGAGCTGATCCGCGCCCTGAGCGAACCCGCCCCGGCCGCCGAGACCGACTTCATGGCCCCTATCCCCGACCCCGTGGTCGTGCGGGCGTTTGGCGAGGGGGGCGCTTCGGACATCTGGCTGCAGGCCGAAGAGCCCGGCACGGCGGTGCAGGCGGTCAAGTCGGGGGTGGTCTACCAGGCGTCGCGCATCACCGCCAACAGCGGTTACACCGTCGCCATACAGCACGAGGGCGACCTCATCTCGGCCTACACCAACCTGCAACCCCCCGAGGTCGAGGTCGGCGAGCGGGTGCATCAGGGGCAGATCCTGGGCTACCTAGGGGGCGGCATCATCGCGCCCAACGTGCTGCAGTTTCGCTTGGGGACGCAGTCGGGGGCGCAGATCATCTACCAAGACCCCGCCCCTCTGCTCGGCGTCGCCGCGAGCGAGTAACGAAGCACCGGCCCCCCGACGCCACCCGGGCGGCGGGTACGTATAATTTTCTCGTGAGCCTCTTTTGCCCCCGCTGCGGCGCCGACAACCCGCGCGCGATGCGCTTTTGCGGGATGTGCGGCGCGCCCCTCTCCGCCGCGCCGGCGCGGCGCGAGCGCCGGCGCGTCACCGTGGTGTTTTTCGACCTCGCGGGGTTTAGCGCGCTCACGCGCGACTTCGACCCGGAGGCGCTGCGCGACCTCGCCGACGACGTGCTCACGGTCGTCGCGGGGATCGTCGAAGCCCACGACGGCTTCGTCGACGCCTTTCAGGGCGACGGGCTCATCGCCCTGTTCGGGGCGCCGCACTCGCACCCCAACGACCCCGAGCGCGCAGTTTTGGCCGCCGCCGAGGGGTTGCGGGCGGTCGAGGAGATCGGCCGCGCCAAAGGCTACCCGCTTAAGGGGCGCGCGGGGGTTAACACGGGGCTGGTGATCGCGGGCGAGCTCGGGGCGGGCCGGAAGGGCTACACGGTGATGGGGAGCGCGGTCAACCTAGCAGCGCGGCTCGAGGCCGCGGCGACCCCCGGCGAGGTCTGGGTCGGCCCCGAGACCTACCGCGCCACCCGTCACGCCCTGCGCTTCGTCCCTAGCCCGCTCCTTAACCTGCAGGGGTTCCCCGACGTCACGCAGGCGTACCGCCTCGTCGAGGAGGTGCGGCAACGCGACCCGTACGCGCACCTGCCGTTCGTCGGGCGCGAAGCCGAGCGGGCGCGGTTGTGGCGCCTTTTGGAGCGCGCCGAGCGCGAGGGGCGCCTGCTCGAGCTCTGGCTCGTCGGCGAGGCGGGGAGCGGCAAGACGCGGCTCGCCCGCGAGCTCGCCCGCGACGTCGAGCGCGCGCGCCGCGCGCAGGTGGTGTGGCTCGAGGCGCCCCCCATCGCCCTCCCCGACGCGCCGGCGGCGCGGTGGCCCGACAACCTCCTGGCCGCTCGCCAGCACCCACTCCTCGTCGTCGTGGACACGCCCCACAGCGCCGCGCAACCTCACCTCGAGGCGCTGCGCCGCGCCCCCATCCGGGGGCTCGTGCTGCACCTGGCGCGTAAACCCCCCCTCGAGGGAGCCGGTGCGCACGAGGTGCTCGCCCTGCCGCCGCTCGCCACCGACGACTGCCTGCGCATCCTCGGCGAGCTCGTCGACCCCAACCTCGGGCTCGTCACCCGCTCGCTGGTCCACGAGACGGGGGGCAACCCCGCTTATACCATCGAGCTCGCACGCACCCTGCGCAGTGCGCGCACGGGGGCCTTTTCGGGGTCGCTCTCCTCGCTGCTGCAAGCGCGGCTCGACATGCTCACCCCCACGCAGCGCCACCTCCTGGCGCAGCTCGCGCTGGTCGGCGAACGCACCTGGTGGGGGCTCGCCCAGCGGCTCGCAGCGAACAGCCGCGCCGACCTCGAGGCGCTGCTCGCCGAGGACGTGCTCGTACGCGAAGAGGTCTCGAGCCTCCCCGGCGAGGTCGAGCTGCGCTTTCGCAGCGAGCTGCTGCGCCGCGCCGCGCTGCTGATGGTGCCCTTAAGCGAACGCCCCGCGTTGCACCTGCAGATCGCCCGCTGGCTCGCGCCGCGCGCGGGTCCCGAGCTGCGCGCGCTCGTCGCGCATCACCTCGGTGAGGCCAAGCACCACGCCCCGGCGCTCGAGCACGAGCGCTAGCGTGACGCGTCGCACCCCGCCCAACCGGCGCTTCTGACACCCGGCGAGCGCGTATGAGCCGTACGAGCGCACAGGCTCGTGTACAGGCCACGAGCCCCCGAGGGTCCATGCGGGCGCGAGGACGCGGTGAGGACGCGGTGTCGACAGCGCCTAGGGTGCCCACCCCCGCAGCGCGGGTTCGGCGGCCGCGGCGCGCGCCACCGCCTCACGCGCGCTCCCGGAGACCTCCCCGCGCAGCGCCCCCCAACCGCGCGCGGCGAGCGCCTCACCGACCTCGGCAAGCTGGCCCTGCTGCCAGACGAGCGCGTCGAAAGGCGCACGGCCGCGGGGGTAGACGAAAGCCGTCGGCTGCCCCACGGGGGGGGCGCCGGCGCGCTGCACCTCCCCCCACGCCGTCACGGCGCGCCGCTGCTCCCCCTGCCCCGCCGCCTCCAACGCGAGGCACCAGAGCGCGACGGCGAGCACCTCGTTAAGCCACGGCGCGCGGCTCCTGAGGTCGGCCGCGTAGAGCGCGGCGTGCGCCCACTCGAGCCCGACGAGCGCGTCCATCAACGCGCGCACCCCCGTCGGCGCCTGCCGACCGGCGCTCGCCGCGCGCAGCAGCACCGCGTCCCAGCGGCGCAGCAAGCGGTTGGGGTAGTCCGCGGGCGCCACCACGCTCACCCCGCCGGCGGTGCGGCGCGTGAGCGGCCAGCCGTAGGGCGCTGAGAGGAGCGCGCGCCAGTCGCTCGCGGCGAGGACCACCAGCGCGGGGGGCTCGAGCGCGCCCAGGTGGCGTTCGGCGGCGCGGTGGAGCGCCCCGACGAACGCCTGAAGCTGCGCCGCTCGCAGCCGCTGCCCAGCCGAGAAGCGCGTCTCCGGCACCCTCCCTGGAAGGGTCTGCAAAAACGTCCTGCGCGCAAACGGGTCCACCCCCCTAGCGTACCGGTCGGCGCCTGGCGCCGACGTTGCGCCCCGTCCGTACCCCCGCACGGCCGAGCGGCGCGGGCGGTATACTCGTGTACCGCGACGTGTACCTGTATACGGCTGGCCGTTCTAAGATGGCCCTACCGCGCTTCGCGCACCCCGACCGAGCGACACACCGACCTCCCGCGACTAAAGGACCGCCATGCTCATCCCCTTAACCGACATTCAAGCCGCTAGAGACCGCCTCGCCCCCTACCTGCCGACGTCGCCCGTGGTGCGCGCGGCGAGCTACTGCGACCGCACCGGCGCCGAGGTGCGCTTTAAGCTCGAGCTCCTCATGCCGACCCACGCTTTCAAGGTGCGCGGCGCGCTCAACGCGCTGCTGCTCATGGACGAGGCGCGGCGCGCGCGCGGCGTGGTGACCGCCTCGGGGGGCAACCACGGCCTCGGGGTGGCCTACGCCGCGCAGCTCCTCGGGGTGCGCGCCACCGTCGTGGTGCCCGTGACCACGCCGAGCATCCGGACCGAGACCATCCGGCGCTTCGGCGGGAGCGTCGTCGTCTGCGGGCGCGACTGGAACGCGGCCAATCAGCACGCCCTGGCGCTCGGCGAGGCCCAGGGCGCGACCTACGTGAGCCCCTTTGACGACCCGGCCATCATGGCGGGGCAGGGCACCCTCGCGCTCGAGCTGCTCGAGCAAGCCCCCGACACCGAGGTGATCCTCTGCTCGGTGGGCGGCGGCGGCCTCATCTCGGGCGTGGCCTCGGCGGTGCGGCAGCTCCGCCCCGAGGTGCGCGTGATCGGCGTCGAGACCCTGGGCGCCGACTGTATGGCGCAGTCGCTGGCGGCGGGCAGGCTCGTCGAACTGCCGCAGTTTACCTCCATCGCCGAAAGCCTCGGGACCCGGCGCAGCACCGAGCGCCCGTTTGCCATCGTCCGCGAGGCGGTCGAGCGGATCATCACGGTGAGCGACGCGCGCGCCTTTGACGAGCTTCTCTGGACGCTCAACCACGAAAAGCTCCTCTGCGAACCGGCCGCGAGCTGCACCCTCGCCGCTCTGACCGACCCCGCGACCGACCTCGCGGGGCGCCGCGTGGCCGTTGTCCTCTGCGGCGGCAACATCACCCTCGAGCAGGTTCGGGGTTGGGAGGCGCGCTTCGGCTCCCGCCAGCGGGTGCCGGAGGCTGCGCTCTAGACGCTAGCGACAGCGACGCTCCGAGCGCACGCAGCCAGAGCGACGCCGCACCCCGCTACAGGCGGGGCACATCTTCCGGGGCGCGTTTTACCGTAAACTAAGCTATGCTTAGGGAGCCGCAGCGCACGCCTACTTCGCAGCATCAGCCGAGGCCCACGCGCGACCACACCACCTTGCAGCGCACGCGGTAGCTCCAGCACGCAGCGACCGCGCCGGGTCGCCCTTGGGACGTTCTAGCGCCGCCGACCTCACGCGGCGCTACGTAGGAGGAAGCATGTACATCGAAAACTTCTGGCTCTTTGTCATCGTCGTGATGAGCGTCGGTGCGATTTTGGGGTTTTCCTTCTTTTCGCTCCGCTACCGCAACTCGAAGCGGATCGAACAGCTGCAGCAGCAGCTCGAGGCGAAAACCGAGGAGCTCGCCAACTACCGCGGCGACGTCAACGAGCACTTTTTGCGCACCGCCGAGCTGATCGACGAGCTCACCAAGAGCTACAAACTGGTCTACGACCACCTCGAGAGCGGCGCCTACCGGCTCGTCGGCGAGGAGACCTTCCGTCAGCAGCTCGCCGAGCGCAAACAGCCGCAGCTCGCGGCCTTTAGCACCGCGCCGAGCCGCGAACTCGGCGCCGAGGGTGAACGCACCCCGCTCAACGCCGCCGCGCTGGTGATCGAAGAGGACCTTTTCGAACCCGAGCCGGTCGCCAAACGCCCGAGCGGCCCTCCCGAGGCGCGGCGGCGGACCCCCGCCCAAAGCCCGCGCGCCGGCGACGACGAGGTGCGCCGCTCGGCCTAGCGCTCCCCCCCCGCGAGGTGCGCCCGCAGCGAGACGCCCGCAACCCAGACGTCGCGCACGCTCTCCTCGCGGGCGAGGGTAAAGAGCGCCCCTAGACTCGCCTCCGGCGAGGGGCTGTGGCGCAGCACCTCCTCGAGGGTGCTCCCGGGGGGCGGCTTGAGGAGGACGAGGTCCGCCTGCCGCCCCGGCGACAGGTCGCCAAGCGCCTCCTGGCCCAGCGCGAGCGCCCCCGCGCGCGTCGCGAGGTAGAGCAGGTGCGCCGGGCCGAGCGGCACCCCGTCGGGTTGGAGCATCTGCCCCTGATACGCCATCAGCCCCTCTTTGAGGAGGCTAAACCCCGTCCCCCCACCGACGTCGCTGCCGAGCGCCACCCGGACGCCGCACGCGAGGTGGCGCCGCAAGCTGAAAAGCCCGCTCCCGATAAACATGTTGCTGCTCGGGCAGTGCGCGACCGCCGACCCGGCCGCCGCGAGGCGCCGCAGCTCCCCCTCACGCACGTGCACGTTGTGCGCAAACACCGAGCGCGCGCCGACGAGACCGAAACGCTCGTACGTCGCGAGGTAGTCTTCAGCCCACGGAAACAGCTCGGCGACGGTGCGGATCTCGTCGCGCGACTCGTTGAGGTGCGTCTGGAACCAGACGTCCGGGTACGCCCGCAAAAGGGCCCCCGTCACCTCCAAAAGGGCGTCGCTGCACGACAGGGCGAAGCGCGGGGTCAGGGCGTAACGCAACCGCGAGCGCCCATGCCAGCGGCTGATGAGGGTCTCACAGGTACGGTAGGCGGTCTCGGGGTCGGTGTGCAGCTCGGGGCGCAACAACCGGTCGGCGAGGACGAGCCCGCTTGTGAGGCGCAGCCCGACCCGCTCCGCCTCCTCGAAGAGCGCCTCTTGCGCCCCCGGGAAGTGCGAGCCGAACACGAGCGCCGTGGTCGTCCCGTTGCGCAGCAGCGCGCGCACAAAGCGCGCCGCGAGCGCGCGCGCGTAGGCGAGGTCGGCGAGCCGCGCCTCTTCGGGGAGGGTGCGCTCGCGCAGCCAGTCGAGCAGCGTGAGCCCCATCGCCCCGATGACCCGCACCTGTGGGTAGTGCACGTGCGTGTCGACGAAACCGGGGAGCAGGTAGCTCTCGGGGTCGCCGGCGAGCGCCGCGCTTTGGTAGCGCCCGCGCAGCGTGGCCGCGTCGCCGACGGCGACGATGCGCTCCCCGTCGATCACCAGGGCGCCGTCTGAAAACGCCTCGAGCGCCCCCGCCTCCGTAAAGGGGTTTTTGGGGGTGTGGAAGAGTCGCGCGCGCAGCAGCGTAAGCATCCCCCTTAGCATAGCGCGCTAGGCGGGCCCCTTCGCGCCGCCCCCGAAGATGGGGCGCCGCGCACCCCGCTATCATCAACGCGTCATCGACACGTCATCACCATGCCACCACACGCCATCACAGCCGTAACAGCCGCCTTTGCAGCGGTGTAGGGAGGGTGCTCTCAGCAAGCTCCCAAACTCCGCGTGCTAGACTCTGAAACGCCGTGAAGCGTCCCCTTGCTCGCCTCTTCGCCCTAGGTGTTTTGGTTATGGCGTCGGCGTCGGCGCAGACCTGCTCGGACTACATCGCCATCAGCGGGGTGCTGTTAGAGGGGCCGACCGCCTGCTACTTCGGCGACGAGCGGGGCCCCGAGGCCGCTTTTATCCGCACCGACCACCTCACCCGCGCGTTAGCGCTCGAGTCCACCTACGACCAGGAGACCGGGCGGCTCCGCTTCCGCCAGGGGGAGCTGGTCTTCGAGCTCGCCACGACGAGCGACCCCGAAGCGGCGCTCGAGGCGCAGCCGGAGGCGCTGATCATTGGCGGCGAGGCGCAGCCGGCGCGACCGGCGGTGCTCGCGGGCTCGAGCTACCTGCCGCTGACGACCGTCGTCGCGGTTCTAGGTGGGCAGAGCCACTGGAGCGAGACGGCGCGGATGATCGAGGTCTCCTTTAGCGACCTCGCGCAGGACCCCGCCCCCGAGGCGCTCACGGCCGCAGCGCCAGATGAGGCGGCTTCGGGCGGCACGCCGACCGACCCGACGACCGACGACGCGAGCACCACGGGCGACGTCGGCGGCGAAGCGGGGGACGGTGCACCGCCCCCCGTCGCGGAGCGCCCCGTCGATCCGAACGCCGTGCTTTTGAGCGCGCCGCGCTACGGGGTGCACGACGGCTACACGCGGGTCGCGCTCGACCTGCCCGCGGGGCTGGGGTACCAGCTCGCCGTCGAGGGGGACAACTTTATCGTGCTCTTTACCGGCGCGCGCGCCGAACCCTTTCAGGTCGCGCCGCAGAGCCCGCAGCTCGCCACCTTGGGTTACGCCGAGGTCGGCGATACGCTCGCCTTGATCGCCAGCACCACCTACCCGCTCACCCCCGAGGGGGACGGTTTTGACGTCGGTCTCATGGGCGACGAGGAGCGCGTGCTCTACATCGACTTCGCCCCCGAAAAGCGCGGCGAAGCGGTCGCGCGCCTGCAGGACCTGCCGCGGCGCACCGCGAGCGCCCCCGTCCGCAGCGTCCGGCGCCCCGAGCACGTCCCTAAAACCGTGGTGATCGACCCCGGTCACGGCGGCCACGACCCCGGCGCGGTCAGCCGCTACGTCGTCGAAAAAGACCTCGTGCTCGCCGTCGGCCTCAAGCTCGAGGCGCTTTTAGAGGCGCGCGGGATCAACGTGGTGATGACCCGGCGCGACGACACCTTCGTCGACCTCGAGACCCGCGCCGAGTTCGCGATCCCCTCCGAGCACAACCTCTTTATCTCGCTCCACGCCAACTCGGTCGCCGACAGCACGGCCCACGGCATCGAGACCTGGGTGTTCGGCAAACCCCAAGACGAGTCGCTGATCAACCTCGCCATCCTCGAAAACGGCGGGGGGGGGCTCGGGCGGGCGCGTACGGCGCAGGCGCAGGAGATCGCCGCGAGCATCTCCGGCGACCTGTTGCGCGAGGAGAACCTCTCGTTTAGCATGATGTTCGCCGAGGCGCTGCAAAACGAACTCGTCTTCGCCACCGAGAGCGAAAACCGCGGTGTGCGCCAGAACTACTTCTCCGTCTTGCGTAACGCCCGCGTCCCCGCCGTGCTGGTCGAACTCGGCTTCGTCAACCATCCGGTCGAGGGGCCGCGGCTCGCCTCGGAGGCCTATCAGACGCTCCTCGCCGAGGCGCTCGCCGAGGGCATCGAGGCGTTTTTAAATGGCGGCGGCGACCTCGCGCTGCGGCGGGCCTCGAGCAACTAGCGCCCGGCCCAAACGGCCCTCGCGGGGAGCGCCCAACTGTTCTCGAGCCCTGAGCTACCTACAACGCGGCCCGAACGGGCGTCCTCGGCCCACCCCTACAGGCGCGCCTCGGGCGGCGACGGTAGGTCCGACTTCGTGCCCGCGTTGGACCAGCCACCTTCGTACCGCCGCTCTTGCCGCGTCTGATAGCATGGCACCATGACGCAGCGGCTTCTCTCGGCACCCGGGCGTTCCCACCCGCTCCCCCCTCGCCACTCCCTTCGCGCGGCGCATGGCTGAGCGCGACACCCCGACCCCCGCGCCCGACGCGGCCGGCCCCGTAGCGACCGACGAGGTCGCCGGCGCCGGCGGGGTGGTGTTCCGCCCCTCGGGCGAGGTGCTGCTCCTCGGCCACCGCGAGGGGAGCTGGGTCTTCCCCAAAGGGCACGTCGACCCCGGCGAGAGCCCCCTCGAGGCGGCGCTGCGCGAGGTCGCCGAAGAGGCGGGGGTGCGCGCGCACTGCCCCGACGAGACGCAACGCGACGAGACGCGCTACGTCAACGCGCGCGGCCAGGCGCGCCGCATCACCTGGTTTCTGCTCCTCACCGACGACCGCGCCCCCGCGCTCCGCGAGGCGCTCTTTCCGCGGGGGGGCTTTTTTACCCCCGAGGCCGCCGGCGCCAAGCTGAGTTTCCCCGAAGACCGCGCCCTTTTGGGGCGGATGCTGCGGCGCTTCGAGGCGCTGCGGCGGGAGGCGCGGTGACCGGTGCGCGCGGTACCCTCGGGCCCCTGTCGGGGGGGGCGTGGGTGCGGCTCCTGTCACAAGCGGGGCTCTCCGGCACGCTGCTGCTAAGCAAGGGGGAGAGAGCCACGCTCTTCGTGCTCGGGGAGGGGCGCGTGCAGGGGTGGGACGTCGGCGCCCCCTACGGGCTCGGCGAGGTCGGTGGCCGCTTCGCCTTCTGGCCGCACGCCGAGCGCCCCCAACCGAGCCTCGAGCCCCGCTACCCGAAAGCGGCGGGGCCGCTGCGCGCGCTCCCCGCGCTTCTCGAAGAGGCGCTCTTAAGCACCGCCGAGCTCAACGTGCGCGCGCTGTTCGCGCGCCTCGCCAAAGAGGCCTTTAGCGGCGCGCTGGTCTTCGAACGCCCGCACGCGTCGGGGGTCGTCGTGGTGAGCCGGGGGCGACCCGCCGCGGCGGCGCTCGAGGCGCGCGCGGGGCTGCTCTACGGTCCCGCAGCGCTGCGCCCGCTGCTAGAGGGCGAGGCCGCCGCGCTCTCCCTCTACCCCCTCCCCGAACCCCTCTGCTCGAGCTTTCTCGCACTGGTGCTGGCCTTTGAGGCGGGGGTGCGGGGGGGGCGCCGCCGGAAGCGGCGACGGGCACCTTGGTCGGCGAAACGGGGTACGCGTTTATGCGCGGCGGCGAGGTCTACTTGGAGCTCCTCACCCCCCCCGCCTTGGAAAGCGGCTTCGTCCCCGCTTGCGAAGCCCCCCCGAGCCTCCCTTTGCCGAACGACCCGACCGGTTGGGAGGGGCGCCGCTACGCCCTCACGCTGCGCGGTCGCGACGCGCTCGACCCCATGACGGAGCTGTCGATGCGCTTTCGCAGCGAGTTCGGCCGCACCGGTCAGCGCGCCCTCGAGGGGTTTCGCCGCGCCGCGGCCGCCGAAGCCGTCGCCGAGGCGCTCGGCCTCGAGGCGGGAGCGTTTCGCACCCTTTTGGAGCGCCTCGAAGCCGAGGGGTTCATCCGGCGCCTCGAGGTGCGTTGAGGGGCTACATGACGCCCCGCTGAAGCGCCTCTCAGCTATCACTGACACACCTTGGGTATACTCGCTAGGCTGCGTGCGGGTGCTCGGGCACCGCCGCGCTCCTCCAAAGCCTCCGCATGCACGGCCGCGCCCACAAAAACGCCGCTAGCGCGCTGAGCGCTAAAGGTGGCGCCCGACGGCCGCGAGACCGTCGCCGGGGTGCGCCCGAACACCTCAACGAAGGGCATCACGAGTTATGACGCACACACTGCAAGACCTTCCCGGGGGACGCCGGTGACGTCGCCCTCCACGCCACCTCCGGCCGCGCCCCCCGCCGAGGAGGTGTCGCTGCGCGACCTCTACCTGGTCATCGTGCGCGGTCTGCCGATTATCCTCGGACTCGCGCTGCTCGCTGGCTTCGGCGCGTTTTTGCTCAACGCCAACCGGCAACCGGTCTACCTCGCCGAGAGCACCGTGCTCGTCACCCCACCCCCCATTCAGATCGGCGGCGGCGACAACCTCAGTTTCAGCCCCGCCTACGAGGTCTCCCTGCAGACGTACGAGACGCTCGCCTACAGCCAGATGGTCCTGGAAAACGCCGTCGCGCAGACCGACCTCACCCCGCAGACGCTCGCGGGTCTCGGCTCGCTGCGGCAGCTTATCGGCCCGCAGCGCCCCGACCAGGTGGTCCCCCTCTCGGTCGTCCACCGCGTGCGCAACGCCGACCCCGAGCTCGCCGCGCAGCTTGCCGACGCGTGGGCGCAGAGCACCCTCGAGGCCGTGCGCGAGTCGCTGTTCGCCTCGCTCAGCCCGGTCGACGCCACCACCGCCCAGGAGGTCGCGCGGCTCAGCGCCAACGTCGAGGAGGTCGAGGCGCGCTACCGCGCGTTCGCCGCCGAGGACGAGGGGCCCCAGCTCGAAGCCCAGCTCATCGCGCTGACCCGCGACCTGACCGACGGGCGCGCCCGCGAGGGGCAGCTGCAGCGGGAGATCGCCGCAGCCGAGGCGCGCATCGCCGCGCTCGAGACGCTGCAAGCAGAAGCCGGTACACCCGCTGCCGCCGACCCCAACCTCACGGCGACCCTGCTCGAGCTGCTGAGCGCCCAGGTGTCGCTGCGCGAGACCGCGCCGCCGGCCCCGCGCCTCCCCGCCGACCCCTACGGCCCCCTCAGGGAGGAGCTCGAGGCGCTTTTCGGGGCGCTCGACGTCAGCGCCGAGGAGGCCGCGGCGCTCGCCGAGCTCGCCGCGGCGGTCGACCGCGAGGCCAGCGACGCGCTCGCCGAAGCGCTCGCGCGCCAGGGCGACGCGCTGCAGCGCGCGCGCCAAGAGGAGGCGGCGCGGCGCTTTCAGGGGGCGCTCGTGCGCTACGCGGTGCTCGCGCAAGCGTCGCCCCAAGCGCCGGGGCAGGGCGACGCGGCGCAGGGCAACGACGTGCAGGACGACGCCGCGCAGGCTGACGCGGCGCCGGCTGACGCCGTCGCTCTGCTTAACAGCGCCGCGTTGCAGACCGAACGCGTGACGCTCGCGGGGCTCGAGGCCGAGCTCGGGGCGCTGCAAGCCGAGCTCGAGGACTATAGCGAGGCGGCCGCGGAGCTCCGCGGCCGCCTCGCCACGCTCGACCAGGAGCGCAGCCGCCTCACGCGCGAGCTCGACAGCGCGCTGAGCGCCTACAACACCGTCGCCGAGCTCCAAGCGAGCGTCTCCTACCTCACCGAACTCGCCCCGACGAACGCGCGGATTTTAAGCGAAGCGTCGGTGCCCAGCGCCCCAGTCGGCCCGCGCCGCGGCTTTAACACCGCCCTCGCCGCCGCTCTGGGCGCGGTGGTCGGGCTCGTCTTCGTCTTTTTGCGCGCCGCCGTGCGGCCGCGCACCCACACCACGGTCTCAAGAAAGGTTCACGCATGAACGTCACGATCATCGGCACCGGTTACGTCGGCCTCACCACGGGGGTCGCGCTCGCCTACTTGGGGCACCGGGTCACCTGCGTCGACAAAAACCCGCGCATCGTCGAGCGCCTCGCCAAAGGTGAGGCGACGATCCACGAACCGGGCCTCGAAGAGCTCTTGCGGCGCGCCGCGTCGCACCTGCGCTTTCAGACCGCGATTCCCGACCTGAAGGGTCAAGGGGTCGTCTTTATCGCCGTCGGCACCCCCACCAAGCACAACGGCGACGCCGACTTGCAGTACGTCGACGCCGCCGCCAAAGAGGTCGCCGAACGCATCCAACCGGGCGCTCGGCTCGTGGTGGTCAACAAGTCAACCGTCCCCATCGGCAGCGCGCGGCACGTCGAGGGGATTATCCGCCGGAGCCTCGAGGGGCGCGGCACCGAGGCGCAGGTGTGGGTCGCCTCGAACCCCGAGTTTTTGGCCGAGGGGCGCGCCATGCACGACACCCTCTACCCCGACCGCGTGGTGATCGGCGCCGACGACCCCGCGGCGGTCGGTCTCCTGCACGACCTCTACGCCCCGCTCCTCGAGCAGACCTTCGCCCCCCCCGTCGAGACCCCGCGCCCCGAGCGCTACGCGCTGCCGCCCCTTATCACCACCACCCCGACCAGCGCCGAGCTGACCAAGTACGCCGCCAACGCCTTTTTGGCGACCAAGATCAGCTTTATCAACGAGTTTTCGCGCCTCGCCGAACACGTCGGCGCCGACATCACCGAGGTCGCGCGGGCGATCGGGCTCGACACCCGCATCGGCCCCAAGTTTTTGCAAGCCGGTATCGGTTGGGGGGGGTCGTGCTTCGGCAAGGATACCCGCGCGATCCTCGCGACCGCCAAGTCGTACGACTACGCCATGCCGATCGTCGAGTCGGCGATCTTGGTCAATGAGCGCCAGCGCCTGCACGTCATCGACAAGCTGCAGCGGCACCTCAAGGTGCTGCGCGGCACCACGGTCGGGCTTTTGGGCCTCGCGTTTAAAGGCAACACCGACGACCTGCGCGACGCCCCGGCTCTGACCCTGATCGAGCACCTGCATGAGCGCGGCGCGGTCATCAAGGTGCACGACCCCGTGGCGATGGACAACGCCAGGCGGCTCTACCCGGAGCTGCCGGTCACGTACTGCTGCGATCCCGAGGCGCTCGCTGCGGGCTGCGACGCGCTCGTGGTGGTGACCGACTGGCCGGAGTACACGCGCTTGCCACTAGGGGCGATGAAAGCGCGTATGAAAGGGGAGCTTCTGCTCGACGCGCGCAACCTGCTCAACCCCGAGAGCGCGCGGGAGGCGGGGCTCACCTACGTCGGCATCGGCCGCTAAGCGGAGGCCAGGGCGTTGACGCCGGCGCCGCCCGCCTACCCCCTCGTCTACATCGTCCTCGTCAACTGGAACGGTTGGCGCGACACGGACGCGTGCCTAGCGTCGCTCAAGGCGCTCGACTACCCCAACGCCCGCGTGGTGGTGGTCGACAACGCCTCGACCGACGGCTCGGTCGCGGAGCTGCAGCGGCGTCACCCCGACCTGACGCTGCTGCCAAGCGGCGCCAACCTGGGCTTCGCGGGCGGCAACAACGTCGGGTTGCGCTACGCCCTTGAGCAGGGCGCCGACTACGTGTGGCTGCTGAACAACGACACCTTGGTCGAACCGGACGCCTTGACGCACCTCGTCGCGCGCGCGCAGGCGGGCGCTGCGGGGCTGCCGGTCGGGCTCTGCGGTTCGACCCTGATCTATGAGAGCCGGCGCGACACGGTGCAGGCGCTCGGCGGCGCGCGTTACAACCGCTGGTGGGGGACGGTCGCGCACATCGGGCGCCACAGGCCGCGGGAGCTGCCCATCGACGCCGCGGCGGTCGAGCGGCAGCTCGACTACCTCATCGGCGCTTCGATGCTCGTGTCCAGGCCCTTTCTCGAGACCATTGGGCTGATGCAGGAGGACTACTTTCTCTACTTCGAGGAGCTCGACTGGGCGGTGCGCGCGCGCGGGCGCTTCGCGCTGGCGTACGCGCCCCAAAGCGTCGTCTACCACAAGGAGGGCGCGAGCATCGGCGGCAACGACCGGGCGCGCGCGGCCAAGAGCTTTACGGCCGACCGCTACGCGCTCCAAAACCGCGTCCGCTTTACCCGCCGGTTTTACCCGTACGCCCTGCCGACCGTATACTTGGGGTTGGGCGTCGCCCTTATCAACCGCGTCCGCCGCCGCCAGTGGGACCGGGTGGGTTTGATCGCGCGTATCCTGCTGCGCGGCGGCGAGATCGTTTAGGGCGCAAAGGGGTTGGAGCGACATGTGGGGAGAGCAGATGGCACAGATCGTTCGGGTGCACCGCCGCAGCGCGGGCGCGCCGGTGGGGGTGGCGAGCGCGTGGGCGCGCGCCGGACGCGCGCCACTCGTCGCTGCAGCGGTGCTCGCCCTCGCCCTCCTCTACTCGTTTCCGTGGCTGCGGATCCCCGACGTCCTCGGCGTGCCGCTCCCCTTTCAGCGCCTGATCGCCTGGTGCGGTCTCGCCGCCCTTGGCGTGCGCGTCGCGCTGCAAGGGCGCTTTCGCGCGAACGCGGCGGCGCGCCTCTACCTGGGCGTCGCGGCGCTGTTTTTTATCGTGTTGGGTTTTTCGACGTGGGTCAACATGACGCGCAGCGAGGTGTTTCACACCCTGCGCTACGCGAGCGAGATGTCGAAGTACGTGGCGGTCTTCGGTACCGGATTTCTGGTGTACTACGCGCTCGAGCACGGCCTTGTCAAGGTCGTCTGGCTCGAGCGGCTGCTCCTCGTGTCGGGCGCGTTGTCGATCGCTTTTGCCTACCTCTTCCTCTTCCTCTACTGGGCGGGGTTTCGTTCGACCAACGAGATCCTGACCAACTCCTTTGGCGGCGCGCTGGGCGTCTGGCCGACCGCCTCGTTTCTCCCGCGGCTCGCCGGGACGACCGCCGAACCGCAGCAGCTCTCGGTCATCTTTAACACGGCGCTGATGCTGATGCTAAGCCGCACCTACGTGCGCCGCTGGTGGCCGGTCGCGCTCGCCGGGCTGCTCGTGCTCGTGCTGTCGCAGTCGAAGTTCGCGCTTATCTCGCTGGTCGCTATCGCGCTCTTTGTCGACGCCACGTATAAACGCCACCGCTTCGTCTTCGCCGCGCTCGTGGTGCTCATCATCCCGCCGGGGCTCAACTTGTTAAGCACGCTCCCCGTCTTTCGCACGACCTTAAACCAGGGGCTCGAGGCCCAGGCGTTTACCGACCGGCTCGAAAACCTGGGGATCTTGGCCGCGATCATCCGGAGCAACCCACTCGAAGGCATCGGTATCGGGCAGTACGGCGTCTACCGCGGCGCGCTCTTGTTTAACGACCCCTTCGACAACCCCAACTACAACGCCGGCAACGACCTATTCACCATCTTCGCCGAGGCGGGGATGTTCGGCTTTTTCTTGATCGCGCTCCTTTTCGGGGCGCTGTTCGGCAAGTTCGTAGGGGTGCTGCCGCGCCTGCGGGGGCAGCAGCGAGAGAGCTACCTCGCGGTGCTCATCGGCGCCGTGACGATCTTTTTAAACATGCTGATCGGCTACGCCTTTTTGCACGCCTTTTTCTGGGTCAACTTGGGGATGCTCCTCTACCTCTACCGCGCTTGGGGGTGGCGCCCCGACCCGGCCCCAACGTCGCTGTCCGCACCCCCTCGAGGTCACCTCTAAGGATGCCGCCGCTTTTCGTCAACGCCCGCTTTTTGACCCAACCCATGACCGGCGTGCAGCGCTACGCCGCCGAGGTCGCCAGGCGCCTTAAACGCGCGCGCCCCGCGACGCGCTTTTTGGTCCCTCGCAACGTGCTCCACACGGGTCTCGCCGACGAGCTCGGCGCCGAGGTCACGGGGCGCCTCACCGGGCACGCCTGGGAGCAGCTCGAGCTCCCCTTCTACACCCGCGGCGGCGGTCTCCTGAGCCTCTGCAACACGGGCCCCCTGCTAAAGCGCCGCCAGGTCGTCACGCTCCACGACGCGGCGGCTTTTGCCATCCCCGAAGCCTACGCGCTCGCCTTTCGGAGCTGGTACAAGGTGCTCTTCGTCGGGCTCGGGCGCGCGGCGCGGGGCGTGCTGACCGACTCGCACTTTTCCGCCGCCGAGCTGCAACACTACGCGCACGTTCCCAAGCACAAGCTCCGCGTCGTGTATCTGGGCAAAGAGCACCTCTTGCAGACCCCGCCCGACCCCGCGGTCTTGACCCGTCACCACCTGACGCGCCCCTTTGTGCTCGCCGTCAGCAGTTTGAGCCCGCACAAAAACTTCGGCGCCGTGGTGCGGGCGCTCGAGCACCTCGGTGAGACCCCCTTCGACACGGTCATCGCGGGCGGCATAAGCCCGCGCGTCCACGCCCGCACCGCGCAGCTCCCCGCCAGCATCAAACACGTCGGTTACGTCAGCGACGGCGAGCTGCGCGCGCTCTACGAGGGGGCGAGCGCCTTTATCCACCCCGCCCTCTACGAGGGGTTCGGCCTCCCCCCCTTGGAGGCGATGGCGTTGGGTTGCCCCGTGATCGTCTCCAAGGCCGCCTCGCTGCCGGAGGTGTGCGGCGACGCGGCGCTCTACTTCGATCCACACGACCCGAGCGACTTAGCTGATAAGATTCGGCAGCTTATGCAAGACGCGCCCCTGCAGGCGCGCTTGCGCCACGAGGGGCCGGTGCAAGCCGCGCGCTTTAGCTGGGAGCGCTGCGCCGACGAGGTGCTCAGCTTCGCCGAGAGCGCCCTCGCCCCCTGACGTCAGGGCGCAGGGGCTCGCCGCCGAGAGGTCGCGGGTGGCCGCTCGGGAGCGCTTTTCGCTGGCTGCCGGAGCAGCTTTGCACGGGGCGCCGTACGCGCCGACCAAGACCTGCTAGGGTAAGGGAGACTTATGGGTAAAACCGCACTGATTACAGGGATCACCGGGCAAGACGGCGCTTATCTGGCCGAACTGCTCCTCCACAAGGGGTATACGGTCGTCGGCGCCGAACGCCGCGCGAGCACCCGCAACCGCGCCCGTTTGGACGAGCTCGGTATCACCGACGAGATCATCTTTACCGACTTCGACTTGGCCGACCAGGGCAACATGGTGCGCGCGCTCGAAAAGCACGCCCCCGACGAGGTCTACAACCTCGCGGCGCAGTCGTTCGTGGCGCTGTCGTTTGAACAGCCCGTCATGACGGGCGACATCACCGGCGTCGGCGTCGCGCGGCTTTTGGAGGCGATCCGCACGGTCAACCCCGAGACGCGCTTCTACCAAGCCTCGACGAGCGAGATGTTCGGCAAGGTGCAGGCGGTGCCGCAGAACGAGACGACCCCCTTCTACCCGCGCAGCCCCTACGGGGTCGCCAAGCTCTACGGGCACTGGATGACGGTCAACTACCGCGAGTCCTACGACATGTACGCCTGCTCGGGGATCCTCTTTAACCACGAGAGCCCCTTGCGCGGCGTCGAGTTCGTCACGCGCAAGATCACCCTGGCGGTCGCGCGCATCAAACACGGCCTGCAGCGCGAGCTGCGCCTCGGCAACCTCGACGCCAAACGCGACTGGGGTTACGCCAAGGAGTACGTCGCGGGGATGCACGCGATGCTGCAGCAAGCGGCGCCGGAGGACTTCGTGCTGGCGACCGGTGAGACCCACACCGTCGAGGAGTTCGTCGAGGCGGCTTTCGAGGCGGCCGGCCTCGAGTGGCGCGACTTCGTCGTCATCGACCCCGCCTTCGTCCGTCCGGCGGAGGTCGACCTGCTTTTGGGCGACCCCTCCAAAGCCAAGGCGAAGCTCGGTTGGACGCCCCAGACCTCGTTCCGGGAGCTCGTCGCGCTCATGGTCGAAGCTGACCTGGAGCGCGTCGCGCGGCCCCTCTCGTATGCCTAGAGCGCTCGTCACGGGGGCGGGGGGGTTCGTCGGGCCGTACTTGGCGCGGCACCTGCGGGAGCTGGGCTACGAGGTCTGGGGCACCGCCCTGCGGGAGGTCGCCTCGAGCGACTTTCAGAGCGTCCCCCTCGACGTGCGCGACGCGGCGCGGGTGCGCGCGGTGGTCCGGGAGCTCCAACCCGACGAGATCTACCACTTAGCGGGCGTCACCCGCCCCGCCAGCGAGGGCGCGGCGGCCTTTTACGCGGTCAACTTGGGCGGCACCCTAAACGTGCTGGAGGCGGCGCGCGAGGTCCGCGCCGCCGTGCTCGTCGTCGGCAGCGCGTACGTCTACGGCGCGCAGCGAGGGCCTCTCAGCGAGCGCGCGCCCCTGCAACCGGTCAACCACTACGGCGCCTCCAAAGCGAGCGCCGAGCTCGCCGCGCTCCCCTACGCGCTCTCGGGGATGCGCGTCGTGCGGGCGCGCCCCTTTAACCACGTCGGCCCCGGGCAGTCGCCCGACTTCTTGCTGCCGACGCTGGTGCAGCAGCTCGCGCGCATCGAAGCGGGGCGCGCGGAGCCGGTGATCAAACTCGGCAACCTGGACGCGGTGCGCGACTTTACCGACGTGCGCGACATCGTTCGGGCGTACCCCAAGCTGCTCCACGAGGGCGACAACGGCGGCGTCTACAACCTCGCGTCGGGGCGCGGCGTGAGCGTACGCGAGCTCGCCGAGCTTGTCTTGGAGCGCGCCGAGGTCACCGTCAGGCTCGAGACCGAGGCCGCGCGGGTGCGCGCGAGTGACATCCCCGAACTCGTCGGCGACGCCACGCGCGCCCGCGAGGCGGTCGGCTGGGCCCCCTCTATCCCCCTAGAGGCCACCCTCGAGGCGATGCTCGCTTTTGAGCGGGAGCGGTATGCGGCCCCTTGAGGCGGCGCGCGTCGCCATCGTTCACGACTGGCTCACGGTCTACGCGGGGGCCGAACGGGTTTTAGAGCAGATGCTGCTGGCGCTCCCGCAGGCCGACCTCTACAGCCTGGTCGACTTTGTGCCCGAGGACGCGCGCGGCTTTCTCGGCGGGCGGCGCGCCCGAACCTCGTTTCTCCAACGCCTGCCGCGCGCGCGGACGCACTACCGCAGCTATTTGCCGCTCATGCCGCTAGCGGTCGAGCAGTTCGACCTCTCGGGCTACGACCTGGTGATCTCGAGCTCGCACGCGGTCGCTAAAGGGGTCCTCACGGGCCCCGATCAGCTGCACCTATGCATTTGCTACTCGCCGATCCGCTACGCCTGGGACCTGCAGCACCAGTACCTGGAGGAGTCGGGCCTGACGCGCGGCGTCAAGGGGGCGGCGGCGCGCCTGCTGCTCCACTACGTCCGGCTCTGGGACGCGCGCACGGCAAACGGCGTGGACGACTTTATCGCCATCTCCGGCTTTATCGCGCGGCGCATCCAGAAGGTCTACCGCCGCGACGCGACGGTCATCTACCCGCCGGTCGACACGGACGGGTTTGCGCTCCGCCCCGACAAGGAGGACTTCTACCTCACCGCCTCGCGCCTGGTCCCCTACAAAAAGATCGACCTCATCGTCGAGGCGTTTTCGGCGCTCCCCGACCGGCGGCTCGTGGTGATCGGCGACGGCCCCGAGATGGCGAAGGTGCGGGCCAAAGCGGGACCCAACGTGCAGCTTCTAGGCTACCAACCCTTTTCGGTTCTGAAAGACCACCTGCAGCGCGCGCGCGCTTTTGTCTTCGCCGCCGAGGAGGACTTTGGTATCGTGCCGCTAGAGGCCCAAGCGTGCGGCACGCCGGTGATCGCCTACGGCAAGGGGGGGAGCCTCGAGACGGTGCGCGGCCCCGAGGCCGGCGAGGGGGCGACCGGGGTCTTTTTCGAGGCGCAGACGGTCGCCAGTTTGCAGGGGGCGGTGCGCGCCTTTGAAGCGCAGACCTTTTCGCCGGAGGCGGCGCGCGCGAACGCCGAACGCTTCTCCGTGGCGCGGTTTCAGGAGGCGTTTGGCAGCTTTGTCGCGGCGCGCTACCGCGCCTTTCACGGCGTCACCTAAGGTGCCTACCCCCCCCACCCCGACGCGACCACCCCCGACGGGCGAGGTGAGCTGGCTCTGGACCGGTCTGTGGGGCGCCGCGGCGCTGCCGCTCGCGCTCTACGGCGCGCTCTTTAGCGCTTCGCGCGCGGCGGTCGCGGGGCTCGTGGCGCAGTGCCTGCTGGTGGCCGCGCTCGGCTACCTGCGCCCCCCGACGCGCGCGGTGCGCTGGGGGCTGCTCGCTGCGCTCGCCCTCTTTCTCGCCGGTGGGCTTCTAGAGGGTGCGCTCGCGCGGGGCGTCTGGCTCTCGTCGGACAAGTCGGGGCTCGCCGAGAGCGTGTCGCAGCGCCTTTACGAACGCGTGTCGGGGGTGGGGCGGCGCAGCTGGCACACCGGCGCACACGAGGCGGCGACGCTCAGCTTCGAGGCTCGCCTCGCCGCCGGCCAAGCGGGGTGGGACTGGGCGCGCTCGCACCCCGGTTTTGAGCTCGAGCCCCTGCGCGACGCGGAGGGGGGCTTTACCCGCATCAGCGCGCCTGCGGGGGTGCGGGGCTACCTCATGCGCACCTTCGACCTCGGCCAGCCCCTCGGCGGCGAGCTCTTTCGCGTGGTGCTCGAGCTGCGCGACCCGAACGGCCCCCCGCGGCGCGCCCCCCGCCCCGCGATCGAACGCGGCGAGCCCGTCGGCGCGCGGCGCTGCCGCGGGGTGGCGCTCGCAGCGTGGGCGCCCGGGGGGGGCGGGCGCTGTTTGCCCGTCACCCTAGACCGCGAGTGGGCGCGTTACAGCCTCTCGTGGCGGGTGCCCGAGGGGGTCGCGTCGTCCGTGGTGCGGCTTTTTCTCTCCGACTTCGGCGGCAGCACCCTGGACGTGCGGCGGGTGCAGCTCTACTGGCACCGCCGCCCCGTCGGCCCCCTGATCCCCCAGGGGGCCGCGCTGCAGATCGCGTGGCCGGAGCGCCCCGAAGCGCACTCGGGGTACGCCTTCGTCCCCACCGAGGTGTGGGAGCGCCACGAACTGCCCCTGACGCGCGGCCCGGCGGGAGAGGGGGTGCTGACAGCCACCTTGCGCACCGGCAGCGGGCTCGTCGTCGAGACGCGCAACGTCGCACTCACCGCCCCCGACGGCACGCCCTTGCCGGCGGCGGCGAGCAGCCCGCGGCGGACGCTCGTCTTCGGCGACCCCAACCTCGCGGGGCACACCGCCGCCGCCCTCGGCCTCGCGCTGCTCAGCCTCGCGTCCCCCCCCCTGGCGCTCGCCGGCGCCCTTGCGAGCCTCCTCAGCGTCGCGCTTACGGGCAGCCGCGCCGCGTGGCTCGGCGTCCTCGTCGGGGTGCCGTGGCTTCTTTTGCTGGCGCTCGCCCGCGCGCGGCGCACCGGCGCCACCTGGACGCTCCTGGCGCCTTTGTGCGGCGCCGGAGCGCTGCTTCTGGTGACGGCTTGGGGCCCGCTCCAAGGGGGGGCGCGGCGGATCTTCAGCCTTCACGAGGTGACCGCGCGCAGCGACATCTGGGCGGCGGCTTGGGAGGCGCTGCGCAGCCACCCGCTCCGCGGCCTCGGGGCGGGCGGCTTCGCCGAGTTCTGGGCGCAGACGCGCGCCGGCGGCGAGGCGGTGCAGCACGCGCACAACGCCTGGCTCGAGCTCTCCGCCGCTTACGGGCTGTTCGGCGTGGCGGCGGCGCTCATCCTCCTGCTGGGGCTACCCTACGCGGCGTGGCGGCTGCAGGGGGGGCGCGGCGCGGCGCTCGTCGCGGGCGTTTTCGCGATGAACCTGCTTGACACCACCCTCTTCTACGCGGGGGTGCTGCTCCCCCTCGCGCTCGCCCTCACCGCCCACCCACCCCCTCGAGGGCTCGGCCACCGCAGCTTGCAGCGCCCCTCAGTAAATCGGGGCATAATCGGACCGGGGGGGCGCCCCGCGCGTCACCGCCCGACCGACACGCCATGACCCCGACACCGCCCCTTTCGACCCCACCCGTGACGCCGACCCGAGACCGCGCCCACGTACCGCTTTTAGCGGTTCTTGGCCGCGGGCTCACCTTCGCGCTCGGCCTCGGCTTTGCGCTGCTACCCGCCTACGGCCCCTTCGCCGGTCTTTTGCTCCTTCTGCGCGGCCGCCGCGCGCGCTGGTCGCTGCAACGCAGCGACCTCTTATGGTGGGGCTCGGCGCTGCTGCTCGCCCTGCCGCTGGGGCTGCACGGCGGCCCCTCGGGGTTTCTCTTCGGCGCGGCGCAGGTGCTCGCGCCGTGGCTTATCTTCCGCGCCTTTTTCCGCCTCCACGGCGCGCGCTTGCGGCTCGAGACGTCCTGGGTGGGCGTCGGCCTGCTCACGGGGCTCGCCACCCTCGTCGCCCTCGGCTGGCTGCAGGAGGGTTCGGGGGCGCTCGCCGAGCGCGCCGCCGCCCTGATCGGCCCGACGCGCGGCAGCCTCTACGGCCACACCGTCCTCGCTCTGGGGGCCCTCGTCGCCGTGCTGCTGCGCCGCGGGCGCTACCAGGTCCTGAGCCTCACGCTCTCCGCCTTGGGCGTGCTCATCTCGGGGAGCCGCGAAGCGGCGGTCGCGTGGCTCGTGGTCGCCGTGGCGCTCATCTTCGTCGGCAAAACCCGCACCCCGCGCAAACGCGCCGCGTTCGGCGCCGCGGTGGGCGTTATCCTCGTCGGCGCCTCCTTGCTGGGGCCGCTCTTCGGGTGGGGGAGCGCGGGCTTTTTGCTCGACGTCGCGCCACCCCCGGCTGAGGCGAGCCGCAACCTGCTGCAGGGCACCGAGGTCGCCAACGGCGACTGGTGGCAAGCGGTCGGGGTGCACGTCGAAGCGCACCCCGTCACGATCGGCGACGCCGCGCTCACCGGCTACCTGCTCACCAAGACCGACCCCGCCCCCACCTCGCGGCTGCAGCAGCCGGTGACGCTCGAGGCGGGCGCCACCTACACGCTTAGCGCCTGGCTCCGCCCGGATGCCGGAGGCCGCCCGGCCCGCGGGGCGCAGCCGGGGTTGCAGGGTTGGGGGCAGCCCCTGGGTGAGGACGAAGCGTTTACGCTCGAGGGCACCCTCGAGGGGGGGCGCTGGGAGGCCCGCGTCAGCGGCGCCGGCCAGCTGCTCGACGCGGGCGTCTTGGAGACCCGCGGGGCGTGGCGCCGCGTGTACCTCAGCTTCGCCTACGTCGGTAGCGCGCCGCGCCTCGACGCCTGGGTGGGGTTTGCGCCGGACGCGCGGACGCGCGCGGGTACGCGCGCGATGTTCGCGGGGTTGCAGCTCGAGCGCAACCTGGCCTCCCCCTACACCCCCGGCGCTCTCACCCAGGGCCTCAGCTTGCAGCGCACCCGCGTCGCCTACTGGCAGACCGCGTGGCGGGGCTTTTTGGAGTCGCCCCTGTGGGGTCAAGGGGAGCTCTTCCCGCGCTTTTTCCGCGCCACCTGGCCCGACTTCCGGCAGGTGAGCGCCCTGCCCTCGCACGCCCACTCCCTGCCGCTGCAGCTCCTTTACGAACGCGGGCTTATCGGCTTCGCCGGGCTGCTGCTCTTCGTCGCGGCGCTTACCTCCCACGCCCTGCGCAAGGGCGACGCGGCCTTTTTGGTCGTCGTCGCCGCGCTCTTGGTCGCCAACGTGTTCGACACCACCCTCTTTTCCGGCGGGGTGCTCTACCCGCTCGCGGCGGTCGCGGGGTGGCGCGCGGCCGCCTACCGCTTCGCCCGCACGGGCGAACGCGACTCCGCGACGCGGCAGTTCGGCGTGCGTCTGTCGCTGATGATCGTCGACTTTGCCGCCGCGACGCTCGCCTTTAGCCTGGCGCTCTGGACGCGGCAGCTCGGTACGCTCTTGGGGATGCCGGCGATCAACCCTTTGGCCGCCTCCCTCGAGGTCGCCCGCTACGCGCTGCTCTTATGGCCCGTGATGGCCTGGCGCGAGGGGCTCTACCCCGGCTACGGCCTCACCGCGCCGCAGGAGCTGCGCAAGCAGGTCGTCAGCGCCGCCTACGCGGGGCTTATCCTGGCCGCCGGTACGGTGCTCTTTCGCGTGCAGCTGCCTATCCCCCGCAGCATCTTGCTCCTCACGATCCTCTACAGCATGGTGCTCAACCCGGCCGCCAGGGCGCTCACCAAACGCCTGTTGCAGCGCGCTGGGCTCTGGGGGCGCCCCGTCGTCATCCTGGGTGCGGGGCGAGCGGGGGAGCGCATCGCGCGGGCGCTCGGCCAAAGCCCCCTCGACGGGCTCCACCCCATCGCCTTTTTCGACGACGACCCCGCCAAGCAGGGCCGGGTGATCGCCGGGTTGCGGGTGCGCGGCCGCCTCGCCGACGCCGACCGCTACGCCCTAAAGCGCGGCGTGCAGCACGCCATCGTCGCCATCCCGACCGCGACGCCGGAGCTGCTCGCAGGCCTGATCAACATCCGCGGACGCGTCTTTAAGCGGGTGCAGTTTATCCCCGACTTGGTCAACCTGCCCTCCGAAGGGGTCTACGCGAGCGACCTCGACGGGCTTTTGGCGCTCGAGGTGCGCCTGGGGCTCTACTCCCGCGCCAACCAGCTCTTTAAACGCGCCGTCGACCTCGTCGGGAGCGTGCTGGGGGGGATCCTTATCGCCCCCGTGCTGCTCGCGCTGGCGGTGTGGATCAAACTCGACTCCCCCGGCGGCGTCTTCTACTGGAGCACCCGCATCGGGCAGAAGGGCGCGCCCTTTAAGTGCCTCAAGTTTCGCAGCATGTTCGAAGACGCCGACGCGCGGCTCCAGGAGATGCTCGCGCGCGACGAAGCGGTGCGCGCCGAGTACGAGCGCTTTCACAAGCTGGAGCGCGACCCGCGCATCACCCGCGCGGGCGCCTTTATCCGCCGCTTTAGCCTCGACGAGCTGCCGCAGCTTTTCAACGTCTTTAGGGGGGAGATGAGCCTGGTGGGCCCGCGCCCCTACTTGGTGCAGGAGCTCCCCGACATGCGCGGTTTTCAGGAGACCATCTTGGAGGCCAAACCGGGGATGACCGGCTACTGGCAGGTCTCGGGGCGGAGCGACGTGACCTTCGAGGAGCGCCTGGTGATGGAGGCGCAGTACGTCCGCAACTGGTCGCCCTGGTGGGACCTGATCATCTTGGTGCAGACCGTAACGGTGGTGCTGCAGCGGCGCGGGGCGCGTTAGCCGGCGCAAGACGTGCGGCAGCGCGCCGCGCGGGCGGTGTAAGGTAGCTCTGATGACGCGCGCTCCACATCCTATCAAGGGCATCGTCCTCGCCGGCGGCTCCGGCACCCGCCTCTACCCCGCGACGTTGGGGGTGAGCAAACAGCTCATCCCCGTTTTTGACAAACCGATGATCTACTACCCGCTCTCGGTGTTGATGCTCGCACAGATCCGCGACATCTTGGTGATCTCGACCCCGCGCGACCTCCCCGCCTTCCGGCGCCTTTTGGGCAACGGCAGCCAGTGGGGGGTGCGCTTTACGTACGCTGAGCAACCCGAACCCAAGGGGCTCGCGCAGGCGCTCACTTTGGGGCGCGACTTCGTCGGCGCGAGCCCCGTGTGCCTCATTCTGGGCGACAACATCTTTTTCGGGCAGTCGTTTTCGCAGCAGCTGCAGCGCGCCGCGCAGCGGGTGCAGACCGAGGGGGGGGCGACGATCTTCGGCTACTACGTGCGCGACCCCGAGCGCTACGGGGTGGTCGCCTTCGGCGAGGACGGGCGGGTTGTGAGCTTGGAGGAGAAGCCTGCGCGGCCGCGCTCACCCTACGCCGTCACCGGGCTCTACTTCTACGACAACGCGGCGCTTGACATCGCCGCTGGCCTTCGTCCCTCCGCGCGCGGCGAGCTCGAGATCACCGACGTCAACCGCGCCTACCTCGAGGCGGGGCGGCTCCGCGTCGAGCTCTTGGGGCGCGGGATGGCGTGGCTCGACACCGGCACCCACGAGTCGCTGCTGCAAGCGTGCAACTTCGTCGCGACCATTGAGGCGCGGCAGGGGCTCAAGGTGGCCTGCTTGGAGGAGATCGCCTACCGCCAGGGGTGGATCGGCGCGCGCGAGCTCGAGGCGCTCGCCCAGCCTCTCGCCAAAACCGGTTACGGCCGCTACCTCTTGGGGCTGCTGCACGGCCCCCCCGGGGCGCGCTAGCGGGCGCCTAGCCGCGCCGGGTATCATCGTAAACGCTGCACGCGCAGCCGAGGAGCTCACCCCATGACGACGCCCCCGCACCCCCTCAAGCTCGCTTCACGTCCCCATGCACCACCTCCCGGTACGGGTGACGTTGTCACCGACGCCATCACCGACACCATCACCGGGGTCACCGACGGGGTCACCGTCGCCGTGACGCCCTCGCCGGAGCGATGACCCGCGGCGCGCGCATCTTGCTGACCGGGGGCAGCGGGCGGCTCGGCCGCGAGCTGCAGGGGCTACTCGATCTCGTCGCGCCGCCGCGCAGCGAGCTCGACCTCACCCGACCCGACACGATCGCCGGGGCGCTGCGGCGCTACCGTCCCGAAGTCGTCGTCCACGCCGCCGCCTACACCGACGTGCGGGGCGCCGAGAGCGACCGACGGCGCTGCTGGGAGACGAACGTGGGCGGCACCCGCAACCTCGTCCGCGCGCTTCTCGCCGCCGGTCACCCCCGCTTGGTGCACATCTCGACCGACTACGTCTTTTATGGCGACCGCGGCCACTACCACGAGGACGACCCCCCCGGCCCCGTGCGCAACCACTACGCGCTCTCCAAACTCGTCGCCGAAGAGGTCGCCCGCCTCGCCCCGCACCACCTCGTTATTCGCACCTCGTTTCGCCCGCGCGAGTGGCCCTACGAGACGGCCTTCGAGGACGTCTACACGAGCCAAGACTACGTCGATGTGATCGCCCCCGAGCTCGCACTCGTGCTTAAATATCTGCACGACGTGCCCTACGACACCCTCCACATCGCCACGGAGCGCAAGAGTGTGTTCGAGCTCGCCCGGCGGCGGCGCCCCGACGTCCGCCCCGGCCGCAAAGCCGAAGCGGGGGTCGAGCTCCCCGACGACATCAGCTTGGACACGAGCCGTTGGCGCGAACTGCGGCTCATGCTCGCGGCAAAGGACGCCCTATGACCCACACCCCCAAAGACCCCCGCCCACCCGCGCCGGAAGCCGCGGCTTCCGGCGCGACCCAGCTCTCGGCGCGCGCCCAGGCGGCGCTCACCTTCCAGGTCTACGCCCCCCCCACCGAGATCGCGGGGGTGTGGCTCAAACCGCTTAAAAAGCACCGCGGCGACAACGGCGCCTTTATGGAGTACCTGCGCCTCGATGAAGGCGCCGCCGAAGGCCTCCCCGCGCCCTTTACCGTGCGGCAGCTGAGCGTTTCACACGCCCAACCGGGGCGCATCAACGCCTTTCATATCCACCCCCGCGAACCGCAAAACGAGCTCTGGACGGTGATCCAAGGCCAGCTCAAGGTCTGGCTCGTCGACCTGCGCGCAACGTCGCCGACCGAGGGCAACAAGCGCGCCTTTATCCTCTCCGGCGAGGAGCCCGCGCAGCTCTTCGTCCCGGCGGGGGTCGCGCACGGCTACCAGGCGGGGCCGGAGGGGGCGCTGCTGCTCTACACCATGGACCAGCAGTTTAACGCCGAGCACCCCAACGAGGGTCGGCTCCCGTGGGACTTTTTCGGCGCCGAGCTGTGGGCGGAGGATCGCGGCTGATGGCCCCGGAGGGGCGCTACCAACGGGTGCTCGTCACGGGTGGGCTCGGTTTTATCGGCTCGAGCTACGTCCGCTTGCTGCTCACCGAAACGGCGCTCGAGGTCGTCAACTTAGACCTCATGACCTACGCCGCGCACCCCGAGACGCTGCAGGAGCTGACGAGCGACCCGCGCTACGCCGCGCGCTACACCTTCGTCAAGGGCGACATCGCCGACCCCGCGGTGGTGCGGCGCGCGCTGGAGGGGTGCGACGCGGTGGTCAACTTCGCCGCCGAAACCCACGTCGACCGCTCCATTCACGACGCCGCCCCCTTTGTGCACACCAACGTCGAAGGGGTCCGGGTGCTTTTGGACGCGGTGCGCGAGGCCGCCAGGGAGCGCCCCGTGAGGTTCGTCCACGTCTCCACCGACGAGGTCTACGGCGAGGTCTTAGAGGGGCTCTCCCGCGAGGACGACCCCTTTCGGCCGCGCAGCCCCTACAGCGCCTCCAAAGCGGGGGGCGACCTGCTAGTCGGGGCGTACGGCGTCACCTACGGCCTCGACACCGTCGTCACGCGGGGCTCGAACAACTACGGTACGCACCAGTTCCCCGAGAAGATCATCCCGCTCTTTATCACCAACGCGCTCGACGACCAGCCGCTGCCGGTCTACGGGACGGGCAAGGCCATTCGCGACTACATCTTCGTCACCGACCACGTGCGCGGGATTCACGCCGCGCTCCTGCGGGGGCGGCGCGGCGAGGCGTACAACCTCGGCGGGCAGAACCAAACCGACGGTTTAAGCGTCGCGCGCACCATCCTCGACGCGCTCGGCAAACCGCACACGCTCATTCAGCACGTCCAAGACCGCCCCGGCCACGACCTGCGCTACGCGCTCGACATCACCAAAGCGACGCGCGAGCTCGGGTGGCGTCCCACGGTAACCTTCGCCGAAGGGATCGCGCAGACGGTGCGGTGGTACCAAGAGCACCCCGACTGGTGGCGCCCGCTCAAGGCGGCGCAAGCCGCGTTCTTCACGCAGCAGTATGCCCAACGATCCTGACGGGATGCCGGGGGCGCCCGCGGCCCTGCCGCGGCGCCCGGAAGCCGCGCCTTACCAGAAAACCGCGACAGCGGTTACACTAGAGGGCGTGGCCGCCCCGCCGCACCACCCCGCCCTGCACCGCGCGCTTAGCCTTTGGAAGGCGCTGACTGCGCCCCTTTACTGGCTCTACGAAGAGCGGCTCGAGCGCAGCGTCCGCAGCGGCAGCCTGCCGCGTCACATCGGGCTCATCATGGACGGCAACCGCCGCTTCGCCCGCAGCGTCGGCTTAGACGTCACCGCGGGGCACGACTACGGCGCCGGCAAGGCGCGCGAGGTGCTCGAGTGGTGCTTTGAGCTCGGCATCCCGCACGTGACCCTGTGGGGTTTTAGCACCGACAACCGCGGGCGCGCGCAGAGCGAGGTGTCGCACCTGCACAGCCTCTTCGCCAGACAGGCCAAGGAGATGGTGCAAGACCCCAAGATCCACCGCAACCGCGTGCGCGTGCGGGTGATCGGCGACATCGGCGACTTTCCACCGGAGGTCCAGGCGGCGCTACGCGAGGTCGAGCGGGCGACCGAGCACTACGACAAGATGCAGCTCAACGTCGCGGTCGGCTACGGCGGCCGCGAGGAGATCGTCGCGGCGGTGCGCAACCTGCTGCGCGACGAGGCGCACGCCCACCTGCGCCCCGCCGAGCTGGCCGAACGGGTGAGCGCCGACACCATCGGCCAGCACCTCTACACCGCTGGCGTCCCCGACCCCGACTTCATCATCCGCACCTCGGGGGAGGTTCGGCTCTCCGGCTTTCTCTTGTGGCAAGCCGCCTACAGCGAGTACTACTTCTGCGACGCCTTCTGGCCGAGCTTTCGCAAAGTCGACTTTTTGCGGGCGCTACGGAGCTACCAGGCGCGCGAGCGGCGCTTTGGCAAGTGAGGGGGGTGTTTGGGGGTGGCGCGACCCCATCGCGACGGTGAGGCGTCCAGGGCGGGCGACAGAAAGCTCGTCAAAGACCCCGTCACCGAGCTGTGCGCCGACGCCACCCCCTTGAAGGGCGTTAAAAACGACGTAAGATGAGCTTCGTTGCCGCGCCGCTAACCCTTACGGCGCACCGCGGGGCGATGGTCGCTCCCCGTGCCGACCAACGCCCGCAAGGACCTTCGGCGCTACCGGGCGTTGTGAAACGCAGCAAACGTTGTGGCGCGCGCGTCTGATACGTTGGGCGAAGCTCGTCGGGCGCCGTCGCGTCGGCCGCCCCCCACAGGGGTGGCTGACGCGGGGGCGCGGCGCAAAGCGCGGTGTAACCAAAGGAGGAGACGTGTTCGTCGCGGTCATTATGGCAGGGGGGCGCGGGCAGCGCTTCTGGCCTCTTTCAACCGAAGACAAACCCAAGCAGTTTTTGGACCTCGAAAAGAGCGGTCGCACCCTGATTCAGTCCACGCTCGACCGCCTGGTGCCGCTCACGGGCGGCGTCGAGCGGGTGTTCGTCATCACCGGCGAACGCTACCAGGCGCTCGTGCACGACCAGCTGCCCGAGCTGCCCCACGAAAACATCATCCTAGAACCCGTCGGGCGGGACACGGCGCCCGCCGTGGCGCTCTCCGCCCTCGAGATGCGCGCCCGCTTCGGCGACGTCGTCATGGGGCTCTTTACCGCCGACCACCGCGTCGGCAACGTCCCGAGCTTTCAGGGGGCGGTCAGACGGGCGATCTCGGTGACCGAACAGACGCGCGGCCTCACCACCCTGGGCGTCAAACCGACCTTTCCGGCGACCGGTTACGGCTACATCCAGGCGGGGGCACCGGTCGGCGCGGGCTTTAAGGTCAACCGCTTCGTCGAAAAACCCGACGCCCGCACCGCCGAGGCCTATCTGCAAAACGGCGGTTACTACTGGAACAATGGCATCTTCGTCTGGCACACCTCGACCATCTTGGAGGAGTTCGCCAAGCACGCGCCGAATATCCTCACCCCGCTCGAGGCGGCCCACGCGGGCGGCATGGTCGCCGAGGTGTTCCCCAAGATCGAAAAGATCAGCATCGACTACGCCGTGCTCGAGAAGACCGACAAAGCCTACATGGTCGTCGCCGACTACGACTGGGACGACTTAGGCGACTGGCTGGCGGTCGAGCGGCACCTGGGTAAAGACGAAGCCAACACGGTCGTCGGCGCGCACGTCGGGCTTGACAGCCAGGGCAACGTCATCTACTGCGACGACGAAAACGCCACCATCGTCACCATCGGCGTCGAGGACATGATCATCGTCAAACGGGGCGACACGGTCTTGGTCACGCGCAAAGACCGCGCGCAGGACATCAAGAGCGTGCTGCAGCGGCCCGAGTTGGCGAAGAAGGGTTAGGGGAGGCGCTTTAGGAAAAAGGTACCCGCTGGCACGTAGGGACTCTCTTCGCTGTTAAACGACCAGTACCCCGAATAGTCGTTTCCGACCAGCGAGCCCGACCACGACATACCGTAGAACCTAGGGGGTGAACGTGTCGGCTGAAGAGCCTCTAGTGGAATGGTAAAAACGAAGACGTCTCCTTCATCACTTGCGCCGCTGTAGCAGCCGGTGACCTGGTAAACCTCATCACCGACCGTGAAAACACCGGCATACGTGGCTTCTTCCGGTTCTAACGCCGTGATCTCAGCGGTGAAGGGCTCCGTCCCCGAGCCGCCCGTGGTCGTGGTGAGCGTCCCCTCCCAGTGCCCTACGGGGCTCACCGAGGGTCTTGGCTCACGGCTGCAAGCGGCGAGCAAGAAGAGCGTAGCGAGCAGCCCCCAGAGGGCGGTGCGGGTTTTCATACCGCAAGCATGCGCCGCGCCAGGGGCCTTGTCAAGCGTCTTTGGTCGGGCGACGCAGCGGGCCTAGACGAGCCCCCACGCCCTGAGGATGCTCAGCAGGGGTGGCAGCGGCTCCCGCCACAACCAGGCGACCTCGAGCTTCAGCCCCGGCAGCGCGTGGCTCTCGAACACGCCCTCCCGAAGCGGCACGGGTTGGTAGATGCCGCGCGCGTCCGGGCGGTAAAACTCGGCTTGCTCGCGTTCGTAGTCGATGAGCCAGTACTCCCTCACACCGAACGCCTCGTACTCGAAAAACGTTTCGCCACGGTCTCGCGCGCGGCTTTCGGGGCTGATGATGTTGGCGACCAAGTCGGCAGGGCCCTCGAGCCGGTTTTTCTTGAGGCGTCTTGAGGCGCCCCAAGTTTGCTTTGGCGACGAAGAGAAGGTCGGGCTCACGCCCCGGACCGTCTGGTGAGAGCTTCACCTGAAACGGTGCAGGGCGCACTATGCCCAGGTCGTAGACCTCAGTGAAGTGGCTGAGGACGGCTGTGAGGAAGCGGACGAGGTCTTGATGCCTGTCCGAAGCCGGGCTTATAAGGATGACCCTACCATCCACCCATTCCGCATGGGTCTCGTCCGAAGAGGCCAAAAACGCCTCGTAGCTGACCTAGTCCGTTCTCTCCTCGGTTCTCTCCTGAACGTCGCCCACCCCACTCACCTCACTTCCCGAAGATGTCCGGCAGCTCGTGCAGCTCGACCAAGACCTCGCGCGGTTTGGAGCCGACGTGCGCGCCCACGACGCCCAGCGCCTCGAGCGAATCCATGAGCTTCCCCGCGCGCGCGTGCCCGACCGACAGGCGCCGCTGCAAGCGCGACACGCTCGCCTGCCCCTCGCTGACCACCAACTCGGCCGCCTCGCGCAGCTTGTCGTCGTTCCAGTCGACCAGCCCCGACGCGGTCGATTCGTCGCTGGGGGGCGGGTCGAAGTCGGCGCCGTAAGCCTCGACAAAGTCGTCGTCGAAGATCTGGCGGCGCAAAAAGCTCGCCAGGGTAAAGATCTCGTCCTCGCTGATAAAGGGCCCCTGGAGGCGCACGGGTTTGGCTAGGCCGGGTTGGTAGAAGAGCATGTCGCCCATCCCGGTCAGGCGCTCCGCACCCATGGTGTCGAGGATCGTCCTCGAGTCGTGGCCGCTGGAGACCGCAAAGGCGATCCGCGCGGGCACGTTGACCTTGATGAGGCTCGTCAGGATGTCCACGCTGGGGCGCTGCGTCGCCAGGATGAGGTGCATCCCGGTCGCGCGGGCCATCTGCGCAAGGCGCATGATCGCCGACTCGACCTCTTTGGGGGAGGTGATCATCAGGTCGGCCAGCTCGTCGATGATGATGACGATAAAGGGCAGCTCGGGCAGGTCTAAGTTACGCGCTTTTTGGTTGTACTGGTCCAGGTTCTTGGCGCCCAGCTTGCTCATCATCTTGTAGCGGCGCTCCATGTGGGCGACCGCGCCCAAGAGCACCCCCGCGGCGTCGTTCGGGTTGGTGACCACGGGGCGCAGGAGGTGCGGGATGCCGTCGAAGGGCGTCAGCTCGACCATCTTGGGGTCGATCATCAAGAAGCGCAGCTCGGTCGGCAGAAACTTGTAGAGCAACGAGCCCACGAGCGTGTTCACCGCGACCGACTTGCCGGAGCCCGTCGAACCGGCGATCAAGAGGTGCGGCATGCGCGAGAGGTCGCCGACGAGCATCTCGCCGTCGATGCTCTTACCCAGGATGAGGGGCAGGCGCGCGCGCGCGCGGCGAAACGGGGGCGCCTCGGCGGCCTCGCGGAACTTGATGAGGTCGCGGTGGGCGTTGGGGACCTCCAGACCGATCACGCTCTTGCCGGGGATCGGCGCCTCGATCCGCACCGAACCGACCGCCATCGCCAGCGCCAGGTCGTCCGAGAGGTTGGAAAAGCGGCTGATCTTCTCGCCGGGGGCCGGTTCGACCTCGAAGCGGGTGACCGTGGGGCCGCGGACAGACGCCACCACGCGCCCCTGAAGGCGGAAGTTGGCGAGCGTCTCGTCGATTTTGGCGATGCGCGCGCGCACCTCGCGCTGCTGCGCGGCGGGGTCCTCGTGGGCGTGGATGGGGGCGTCGAGGAGCTCCAGGGCGGGGAGCTGGATGGGGATACCGCCGACCTCGGGCAAGGGGTCGGCGGCGCCCTCTTCGTCGCTCGCCGCTGGCTCGAGGTCTTCGTCGCCGACGTCGTCCCAGGCGGGGCCGGTGTCGTCGCGGAGGGTGCCCCGTTCGGCCTCCGCTTCGTCCGCCCACGGCGGCGCGGCGCTGACCCTGACGGGGGGCGGCGCCCACGTTTCATCGGCAGCGGCGTCGGTGTCGCCGCTGGCACCGGTGTCGCCGCTGGCACTGTTGTCGCCCCGCTCGGCGCTCTCGGCGGGTGGCGCCCCCCCGACGACTTCGAGGGCCGCTTCGAGCTCACCGAGGGCCGCCTCGTGCGCCTCGCGCTCGGCGAGCTCGGCGCGGTTTTTGCGCAGACGCCCGGCCACGGCGTTGTCGAAGGCGGCGACCGAAGCGTCGCCCGACAGGTCGCGCGCCAACGCCTCCAAGCGCTCCAGGAGCCCGCGCCACGCTCCCAAACGCTCGGCGTCGCACGCCAGCGCCGCTTGCGCCTGCTCGAGCCCCGCTAGCTTCTGGGCGCGGGCGTGGTGCCCCTCAGAGGCGCGCACGAGCTCGCGCGCTGTGGTGCCCCTGTCCGCGAGCGCCTGCGCGGCCAGGTCGCGTTCGCGCAACGTCCGCCCGTAGCGCTCGGCGAGCGCCGTGAGGTCGAGGAGCAGCGTGCGGCGGGTGTCCTCGAGGGCGCGCGCGAGCTGTGAGGAACCGCGGAAGCCCTCCCCCAACGCCTGCGCCAGCTGTTCGTGCCGGTCTTCAAACCCCAGCACCCCTTCGTCGAGGAGCTGCGCGCGCAGCTCCTCGACGCGCCCCGCCGTAAACCCCCCGATGGCCTCCTCCCAAGCGTCGAGGTCGGCTCGCGTGTCCTCCAGGGTCGCCGCGTCGGCCCCCTTGAGGCTCCCCCGCGCGCGCGCCACCTCCCCTTTCCAGCGCGCCAACTCGGCGCTGCCGGGGTAGAGGCGCTCGAGCGCCGAGAGGTCGCTCGCCAGCTCCTTGAGCCGCCCCCGCGCGAGCGCGACGTCGGCGTTGAGCGCGGCCCGCTCGCGCAGCCGGCGCCGCAGGCGCGCGCCGCGCTGTAAAGCGCGCTGCACCCCCCCGACACCGCGTTTGACGCCGCCGCGTAGGAGCGTCATCGGCGCCTTGCCGAGGAGCAAGTCGGCGCCCACAAGGATCACGACGAGCGCCAGGAGGTACGCCAGCACCCCCGCCGCGCCCGCAGCCGCGCCGTGGAGCGCCACCCCCCACGCCCCCCCCAGGGGCGGCTGGAGGAGCGTGACGAGCAGCCACGCGCCCGCCCCCACGATGAGGTAACCGAGTAAGAGCCGCCACCACCTCCGGATGGGCCGCTGCAGCAGCAGGGCGCCGCCGAAAAAGAGCAGTGGCCACGGCAGCAGGTACGCCCCTACCCCCGCGCGACCGACCGCGAGGTTGCGGGTCATCGCCCCGAGTTCGCCGGTCGGCAGAAGCGGTACGAGCAGCCCCAAGATCAGCACGCCCAGCGCCAAAAGCGGGAGGCCGAGGGCTTCGAGGTCGACTTGGGCGGGGCGCTGCGGGCGCGCCCGCCCCGCGGCGGCGCCTCGCGAACGGCTCGGGGTGCGCCGCGGGAGGTTGCCGGAAAGCTCCGTCTTCATGCCACGCTTGCTAGCCACGCTTTAGTCTACCTTTCGTCGCCTTGTTCCGCAGCGGCGGCTCGAGGCCGGCTCAGGGGCGCTAGGCCCCTTTTCTGCGGCGACGTAGACGCAGCACCCGGGGGCGCGCGGCCGCCCCCTCCGGCGCGGCAGCCTCGCTTTCGGCGCGCTCGGTGTCGCCAGGGCTTAGGGCCGCGTCTGGCACCGAGCGCGGAAAGACGCGCACCTTGTCCTCCGTGTAGGCGGGGCGGCGCAGCACGTACTCCTCGACGAGCACCTTGATAAGCGCCACCGTCGGCACCGCGAAAAGCGCCCCCACCAGACCGAACGCGCCGAGCCCGGCGGTGATCGAAATGAGCACCGTCACCGGATGCAAGTTCGTCGACTTCGAGAGGATGAGCGGCGACAAAACGTTGCCCTCGAGCTGATTGGCGATCACGAACACCACCACCGCCAAGATGGCCGTGGTAAAGGGCGTGTCGGTCGTTAGCCCCAGAAGCGCGGCCGGGATGGTGCCGATCACCGGCCCCAAGTAGGGCACGAGGTTAAAGATGGCGGCGAAAAAGCTGAGGGCGAGCGCGAGCGGCACCCCGGCGAGCGACAGGCCGATATAGATCATGATCCCCAAGACGAGCGCGATGAGCAGCTGGCCGCGCAGGTACCCGCCCACCGCGCGGTCGGCTTTGACGCCTAGATCTTCGTAGAAGGGGCGGTAGCGCACCGGTACGTAGCGCTTAAAGTTGGCGGTGATGCGGGGAAAATCGTAGAGGAAGTAGGCGCTCGCCACGAGGATCAAAAATGCCTGCAGGGTCGTCGACACGACGCCGGTCGCGCCGGTGAGCAAAAACGCCGGGCCTTGCTCGAGCGTCGCCTGCAGGACGTTGACGAGCCCCGCCGTCGCTTGGTCGAAAAGCGTCAGGACGCGCGTCTCGACCTCTTGAGCGATGTTGACCCCATCGACGCCCGTGCCGAAGCGGTCGGCGAGAAACTCCGGCAGGCGCTCCTGCCACCCCAACACGAACTCCGACATGCGGGCGAGCAGCGGCCCCAGGGCGTCGAGCGCCCCCGGAATGAGCGCGACGAAGCGGCCGAGCTCGGCGACCACGCTGGTAAGCAGCACGGTCCCGAAGACGATCAGCAGGATAAGAAAGAAAAAGACGATAACGGTCGCCAAGCCGCGGCCGATGCGCAGCCGCCGCATCCCGCTCACCAAGGGGTGCAGCACGTAGGCGACGATAAAACCGATGAGCGCCGTTTGCAGCGCGAACGAGAAGGTGCGGTAAAAGTACCAGAGGAGGAACCCGACCCCGATGAGCAGCACGAGCTGCACCGTCGCGCGTACCCAGACGTTCTGCCAGACGACCTCGAAGGCCGTCGGCGTCCGCTGCCTAGACATGGCGGCCCTCTACACGACGCGAGGCGCCGGGGCGCTGCAGGGTTCTACCCATCACGCCCCGAGTGTAGCACACGCGTTGTACACGGGGTTGTCCGTACACAGGCCCCACCCCGCCCGGCCTCTAAAGCCGCAGCAGGTAGAGCAGCGCCGCCGCGTCCCACGCTTGCGGGCGGCAGGCGACGGGATAGGGGACGGGGGGCGCGTCCTCGCGTTCGTAACCGGCGATCAGCTCGGGGAGCCGACGGTCGGCCTGGCTGTGCGCGAGGTCAAAGAGCGCCTCCCGGACGCGCGCCGCCTCCGCGGCGAAGCCGTAGCGGGCGAGCCCACCCGCGACGAGCGCGGTGTCGTGCGGCCAGACCGAGCCGTTGTGGTACGAGACCGGGTTGTAACGCTTTTCCCCCCGCCCCAGGGTGCGAAAGCCCCAACCCGTCCAGTTGGTCTCCGAAAACAACGTCGCCACCAGACGGGGCGCCACCGCCTCCGGTACGATCCCCGTCCACAGGAGCTGCCCCGCGTTGGAGTTGTGCACCCTTAAGGGGCACTTGTCGCCGTCTAGAGCCATCGCGTAGGTCTGCAGCTCCTCGACCCAGAACGCCTCGTGAAAGCGCTCTTTGAGTTCACTAGCGCGCGCGCGCCAGCGGTCGCCGCCCGCTTCACCGAGCGCGTCGTAAAAGGTCGCCGCCGCCTCGAAGGCGTCGTAGGCGTAGCCCTGCACCTCGCTGCCGGCGATCGCCCCCGAAGCGAGGTACCCGTCGGCGTGGCTCATGGAGTCGTGCGAGTCCTTCCAGGTCTGCACGCTGAGACCCTGGCCCATGGGCGCCCCCACGAACTCCAAAAAGCCGTCGCCGTCAGGGTCGCCGTCCTCGAGCATCCACGCGAGCGCCGCCTCCCAGTTGGGTTTGAGCTCGCGCACCAACGCCAGGTCGCCCGTGACGCGGTAGAGCTCGTGGAGGAGCACGACGAAGAGCGGGGTCGCGTCGACGGTGCCGTAGTAGCGGCGAAACGGCACCTTGCCGGTGCGCGACAGCTCGCCGTAGCGCACCTCGTGGAGGATCTTACCGGGCGCCTCGGCGGTCACGGGGTCGTGCGTGCGCCCCTGATAGGCCGCTAGAAAGCGCAGCGTCCCCTCGGCGACCTCCGGGTGGTGCGGGAGCAGCATATAGGCGCTGAGCAGCGCGTCGCGGCCGAAAGCGGCCACGTACCAGGGGATGCCCGCCGCCGGATAGAGGCCGTGCTCGGTAAAGAGCAGCAGCGCGCGCAGGTCGTCGATGGCGCGCGCCAAGACCTCGCCGTGCCCGTCCGAGAGCGCCGGCACGTCGAACCCCGCGCGCCAGCTTTCGTAGCTGATCCCGGGCGCGTCGACCGCGAGGGGGTTGTGGAGGGTCACCTCGAGCGTCAACACCTTAACCTCGCCGGGTTGCAGAGGGAGCACGAAGCGCAACCCGGTGGCCTCTTGCGCCGTTGGCGGCTGCGACGGCGCGAGGCGGACGCTGGTCTCCAAGCCGTCCTCGGCGCGGTAGCGGAGCCTAAAGGCCGCACCGTCGGGCTCTAGCGCCACGGGCGCGCGCGCGACGCGGTGCCACCCGCGCGCCTCGAACATGTCGACGAAGTCGGCGCCGAGCTCGAGCGTGAGCGCCACCTCCACCGGCTCGGGGCTGGTGTTCTCCACGCGCAGGCGGTCGTCAAACCCGCGCGCGCCAAAGTCCAGGTGACGCTGAATACCGACCGTCTGCGACGGCCCCTCGATGCGGGCGTAGTGCGCGCGCAGGCGGTCGGGGCGGGGCGTGTGCAACAGGAGCGTCTCAAACGCCTCCCCAAAGCGCCAGCAGTAACGGTTTAAAAAGCGCGTGTCGCGGTTGTACAGGCCGTGCTCCCCGCCAGTGATCTGCCCCGCCCCGTCGGCCACGAAGAAGCTGTAGTTCTCTTTCAGCACCACGTCTTTACTCAGGTCCATCGGTCACTCCTAGCTGTGGGAGCCTAACACATGGGCCAAGGGCAGGCCACGTGCGGGCGGGGCGTGGGCAGTGATGAGCCAAGGCTCAGCCATGAGCAACCCCCCGAAGGGGGCGCTTCGCGGCGAGCCATGAGTGATGCTCCCCATCTCATGGCTCATTGCTCATGGCTCGTTACTCATGGCTACTTGCGCCTAACCCACCTCCCCTAGCGGCTAGCGGTACGGCACAGTCTCCCCCTACTCCTTACCCCCGCCGTAGGAGACCCCCTCTAGGAAGTACTTCTGGAACACCACGAAGAGGATGATAATGGGCAGCGCGCTCATCACCGCGCCCGCCAGGATGAGCCCCCAGTCGCCGACGTTGCCGTAGATGTTGCGGAAAGTCAGGAGGCCGATGGGGAGCGTTTTGATGTCCTCGGGGGTCGTCAAGACCACGAGCGGCCAGAAAAAGTCGTTCCAGGCGCCCTGAAAGGTCAAGATGGTGAGCGCCCCCAGGGCGGGCCGCGCCATCGGTAGCACCACCTTGGAGAAGCGCTGCCACTGGGAGGTGCCGTCGATCATCGCAGCTTCCTCGACCTCGCGCGGGATGGTCTCGAAAAACTGCTTCATGATAAACACCGCCCCCGCCCCCACGAGCCCCGAGAGGATGACACCGGAGAGGCTATTAAGGAGCGTCGCCTGACCCCAGAGCCGCGAGAGCCCGAAGATGCCGTCACGCAGCACCAGGTAGTTGGAGATGAAGGTCACCTGGCCGGGGATCATCTGGGCGAAGAGGATCAGGATAAAGATCAGGTTTTTACCGGGGAAGTTAAGCCGCGCGAGCGCGTAGCCCGCCATCGAAGCGAACAAGATGGTGGTGATGACCTTGGCGAGCGCGATGATAAACGAGTTGAGCGTCCAGCTCAAAAAGAGCGAGCGGCCGGTGGTGATGCTCCGCGCCTCCTCGAAGACGCGCGCGTAGTTGTTGAAGACATAACCCAAGGAGCCCGGCGTGATGTTGTCGAAGCTGGCGACGCGGCCGCGGCGCTCGAGCCGCGAGGGCGAGAGCGTCGCGGAGACGAAGACCTGGTCGCGCGTCGGCACCTCGATGTCCACGGGGAGCCGGTTGACCGTCGGGCCGTCGCCCTCGTAGGTGACCGTAAAGCCATAGGTGACGAACGTCCCCGGGACGCTCTCGCCGCCCACGGTGAACTCGCCCGCCTCGCGCGCGAGCTCCTGGGTCGGCGTCAGGGCGGCGTAGTCGGCGGCGAAGTCGATCTGCTGCACCGCCCCCAACCCCCCACCCGGTCGCCGCCGCGGGACGGTCACGGTGGGCACCTCCGGCTCGGCGCCTTGGGGGACGAAGTAGGTGATCTCAAAGGGCACCTGCGCGCCGGGGGCGAAGCCCCCCCAGAGGGGCGCGTTCGCCCCCGCGCGGCCCAATGCGGCGCCGGCCGCCCAGTTGCGCGGGTTGAGCTGCGGGATGGCGAGCGTCGGGGGGTACTCGAGCGGGTCCTCTCTCAGGCTCGAGAGCGCGGCGAAGAGCAGCGGTCCCAGAAAGAGGATCGAAAAAATCAGCATGACCGTGTAGACGATCCCCACCCGCGCCCAGCGCCGCCGCGCCTGCCAGCGCTCGATGTCCTGGGCGGGGGGGCGGCGGCGCTGCGTCAGAACCCGAACCTGCGCCATTACGAGGCCTCCGAACGGATGAAGCGGCGCTGGATCAGGACGATCAGCAGCGTCAGGGCCGCCAAGAACATGGCCGCCGCCGAGGCGAAGCCGACCTCGGGGAGCTGCGCGCCGGGGAACATGCGCTGATAGACGAAGTAGGCCAGGGTGATCACCGAGCGCGTGGGCACGGCGTTCCCGAAGATCGCCACCTGGTCGAACATCTGCAGGGTACCGATGAGGCTAAGCGTGACCACCAAAAAGGTCACGGGTTGCACGGCCGGGATGGTGATGTGGAAAAACTGCTGCACGGGGGTCGCGCCGTCCAAGGAAGCCGCCTCGTAGTGCGACTTGGGCACGTCTTGAAGGGCCGCCAAGAACATCAGCATAAAGGTCGGGATGGTGGTGAAGATGTTCTGGATCATGATGGCAATAAGCGGCACCGGCGCGCGCAAAAAGGTCGGGAAAACGCCCGGCACCTCCTGGCGGGTCTGCAACCAGACGAAGTCGACGACCCCACCGCGCGGCACCAGCACCCCCAAAAAGGTCAGCAGCCACGCCGCGGCCACGGCGACAAGCAACGAGATGACAAAGAGCGCCGGGTCGTTCCAGCGGGCGGGGAGGCCGCGCGCGCGCTCGAGCCCGACCTGCAGCGCCTGCAACCCCACGAGCACGAGCGCAAACGCCCCGAGCTGCGGCGCGTAGTTGACCACCTGCGTCGCCAGGTAGTTAAAGAGCCCCTGGCGCTGGTACATCCACAAGAAGATGAGGGTGATCACCACGCTGCTGGTGACGCTCGGCATGTAGAAAGCGGCGCGAAAAAAGTTGAGCCCGCGGATCTTTTGGTTTAAAACCGCCGCCATCACGAGCGCCCCGAAGGTCTGCACGGTCGTGACGATGGCGGAGAAGAGGAGCGAGTTGCGCAGCGCGAAGAGAAAGTTCTCCTCGCGGAACAAGTTGACGTAGTTCTGCAAACCGATCCACCGCGGCGCGTTAAAGAGGTCGTAGTTGGTAAAGCTAAAATACACCGCGCGCACGGTGGCGTAGAGGAAAAATAGCCCCAGGGTGACTAGGAAGGGGAGGAGAAAGAGATAGGCTGCGACGACCTCCTGCTGTTTCGCTCGCATGACCGACTTCCTCTCGTACTAGGGGGGCGGGGGGAGCCCCCGCCCGACAGCTGCGCCTGACTACCTCGCGCCCGCGCGCGCCAAAATCGCGTCGAGCTCCGACTGCGCGCTCTGCAGCGCCGACGCGGCGTCCGCTTGGCCGGTCATCACGGCGGTGATGGCGTTGTTGATGGGGGTCATGTAGTCGGTACCGATGTTGCCGAACTGAAAGCCCAAGACGTTGCCGTCCGAAGCGCCCTCGAAGATGATGCGGTTGGCCTGCGCCTCGGGGTCGTCTTCGTTAAAGTAGTCGAGCTCGCCCAAAGCCTCGCGGCTGGGGATCGCGAGCCCCTGCTCGAGGATGAACTGCTGCGCCTCCTCGCTGGTGAGCGCCTCGAGCACCCGCACGGCCGCCTCCTGGTTGGGCGAGTCGGCGTTGATCGCCCACGCCACCGAGTAGACGAAGTTACCGCGTTCGCCGGTCTCATCCGAGCGCGGCATGGGGGCGGCGCCATAGGCGAGGTTGGGGGCGTTGTCGCGCAAAAAGCCGAGGATCCACGCGCCCTCGATGGCGACCGCCGCCTGCTCGTTGGCCAAGCAGTCGCCGGGCCACCCCGCCCCGACGTCGGAGGGCTGCACGGCGGTGCCCTCGGTGACGAGCCCGGTGTAGAACTCGAAGGCGTCGACGAAGGCCTCGTCTTGGAGCGACACGCTACCGTCTTCGTTAAAGGGCTGCCAGCCGTTGGCGTAGGCAAAAGCGCCCAAGCGGGCGAAGTCGGCGCTCAAGCAGGCGCCGTAGATGCCGGGGTCGAGCTCGCGCACCGCCCGCAGCTTTTCGGCAAAGCTCTCGAAGGTGTCGTCCGCGTTCGGGTAGTCGACCTCGGCCTCGTCGAAGAGGTCTTCGTTGTAAAAGATCGCCAGGGTGTTGAAGTCTTTCGGGATGCCGTAGACCTGACCGTCTTGGGTGTAGACCTCTAGGAGCGCATCGATAAAGGGCTCCGTGTCGACGAGGTCGTTTAACGGCTGTACGCGGCCCGTGGCGATAAACCCGGGGGCGACCTCGCCGGGGAGGTAGAACACGTCGCCGGCGGTGCCCGCCGAGAGGTTGTTGGTCATCACCGCGTTGTAGTCGGTCTCGATGGGCTCGTACTGCACGGTGATGCCCTCGGCCTGGAGGTCGTCGCCGATGACCTCGTTTAAAAGGCGCTGCATGATGGCGGGGTCTTGTCCACCGTAGCCCTGCACGCGAACCGTCGTCTGGGCAAGAGCGGCGCTGCAGGCGGTGAGCGAAAGGGCGAGAAGCAAGCCGGTGCTGCGTTTCATAGGGTCTCCTTTGAGATTGGCTCGAGGCTGAGATTGGCTCGAGGCGTACTGCGAACGTGCTAAAGAGGACGCGCTTGCGCAAGCGAGCAGTTAGAGGGCTACACGCCGCATCACCTCCTCCGAGCGGTCGTGCCGCGCACCACGAGCTGAACGGGGATGACTTCGGAGCGGGGGGGCTCGCCGCGCAGGCTCTCCTTTAAGAGGGCGGCGGCGGTCGCGGCGACCTTGGCGACGTCTTGGCGCACCGTGGTGAGCCCGTCGCCGAACTCCGGCAGGTCGTCGAAGCCGACCACCGACACGTCGCCGGGGACGCGCAGCCCCGCGTCCTCCAAAGCGGCGATCACCCCGCACGCCATCTCGTCGGAAGCGGCGAACACGCCGGTAAACGTCACCCCGCCCTCGAGCGCGCGCCGCACCGCGCGGTAGGCGCCGAGCGTGGTGAAACCGCCGTCTAACACCCGCGCGTCGGGGAGCGCCACGCCGGCCTCCTGCAGCGCCCCCCGAAAGGCTCTGAAGCGGTCGAAGGCCGCCTGACCACCCAAGTCACCCGTCACGTGCAAGAGCTCGGTGTGCCCCAAACGCAGCAGGTGCAAAGCCGCTTGGCGCCCGCCGTCAACGTCGTCGGCCCGCGTCCAGCGCTCCCCCTCGGCGTGACCGGCGAGCACCACGGGGATCCCCTGCGCGTGCAGGTAGCCGATGCGGGCGTCGTCGTCGTGCAGCCCGACGAGCACAAAGGCGTCCGCGCTGCGCGCGGGCAAACCGTCGGGGCGGCTGGGGACGGTCTCGAGCCTGAGCCCCGACTCCTGCAGCGCGGCGCTTAGGTGCTGGGCGAAAAGCGTGTAGAAAGGGGAGAAGCGCGTGCTGCTCGGCGCGACGTGAAACCCGATGCGTTTGGGGTGGCGCAGCGAGAGCTCGCGGGCGGCGGCGTCGGGGCGGTACTCGAGGCGGCTCACGGCCTCCAACACCGCGTGACGCGTGGCCGCTTTGACCCCCGCGCGCCGGTTGAGCACGCGGCTCACCGTCCCCGTCGAGACTCCCGCAGCCCGCGCGACGTCCTCGATGGTCACGCGCGCGGCCGTTTGGTGCGATGCCCTTTTCAACGCCCTTGCTCCTTTGCGCCAGCAGGCTTTTTGTAACCGCTTACAACGTGGGTACCCCTGCATCCTACGTCGCCCTCAGGGGGTTGTCAAGTAGGCCACCGTGGCGCTACCGGTGTGTGGGACAACATCCCCCGCTGGGGGCCATCACACTGGAGTTGGTGGGGGGCGTTGTAAGCGCTTACGGGCGTGGCCGCCGCGTGCAAAAGCCGTTGTAGCGCGGCCCGCGTGCGCGCGCCGGGGGCGCGTTACCCTAAGGGCATGGCACGCCTTCTCATCGCTTTGGGGTTGTTCTTGCTCGTCGCCGGCGTCGCCCTGGCGCTCTTTCCGCGGGCGTTCTCCTGGTTCGGCACGCTGCCCGGCGACCTGCGCATCCGGCGCGACGGCGTCTCGATCTTTATCCCCATCACCTCGGCGCTCCTGTTAAGCGGCGCGCTCACCCTCGTGATCAACCTGATCGCGTGGTTTTTGCGTCGCTAACGCCGCAGCGCGCTTAGAAACGGCCACGAAAACCCGCACGCGGGGCCAGCCGCCAACACGAACCCCCCACATCACCGGCGATGTGGGGGGTTTAGCAGCGCGGTGAAGCGCCTAGAGGGTTACTGGAGGGGCCGCAGCAGCTTCAAACCGGCGTCGGGGACGTTCAGGCTGCTGCTCTCGCTGCCGTACTCGGAGACGTACAGGTAGCCGTTGCGGAGGTCCTCGGCGAGGTCGAGCGGGTTCTGGAAGCTCCCCGAGGTGACGATCGGCTCAGCGCCGACGGGGTTGCCGAGGCTGTCGAGTTCGACCGCGAGCACGTCGTTAAAGTTGCTGTAGCGCGTCACCAGGAGCTGACCGCGCAGGGCGCCGCCGAAGGTGCTGCTGCGGTACTCGATAGCGCCGTTGGGTGAGACGTTGAGGCCGAAGTCGAAGGCCGCGCCGCGCCAGTTCGGGTCGGGCGACACCGAGCCGGGGTAGCCCTGAACGCGCGTCGAGTCGGTCGCCGTACCGCCGCCATTCATGATCCACTCGCAGCGCGTCGGGTTGGGATGACCGTAGTAGCTGTCCTCTTCGACGATAAAGAGGTAGTCGCTCTGCGTCTGGTTGATGCGCCAGCCGTCGGTTTGGTCGCTCGAGTAGGGCGCATTGACGTCCGACGGGTCGTCGAGCACGGGGCCGCTGTAGCCACCCTCAGGGCGGGTCGAGCAGTCGCCCAAGCTGGGATCGAAGCGCGGCACGTTGCCACCCGCCGCCGAACCGTTGGTGGGGACGTAGAGCCGGCCGTTAGAGTGCCACACGAGGTCATAAGCGTTGCGCAGCCCACGCCCGAAGATGGTCAGCGGCGCCCCCGGCGCGAACGGGTTGTACGAGCCGCCGTCTTCGGTCTGCACGTTTAGGGGCGGGCTGGTAATCTGCGAGACGTCGACGCGCAAGGTAGCGGCGGTCAAGAGGCGCTCCGGACGGAAGCCCCACGGTGCGTCGGGGGCACCCATCGCCGTGTTGCTCCCCTGGTTGAAGTAGAGCACGTTAGGTTCAGCGGGGTTAAAGGCGATCTTGTTGGTGACGTGGTCGCGGATCGAGCGGGGGAGGCCGATCACGTAGTCCTGTACGGCCTCGAGGTTAGGGCCGCTTAGACGCGTGATCTTACCGCTCCACTCCTCTTGCACGTTCGAAAAGCCGAAGTGCGTGTGGCTCACCCACAAGATGAGGTTGCTCGCGGTCGCGCTCGGATCAAAAGCGATGCCGATGGTGAGGCGCGGGCCACCCTCGGCCTGCTGGAGCGAGGTCAGGGTCTGCGGCGCGCCGAGGGTGCCGTCGCCGTTGACGCTGTAGCGCAGGATGCGCCCGTCGACCGTCGAGGCGTAGAGGTTACCGTCGGGGCCGAAGGCGAGCGAGGTGTGGCGCTCGCCCCGCGTGGTCGGCAGGTCAATGATGTCGAAGCGCGGGGTGATCTGCGCGCCCCCCGCCCCCGTGGTAAAGGTCGCGCTGTAGGGCAGCAGGGCCGCACCGGAGACGTCGCGCACCCCGTCGACGGTAAAGGTGTACTCGGTGTTGGGGCTGAGCGGGCTGTTCGGCTGGAAGCTGATGACGTCGCCAGCGGCGGAGGTGTTGATCGACCCCTCGACGCGCCGCTGCGTCCGCGTTTCGGTCAGGGTGACCGTCTCGTCGGTGAGGCTGTCGTTGGCGACCCCGCCGTTGGGCAAATAGAGGTCGGTGGCGATGCCGGTCGTTACCGGAACGTTCGTCTCGCCGTCGGCCGGGCGCGAACGCACCACTGACGGGGAGGCGTCGCCGGCGGTGGTAAAGGTGCTGCTATGCGCCCGGAACGCCTGACCGCTCTCGTCTTGCACCGCGCTCGAGATCTCGAAGCGGTAGGTGGTGTTAAAGGCGAGCGCCTCACGCGGCGTCACGACGAGCGTCTCGCTCTCGTTAAGCACGCGAACCGTCACGGGGACGGGTTGCGAGTTGCTCTCGACGATGAGCCGCACGCTCTGCTCGCTCACCGTGGTGAGGTTGAGGTCGCCGCTCGGCAGGTTGAGCGCGACGTTGATGCTGGTGCCGACGGGGACGTTCGTCGCCCCGTCCGCGGGGGTGATCCGCGCCACCGACGGACCGCCGACGCTCGGTACGAAGGGGATGAGCTCGCACGCCGCGAGGCTCAAGGTGAGGAGGACGAAGAGCAGGGTTTGGGGTCGTTGCATACGGACTCCTGTAGGCGAGGACGTTTAGTTGACGGGTTCGATGTTCTCGATCAGGTACATGTTGTCGTTGTAGTCGCAGTTGGCCGTGTCCGTCGTCCCGCAGCCGTTCTCGACGAAGTCTTGCGCGGCGATGTAGGTGTTCGGAATCGGCTGACCGCTGCGGTCTTTGGCGGGCCAGAGGCGCAACCCCAGGTTGCCGTTGCCGCGCCCCAAGCTCGGGTTGGTGCTGTAACCCGCCGAGCGCATCTCGAAAGGCCCGGTCGGGGAGACGCTCATACCGGCGATCTCCTCGCCGCCCAGCGCGCGCGGGTAGATCGTCTGGCCGTCGAGCCGCTCGTGGCGGAACGAGGCGAACGGCGTCGAGGCGCCCTCGTAGAACATCTCAAAGGGGTAGGTTACGTTGCAGCACGAGTGAAAGGCAGCGATCTGCGTGACCGTCACCGGGCCCGGCGTAGCCGCTCGCCAGTAGGCCGAGCGCACCTCGTCGCCGGCCAAGGGCGCGTCGGGCGCGGCGCTCGTGAGCCCCCCCTGACTGTCCGCCCCGACGTCGATGGGGTAGCCGAAAGCGTCGACGACGAGCCCCTCGAGGTAGACCTCGCGCCCCCCTTCGGGTGCGGGCATGTAGATCCCCGCGAGTTCCATCTCGGCCGTCGCGCCCCCGACCTGCGCGACGAAAGCCGCCTGCAACACCCCTTTACCGCCGAGCCCAACGGGCGCGAACTGCACCGTCAGGTCGTACGTGCTGCCGGGGTCGAGGGTGAGGAAGGTCTCCCCGTTCGGGAAGATAAAGGCGCTCGGCTCGGTGGTGCTGACGCTCACCTGCAAAGGTGCGCCCCCGGTGTTGCGCAGCCGCACCGTACCGGTGTTGCGGGTGTTGAGTTCGAGCCACGGCTGCGCGGTGGGGTCGCAGGTCGGGTCCCTCTCCGGGTTGCAGAGGTTGCCGCTGGTGTCGCGGATGCTGTGGAGCACCAAGCGGTCGTCGAAGGGGAGCCCCAAGGGGTTGGTCACCTGCAACCCGTCGATATCGGCGGTGCTAGCCGGCGCGACGTTGCGCACGAGCACCACCACGTCGTTGTAGTCAAAGCCTTGGCTAAACTCCTCGGTCGCGAGGACAAAGGCGTTCTCGACAGTTTCGCCGTTTTCCACGAGCGGGTAGGCGCGCACCTGCCGCGGCACCGCACCCTGGAAGGTGTTGAGGCGGTCCTCGGTGTAGACGTAGCGCTGGTTGAAAAAGCGGTTGGTCGGCCAGAACGAGTAGAAGCCGAAGGGCTCGCTGCTGGGGTCGAAGCGGATGAGCCCGCTCGCGTCCACAAGGTCGCTCTCGATGTCGGGGGCGAGGCGCTGGGCGTTGAGCGCCGGCGCCTGCGGCACCGTAAAGAGCGCCTCGCGGGTGCCTACGCGCCCCGCTTCGTAGACGCCGAACTCGAGCACCGGATCGTTCGGCACCCCGAAGGCCGCGAGCACCTCGATGGTCACGGGTTCCGCGGGGTTGGCGCGCACCATCCGCTGCAAAGAGACCTCGTCGCCCAAAAGGTCGTTGTTGGGTTCGGTGACCAAAAAGGTGTCGCCTGGCGTCGCGTCGCCGGTGTCGATGTCAAAGCCGTAGGTGTCTAAAATCCACTGCAGCGAGGGCTCTTGGTTGCCGCCCTGACCGCGCACCCCGAGGCCGCCCAGGGGCACTTCGAGCCGCGGCGTCTGCGGGTCGCTACTCGCGACGACCAGCGTCGCCCGCTGCGGCCCGGGTGCGCTCGGCGTAAAGCGCAGCGAGAGGGTCGCGCTCTCGCCGGGGGCGAGCGTCGCCGGGGCGGGGGTCTCGAGGTCAAAGCGCGCCGCCCCCTCGCCCGTGATCGACACGTCGCTCAGGCTGATGGGGCTCGAGCCGTCGTTGCGCAGCGTTACGGTGCGGGTATCGCTGGCGGTCTCCCCGCCGGCGGTAAAGAGCACGCGCGCGGGCACTGCCTGAAAGGTCACGTCCGGGTTGGGCGACGCCCCCTGACCGGTGGTAAAGGTGCTCTGAAAGGGGGTAAAGGTCGCCCCCGTCTCCGTCGCCAAACCTTCGGTTACCGCAAAGCGGTAGGTCGTTTCGGGCGCGAGCGCCTCGGTGGGCCGCAGCACGAGCGTCGCGCCCTCTAACGTGCGGGTCGCGGCGACCGCGTTGCCGCTCCCGACGTCCGTCAGGCTCACCGTCTCGGCGCTTAGGGTCGTGAGGTCGATGCTCCCCGCGCTGTCGGGCACGCTGAGCTGCGCGCGCACCGCGGCGTTCGTCGGCACGTTCGTCGCCCCGTCGGCGGGGCTCACGCTGCTGACGCGGGGGGTCGCTGGGGTCGGGAAGAGGTTGCAGGCGCTCAGGGTGAACACGAGGCCGGCAAGGAGCGCAACACGGGTGCGCTGCATCAGGTCGCCGACCCGAACGCACCCGTCGCCCGTGAAGGCGTGGGGGGGAAACCGTAAACCGTGACCATCTCGTTAACCTCCGTCTGGGGGCGTGCTCGGGGTAGCGCGGGCGACGATGACGCAGCAGCGCCCCCACCCCCTAACCCTACCGCGCCTAGGCGACGGGCTGCGGCGAGCGTGCCCGGTCCACCTGCGCCGATGGGCGCCGCAAGCGTTTCGCCCCATCTTAAGAGCGTGCGCCGCGGCGCGGGCGTGCGAGCGTTACACCCGAGCAGCCCCGCTGCCCCTTGGTGCGCTTGCAGCCGTTCTCGGGGTGCGCCGAGACGGGCGTGCCGCCCTCACCTGCTCCAAGCACCGCGCTAGCCCAGCGTACCGCACCCTTCTTAAGGGCACCTTAACAGCTCGAGCACAGCGCATAGAGGGGCGGTTGTCCCACAAGGCGCCCCAGTGGCCTTTTTAACGCGTTTAACGCACGGTCTGGGTCAGGTGGGGCGCCCGAAACGCTCGCGCCAAATGGGTTCTAGCGTGGCGAGCAGCCGTTTGGCGCTTAAGCGGTTGGCGGCAGCGATCGCGCCGCGACGCGGTGAGGGCGGCCAAGGGGCGTCGGCGAAGCTTAGGGGCAGCTCCGCGCGCGCTTCGGCGGCGAGCGCGTCCTGCCAACGCGCGCGCCAGGCTTCGGGTACGACCTGCGGCAAGGGCTTGTCGCTCAGCACCGCCCAGAGGAGCGCCCAGAGCCGCGGCACGGTGCGGTAGGGGTCGTAGCCGCCGCCGCCGGTCGCCACCAATCGCCCTTCGCAGAAGCGCTCCGCGAGCCGCACCACGCGGCGGTAGCTCTCAGCGATCCCCTGGACGCTCAGGTTGAGGTCGGCTAAGGGGTCGAAGCGGTGCATGTCGGCGCCCGCTTGGAGCACGATGAGGTCGGGGTGAAAGGCCGCTAGGGCGGTCGGTACGACGGCGTCGAAGACCTCCAGGTAGGACTCATCCTCGGTAAAGGGCTCGAGGGGCACGTTGACCGACAGGCCGCGGCCCGGCCCCCGCCCGACCTCGAAGGTGTGCCCCGTACCGGGGAAGAGGTAGCGCCCCGACTCGTGCAGGCTGATGGTCATGACCTCGGCCGACTCGTAAAACAGCCACTGCACGCCGTCGCCGTGGTGCGCGTCGAGGTCGATGTAGGCGACCCGCGCGCCGAAGCGCGCCGTGGCCTCCAGGATCGCGAGCGCGACGTCGTTGTAGGTGCAAAACCCCGACATCTGACCCGCCTGAGCGTGGTGAAGCCCCCCGGAAAGGCTGAGCGCGCGCCGCGCGCGGCCCGCCGCCACGAGCTCGACGGCCGTTTGGGTCGCCCCGCAGACCGTCAAGATGGCCTCATGCATCCCCGGGAAGATGGGGTTGTCGGCGGTCCCGAGCCCGTAGGCCACCGCCTCCGCGAGGGGCTCGCCGCGCGACACGCGTTTTACGGCGTCCACGTAGTCGGGGGTGTGCAGCTTAAGGAGCTGCGCCTCCTCGAGAGGGCGCGGGGCGACCTCGTGCGCCGCCCCCAGAAGGCCGCAGCTCTGCAGCAGGCTGCGGGTCAGCTCGAGCCGCAGCGGTTTAAAGGGGTGCGTGTCGGAGAGGCGGTAGCGGCTGAGCTCGGGGCTGTAGACGAAGACGACGTCGGCTATGGGCGCGCTCGGCGTGGGGCTCATGAGGCGAACGGCTCCGCCGCGGTGGCGGGCAGCTGCGCCTCACCGCGCCCGCTTTCCTCGTCGGCGTCCGCCCCCCGGTGGCGGGCGCGCCACTGCAGCACGAGCGCGTCCGAGAGGCGCAACCCGCTCGGGTCGGCGAGCGGCCCGAGCACCGCCTCGAGCTGCGCCCGCCACCGCGGCGGGTCGGCCTCGGCGAGTTCGCCGACAAACCGCAGCAACCCCTCGTGATAGGGGGCGAGCAGGGGGTCGCGCAAGGCCTCCGCGAGCGTCTCCCCGAGGGGGGGGCGCTCGCCCGAACGCCAACGCCCGAGGAGCGAGAGCGCGAGCAGCCAGGCGCGCACCCCCCCGTCCCCCTCCTCCGGCGGCGCCGCTTTGGGGAGCGCCTCCCACGCCTTGACGAGCACCCCCCCGAGCTGCCCTGCGGGGTCGCCCGCACGCAGCAGCGCCGCCGCGAGGTGGGCGTGGGTCAGCGCCGTCTGGTAGGGGTAACGCGCCTGTGCGGCGGCCGCCGCCGCGGCCTCGAGCGCCGTTTCGGGGGGGTCGAAAAGGCTGCTGACGAGTTTTTCTTGCAGGTGCAGCGGCCGGTAGCGGCTACCGGCCGCGGCGAGCGCGAGGCGCACCCGCTTTAAAAGCTCGCGCGCGTGCTGCAGGTCGGGGTGGGTGCGGTCCTGGGGCAGGGCCTCGCCGGTAAAGTAGGCAAGGGGCGGCAGAAAGGGGAGCCGGTAGGGCGTTTTAAGGGCGCGGCAGCCGTAGGCGAGCGCGAGGCGCAGGGTGCTGCGCAGCACGCGGAAGCTCGAGTCGACCCCGAAGTGCGCGCCGTAGGCGGAAAACGCCGCCGCGCACTCGCCGAAGTCGAACACCGCCCCCTCGAAGTCGCCCTGCGCGAGCCGGTTTAGGGCCGCTTCGTCGCGCACCTTGAGGTGCTCTAAACTGAGGCGCGGCGACGCCTCCTCGGGGGGCCCCAAGACCGCCCGCGCCGCCGCGAAGTCCGCCTCGGCGGATCCGTAAGCGCCGCGCCGGCGCCCCAGCGTCCCGCGCCGCGCGAGGTAGCGCGCCCGCTCCGCCGCCGGCGCTTCACCGCGGTAGGAGAGCCTGACCGCCTCGTCGAGCGCCCCTTGCGCCTCGGCAAAGCGCCCGAGCGCGAGCTGGACGTCGCCGCGCTGAAAGGCGAGGCGCGCGCGCAGCAGGTCGTCGTCGGTTACAGCGCGCGCAAAGTGCGCCAGCGCCCCCTCGAGGTCGCCCTGGTCCTTGGCCACCAGCCCCGACCCGATTGCGACCTTGACGCTGAGGAGCTTCGGCCTCTCACCGGTGCAGCCGAGCGCCTCCAAAACCTCGGCGCTCTGGCGGGTGAGCTGCGCCGCCTCGCCCAGGTGCGAGCGCCAACGGGCAATACTCGCTCGAACGAGGAGCGCTTCGGCGCGCAGCACGGGGTCGGTGATGTGCGACCAGGTGCTTACGAGCGTCTCCGCGCGCTCAAAAGCCCCCTGCATCACGGCGCTCTCCGCCCGCTTGAGCGCCGTCCAAGCGCGCCGGTCGGGGTCGTCCGAGGCCGCCAGCAGGTCGAGCGCGCGCACCACGTCGGGGTGATCGACGCTGCCCAACTTTAAATAGTGCGAGGCGACAACAAACGCGACCGCCTCGAGCGTCTTCGGGTCGCTACCCAGCTCGCTCTGGGCCACCCCCCACACCCGCTGGATGAGCGACTGCGGCACCGCCGCCGCGCGCGCCCACGCGACGAGCGCGTCCCAGGCGCGCGCGGCGAAGAGGTGGTGCAGGTAGCGCGTCGCCGCCTCGCTGCGCGGCGCGGCGTGCGCGGCGGCCTCGTAGAACTGGGCGGCGCGGCGGCTGAGCGCCCGGAAGCGCTCCGGGTCGTGCGCCTGCAAGCGCGCGCGCAGCGCCCGCGACAGCTGCCGCGAAAAGGAGCGCAGGAGGTGCGCGTCACCCGGTACGGGGTCTAAAAAGGCGGCCTCGAGCGCGTTGAGGTCGGCGGGTTCGGCGGTGCGCAGCGCGCTTAGAGCGTCCCTTTCAAAGGTCGGGAACTCGGGGAGCGAGAGCACCGCCAGAGCGCCCAAAAAGTCGCGCAGGCGCGCGTCGCCCGAGTGCAGCGCGAGTTGGCTAAGCCCCTCGACGTGTTTGCTGCTCGCGCCCCCTTCGGGGAGCGGTTCACGCGCTTCGGCTAGGAGCGTGAGCGTGCGCAGGTCCTCAAACGAGCGCCGCGCCCGCGCCACCAGCGCCTCCTGCTGCTCCGCCGAGAGGTGCGGCACGCGCGCCTTGACGAAGCGGCGCGCCTCGTTGGCGGTCGGCGGGCTCAGCTTCACGGGCCCCTCGAAAGCGCCCGTGCGGCCGGTGAGCGACAGCGGCAGCTCGCTCATGCTAACAAGGAGCGCGACGTTAAGGCGGCTAAGGGGCTCGATCAGCGTGATCCAGAGCCACTCGGTGACGCTCACGCGCGGCACCTCGGGGGTGCTGAGCCTGAGCGGCACGTTGCCGAGCACGTCTTGGCTGGGGAGCGACTGGGAGATGTGCAGCAGGAGCGCGAGCGGGGTTTCAAGGCTGCGCACCCGCTCGATGATGACCCGCGCGACGTCGGCTTGGGCGTCGGCCTGCACCGAAAAGGCCCCCGCCGCGCCGATCCTCACGAGCCGCGACTCGAAGACCTCGGCCGGCACCCCCAGAGCGAGCGCGAGCCGCGAGAGCGACGCCGCCAGGTCTTGCGACGAGAACTCCTGCCGCACGAGCTTTAAGGGCGCTCTGGGGGGCAGCTCGAGCGCCTGCTGGATGTAGTCGGTAAGGAGCGTTTTGCCCGACCCCGGCCGCCCGATGATGAGCAGTTTGGGTGCCCCCCCCTGCCGCACGCTGCTGACAAACGCTTGGTAGGCGCGCCGCTTTTCGCGCCCCAAGAGCTGCATGACCTCCTGGTCACCTTCGCTAGGGGCCGCGAGCAGCACCTCGAGCTCCGGTACGCGCAGGGGCGGCCGGCCGGTGCTCTCCCACAGCTCGCTGAGGAGGCTGTAGAGCACCCTTTTGTCCGAAAGCTTGCCCTTGTCGCGGTAGATGATGTTACGGACGACGTTCGGGTTGGCGCCGCGTTCGGCCATCCCTTTGCGCAGCCAGTTGATGGAACCCAAAACCCCCGTCTCGTCGCGCCGGTTCCCGAGCGCCCGCCGCACCTCCTCGAAGATGCGCCGCCAGGGGTTCCCTTCACCTGCTGTTGTTGGCACGCCCACGCTGCTATTCTATGATGAAAGGTAAACAGGTACAACGCACCGGCGTTCACCGGGCTCTCATGGTTTATTCAACCTCGGCGACCGGGGTAGAATCGACCTGACGCGTCCTCGAATCTTGTCTTGTCACCTGAGCCGCTAGGTGCGCGTGGGGGGTGAAGATGATCGGCAGTCTGGACCGCAAAAAGGTCGGTACGCAGCAAAAAGCGCTCGAGATCAACCTCGACAGCCGCAAGTACGGCACCTTCGCCGAGATCGGTGCCGGTCAGGAGGTGGTGCGCTGGTTTTTCCAGGCGGGGGCGGCAGCGGGCACCATCGCTAAGTCCATCTCGGCCTATGACATGGTCGTGAGCGACGCCATCTACGGGCGGGCGCCGCGCTACGTGTCGCGCGAACGGCTGCAGACCATGCTCGACTACGAGTACGACCTGCTGCTCGAGCGGCTCTCCGAAAAGCGCGGCGCCGAGACCGACTTTTTCGCCTTCGCCAACACCGTCACCGCCCGCAGCTACCGGGGCAACGACGAGTGCCACGGGTGGATGGGGGTCAAGTACCAGGCGACCCCCGGCAGCGAGCCGAGCCAGATCGTCATCCACGTGCGCATGCTCGACAAGGAGAACCCCGCGCAGCAAGAGGCCCTGGGCATCTTGGGGGTCAACTTGCTGCACGGCGCGCTCTTTCACTACGAGGTGCCGGACGACCTGCTGAGCTCGCTGCTGGACAACCTCTCGACCGAGCGCATCGAGGTCGACATGGTCAAGTTTTCGGGGCCCGCTTTTCAGGGGCTCGACCACCGCTTGGCGAGCCTTAAGCTCGTGCAGCTCGGCCTTAGCGACGCGGCCATGTTCTCCGCCGCGGGCGAGGTCTTGCAGCCCGCCGAGGTTCTCTACAAAAAGCCTGTGCTGGTCGAGCGCGGGAGCTTTCGGCCGGTGACGTATGTCAACCTCGACATGCTCGCTTGCGCCCGCGAGCAGTTCGCGCTGCCCCTCGCTCAAGCGGGCGAAGGGGAACCCGTCGCCCTGATGGAGCTGACCATGCGCAACCTCATGGCGGGCGGCGGGGGCGAGATCGACTACGCCGACTTTTTGGCCCGCGCCGACGTGCTCGCCGCAACCGGCGCGACGGTTCTAATCTCCAACTACTTCGAGTACTATCGCCTCGCGAGCTACCTGCGGCGCTATACAAAAAAACCCATCGCCATGACCATGGGGGTGCCCAGCCTGCGCGAGCTCTTCGACGAGAGCTTTTACGAGGGGCTCGAGGGGGGCATCTTGGAGGCGTTTGGGCGGCTTTTTCGCAACGACCTGCGGCTTTACATCTACCCGCTCAAAGACCCCCAGACGGGGGGGCTCGTCACCGTCGAGAAGCTCAAGGTCGCCCCGCACCTGCAAAACCTCTACGCGCACCTCGTCGGCAACGGGCACATCACCTCCATCGACTTCTACGACAAGAACGTGCTGCACATCTTTTCGCGCGACGTCCTCGCCAAACTGCAGCGGGGCGACCCCGCTTGGGAGCGCATGGTCCCGCCCGAAGTGGCCGAGATGATTAAAGCGCGGGGGCTTTTCGGGTATAGCGCCACCAAGCCGCGCCCCACCGCCCAGCCCGACGCGCCGCCCGACGCCCGGGCCGTCCCCACGGGCGACGCGTAGAACCCCGTAGGCCCTGCGTCACGTGCTTTCGTAAACGTTGCCGGCGCTCGGTTCACCGCACGTCACGTACCACAAGCCACGCGCTACGAGCCATGTGCCAGCCCTACACCTCGACGATCACCTTGTGGAGCCCCTCCGGGTAGGCGAGGTTGAGGTCGAACGCGCGCGGCGCCTCGGCCAGCGGAAACCGGTGCGAGACGAGCGCGTCCAAGTCCACCGCGCCCTTGGCTGCGAGCCGGATCGCGCGCGGGTAGGTGTGCTTCATCCGCCGCGACATCATGATGGAAAGCCCCTTGCGCCGCGCCACGGAGTGCTTGAGGCAGAGCGTGTCGTCGCCGGGGATGCCGACCAGCACCAGCCGCCCCCCTAGGCGCGCCATCTCGGCGGCCTGCTGGACGCTCGCGTCCGCCCACGCCGCCTCGAAGACCACGTCGGCGCCGCGCCCCTCGGTCTCCTGCATAAGCCACGCCACCGGGTCGCCGTCCGCCAAACAGAAGCTGTGGGTCGCGCCCCACTCGAGCGCCCGCTCGGTGCGCCAGGGAAACTTGTCGAAGGCGTAGACGGGCCGCGCCCCCGAGAGCGCCGCGAGCTTGGTGATCATCAGCCCGATGGGGCCGGAGCCGATCACGGCCACGCTCCGCGCCAGCTCGAGCTTGCCCAAGTCGACCGCGTGAATCGCCACCCCGAGGGTCTCTAGGAGCGCGAGTCCAGCGTCCGAGATGCCCTCGGGCACCGGGAAGCAGTTGCGTCCCCCGACGATCATCCGCTCGCGCAGGGCGCCGTCGTCGGGGTAGAGGCCGTAAAACGCGAGGTTACAGCAGAGGTTGGGGTGACCCGCTTCGCACAGCTCGCACCGCCAGCAGGGGGTCGCTGGGTCCACGGCGACGCGCTGCCCAGCGCGCAGCGGCTTGCCTTCGCCGTCGCGGGCCCCCTCCCCCACCTCTCTAATCACCCCGCCGAACTCGTGGCCCAAGACGAGGGGCGAAGCGACCCGCGTGTCGCCGATACGCCCGTCCTCATAGGTGTGCAGGTCGGAGCCGCAGATGCCGACGGCCTCGACCTCGAGCAGCACCTCCCCCGGCCCCGGAGATCCCACCTCGGGGATCTGTTCGACGCGGAGGTCTTTGGCGCCATGTAGTCTAGCTGCTTGCATCAGTTTGGGGTCCTTTCAGGCGCGCGGCTTGTGGCCTGTAGCTCGTGGTTTCGACCCACACGCCACGGGCCACAAGCGTCTGCAACGCGCTCTACGCCATCACGATGGCGACTTTTCCGGCCGTTCCGCTGTCGGCGGTCTCGTAGGCGGCGGCAGCCTCCTCCAACGCGTAGCGGTGGGTGACGATAACCTCGGGGTGAAGGGACCACGCGGCGAGCTTTTCCAGGAGCGCCTCCATGTGCCCCGTGCTGGTCACCCACGACCCGTAGAGCGTGAGCTGGCGGTGGATGAGGTCGTGGCTCACGTCGAGCGCCCCCAACTCCGGCCCCTCGCCGACGAACACCACCCGCCCCCAGCGCCGCGCACCCCTCACCGCGAGCGCGCGCCCGGCCCCGGAACCCGAGCAGTCGAGCGCGACCTCGCAGCCGTGCCCCTGGGTGAGCTCGAGGATGCGCGCTAGGGCCCCCCCGTCCGCCCGGACGGCACCATCGATGCAGCCGCGCTCGCCCGCGAGCGCTAGGCGCGCTTCGGAGAGGTCCACCCCGATGACCTGCGGGGCGCCCAAGGCGCGCGCCAACAGCCCCGCCGCCATCCCGACGGGGCCCATCCCGACCACGAGCACGCGGTCCGCGCCCGACACGCGCGCCCGCAAGAGCGCCTCGTACGCGGTGCCGAAACCGCACGAGACGAGCGCCCCGTCGAGGTAGGTCAAGGGTTCGGGCAGCAGCACGCAGGTGTTCTCCTCGGCGAGCATATAGTCGGCGTGCCCACCGTCGCGCTGCCAGCCGTAGGCCGCGCGCAGCGGCGAGGTGCACGAGATCAGGTAGCCCGCGCGGCAGTCCGCGCAGACGCCGCAGCCGCTGATGTGGTAGACCACCACGCGGTCGCCGACCCCCAGGCGTTTGCAACCCGGCCCGACGCTAACGACCCGCCCGCACGGCTCGTGCCCGGCGATGACGTTCTGATACGCCTCGGGACCCGCGCCCAGGTGCTCGCGGTAGATCGCGCGGAGGTCGGAGCCGCAGATCGATGAGGCTTTCATCTCGAGCAGCACCTGGGCGTAGCCGGGCTCGGGGACGGGCACCTCGACGAACGCGACCTGACGGTTTCCGGGCAGCTTGACGCCGCGCATGGTCCTAGCCGCTACGCCCCCCGCTACCACGAGGTGTACCCGCCATCGACGATGAGGTTGGTGCCGGTGGCGAAGCGCGCCGCGTCCGAGGCGAGGTAGAGCACCGCGTGCGCGATGTCACGCGGTTCACCCACGCGCCCCTGGGGGGTCATCTCGAGCCACGTCTTGTACCAAGCCTCGTTGCTCATCCCGAGCTTGGTCATCTCGGTACCGATGTACCCCGGCGACACCGCGTTGACCCGCACCCCCCTGTCCGCCCACTCGCACGCCAGGGACTTTGTGAGCATGATCACGCCCGCTTTCGAGACGTTGTAGGCGGCTTGCGGCTGCGGTTTGTTGACCACCACCCCCGACATCGAAGCGATGTTGACGATCGCCCCACCCCGACGCGCGAGCATCCGCCGCCCCACCGCGCGGCAGCACCAGAAGACGCCACTCAAGTTGACGTCCATGATATTCGTCCAGGAGGCGTCGGTGGTCTCCTCCGCGGGGACGTTCTCGGCGACGCCCGCGTTGTTGACCAAGATGTCCACGGGCGCGACCCCCTCGGCCTCGGCGGCCATCCGCTCGGCGCTCGCTGGGTCGCGCACGTCGACCTGAACAAAGCGGCCGCCGAGCTCCTCGGCGGCGCGGCGGCCGTTCTCCTCGTCAAACTCGGCCACCGTGACCGCGGCCCCGGCCCGCTTGAGGGTGCGGGCGATCTCGAGCCCGATCCCGCGTCCGGCGCCCGTGACGAGCGCGTGTTTACCGGTGAGTGCAAAAGGGTTCTCTGTCGTTGCGTCCATAGCGTCACATCCTTTGCTGCGAACTCTTGGGGTCAGAAACGGGTAGCACAAACGGTGGAAGGGACCTCATTCAGAACGAGGAGGAGCACAACTACCGCGCCGAATCAACCTACCTGAGAAGCGCTGACGGGTGGGAGGTGTGTCTGGCGCCTTGAGTTGGGTGAGTACACGATGTACCGCTGCCTCCCCCATCGCCTCCACGGGTTGCTCAATGACATCCAAGGGGGGGCTCACGACACGCGTCCACGGATAGTTATCAAAACTCAACAGGGAAACATCATCTGGAATGCTTAATCTCAACTCTTTGAGTGCTTGAAAAGCTCCGATGGCTAAGTGGCCTGTGGTGGAGAAGAGAGCCGTGGGCGGCCTTTCCAAACTCATAAGCTCCTTGGTTAGTATGTAAGCGTCATGAAATGTAGGCTTGATAACGCGCTGGTAGCTTGCCGGAAGCGTGAGTCCCAACTCCTGCATAACTTTGGGAAACGCCCTCGTGCGCTCATCGGGTAAGACGGTTGGGTGAAAGGTACCCAGGGCAGCGATCCGTTTGTGTCCCAGGGAAGCAAGGTACTGCACACCAGTGCGAATGCAACCTTCATTGTCGAGCATCACGTGACTGAATGGGCTACCCGGAAAGAAGTAGTCGATTTCAACGATGGCTGTACCTCGGTTCCGCATACGTTCGAGGTATTCAAGGTTCGGGTCGCCGTAGCCCGACCTCAAAATGAGCCCTGCAACCCGATAGCCGTAAAATGCTTTAAGCTGTTCTAACTCATTAGCAGTGTCGTACTCGTTATCTGCCACGAGTAGCGTGTAACCGCTTGCCCGTGCAGCCTTGCCAATGGTTCTTATAAGCTGCGCGAAAAATGGCTCGACAATGTTGCCGACAATAAGCCCTATAGTGCTACTTCTTCCTCGCCTTAACGCTGCAGCCACCCTGTCAGGTTCGTAGTTAAGCTTTTCGATAGCCTGCTGAACTTTGTGTAACGTTTGCGGAGCTAACAGTTCAGGTGTGCGAAGAGCACGTTTAGCCGTTGTTGGTGAGACGCCGGCAAGGCGCGCTACATCATTGATATTGGCCACGTGCTCATCATAACGGCTTCCAAGTGGCTAAAAAGCAGCGGTCTGAAGTCATAATTAAACGTTACAATGGTCTGCTGTCAGCTGGCGTTGAGGGCTCTTGACAAAGTGCCACTTTTGTTCTAATGTGATGGCCACGAGACCAACGTAGGGATATACTCACCGAACGTCGGTGCAGCGTCTCTGAAGGGAGGCTGAGTTCGATCGCAGGTAACTCGATGGCCACGTGGCCATCAGCATGACCAGTTTAAGGAGCTCGTTTATGAAAAGGTTGGTTCTAGTCACAGCTGCTCTTTCAACTGCTGCTTGCGCCTTGGCTCAGACAAGAATCACCGTCGCCTCGGTGAACAACCCGGACATGGTCACTATGCAAGAGCTGAGTCGGGAGTTTGAGGCACAAAATCCTGACATCCGCCTCGATTGGCTTTTTCTAGACGAGGGCACACTTAGGAGCCGCCTTACTACCGACGTTGCTACCGGCAGTGGTGCGTTTGACCTCGTGACCGTTGGCGCCTACGAGGTACCGCTCTGGGCTGCTAACAATTGGATCGTTTCAGTTGACGCTTTGGCCGAGCAGTACCCGGAGGCGGTTAGCAACTACGACTTCGATGATCTCCTCCCCTCGGTAAAAAATATGCTCTCTTACGAAGGCGAGCTCTACGCCCTACCCTTTTACGGTGAGTCGAGCTTCACGATGTATAACGCAAGGCTCTTCGAAGAGGCCGGTTTGACTATGCCGGAGCAGCCGACCTGGGAGCAGATCAGAGAGTTTGCCTGCGAGCTGCATGACCCGGCCAATGGCATTTACGGCATCGTGTTACGTGGCAAACCCGGTTGGGGCGACAATATGGCCCCCATTACCACGGTAGTCAACACTTTTGGTGGGCAGTGGTTTGACGCCGAAGGGCGTCCACAGATAGATTCACCTGAGTGGCGCGAGGCCATTACCTTTTACCGCGATCTGGTCAACGAATGCGGCGCGCCTGGCGTGACCGGGATTAGCTTTCCTGAAGCACTACAGCTCATGTCCACGGGGCAGGCGGCTATGTGGGTAGACGCTACCGTAGCAGCCGGCTTTTTAGCTGGTACCGACGCTGGGCCCGACCTTTCGTATGCACTAGCACCGGTGGGCCCGGTTGAAAAAGGTAACGCCTGGCTCTGGTCTTGGAACCTGGGTATCCCTAGCACGAGCGACGCGCAGGAAGCCGCTTTTAGGTTTATGACTTGGGCGACCTCGAAAGAATACATCAACCTTGTCGCTCAGGAGCGAGGTTGGGCCGCTGTCCCCCCCGGCACCCGCACCTCGACTTACGAAAACCCCGAGTACACTGAAGCCGCCCCTTTTGCCCCTCTGGTCTTGCGGTCTATGGAGAGTGCCGATCCAACCGACGCCACCGCAGAGCCGCAGATCGCTCCGGGGGTTCAGTTCGTACAGATCCCTGAGTTCCAAGGGATTGGCAACGACGTTGCCCAAATCATCTCGGAAATTCTCGCGGGCGGCACGAGCGTCGAGGCAGGCTTGGCGAGAGCGCAGCAGCTTGCCGATGATGCGATGTCCGACGCGGGCTACTACTAATACTAGGCTCCTAAGGGAGGAGGTCGGGGGTTACCCCACCTCCTCACCTCCTAACTACAGCGTTTCACAGCTCTACCCCTAGACCCAACGGAGGGAATCCAATGGCAACCCGTGCCATGACCCCGACTCAGGTCGCCACCACCAAACCACCGAAACAGGAACGTCGCAAGTTCCTATCCGCTCCGGGAATTGCTTTTCTCATCATTGTGACACAAATTCCCTTTGTACTGGCCATCTGGTTCTCGTTTACCAACTGGAACCTGCTACGCCCGGACTCCCAGGGTTTTTTAGGCTGGGACCGGATGTGGCGTAATTATGAGCGCATCCTGAGCAGCCCTGACTTTCTCACCGTCATCCTGAACACCATTGTGCTCACTGTTTCGGTTGTGCTTATTACTTTTGTTTTAGGGCTTGGCTTTGCCCTACTGCTTAACCGTCCCTTTCCCGGCCGCGCTCTTGCCCGCACGCTCCTTATCTCACCATTTTTAATGATGCCGGTTGCGGCGGCCGTGCTCTGGAAAAACATCATGCTTGATCCTTCATTTGGACTAATGTCCTTTTATCTCAGCCTTTTTGGAATCAGAAACTTTTACGCGCTTGAAGCCTTCCCAATGGCTTCAGTGATCGCTATTGTGTCGTGGCAGTGGACCCCCTTCGTCATGCTTATCTTGCTAGCTGGTCTGCAGTCGCTGCCCGACTCTACCGTTGAAGCGGCACGCATCGATGGGGCGAGCGGCTGGGCGATGTTTCGGCACATCATCTTGCCCCACTTGACGCGCTTTATCGAGATCGCACTGCTTCTAGAGACCATCTTTATCCTAAGCGAGTTTGGGGTCATTTTCGTTACCACCTCCGGTGGCCCAGGACTCCAAACGACCAATTTGCCCTACCAAATCTTTCTGGAGGCGTTTTCGCGCCAGAACGTTGGTCGGGCGAGCGCTTACGGCATCTTTGCGGTCATTTTGGCGAACATCGTTATTCTGCTCTTTTTGCGTGTGTTACGAAACAACAAAAAGGAGGTGGCGTTGTGACTGCCGGTCGCTCCAAACTGGGTAGCGCCCTTCTTTCGGCCCTAACCTTGCTGCTCGCTTTTGCCATGTTTTTCCCTATCCTCTGGATGTTTCTGACCTCTTTCAAGACCGAGCAACTTGCCATTCAGTTTCCGCCGCCGCTGTTTTTCGAGCCGACGCTCGAGAACTGGCGCGTCGCGCTCCTCAATTCGCCCTTCATGCAGTACCTCAGAAACACCATCGTCATCACTTTTTTCGCCATCGTGCTAGCGCTCGCCCTGGGTATCCCAACCGCTTACGCTATGGCCTTCTACCAGACCAAACGGACTGATTCGTCACTTTTGTGGATGATGTCGACGCGGATGTTACCGCCTGCTGGGGTCATCGTTCCCTTATACGTTATCTTCTTGCGGACAAACCTGCTCGACACACATCTAGGGCTCATCATCCTTTATGCGGGGATGAACTTTCCGCTCGTGGTGTGGATGCTGCGCTCGTTCATGCTCGAGGTCCCCTATGAGGTGATCGAGGCAGCGCGCTTAGATGGCGCCAACCTATGGCAAGAGTTCGGCCGTGTGATCCTGCCGCTCCTCATACCCGGCTTAGCTGCGACCGCTCTTTTAGCCATGATCTTTACCTGGAATGAGTTTTTCTTGGCTGTTAATCTGACTGCTCGCGACGCCTCGCCGCTTTCGGTCTACGTCTCGACGTTTAAAGCAGCGCAGGGCAATCTCTTTATCGCCAAGATGTCGGCTGCCGCAACCGCTGCCGTCATTCCCGTCTTAGTCGCCGGCTGGGTTGCGCAGCGACAACTCGTTACGGGACTCACCATGGGAGCCATTAAGTGATCGCTGCTCAGGTGCAGGCACCTCTAGAGGCTGAGGTGCTCGAAGTCCAAGAACCCGAGATCGGTCCCCACGAGGTTCTTATCGAAGTCAAAAACGCCGGTATCTGCGGCACTGATCTTCACATTTGGCACGGCTCCTACGCGCTAGCAAAGTACCCCGTGGTGCTAGGACACGAATTCAGCGGGGTTGTGGCGGCCGTCGGTCGTGAGGTCAAAGGGTTTCAGGTTGGTGAGCGGGTCACCGCCGACCCAAACCTGCCCTGTTATAGCTGTATCTTTTGTCAACGGCGCCAGTTCAACCAGTGCCTCAACCTAGAGGTTTTAGGGGTTACGCGCCAGGGTGCTTTCTCCCGTTACGTCGCCGCGCCTGAAAGCGCGGTCTACCCCATCGGCGACCTCTCCTTCGCCGAAGCAGCCCTGCTAGAGCCGCTCGCCTGCGTGGTATGGGGGCTTAAGCAGGTGCAGCTGCAAGCGGGCGACACCATGCTCATCTTCGGGGCGGGGCCGATGGGCATCCTGATGATGCAGGCGGTTCTGCGCGCCGGCGCTGCATCAGTCGTCATGGTGGATAAAGAGGCTTGGCGCCTAAACTTAGCCCGACAGCTCGGTGCAACCATGACCTTTGCAGCGGATGCACTTACACCGGATGTTGTTCATGATCTCGCGCCATACGGGTTTGACGTCGTCGCCGACGCCACAGGGGTCCCAAAAGTTATCGAACAGGCGTTTACATATCTGAGACCTGGAGGAAAGCTCTGGGTCTTCGGTGTGACCTCCGAGGGAGCGCGAGTGCCCTTTGCCCCCTATGAGGTTTTTCGCAAGGACCTACACATCATCGGCTCGTTTGCGCTCAACAAAACCTTTTATGAGGCTATTAACCTCGTGCACGGAGGGGCGATAAAGCTCGCCCCCGTCATCTCTCATATCCTGCCGCTAAGGGAGTTTTGGCAGGGACTCAAAGTTGCCGAGCACGACCCTGCACGCATGAAAGTTCAGTTCGCTGTAGACGCAACGTAATCTAGAAGGGTATGGGAGATGAGAGCAGCCGTCTTACATAGGGCCCGGGACCTGCGCCTCGAAGAGGTGCCCACCCCTGCCTACGGCTCCGACGACGTGTTGGTGAGGATCAAGTCGGTCGGTATCTGCGGCTCCGACGTCCACTACTGGCGCACGGGACACATCGGTGACTTCGTGGTGAAAGCGCCCATGATCCTCGGCCACGAGGTCGCGGGCGTCGTCGCGGCGGTCGGCGCGAACGTCAGCGCGCTCAAGGTGGGCGACCGGGTGGCCTTGGAGCCCGGCGTCCCCTGCCGCCGCTGCGAATGGTGCAAGACGGGCCGCTACAACCTCTGCCCCGACGTGCGCTTTTTCGCCACCCCACCGGTCGACGGGGCGCTCGCCGAGTACGCCGTCTCCCCCGCTGACTTCGCCTACAAGCTGCCCGACGCGCTCAGCCTCGACGCCGCAGCGCTTATCGAACCGCTCTCGGTCGGTATCCACGCCTGCCGGCGCGGGGGGCTCACGGCCGGGCAGAGCGTCTTTATCGCGGGCGCCGGCCCCATCGGGCTGACCTCGCTCGTGGCCGCCAGGGCGGCGGGGGCGACGGAGGTTGTGATCAGCGACGTGCGGCCGCACCGGCTGGAGGTCGCCCGCAAGATGGGGGCTAGCCACACCTTCGACGCTCGCGAAGACGCCCTTGCGCACGTCATGGAGGTCACCTCGGGGCGCGGCGTGGACCTCGCCATCGAGTGCGCGGGCGCCGAAGCGGCCCTCGTCAGCTGCCTAAAAGCGGCCAAGCGCGGCGGTACGGTCGTCGTGGTCGGTTTGGGCGACGCCGCCGACTACACCCTGCCGATGGTCGAGCTCGCGGTCAAGGAGCTCGACGTCAAGGGGATCTTCCGCTACGTCTACACCTACCCCGCGGCGATCAACCTGCTCGCCTCGGGCAGGGCGGACGTCGAGGCGATGATCACCCACCGCTTCCCTTTGGATGACCTCCTCACGGCCTTCGCGTACGCCGAAGAGGGCACCGACGGGGCGGTCAAGGTGATGGTCGAGGTCTAGAACGGTTCCACGCAAGGCCGGGCGTCCGCTTAGACGGTTGTGGGGAGGCGTGCTCGCCAGCGGTGCGCGTCACGTGAGGGCGGAGCCAAGCAGAGGCCTTACCTAGGGAGAAGCGCGGCGTCGTGGCAGGCGTCGCCGCCGCCCTCGGCGCCTGTTACACTCGGCGGGTGACGTCGCCAAGCTCGCCACCGCTGCAGCTTTTGATCGTCTCCGCCTCCATAGGCGGCGGGCACGTCGCGGCGGCGCGGGCGCTCGAGGAGGCCGCGCGCGCGCGCGGCCTCGAGCCGCAGCACGTCGACCTGCTCTCCTACACCCCGCTGGGGTTCCGGCGGCTCTACCGGCAGACCTACTTCGACCTCGTGCGCACGGCGCCCGACTTCGTCGATTGGCTCGGCAAACGCCTCGACCGGCGGCCGCGCGAACAGCGCACCCGTCAGGAGCGGGTGATGGCGCGCCTTACCCAACTGATCTCGAGAAGCCTCCTCAAACTCGTGCGCAGCAGCGCCCCCGACGTGGTCTTGCACACCCACTTCCTGCCCCCCGCGATCTTGCACGCGCGGCGCCTGCGTCTCCCGCAAGCCGTCGTCATCACCGACTACGCCGCGCACAACCTCTGGCTCCAGCCGGGGATAGGGCGCTACTTCGTCGCCAGCGACGAGGTCGCGGCGCACCTGCAGGCGGTCGGCGTCGAGGCGGCGCGGGTGCGCGTCTCGGGTATCCCGATTAGCGGGCGCTTTGCGAGGGCCCCCTCGCAGGCGGCCGCGCGCGCCGCCCTCGGGCTCGCACCGGAGCGCGACGTGCTGCTGCTCATGGCCGCAGGGCTGAGCGCCGGGGTGCTGCGCGGGCTCCTCGAACAGCTCGCGACGCTCCGCTGGCCGCTCACGGTGGTCATCATCTGCGGGCGCTCGCACGAGCTCGTCGGGGTCGCCGAACGCGAAACGGCGCGTTACCGCCCGCACGACGCCGCGCAAGCCGTGCACTTCGTGGTTCACGGCTTTACCGAGGAGGTGCCGCGCTACATGGCGGCGGCTGACCTCTTGGTGGGCAAACCCGGCGGGCTCACCACCAGCGAGGCGCTCGCCATGGGGCTCCCCTTCGCCGTCGTCAACCCCTACCCGCTCCAGGAGGAGGCGAACGCCAACTTTTTGCTGGAGCGGGGGGTGGGGTTGCGGCTCGAGCCGCTGACGGTTGCCCCCTTTAAGCTGCGCCGCTTTCTCGAGGACCCGCCGCGCCGCGCGGCGATGCGCGCCGCCGCGCGCGCGCTCGCCCGAGCCGACGCGGCGGACGCGGTGATCAGCTCGCTGCTCGAGGAGCCCCTCGCCCCGTAGCCGGACGCGCCCGGCCTGAGGCGCGCCAAGCCTTACGGCGGACAACCCGACAAGACGCCGCCAACGGGTATGCTCCCCCCTATGTCGCACGCTCCCTCCGCCACCGCGCCACCGAGCGCCCCCCCCGCCGAGACCGAACGCGCCGAGCTGATGCTCGTCGTGCCGCACCCCGACGACGAGGTGTTCGGCTGCGGGGGGCTCTTCTCACGCATGGCCGACGCGGGCAAGCCGGTTGTGACGGTGACCCTGACGCGCGGCGGCGCGGGGCGCACCCTGGGGCTCTGCACGCAGGCCGAGCTCGCCGCGGTGCGCGAACGCGAGCTGCGCGCGGCGCTCGCCGTGCTCGGGGTGCCGCACGCCTACGTGTTCGACTATCCCGACTTCGTCCCCGACGGGGAGCGGGGCCTAGCGGCCCACGCCGGGCTGCGCGAGGTCCCCGATGAAGCGGTGCTGCCGCGTTTGGTGACGCTCTTTAAGCGTCACCGACCACGCAGCGTCGTGACCTTTCCGCCCAACGGCGCCAACGGCCACCCCGACCACGTCGTGACCCACGCGTGGGTCGTGCGGGCGCTAGCGTGCTACAGTGAGGCTACCGGCGAGCACCCCGCGCTCTACTTTTTCGCCAACGAGCGCCCCTACCAGGGCGCGGTGCGCGAGGGCTTTTTGGACGCCGAGACGATCCGCCGGCTGCACCTGCCGCCGACGCACCTCGTCGAGGTCGGCCCCTACATCGAGAACAAGCTCCGCGCGATGGCCCAGCACGAGACGCAGGCGCGTAGCGTCCTGGCCTTTATGCGCCTCTACCCGCGGCGGCTGCTCGTCGAGGCGTTTCACCGCGCGCGTCCCAGCTACCCCGACGAGGAGGGCGCGCGCACGGTGACGTGGTTGACGTGACGCCGCCCGACCGGCGCACCCTCGCACCCGGTCGCGCCCAGGCGCAGTTAGCGGCTTGTAAGAATCTTGTCACAACGGGCTAGGTAACGTGTCCAACGAGATGCAGCACACCCCGGCTCGAGACGATACGCCGCCCGCTCCGGGCGATGAGGCGACCCAGCGGCGGCTCGCGGCGCTAAGGCGCTACCGCATTCTAGAGACGCCGCCCGAACCCGCTTTCGAACGCATCGTCGGGCTCGCGCAGCGCCTCTTTGGGGTGTCGGGCGCCGTGATCAACCTGCTCGACGCGCACCGCGGGTGGTTTAAAGCGTGCCGCGGCCTCCCCTTCACCGACGTGCCGCTCGAGCAGACGATCTGCCTCCATACGGTGCGGCGCGCCGAGACCATCGTCGTCCCCGACGCGGCGCAAGACCCGCAGTTCTGCGACAACCCGTTTGTCACCGGCGCGCCGCAGCTGCGCTTTTACGCGGGCGCGCCCCTGGTGACCCCCGACGGCGTAGCGCTCGGCACGCTCTGCATCTTCGACCCCGCGCCGCGCCCCCCGCTAAGCGCGAGCGAACGGGCGACGCTCGAGGACCTCGCCGCGCTGGTCATCGACGAGCTCGAGCTGCGGCGCGTCGCCCAGGCGCTCGAACGAGAGGCCGCGCGCACCGAGGCGATCTTGTCGAGCATCACCGAGGCGCTCTACACCCTCGACGGCGAGGGGCGCTTTCGCTACCTCAACGCGCAAGCCGAGCGCTTTTTGCGGCGCTCGAGCGCCGAGCTTTTGGGCAAGCGCATCTGGGACGAGTTTCCCGGGGCGCGCGCGCTGCTCGGGGCCACCTTTGACGAGGTCATCACGAGCGGCCGCGCGGCGAGCACCGAGCTCTTCTACCCGCCCTTTGGCGAGTGGTTCGAGGTGCGCGCCTACCCCTTGGACGGGGGGCTATCGGTCGTCTTTCAGTCGGTCACCGAAAGGCGGCGCGCCGCAGCGCAGCTCGCCTTTCAGGCGTCGCTTCTAGAGCGGGTGCAGAGCGCGGTAGTGGCGACCGACCCGGCGGGCCGCGTCGTCTACTGGAACCGCTTCGCCGAAGCGCTCTACGGCTTTTGCAGCGCCGAGGTCGTGGGTCGACCCCTTGCGCGCTTTCTCTTCCCAGGCAGCGCGCGCGCGGCGGCGCGCGCCGCGACCGAAGAGGCCAAACGCTCGGGCCAGTGGCGGGGCGAACTCACCTTAAAGCGCCGCGGTGGCAGCCGCTTCCCCGCGCTCGTCACGGTGAGCGCGCTGCGCGACGAAGGGGGGGCGCTGCTCGGTTTTATCGGGGGGGCGCTCGACATCAGCGAGCGTAAACAGGCCGAGCGGCTCGAGCGAGACCGGCGGCACATCCTCGAGATGGTGGTGCGCAACTGCCCCTTAGACGAGACGCTCGGCAAACTGGCCGAACTGGTCGAGCGTCAGCATCCGGGAGCGCGCTGCGCGGTGCACCTGCTGCGCGCGGGCCGTCTTCTGCCCGCAGCTGGCTACCGCCTCACCGACGAGCGCCAGGGGCTCCCCGTCGGCCCCCAGGCGGGCGCGTGCGGCGCCGCTGCCGCCCTCGGCGACGTGGTCATCTGCGAGGACGCGCAGACCGACCCGCGCTGGGGACGCTACCGCGAGCTCGCGCGCGCGCACCGGTTACGTTCGGTGTGGTCGCAGCCGATCCTCTCCGGGGAGCGCGAGGTGTTGGGGACGCTGAGCGTCTACTACGACGCGCTCACCCCGCCGACGCCGGAGGCGCTCGCGCTCCTCGACGACAAGGCGAAGCTAGCCGCCGTCGCCATCGAGCACCGGCGACTCCTCGACAGGCTCTCCTATAACGCGCGCCACGACGCCTTGACGGGGCTTCTCAACCGCTCGGCGTTTGAGGAGCGGCTGCGTAGCGCCGTGGAACGCGCGGCTAAGTCGGGGGCCACGCTCGCCGTGCTCTTTCTCGACCTCGACCGCTTTAAACGCGTCAACGACACCCTCGGGCACGCCGCCGGCGACGCGCTTTTAAAGCTCGCCACGGCGCGGCTGCGCGCCTGCGTCGGCGAGGCGGCGCTCGCGCGGGTGGGCGGCGACGAGTTTTTGTGCCTGCTCGAGGCGCCCCGAGGTGCCGCAGCGGGGCTCGCCGCCGGGGTCGCGAGCTGCATCGTCGAGGCCTTTGACGCCCCCTTTACGCTCGGCGCGCGCGACGTCTTTCTGGGGATCACGGTCGGCGTCAGCACCTTTCCGTCAGACGGCACCGACGCCGCCACGCTTATCCGCAACGCCGACACCGCGATGTACCAGGGCAAGGTCGCGGGAAAACACACGGTGGTCTTTTTCTCGGCCGCCGTGAGCGCCACCATGCAGCGCCAGGCGCGCCTCGAAAGCGACCTACGCCGCGCGCTGGCGCGCGGGGAGTTTCGGCTCCTCTACCAGCCCCAAGTCGAGCTTCGGACGGGCGCCCTGACGGGGGTCGAGGCGCTCCTCCGGTGGCAACACCCCGAGCTAGGCTGGATCGCCCCGCAGGACTTTATCCCCGTCGCCGAAGAAAGCGGCCTCATCGTCCCCTTGGGTGCGTGGATCTTGCAGGAGGCCTGCCGTCAGGGGGCGCGTTGGCGGGCGCAGCGCGGGGTGCACCCCTTGAGGGTGGCCGTCAACGTTTCAGCGCTGCAGTTCGGGCACGCCGACTTTGTCGGGGTCGTTCTGCGCGCGCTGCAAACGAGCGGCCTCCCGCCCGAGCTGCTGACCCTCGAGATCACCGAGTCGGTGGTGATCGGCGACCTCGGGGCCGTCACGGAGCGCATCGCGGAGCTTAAACGCCTCGGCGTGCGCCTCTCGCTCGACGACTTCGGCACCGGCTACTCGTCGCTCGCCTATTTGCGGCACCTGCCGATCGACGAGGTCAAGATCGACAAGGTCTTCTTGCCGCCCCTCAGTGCCCCCGACACCTCCCACGACACCACGCGCGCGCGCGACGCCGCCGAGGACCGCGCGATGGTGCAGGCGATCGTCTCGCTCGCGCACGCGCTCGAGCTCGAGGTCGTCGCCGAGGGGGTCGAAGACGCGGCGCAGCTCGCTTTTCTGCGCGACACCGGTTGCGACGGCGCCCAGGGTTACCTCTTCGGCCCCCCCGTCGCCGCCGCCGCCGTGCCCGCGACGCGCCCCCCACCGTGGTTGCCCCTTCGCGCTACGGCGGGGGGTGCGTACACCGAGCGGTAGTGCCCGCCAGGGTGTGAGAGCTTTTGCAGCCCCCCCGGCGGCGCGTGTTACGCTTGAGCATGTTTTTTCGTCGCTCCCCGCAGCTCGAGGTCGAGCCCGCTCACCGCGCGCTCGCCGAGGGGCGTTACGAGGTGGCTCTGTCGCTCCTCGAGGGGGCGACGCGGCGGCAGCGGCGGCGGAGCTCGCAGGCGCAGCTCAAGCTCTTTCTCGCCGCGACCTACGCGTTAAGCGGTACGCAGGGCCTCGAGGGGGGGACGCGCAAGCTGCGTGAGGCCGCCGCGGCCGACGCCGACATCGCCCACCACCCGCTCTACCGAGCGCTCTACTGGGAGTTCGCGGCCTACCGCGGCGACGCCGCCACGGACGTGCGCAAAGGTGCCCTGGCGGCCGCCGCGAGCGGCGACCCCTTCGCGGTCTACCACGCGGCCTGCGCGCTCGTCGCCATCCGCGCCTTTCGCCGCGCCACGCGGCTTTTGCAAAAGCTCGACCCGCTCGCCTTGCCTGACTATTTGCGTTGGCGCTACTGGTCGCTCTTGGGGCGCAGCTTCGACGCCGTCGAACGCCCCGACGAGGCGCTCGACGCCTTTTGCCGCGCCGTCGCGCTCGCCCCGCCGGGGGAGCGCCACCGGGAACGCCTCAACCTCGCCTCGAGCCTCCTCGAGCTCGACCGCGCCGACGAGGCGCTGCACGAGCTTCAACGGGTCGACGAGGGGGCCCTCGAACCCGCCGAGAGGACGCTGCACCTCTTTTTGCAGGGGCGGGCGCACCTGCTCGCGGGCAACCCCAACCGCGCCCTCGAGCTGCTAAAGCGTGCGAGCGCCCTTGAAGCGGCCTCGGCCCCCCCCTCCTACACCCTCAAGCTCACCCTGGCGCAGTGCTACGGCACCCTCAAAGACTACGCGCAGGCTGCGAGCCTCTACTTCGAGGCGATCGAGCTCGCCCCCAAACGGCAGCGCACCTGGACGCTGCACGAGTGCGCGCTCTTGCTGCTCGAGGCCGACCGCCTCAGCAACGCCCGCGAGCTCCTCTGGGAGGCGCTTAAAAGCGACGGTTACGCCTACCGCGCGGAGCTCTACGCCGACCTCGCCGAGGTCGAGTACAAGCTCGCCAACCTGACCGAAGCGAGCGAGTACGCGCGCCGCGCGCTCGACCTGGGCGCGGTCGTCTCGGCGTGCCTGACGCTCGGCTCGGTGGCGTACGAGTACTACCACCTGGACGAAGCCGCCACCTGGTTTGAAAAGGCTGCGGCGGCCAGCCACGAGGGGGAGACCGACTGGCTCCACGCGCAGGAGATGCTCGCCGACATCTTCGTGCAGCAGGGCTACAGCGTCCCCGAACGGGTGGTGTTTCACGCCGAGCAGGCGCTTAAGTACCTGCACCCGAGCGACGAGTGGGCGCTTATCCTGCGCGAGTACGCCGCGCACGCCCGCAGCCTTCTGGGGGGGCACGCGCGGCCGCTCAACTAGAGCGTGGCTGGTGGCGCGTGGCTTGTAGCCTGTGGCGCGTGGTCGTCAGCTCGTCCCACAAGCTACAGGCCACGCGCCACACGCCTTCACCTTGTAGCCAGTAGCCAGTAGGGGTGGTTGCCTATCCCACACGCTACAGGCCACGAGCCACACGCCTCTAGAATGGGCGCATGCCCCAGCCCGACCCACCCACCCCCGACGACCCCCCTGACCACGCCCCCGATGACACCCTCAACGAGCGGGTCGGGGTGCTCACGCGCCGCGAGATCGAAGCGCGCATCCTGGGGCCGTTTGTCGCGGCCCTCGCGGAACGCTTCGGCGAGGCGGAGGTGAAAGCGGTGCTCGCCGAGGTCGTCCGGGCGGCGGCGCGCGAGAGCGGGCGGGCGATGCGAACAGCCGCTGCGGGGGATGACCTGACGCGCTTCGCGGCGCTCTGGGAGCCGTGGTTTCGGGGGGGCGCTTTGGAGATCGAGGAGCTGACGCGCACCCCCGAGGCGTGGGCCTTTAACGTCACGCGCTGCCGCTACGCCGAACTCTACCGCGCGCTCGGCCTGGCCGAGCTGGGCGCGACCCTGTCGTGCAACCGCGACGCGGCGCTCATCGAAGGCTTTAGCGGTGAGGTCGAGCTGAGGCGCACCCAGACGCTGATGGAGGGGGCGCCGCACTGCGACTTTCGCTACCGGAAGCGCTAGCGGCCCACCCCCCCCGTAGACTAGGGGCATGGAAGGCCTTCTCATCGCCGAAACCCTGCGCCACCTGACGCCGCTGCTGCCGAGCCCGCGGCTCGGCTGGCGTTTCCCCGACCCCTACACCTTCGTGCTCCCGCTGCGGCAGGGGGCCTTGTGGGTCTACAACAAACCGCCACACGCGCAGATCGCCCTTAAAGCCGAGGTGCCGCCCGCGGGCGGCACCCACACGGGGTTTCAAGACCTCTTGGTGGCGCGCGCCGGCGGGTCCCTCGAGGGCGCCGAGCAGTTCGGGCTCGACCGCGTCCTCAAGCTCACCTTCGGGGCGAAGGGGGGCTTCGTCACCACCCCGCCCGTCGGGCTCATCTGTGAGCTGACCGGCCGCAACTGCAACCTCATCCTGGTCGACGAAGCGGGAGTGATCCTGGGCGTCGCGCGCGAGGTGACGCGCGAGATCAACCGCTTTCGCCAGCTGCGGCCGGGCCTCCCCTACCGGCCGCCCCCCCCTTACGACAAGCGCGACCCGCGAACCCTCACCGATGAGGCGCTCGCCGCCCTCCTCGCCGGCCGCCCCCTAAGCGCGCTGCGCAAGCACCTCGACGGTATCGGGCCGGAGCTCACGGCGACGCTCGCCAGAGCTCTCGACGTGCCGCGCGACCGCCCCCTGGAGGGCGCTGAGGTCGCCCGCGCCGTGGCGCTCGTGCGCCGCTTGACGCTAGCGCCGAGCCGCGTCATCGAGGAGCTAGGGGGCCGACCGGACCTCGCCGAGCTGCGCGCGCGCGAGGCGCAGCAGGCGCGCCTCTCAAGGCTCCGCAGCGCCCTCCAAAAGCGCCGGAACCTCGTGCAAAAGCGCCTCGCGGACCTTCAGCGGGTCTTCGAGGCCGCCCTCGAGGCCGACACCTTGCGCGCCGAGGCCGACCTCCTGATGGCCTACGCGCACCAGGTGCCCGCGGGGGCGTCGGAGGTGATGCTGATGGACTTTTCGGGGGAGCCCAGAGGGATCAGGCTCGAGCCCCGCCTCAGCGCCGTGGAGAACGCCCAGGCCCGCTACGAGCGGGCGAAAAAGCGGCTCGCGCGGCTCGAGGGGGCCGAGGCGCGCGAGGCGGCGCTGCACGACGAGCTAAGGACCCTGGAGGAACGTTTGGCGCGCCTCGACGAGCTTCACGAAGACGAGCTCGAGGCGCTCGAAGCGCGCTACCTCGCCGAACCCAGAGCGCCGCGCCGCGCCGCCCCCGGCACGCGCTACCGGAGCCCGCAGGGCTTCGAGGTGTGGGTGGGCCGGAGCGCCAAGGGCAACGACGAGCTCACCTTCAAGCTCGCCAAGAGCCGCGACGTGTGGCTGCACGCGCAGGGCCACCCCGGCTCGCACGTCATCATCCGCGCCGAGAACCGGGAGGTCCCCTTTGAGACGATCCTCTTCGCCGCGCAGCTCGCCGCCGCCTACTCCAAAGCCGGCGACTCGGACAACGTGCCCGTCGACTACACCCTCAAAAAGCACGTCTGGAAACCCAAGGGCGGGCCGCCCGGCGCGGTGCACTTTACGCAGCAGAGAACGGTCTTCGTCACGCCGAGCCGGCGGCCCGAGGGGGAGGGGGCGGACGACGAGGCGTGAGCCCACCCGTGGAGGCGCCGCGTCCTCGCTGGGGCGTAGACTGGCGCATGGCGACCCCCTCGACGCTTTCCAGCCGCCTCGCCCTCTCGGGCGCCCCCCTCTCGCTGCTGCTCATCGTCGTGCACGCCACCAACGACGCCTTTACGAGCATGTTGGCGGCGCTGTTGCCGACGCTGCAGCGCCGCTTCGGCCTCACCGAGACGGCGCTCGCACTGATGGTCGCGACCCTGTCGTTCTCCTCGTCGGTGACGCAGCCCTTTTTCGGCGCGGTGGCCGACCGGCTCGGGCGGCGCCTGGTAGGCGCGCTCGGGGTGGTGGTGAGCTCCACCCTCCTCTCGCTCATGGGGGTGGTGCCGGACGCGTGGCTGCTCTTTGCCCTGCTGCTCGTCGGCGGGCTCGGGTCGGCGGCCTTTCACCCGGCCGGTACGAGCATGGCGCGCACCGCCGGGGGGGCGAACAAGGCGCTCACAGTCAGCCTCTTTAGCGCCGGCGGGACGGTCGGCCTGGCGCTCGGCCCGGCGATCATCCTCTTCGTGGCGCGCACCTTCGGGCTTGAGTGGAGCCCCGTGCTCATGCTGCCCGGGGTCGCTCTCGGGGCGGCGCTGCTCGTGCTCGCCCCCCCGCAGCCGCGCCTGCGCGGCGCCGCCAAACCCAAGCTCTTCGACGCCGCGCTCTTTCGCGGCCCCGTGGGGGTGCTCTGCGTCTCGGGGGTGCTCCGCAGCGTCGCCTACGTGACCTTTACGAACGCCGTGCCGCTCTGGCTGGTCACCACCCAGGGGGTCGCGAGCGACAGCGCGCTGATCGCCAGCACGCTGCTCACCTTTTCGGTCGCAGCGGGCGCCGGGGGCGTCATCGCGGGGGCGCTCGGACGGCACCTAAGCTCGCAGGCGCTCATTACCGGCACCATGCTCCTGGCGCTCCCCGTCTTCTGGGGGATGCTCTGGGCCCCCGCCGGGTCGCCGCTCTTTTTCGCGCTCGTGGCGCTCGCCGGGGCGCTCGTCAACGCGGGGTTGCCCTTGATGGTGGTGCGCGCTCAAGACCTCGCACCGCACGCGGTCGGCACCGCCTCGGGGATGCTGATGGGCTTTACCTGGGGCACCGCCGGGGTGCTCTACATCCTCATCGGCTACCTGCAGGAGCGCGTCGGGCTCACGGCGGCGATGCAGCTCTCCTACTTAAGCCTGCTGCCGGGGGCGGCGCTGGCCTTTTGGGTGCTGCGGCGTCACCGCCAGCAGCTGGGGGCCTAGCAGCCCCGCGGCTTCGCCTCCGCTACAGGACCGTCCGCTTAAGCAGGTAGGTGCGCTCCTCGAAGCGCGCCTCGCCCTCGAAGTCGCCGTAGGGTTTGCCGAACGCGGCTTTGCCGCGTAGCGGGCTCACCGTGGGGGTCACCGCGATGACCTCCCACCCGTCGGCGCCGAGGTCGTTTAAGTAGGGGATGAGGTTGACCGCGTGCGTCGCGAAGCGCTCCTCGCCCTTGCGCCCCGTGATGATGAGCGAGTAGCTGCTGCTGGTGTCGCGGACGACCTCGAGCTGGATGTACTCGAACTTGGGGGTGCGCGTGAGGTTGCTCAACGGGGCACCTCAGTGAGGGGCGCCGCCCAGCTTGAGGGGCGCGTCTGGCTTTAGCGCCGGGTCGCGCGAATCCTGGATGACCTGGTGGATCTCGAGCACGTTGCGCCCCGTAAACGCCTCTTTGGGGAGGCTGCCGCTCTTCGCGTGCCCCTCGCGAAAGGCCGCGGACGTGGTCCAAGCCTCGAAGGCGTCGAGGCTCTCCCAAAAGGTCAGCACCACGTAGGGCTCGCCCTCGCGGGTCGGGCGCAAGAGCTGGTTGGAGAGAAAACCGGGCATGGTGTCGACCTGCCCCGCGCGGTTGCGAAAGCGCTCCTCGAACGCCTCCGCATAGTCCGGGTGAACGAAGATGCGGTTGGCCACGCTGATCATGGGGCTATCATACCAACCGCTTCGGTGAGCTTTTGACCCGCCCAGCGTGAGCGCCGCGCTTAGCGGGGTGCGTTATGGTCTTCGCGCGCGCGGACGCGCACACTGGCGCTGTGAACCCCAATCCCGTGCACCCCGACGCCGTGACCCCCGCGACCCGGAAGCCGCGCGATGGCTGAAGCGCCCCCGCATGAACCCGACCCCGACGCGCCGCACGAGGCCGAAGCGCTCCGCGAAAAAGCGCTCTGGACGCTGCGGCGCCTTACCGAGCGCTACGGCCAGCGGGAGCTCGCGCCGCGCCGCGAACCGATGCACGAACTCGTCTCGACGATCCTCTCGCAGCGCACCACCTGGCAGAACGAGGAGCGCGCCTACCGGCGCATGTGGGAGCGCTTCGGGTCGTGGGTCGGGGTGCGCGACGCGCCGGTCGCCGAGCTCGCCGAGGCCATCGCCCCCTCCAACTACCCCGAGGTCAAAGCGCCCAACATCCAAAAGACCGTCGCCCGCGTGCTCGAGCGGAGCCCCGAGGCCGACCTCAGCTTCCTGCGCGACCTGCCCCTCGACGAGGCGCTCGCGTGGCTCACCAGCCTCCCCGGCGTCGGCCTCAAAACGGCCTCGCTCGTGCTGCTCTTCTGTTTCGCTCGGCCCGTCTTGCCCGTCGACACGCACGTCTACCGCGTCAGCCAGCGCGTGGGGCTGCTGAGCGCGCGCGTCAAAACGCCGACCGCCGCGCACGCCCCGCTGCTCGCGCTGCTGCCGCCCGAACCCGCAGTGCTCTACAACTTCCACATGGCGCTCCTCGTGCACGGGCAGCGCCTCTGCGTGTGGCGCGCGCCGCGTTGCTCTCGCTGCCCCTTGACGGCGCGCTGCCGCTGGTTTCGCGCCCAGGTCGGTTAGGCTTGGTCCCCGCCGTTCCGATGCGGCTAGGCCATCCAGAGGGGGATGCTAAAGTGCCCTGTAGAGGCGGTGTCGACCGCACGGCGTCGGCGCAGTGACGCGCGTCCACGCTGGTGCGGCCACACCGGTAAGGAGGTTTTGATGCACAGGTGGCTTCCCCTTTTGGCGGGCGCGCTGCTCGCGGCCTGCGCCCCCGCCCCCCAACAACCGGCGGCGCTCGAGCCCGCCCCGCCCATCGCCGAACCCATCGAGGAACCCGCCACTGAGCTCCCCCGCGCCGAGGAGCCCATCGGCGCCCCCGGTGGCGCGACGGTAACGCAGCTCGAGCCGCCCGAGGTCGACGCGGAGCCAGACGCCCCGGCCGAGGCAGCTGGCGAAGCGGCCGCCCCCGCCGAGGTGCCGCCCGCCCCCCAGGGGGTGATCGCGATCAGCGCCGACGGCGAGACCTTCGTCACGGGCGAGGAGAACCCGGTGACGGTCGCCGCCGGCTCCTCGTTTTCGCTGCGGCTCGAGTTTAGCGACCCCGACGGCATCACCGACCTAGGGGTCGAGCTGCGCAACTCGGAGTTCGCGGGCCCGCTCCCCACGGGCCCCTTCTCGGTCACCGCGTCGGACTGCGACGCGCAGCTCGCGGGTGCGCCGACCGAGGTGAGCTGCACCCTGGAGGTCGCCATCGCCCCCGACGCGCAACCCATCGACCAGGAGGGGGAGTTTGCCTACGCGTTCCGCCCGAGCGCGACCGACAGCTTGGGCAACAGCGCGCTGGCCTTTAGCTGGGCGTACCTCATCGTCGAACCGCTCTAAACGCGGCGCCGCGCCCACCAAGACCCCGGGACCGCACCCGGGGTTTTTTGGGTTCGGCCGGGCGCAGGCCGTTTGGCCCCGAGGGGAGGTTTGCGTTACGATACAGGCTGCTGCGCGCGGCTGCGCCCCCGAAACCGGCGCAAGACGCCGTGCAAGCCGCCCTGGCGCCGTGCGTCCCAAGGGCGGCGGGCGGGGTTGACCGCAAAACCACGAAAAGGTGTGCACGCCTATGAATATTGGTACAGCTGAGCGCCCTTTGCGCGTCGCCATCATCGGAGCCGGGCCGTCGGGGTTTTTCGCCGCCGAGGCCCTGCTCAAGGGTCCTCTAGAGGTCGCTATCGACCTCTTCGACCGCTTGCCCACCCCCTTCGGCTTGGTCCGCTACGGCGTCGCCCCCGACCACCAGAAGATCAAGAGCGTCACCCGGCTCTACCAGAAGACCCTGGACGACCCGCGGGTGCGCTTTTTCGGTCACGTCACCTTCGGCAAAGACGTCCTCAAAGAGGAGCTGCGCCGCTTTTACGACGCGCTCATCTACACCGTCGGCGCGCCCTCGGACCGCCCTTTGGGGATCCCCGGCGAGTCGCTCCGCGGTAGCTTGTCGGCGACCGAGTTCGTCGCCTGGTATAACGGTCACCCCGACTTCGCCGACCTAGACCCCGACGTGTCGGTCGGGAGCGTCGCGGTCATCGGTATGGGCAACGTGGCGGTTGACGTCACCCGCATCCTCGCCAAAACGGCCGACGAGCTCCGGCACACCGACATCGCCGACCACGCCATCGAGACCCTGCAGCGGAGCGCCGTGAGAGACATCTACATGCTCGGGCGGCGCGGCCCCGCGCAGGGCAAATTCACCACCAAAGAGCTGCGCGAGCTCGGCGAGCTCGCCAACGCCGACGTCCTGGTCGACCCCCAAGACCTCGAGCTCGACCCCATCAGCGAAGCGTCGTTGACCGAAGACCCCATGGTCGCCAAAAACGTCGAGGTGCTGCGCGAGTTTGCCGCGCGCACCCCGGCGGGCAAACCGCGCCGCATCCACATCAAGTTTCTAAGCTCCCCCGTCGAGGTTTTGGGTCTAGAGCGCGTCGAGGGGTTGCGCGTCGAGAAAAACGAGCTGCGCGAGCGCGGCGGCACCCTCACCGCGGTCGGCACCGGCCAGACCGAGGTGTTACCGGTCGGCATGGTGCTCCGCTCGGTCGGCTACCGCGGGGTCGCGCTGCCGGGTGTGCCCTTCGACGAGCGGCGCGCGGTGATCCCCAACGCGCTCGGCCGCGTGACGCAAGAAGCAGGCGGCGAGGTCCTCCCCGGCGAGTACGTCGCGGGGTGGATTAAACGCGGGCCGACGGGGGTGATCGGCACCAACAAAGCCGACGCCGCCGAGACCGTCCGCAGCCTCCTCGAGGACGCGCCGCAGCTCCCCCCCGCCGCCGAACCCGACCCGGACGCCGTGACGCGCTACCTCGAGGCCCGGGGCGTCGCTTTCGTCGGTTTCGACCACTGGCTCGAGCTCAACGCCTATGAGCTCGAGGCGGGCAAGGCGCAGGGGCGACCGCGGGTCAAGGTGACGCGGCTCGAGCAGATGCTGCAGCGCCGCGGCAAAGCGCTGCGCTGACGCCCCGTCCCGTCGACCAGGGGCTCGCCAAAGGGGCAGCGCGCGGTCGAGCGGGGCCGTTTTTGCCCAGATGACGAAACGGCGCGGGGACGGTAAGGTATAAGCGGTAAGGTAGACCGTACACTTCACTTTCGTCGGGAGGCTTTGATGACACCCTCAACACAAGCGTGGTTCTGGCTCGGGGCCATGGGCATGATGGTCGGCGCCCTCTACTTCGGCCTAGGCGCCTACAGCGCGCGCAAGCTGCACAACGGCCGCGCCGAGATCGTTTTTCAGCTGACCTTTTTTGCGTGCCTCGTGGCCGTAGCGCTCTACCTCGCGCTGGCGTCGGGCTACGGCGCCATCGAGGGGACGTTTAACACCGGCGAAGGCGCGGGCACCCGCACGGTGTGGGCGCGTTACGTCGCCTGGACGCTCTCCACGCCGCTGCTCGTCACCCTCTTCGCGTACCTCGGCCGCAGCCGCCTCGCGACCACCACCGCGCTCCTCGGTACAAACGCCGCGATGGTCGGCGCCGGCTTTTTGGCGACGCTCGCGGTCGGGCCGAGCAAGTACCTCTTTTTCGTCCTGGGGCTCGGCCTCTACGCCGCGCTCGCCTATCTGCTGCTGCGCCCCTACCGTGAGGAGGCGCACGCGCACCTCCCCGAGCATAGAGCCGTCATCGACCGCCTGATCGGCGCCTACGTCACCCTCTGGGCGCTCTACCCGATCCTGTGGCTTCTGGGGCCCGAGGGGTGGCGCGCCTACGGCGCGACGATGGAGGCCTCCCTCTTTACCATCTTCGACCTCGCGCTCAAGGTCGGTTTCGGCCTCCTGGCCGCCGCCACGCTCGCGCACATCGACGGCGGCGAACCGATCCGCCCCGCCGAGCTCGGCCGCTCGACGCGCTCACCGTCGCACTAGCTCCGGCCCAGCGTCACCCGTAGCGCGCCCGCAGGGGCGCGCTTTTTGGTCTGTTTAGCCGACGCCCTTGGCCAACAAGGCGCGGGCTCTGGTATAAGCTGCCGCTATGACCCACCCCGCGCGCTTGGTCGGCTCCCTCCTCGCGCTCGCGGCGCTCAGCTTTGGGAGCGCTCTAGCACCCCGTGGCGCCGGCGCGCTGGGCGAGGCGCTCTACGGGCGCCGCTGCGCCGTCTGCCACGGACCAACTGGCTTGGGGCTCGAGGAGGCGCGCCTCGCGTTTCCCGAAAGCCACCGCCGCTGCACGCAGTGCCACAAGTCGGGCGGCTATAAGCGCCTCACCTACCCCATCAACGACCGCCACATGTTCGACGTCGGGCGCGCGCCGCCGCTGCGCGGCCCGGGCGCCTTGGAGGCGCTCCGCGACCCCGCCGCTTTGCGCGCCTACATCCAAGCGGCGATGCCGCGCCACGCCCCGGGGACCCTCAGCGCGGCCGAAGCCGACGCCCTCGCGACGTTTCTCGAGGGGCTCAGGCCCTAGTCCCGTTTTTGCAACGTCCCCACAAGTACCGCCGTGTCACCTGCGCGTGTTGGCTTACACGCGCTCCCGCGGCGAAAGCCAAAGGCTACTGGCTCCGCGGGTCGAACACGTCCCTAAACGCGTCACCCAACAGGTTCCACCCCAGCACGAAGAGCAAGATGGTCACGCCCGGCCAGAAGGAGACGAACCAGTAGCCGAAGGGGTCGCCGGGCGGGCCGATGATCCACTGGCGCGCAAACGAGATCATCTGCCCCCAGTCGGCGTAACCGACCGGCGTGCCGAGACCCAAAAACGACAGCGAGGCGGCGATCAGCACCACCGAGCCGATGTCTAAGCTGGCGATCACGAGCAGCGAGGAGATGGCGTTCGGAAGCACGTGCCGAAAGATGATGCTGGGACCGCGCGCACCCAGAGCCCGCGCGCTCTGCACGTACTCGAGCTCCTTGACCCGCAAGATGTCGCCGCGCAGCAGCCGGGCGTACGCGGGCCACTGCGTGAGGGCGATCGCCAACATCAGGTTGAAGATGCTGTTACCGAAGACGGTGATCAGCACGAGCGCCAGCACGAGCGAGGGGAGCGACAAGACGATGTCGGTAAAACGCATGAGCGCGTTGTCCACCCAACCGCCGAAGTAGCCGGCGATGCTGCCGAAGATAATCCCCACCACGAGACCGAAGCCCACCACGAAAAGGCCGATCAAAAAGGCCGTGCGGGTGCCCCAGACGAGGCCGTAAAAGATGTCGTAGCCGCCGCTCGTCGTGCCCATGATCGAGCCCTCGGCGGGGCCGACGGGAATAGGCGAAAAGGTCGTGCGCGGCACCGTGTAGCACGCGTGGTCGGGTGGCACGACGATCGCCCGCCAGAAGACGCCGGAGAGCGGGTTGCGCACCTCGCTCACCGTCTCAGCCGTTAGGCCGAGGTCGCGCAAGCAGTTGCGGGCGTCCGGGCCGAGCGTCAGCTGCGGCGCGAAAATCGCCACGAGCGCGAACGCCACCGAGATAAGGACCCCGACGATAGCCAGCGGGTTGCGCCGAAAGCGCCGCATCGCCTTGCTCCGCCACCAGCGGGCGAGGGCGCCGGGGCGCCTGTCGTCGTGCGCTACGCCGAGCTCGAGGTTCACGCTATCCATGCCGCGCTACCCCGCGACGCCCCGAAACCCACGTGCGCGGCCCATTAAGCGCGCTAGTCATAACGGATCCTCGGGTCGACGACCCCGTAAGCGATGTCGACGAGCAGGTTGCCGAGCACCACCACCACGGCGGTAAAGACCGCAAACCCCATGATCGAGGCGTAGTCGAGCTGCGTCGCCGCGGCGGCCGCCCACTGCCCCAGACCGGGGTAGTTAAAGATCGTTTCGGTGATCACCAGGCCGCTGATAAGGCCGATGAGCACAAAACCCGCGAGCGTCACCACGGGGATGAGCGCGTTGCGGCGGGCGTGCTTGTTGTTAACCACGCGCTGATCCAACCCCTTGGCGCGCGCCGTGCGCACGTAGTCTTGCGAGAGCGCGTCGAGGAGCGACGAGCGCATCACCCGCATGATCTGCGCGGCTTGCACCACCGCCAGGGTGATCACCGGCAGGATCAGGTGCTTGAGCGCGTCCCAGAAGATGTCCAAGCGGCCGTTGAGGAGCGCGTCGACGGTCAGCATCCCCGTGACGTGCGAGAAGCCGCCGCGGGCGACCTGAATCTGATAGGTCGTCGACAGCCGCCCCGGCTCGAGCCACCCCAGCACGCCGTAAAAGATCACGAGCAGCCAGATGCCGAGCACAAAGGTCGGCAGCGACCAGCCGACGATGGAGAGCACGCGGGTGAACTGGTCGATGAAGCGGTCGCGGTGGATGGCGGCGGCCGAACCCAACCACACCCCGAGCGCGATCACCGGGACGATCGCGTAGAGGGTGAGCTCTAGGGTGACCGGAAAGCGCCGCTGCAGGGTCGTCCACACCGGTTCGCTGGTGACGCGCGAGTAGCCCAGGTTGCCCCGAAAGACCTGACCGAGCCAGCGCCCGTACTGCTCGTACCAGGGGTCCTCGAGGCCGTACTGTTCGATGATCGCTTCGATGTTGCGCAGCTGCGCCTCGCTCTGCACAAAGGCCGCCGCGCGCTGATAGGGTGCTAGGAGCTGCATGAGCAACACGATCAGCAGCGTCACGCCGAAAAACACGACGGGTAAAAAGAGCAAACGCCGAATGATAAACACGAGCACGGGGGTTCTCCTCGGGCGCCATCATACTCCCTACGTTCAAAAAAGCAACGCGCTGCAGGGCTGAGCGGCACAAACCGCCCACCTGATCCAAAGGTCCCCCCCAGAACGCACGTGACGCGCGTTAGGGTGCTTCTCCGGGCGCTTTGGGCGCCGAGAACCTGGAGACCGCGAGGCAGAAAGCGGGGTACGAAACGAAAAGCGAGGGGCCCCCGAAGAGGGGGGCCCCTCGCTTAAAGGCTCAGCTCAGTTTTTCGAGAGGTCTTTCCAGAAGAAGTTGCCCGAGAGCATGGGGTTGTAGTAGTAGCCCTGCAGGTTCTCGCGCACGGCGAGGTAGTCGAACTGCGCGGGTACGATAATGAGCGGCGCGAGCTCGTAGTGGAGCTGCCCGATCTCCTGGTAGAGGGCCGCGCGCTCCTCCTGGTCGATGATGCTGTTGGCCTGATCGATCAAAGCCTGCATCTCGGGGAAGTCGATCGAGGTGCGCGCGGCGTAAAAGCCCTCGTTCGAGTAGAAGGTGTTGATGAAGTTGCGCGGGTCGGCGTAGTCGGCCGCCCAACCGAGCGCGAAGAGGGGCGCGAGGCGCTGGTCGGTGCGCGAGAGGTAGTCCGCCCACGGCAGGCCGCGCACGTTCATCCGGAAGTTGGGGTTGAGCTCGCTTAAGTTCTGCGCGATGATCTGCAGCGCGATCTGCCGCGCCGTGTTGCCCTCGTTGTAGAGCGCGGTGAACTGGAAGCCGGTGTCCCAGAGCTCACCGCCATAGGCCGCGCGGAAGTGCTCCTCGGCCGCCTCGAGGTCGAGCGTGCGGATCTCGACGTCGGGGTTGTAGCCCAAGAAGGTCGGCGGCAGCCCCATGGTGAGCGCTTGCCCCTGACCCTCTAAGACCTGGTCGACGAACGCCTGCTGGTCGAAAAGGTGCGCAAAGCCCAGCCGGACGTTTTCGTCCTGGAAGAAGTCGGCTGGGATGCCGTTGCCGTCGAGCTGCCCCGACCCGACGTCTTCGTTGTTGGCGGTGTTGATGTCGTAGTTGAAAAAGATCGAGGTGACCACGGTGGTCAAGAAGGGTTCGCCCGCCTCGTTCTGCTCGACGACGCGCACCCCGGGCGCCCCGCGGAGCTGCGCCAGACCGGCGCGGTCGCCCAAAACGATGCGGTCGGCGTCGCCTTGGGTGAGCGCCAAGATGTTGGTGGCCTGCTCGTCGACGTAGTTGTACACCACCGCCTCGAGCGCGGGGGCGCCGCCCCAGTAGTCGTCGAAGCGTTCGGCGATAAGCGAGTTTGTCTCCCAGCTCACCAAGCGGTAGGCGCCCGTACCGCTCGCTTGGTTCTGCATGAATTCCTGGGTCAGGTCGCGCCCGATCCACTCGGTCCAGGTCGCTTCCGTACCGTCCCACATGCCGTTCTCGATCGCCCACTGCGAATCCACGATGCTAAAGGCGGAGTAGACGATGATCGACAAGAAAGCGGGGTCGGCCTGACGCAGGGTGAACTGCACCGTCAGCCCGTCGTCGCCGTCGGGGCACTCGATAGCGCCGTCGATGTCGGCAAACGAGACCTCCTGCTGGTACGCCTCGGGGTCGGTGCCGTCGGTCTGGGTGCCTAGGAGCTGCGCCCCTAAAAGGTACGAAAAAGCCCCCTCGGGGTGCGCGGTGACAAAACCGCGCTCGAACGAGTACTCGACGTCGCGGCAGGTCAGGGTGTTGCCGCTATGAAAGGGCACCCCTTCGCGGAGCGTAAAGGTGTAGACGGTGCCGTCTTCGGACACCTCGTAGCCGGTGGCGAGCTGCGGCACAAAGGCGTCGATGGCTTCGCCGTCGTAGGTGTAGAGGGTTTCGTAGAGGTTCTCGATGATCTCGCTCGAGGCCGAGTCGTAGTTGCGGGCCGGGTCGAGCGTGACGGGGGCGCCGAACTGGTTGACCACGTAGGTGTCGGCGGGCGCTTGGGCGAGCGCGGCGGGCGCCGCTGCCAGCGCGAGGGCGAGGAGAGCGCGTCGGGTGGGTCGTGTCACGGTGTCTCCTAGGTTGGAGCGAGAGTTGGGCTGTTAAAGGGAGCTGCTGACGAAAAAGGTGCGGCGGTGCCCGGTAGGTCCCCCTTTCGAACGGGGCGCGCTTGGGCGCCCAGAACAGCGATGGCGCTAGTGTAGCAGACTCGCCCGCCGTGTCAACGCGCGCCCCGAGCGCGCGGGAAACCCCTCGAGGCGCCCACGATGCGGTAGAGTAGCCCCGTGAAGGTGTCTACCCGTAGCGCTCCCGCTCCCCGCGGCCCCCGCAACAGGCGCCGTTGGGGGCTCTGGGCGGCGGCCCTCGCCGCGCTGCTCGCGGGGTGCGTGAGCCGCGGCGACTCGCTCGCCCCCGTGATCACCGTTACCGAACCGCGCAGCGCGGCGGTGCGCAGCGGCGACGATGTGCGCGTCGTCGGTTACGTCCTCGACGATGCCGGGATCGTCTCGCTGCAGGTCGACGGCACCGACCTGTTGGCTGACCCCGCGTTCGCCAGCGAACGGGGCAAGCGGCTCATCAACTTCGGCTTCCGCCCCCGGCAGCTCGCCGAGGGGACCTGGCGCCCCCGCATCACCGCCACCGACGTCAACGGGCGCACCACCACCCTGGAGGTGCCCCTAGAGGTCGACGGCACCCCGCCGACGATTGAGATCACCGCCGTCGAGAGCTTGGGAGGCGGGCGCAGCCGCGTCTCGGGCGTTGTGCGCGACGACGACGCGGTGGGCAGCATCAGCGTCAACGGCGTCGCGCTCTCCTTTACCCCCGCCCCCGAGGTGACCTTTACGCAGGACGTCGAAGGGCCGCTCGTGATCGAGGTCGCCGACCAAGCGGGGAACCGGGCGACGCTCGGCCCTTGAACCCCCCGTGAGCGCCTCCGGCCTTCGCCGCGACAGCGACGCCGCAGCCCCCCCCAGCGGGCTCGTGCGCACGGACGAGGTCTTCGCCGGCCTCGAGCCGGCGCGCTTGGGGGCGCTTGAACGCGCGCACGGCAACGGCGACCTCGTGCGGGTTTTAGAGGCGCTCGGGATCGCCGGCCCCTTCGTCGCCGTCACCCCCTGGGAGCTCGAGGGGCCCGCCGGCGAGCGGCTCATCAACGCGGGCGGGTACGCGGCGCTCCCCTTCGGCGAGGCGTACCCGCCGCTCGTGGCCTTCGTGGCGCGCTACCTCGAGGCGAACCGCTGGATGGGGTTGCCGCAGCAGGCGCTCTCCCCGTGGCGCGGGGCGCTGGAGGCCAACCTGGTGGCGCTGTTAGCGCGCGAGGCGCCGAGCCACGCCGACTCGCAGGTGTTCTTCTCCAATAGCGGCGCCGAGGCGGTCGAAACCGCCCTCAAGCTCGTGCGCGCCGCTCGGCCGGGGGCGCGTTACCTCATCAACTTCGCGCGCGCCTATCACGGCAAGACCCTGGGGGCGCTCTCGCTGACCCCCAACGAGGAGTTTCAGGCGCCCTTTCGGCCCCTTTTGGAGGGCGTCGTCACGCTCCCCTACGGCGACGCGCAGCGCCTCGAGGACGCCGTGCGCAAGCTCGGCCCCGACAACGTCGCCGGCGTGATCGTCGAACCCGTACAGGGCGAGGGCGGGGTCATCACCCCACCGGCGGAGTTTTTGCCCGCCCTAGAGCGCTTACGTCAGCGCTACGGGTTGGTGGTCGTCGCCGACGAGATTCAGACCGGTCTAGGGCGCTGCGGGGCGCTCTTTAAAGCGCTCGCCATGGGGCTCGAACCCGACGTCATCACGCTCGCCAAACCGCTCGGCGGCGGGCTCGTACCGGTCGGCGCGACCCTGGCGCGGCGCGCGATCATGGCGCGCGCGTTGGGGGGGCTCGCCAGCAAACGGCACTCGAACACCTTCGGCGGCGGCTCCCTCGCCATGGCGGTCGCGCTCAAGTCCCTCGAGATCATCCTCGACGAGGACCTACCGCACCGCGCGCGCGTCCTCGGCGAACGCGGTTTGGCGCGCCTCGAGGCGCTGCAGGCGCGCTACCCGGGGCTGTTGCGGGCGGTGCGGGGCTCCGGGATGCTCTTCGCACTGCAGCTGCAGCCCCTCCTCTCGCCGCGCACCCGCCTCCCTCAGGAGCTCGTGTCGCAGCTCGGCAGCGCGCTCGCCCTGCGCGCGCTGCATAGGGGCGGTATTCACGCCTGCTACACGCTCAATTCGAGCCGCACGGTGCGCCTAACGCCCGCGCTGACGATGCCCGAGAGCGTCTTTGAAGCGATGCTCGCGCGCCTCGAGGAGGTCGCTAGGCGCACGCCGCAGGCGTGGCGGCTCCCTCTGCAGACCCCGCCGCACGTCCTGTCGGGGCTCGCTCGGCTCGCCCTCAAGGGCTAGGGCTGGCCAACGGGGTCGCTGGAACCGCTGGTCTAGCGTCGGGGCAGGCGCCCGTGGCGGTCGGGCGTGATCCACGAGCTGCCCTTGCACGAGCCCACGCCGACGCCGACCGGGCGCAGAACCTGGCCCTAGGCGCTCGTGGCCTTCGGGTCACCGCGCCGCGTCACCTCGAGGTAGCGCTCCTGCAGACGCCGGTGGTCGTCCTCCAACAGCGCCTTCTGAGCGCCCTCGACGGTGAGCCGCGCCTCCTCGCGGAGGGTGCGGTGGAGCGCCCCGTCGTCGGTGAGCTCGAGCAGCTTCCCGAGCGTCCCCAAGAGGTGCAGCGAGTAGAGCATGTTGTCCGCCGTAGCGCGCCGCATCTCCCCCAAGGTGCTGTGCACGAGGCGCGAGAGGTCGTAGTCGGGGACGAGCAGCCGGAGCGCCCCCCCTTCCCCGCGGTACTGCGTCGGGCGCTCGCGGGCGCAGAGCCGCTTGATCCCCTCGGCGATCCGGTCGGTGCAGCGCATGGCGGTAACGGGGTCGTTGACCCCCCTGGAGAGCGCCCGCAGCGCCATCTCGGAGAGCTCATCGAACAAAAAGTCGAGGTCGCGCGCCGAGGTGCGGCGGGGGCCTATGGTAAACGCACCGAGGAGCTCCTCGCGCGCCCCCGCGTCCAAAGCACCCCAAACGCGTACGAGCGGCTGCCCCTCCAGCAAAAAGGCGCCCGTTTCGTGCAGCACCTCGAGGACCACCCCGCGCCGGTCGGCGAAGGTGATGAGCCCCTGGCGGTCGAACCCCTGGAGGTAACCGCCCCGCGGCGCAACGAGGAGCACCCCCTCCCCCGGCGGCCGCGGGAGGTGTTCTCGGCGCTCGCCCCGCGCCTCGGGGTAGAGCCGCTCGGTGAGCGCCGCGAGATCGCGAGCGATGCGCGTGGTGATGCTCGAGGCCTGCACCGACTGCGCGGTGTGGTGGATGAAGTAGACGAGCACACCCAAGCTGGCGAGCGCGAAGAGGATCGCGAGCAGCACGGCGAGGTGCGGAACGAACTCGTCGCCGGAGATCGCCCCCCCTTCGCGAATCGCGCGCATCACGAAGATGCAGTAGATAAAGGTCGACACGAAGGTGCCGAGCACCACCTGGTTACCGGTGTCGCGCATGAAGTTATTCAGCAGCCGCGAACCGAACTGCGACGAGGTGAGCTGCAACACGGCCAACGTGATCGAAAAGATGGTGCCCGCGACGGTGATCATCGAGCTCGCGATGGTCGAGACGAGCGCGCGCGCCCCGGCCGGCTCGTTGAAGTGGACAAACCCCAGGTCGCGAAAGAGCTCCTGGTCTAGATCGCCGCCCAGCCGCAACACGAGCGACGCGAGCAGCGCCGCCCCTAACGACATCACTCCGGGGATAAACCAGTAGCTCGAGAGGAGCGCGTCCTTGACGCTTTCAAAGCGGTTACGCACCGGTTTCTCCGGTGCGCCTGGTGCACGTTAGCGGCTTCACAACGCCATCATATCCACCAAGGTCCTCGGACGCGCGCCGCACCGAAGCTTAAAGCGGCCTCCACGAGGCGCCTGGGGGCGAGCCCCCTCGGGCGGGCTCTTTAAGCGTTGAAAAATTTCTAACAGCGCGCGGCGCGGCGCTCGCCTAAGGTGGGTGGATGAACCGGCCCAGGTCGACGACGCTCGCCACGCCGCTCGCCCCCCCGAGCAGCGGCACCCTCACAACGGGCGTTCCAAAACGCCCGTCACCCCCCCGCCCCCGTGGCCTCACCCTTTGGCTCCTTCTCGCTTTTGTGCTGAGCGCTTGCGGGGGTCAGAAGGAGGTGCCCGAGCTCGAGCCCAGTGCGCGTCCCCGCCTGGTGCTCGTCACCGAAACCGGCGTCACCCCCCTCGCGGGCCGCACGGTCTCGGAGCGGGTCACGGTGCGGTTGCAAGGCGCCGCGGCGGCGCGCGGCGTCGCGTTTTTCTTGAGCGGCCCCGAGGGTCAACGAGCACCGCTACACGTCGCCAAACGCGCCCCCTTCGACGCCGCGATCGACCCCTCGGCGCTTCGGCCGGGGCGCTATACGCTCACCGCCACCCTCACGCCCAGCGAGGGGCGGCGGGTGCAAGCGAGCGCCACCTTTCGTGTGCAGCGCGCCCAGCGCGCCGCTCAGACCTACTACCTCGACTGCCACGCCGGCGACGACCGCCACGCCGGTACCACCCCGGAACGCGCCTGGAGGACGCTTTCACGGGCCCACCGGGCCGAGCTGAGAGCGGGCGACGCGCTCCTCTTGAAGCGCGGCTGCGCCTGGCGCGGACCGCTCGAGGTGCGCTGGCACGGCACCGCCGAGCGCCCCGTCCGGGTCGGTGCCTACGGCGTGGGGGCAGATCCTCTCATCCACGACGGGGCTTGGGTCAACGTCGACGTCACCGGCTCGCACGTGGTGGTCGAGCACGTAGAGGCGACCATGGACACCACCGCGATGCCCCGCGACCCCACGTGCGACGACCAACCCTACGGTTGGCGCGTCGGTTTTCATCTGGCACCGGGCGCCGAGCACGTCACCTTGCGCCACGTCAAGGCTTCGGGGCACACTGCGGGCGTTCACGTCGCCAAAGGGGCCCGTTACAACCGGGTCGTCCACAGCGCGTTCACCCACAACACGGTGATGAGCCAGCTGAGCCGCGCGCACCCCGACGACGACTCGGGCGCTTGGGGGGTGCTCCTTAACGGCGACCACAACGTGGTGGCCTACAACCGTTTCGGCGACAACGTCGGGTGCTCGCACGATTACGGCGAGGATGGCGCGGCCGTCGAGGTCTACGGCGCGGTGGGCAACGCGGTGCACCACAACCTCTCGGTCGACGACCTCGCCTTTTCGGAGCTCGGTGGGGAGCGTGGCAGCCGCACCCGCGACACCCTCTACGCGTACAACCTCGTCGTCTCGAGACGCCAGGGTGCGCAATTTCTGGTTTTGAGGGGGGCCCAGAGCGCTTGGGGGCCGACCGCCAACACCGAGGTCTACCACAACACGGTGTACCTCACGGGCGCGCGCAGCGAGGGTCTGGTCTGCTACGGCGGCTGCAGCGAGGGGGTCCTCGCGGCCCACAACAACGTCTTCTGGGTCGAACACAAGGCGATCTACGCCGACGGCCCGTTCTCGGAATCGCACAACCTCTTCTGGCGTAGCGGCGGCGACCCGTGGCTCGACCTCACGGGGACGCGCTTGCACGCTACCTCGAAGATCGCTCGGCCCCGCTTCGTCGACCCCGACGCCATCGATTTCAGACCCCGCCCCGACAGCCCGACGGTCGACGCGGGCGCCCCCCTCGCGCGCAGCTTCGGCGCCGACCTCGGCGGGGTACCGGTGCCGCAGCGCGGCGCGGCCGACATCGGTGCCTACGAGTGGGACGGCCCCCTCAGGGCGAGCTTTTAGGGCGGTCCCACCGAGAGAGCCCCTCGGCAGCAGCGGCGTCACCGTGTCACCGTTATGATGTGGCCCATGGCAGCAGCGCAACCCACCAACGTCGCCTTTATCGGTCTCGGTACGATGGGCGCCCCCATGGCCGCGCGCCTCGTAGCGGCGGGGTTCGACGTCACCGTGCACAACCGCACCCGCGAGCGCGAACGGCTGGTCTCGGGGGCGCGCCGCGCGCCGACGCCGCGGGCCGCTGCAGAGGGCCAGGACGTGGTGATCACCATGGTGAGCGACACCGCCGACGTCGAGGCCGTCGTGCTCGGCCCGGAGGGCGCGCTCCACGGGATGCGGTCCGGAGCCGTGCTCATCGACATGAGCACGATCAGCCCGACGCGAACGCGCGAGGTCGCGCAGGCGCTACAAGCGCGCGGCGTGGCGATGCTCGACGCGCCCGTTTCGGGCGGCTCCGAGGGGGCGGAGCGGGGCACGCTGACGATCATGGTCGGCGGTGACGCCGCGGTGCTGGCGCGGGTCCGCCACGTCTTGGCACAGCTCGGGCGCACGGTCACGCACGTCGGACCTTCGGGGAGCGGCCAGCTCGCCAAAGCGATCAACCAGGTGATCATCGCGGGGACCTACGCGGCGGTCGCCGAGGGGATGGCCTTGGGGCTCGCGGCGGGGCTCGAGATGGACGGGGTCGTCGCGGCCCTCGCAGAGGGGGCGGCGGGGTCGTGGGTGCTGCAAAACCGCAGCACCAACATGCTTAAGGGCAGCTACCCCTTGGGGTTTCGCACGCGGCTGCACCGCAAGGACTTGGGGATCGCCCTCGCCGAAGCGCGCGCGCTAGGGGTGCCGCTGCCCGTCGCGGCCTTTGTCGAACAGTTAGAAACCGGCCTCATCGCGCGCGGTTACGGTGACGAGGACGTCTCGAACCTCGCCCGCACGGTGCGCGAGGCGGCGGGGCTCGACTGAGCGCCCCAAAGCGTTGCGGCGCAGCGCGTAGGGGGTGCGCTGCGCCGCAACGGGGAAGCTCGGCTGCTTAGCCGCTGGTGATTTCGATCTTGCGCGCTTTGGCCGCCGCCGCTTTGGGCATGGTGAGCGTCAGGAGCCCTTCGTGCACGCTCGCCTGGATGTTGTCGAGTTCGACGCTGGCGGGCAGGCTGACGGTGCGGCTAAACTGACCGCGGGGGATCGTCTGCAGCCAGTAACGGCGCCCTTCGTCGGCGACGTTGGGCAGCGTACCGCTGATGGTCAGCTGGCGCCCCTCGACGCTGACGTCGAGATCCTGGACGTGCACGCCGGGAACGGCCATCTCGAGCACCACGTTGTCAGCGGTTTCGTAGAGGTCGACCGGGTAACCGTACGCCCACGAGCTGGTGTTGAGCATCGGCGAGGCGAGCTGTTCAAAGAGCCGGTCGAACTCCCTGAAAAGGCTCCCCGCACCCTCCGTGAGATCCCAGCGCTGAACTGGCACCGGGCGCGCATCTTGAGCACGAACCATGGCCATACTGAAACCTCCTCGTGTGCTGTGATTAAGGCTTTCGCCTTACACTGGGCATTATAAAACATGAGCCTGTTCTTGTCAAGTATTCTCACCGCTTCTCATCATATTTTCTCGTGTTCTCACAGTAACCACATTGCGCCGCGGTGGTGTACGCTGCGCTTTTACGGGGCGCTAACGCATAGACTGTCCTCATGACCACGCTTTTTCCCCGGCACCCGGTGTGGGGCGACCTGCCCGCCTACCGGCGCGACCCGCTCGGGTTTGGCCGCACGTTGACCGCGCAGCGCCGAGTTGCGCGCGCGCGCTTCTTTACCAAGCGCGTCTTTTTTATCACCGAGCCCGAGCTTATCCACCAGGTGCTGGTGCGCGACGCCGCCAAGTTCCGCAAGTCCCCCGCGTACAAGGTGCTCGAGCCCACCTTGGGGCAGGGGCTCTTGACCTCGGACGGCGACTTCTGGCGGCGGCAGCGGCGGCTCGCCCAACCTGCCTTTCACCACGCGCGCGTCGCGAGCTACGCCGACATCATGGTGCGCTACGCCCAAGAGCGCCGCGCGTCGTGGCGCCCCGGCCAGCTCCTGGCGATCAACCACGAGATGATGGCGCTCACCCTGCGGGTCGTCGCCAAGGCCTTGTTCGACACCGACATCACCGCCCAGGCAGGGCGCGTCAAGGAGGCCCTCGAAACCCTGCTGCACGTCGCTACCGAGACCATCACGACGCCCATCCCGCTCCCCGCTTGGCTACCGACGCCCCGCAACCGGCGCTCGCAGCGCGCCACCAGAGCGCTCGACGAGATCGTTTACGAGATGATCGACGCGCGGCGCCGCTCGGGCGACGACACCGGCGACCTGTTGTCGATGCTGCTCGCCGCCGTCGACGACGAGGGCCAGGGGATGAGCGACAAAGCCGTGCGCGACGAGGCGGTGACGCTCATCCTAGCGGGACACGAAACCACCGCGAACGCGCTGACCTGGGCCTTTTACCTCCTCGCGCAGCACCCCGAGGTCGAGGCGGCGCTGCGCGAGGAGGTGGCGCGCGTCCTGGGCGGGCGCGCGCCGACCTTCGCCGACCTGAGCGCGCTGCGCTACACCGACCTCATCGTCAAAGAGACCATGCGCCTCTTTCCCCCCGCCCCCGAGATCGGCCGCCTCGCGACCGAAGAGGTCGCGCTCGGCGACACGGTGGTCCCCGCCGGGAGCATCGTCGTCATCCCCATCCACGTCGTTCACCGCGATCCGCGGTGGTTTCGCGAGCCCGAGGCGTTCCGACCGGAGCGCTTCGCCGACACCGCGGCGCTCCCCAAGTTCGCCTATCTCCCCTTCGGCGGTGGTCCACGCATCTGCATCGGCAACGCCTTTGCCCAGATGGAGGCGACGCTGCTGCTCGCGACCCTGATCCAGGGGCGCCGCTTGTGCCTAGCGCCCGGCCAGACGGTCACGCCGGAAGCGACGCTGACCCTAAGACCCAAGCGCGACCTTTTGATGCGCGTCTTGAGCGCCTAGGCGCCCGGGGCGAGCCGAGCGCGCATCAGGGGCGCGCCACGACCCAGACGCGCTCGGTTTCCGGAGTCGGCGCGTCGGCGTCTGGATAGGTGACCGCGCGCACCGAGGAGAAACCGGCAGCGCGCAGCAGCGCCTCGATCTCGGGCGGGTCGTAGGGGCGCTCGACATGCACCTCGGTAAAGCTGCGGCCCCCGCGCTCGCAGTAGGCGACCACCTGGGCGAGCCCGGTCGTTTCGTCAAACGTGTGCTCCCAGAGGTAGTACACGTCGTCCACCCACCCCTCGGCGCGCCCCCCCTCCCACAGCTCGCGCAACCCGTGGGTCGTGTTGACGTCGAAGACGAACGCCCCGTGGGGCTCGAGGTGCGCCAAGACGCGCTCCCCGCAGCGGCGAAGGTCACCGGGCTCGAGCAGGTTGTTGAGCGCGTCGAAGACCGACACCACGAGGTCGAAACGCCCCGGGAGGGAGAAGTCGGTAAAGGTCGCCCGCACAAAGCGCGCCTCCGGCAGTTTGCGGCGCGCCACCTCGAGCATCCGCTCGGCGGCGTCGAGCCCCACGACCTGCATGCCGCGCGCGACGAAGGGCGCCGCGGAGTTGCCGGTGCCGCAGCCGAGGTCTAAAAGGCGCGTGCGCGCCGGCGCGGGCAGCTCGGCACCGGCGCGCTGCGCGAGCTGCAGGATAAACGCTGCCCAGGCGTCGTACGCGATGTCGCTCATGATGGCGTCGTAGACGTCGGCGAGGCGGCTAAAGGGCGGCGGGACGTTCTGCGGCGGCACGCCCTCTACTTTAAGGCAGCCGGGGCGCAAGGGGGCGCTTCGGACGCCAGCCGAGGAGTAAGCTGGTCGTAGGAGGTCGGAGATGGATGCACGCGAGTTTCGCAACGCGCTGGGGCGGTTTGCTACCGGCGTCACGGTGGTGACGGTACCGAACGGCGAAGGGGTGCGCGGCATCACCGCCAACGCCTTTATGTCGGTGTCGCTCAACCCCCCGTTGGTGGTCGTCTCCATCGACAAAAAGGCGCGCGCCCACGCGCTCTTGCTCCAAGCCGAGCGCTACGGCGTCAGCATCTTGCGTGAGGACCAGGAGGCGCTCAGCAACCACTTCGCGGGGCTAGAGGGCGGCGCCGAACCCGCGCTCGGCACCTTTGCCGGCCTGCTAGTCGTCGAGGGGGCGCTCGCGCACCTCGTGTGCCGCACCGTCGACCGCCACGAAGCGGGCGACCACACCCTTTTCATCGGCGAGGTCGAAGCGCTGCGCTACCGCGAGGGGCGCCCGCTCCTCTACTTTAGGGGCAAGTACGGGCACTTCCGGCACCCCGAAGAGGCGCCCGAGCTGACCGTCTAGGGGCGCATCAGCAGAGCCCCTTAACGCCTCAGCGCCCCCCGGAAAGCGGCCCCCCTGACGTTGGGGGGCGCATGGGTCTCGGTACACTCCCCCTATGAAACTGCTTCAGCTCGAGTTCAACCACTTTTTCGAAGTCGTCGCCGAGACGAAACGGGCGCAGGCCGCCGTGATGACGCTGCCGCCGGGCCAGCGCACGGGCGGCGAGGACAACGTCCACGAAACGAGCGACCAGTGGCTCTTCGTGGTCTCGGGCCGGGGGGAGGCGACCGTCGCGGGGGAGCGGGTCACGCTCGCGCCGGGGAGCCTCCTCATCATCGAGGCGGGGGAGACGCACGAGATCGCTGCCCAGAGCGCCGAGCCGCTGCGAACGCTCAACCTCTACACGCCGCCCGAGTACTAGGGACCCCAAGTAAAGGACCCCGCTTTTCGCTAAAGCCACGCCAAAACCCGGGGCTTTTCTCTAGAGCGTCTCTGCAGCCGCCCCCGAGGTGTTCCAAGCGCCCCGCGCTGGTCCAGATCCTCCGAAGGAGCACAAGTTTACGAGGTAAGGCGGAATAGCCTCAGGAGGCAATACACACTCCAAAGTCTCCAAGTAGTGCTCGAAGCTTTACTTAAGGAAAGAAAATTAAAGGGAAGTCTCTACTGGCAGTCGCTGATCCTGTGCCTGATGACGTTAGCCAAGCTTTATGGGTACCACGCCTATACCACAATGGCACGCTTCGTGCGCAACCACTCTTACCGCCCGCCGCTATTAGGCGCCCCTACTTACCCTGTGGCGATACCTTCCGCTACGCTATGCGTCATCTTGATGTCGAGCGATATGAGCGTGCTTGAACACATTAGGTGCAGCGGAGCAAGACAGTTCCTTTGCTACGCAGCAAAGGGTAAGACCTTGGGTGGTAGCGCTGATGTGCTCAAGGGGCAGAAGGCAACGCATCTGCTATCGTTTGTTCATCAGCGCTACCGCAGCACGGTTGCCCAGCAGCAAGTTTCCGGCAAGCGCAACGAAATCAGCACTGCCAAGAGCCTATTGGGTGGCCTGAACTCAACAGGTATGCTGATCACCGCCGATGCTTTACTAACACACAAAGGGTTTACGGCTGTGATTGAGCAGCAAGGACGCTACCTGCTACTGGTGAAGGAGAATCAGCAACAGCCACAAGAGCTTCTCGCAGAGGTGTTTCGTGAGGGCCTTCCCTCCCCAGCCTTTTGCAACCACCCACCAGATGAGTGAGGTGCACAAGGGCTGGCTTGAGAAACGTTCCTTGCAGTTGGTGCCCCCGAACTTCGGCGTTGAAGATTTTGCAAGCGTGAAGCATGTAGGGAAGCTGGCACGCTACCTCATAACAAACCTTTCTCCACAGGAGGCGGAAGCCAAGCAGGTGCTGACCTGGTTGTGGGGGCACTGGACGATCGAAAACCACCTCCACAGAACGCGGGATGTACAGAATGCAAGAGGTGCCTTACGCATTCGTCGGTATCAGGCGGCAAGGGTGTTAGCGGGCTTGTCCAGTGCCATCATTGGTCTCCTGACGCGACGGGGCTCTGCTCCATCAAACATGTGGTTGAGCTGTTTCGTACTCAGCTAACCTTGGCTCTTGACCTCATGGCTCGTGCTGCTTAGAATTTTCGGAAGCTCGACCCTCACATCGTTCTCTTGCTCATTCCCTGTGTTTCCGCTAAACTGGTGAGGCTTCGCGTAAGCTGCTCATGCTGCTTACCACAGATAAACCCTAGAGGGTAAACCTAAGTATGATGCTATGTGGTTTGGCTTGACGAAGCCGCAAGATTAGGAGCCTATGGATGTTAGTACTCGCAAACGGAGCTTTTAAATCGGGATCTACCTGGCTTTTCGAAATCCTTTCGGCGACCGAGCGCTTCAGTTATGTCCCATACGAATATAGTAGGTTACCATATCCTGCCCGTCCTTGGCTAGCACAAAGCAAAATAAAGCCATTCTTAGCAACCGGTCTTCATCACAAAGAAAACTATCTCACCAAAATGCACCTTTTTTCAGAGCGTCTACGTGATACGTTGTTATCATATGACGACGTTTTTATCTTTGACATCAAACGTGACATCAAAGACTCCCTCGTTTCCCACTACTATCACATAATACGCGAAGGTAAGTTTCAGGAGAAGTATGCGAAGCAAGAATACATCAAAGACGGATTCAGGAAGTATTACTGGCGCTTCGGGCGATATAAAGCACAGCAACTTGTTATATACCATAAGGTTTGGAGTATTCCTTCCCCAAAAATTTACATTACGTCGTTTGAAGTTTTAAAAAATGATTTTGAAAATGAGGTTAGTAAAATTACCGATTTCCTCGGGATGCCTCTAACTCCAGTTGATATTAAAAAAATCAGAGACAAAACCACATTGAGCAATCTCCAAAAAGTGCGGGGGCAGGACAAACTCGAGGAACACAAACGCTTTTTTCGTAAAGGCGTCATCGGTGAATGGCGGCAACATTTTGACTCAGAGATGCTTGCGGACGTTGAAAGGATCGAACAGCAAGGTTTGGGAACTTTTGATATGTTACGCTACCACGCTGTTTTTGAACTAATTGAAGTGAGAAAAAAGCTAAAAAAGGTGTTATAAACTAAAAAACCTGTACAACACAGAGAGGCGAGCACATTTTGTTAGCTAGAGCGCCCTACAGCAAATCGTGAACCAGCCCAAGAACGCGTAGATTAAGCAGGGATAAGCAGATGTCTAAGGCATAAGAGGATGGCGGAGAGGAGCACGTAGGCGCGATAATGAGCGGCTTTGCGGTCGTAGCGTACGACGCGTCCTCGGCAATGGTCATGCCAAGTGTTGACCCGCTCGACCATCCAGCGTCCCAGGCTCACGGGGTAGAGCTTAGGATGCGCCCCCTTCTGCCTGCGTTTACCACGGCGCTTGCGTTCAGGAGCTGAAGCTTTGATGCCACATCTACGTAGCGACCGTCGCACTGCTTGAGAGTCGAAGGCAGTATCCATCGCCAACGCTTTGCTGCGCTTTTTCGGTCGCCTCCGCCATGTACTGGGAACACGAATCTGCGCCGGCGTCGGCAGTGCAAGCCGCAACTCATGGAGGCTGTGGGGGGCTTAGCAGAAAAGCGACGGGTAGGCCATGGCCTTCGCTCACGACCATCAGAGTTGAACCTTTGCCTTTGCGTCCATGGTCGACTTGCTCACCCCCCTTTTCGCAGGTACGAAGCTGCCGTCCAAACTGCCTTTACTCAGGTCGAGCTTGCCGTCTCTTTCCACAAGGCTCAGCAGCTCCTGCCAGATCCGCGCCCGTACACCCCGCTTCAGACCACGTTTTGAGTCAGTGGTAGGGGTGGTGCGTGGGGCGTACTCAGCTGTGCGTGGCAAGTCGCGGTAACGGGCGCCCGTAGCCAAGCGATAGACCAAGCTGTTGAGCACTTCTCGGTCATGCTCCCGTCTGCGTCCAGTGCGGGGTTGAGGAGGTAGCAGCGGCTCGATAACGGCCCACTGCTCGTCACTCAGTTTCGCTTCGTTCATCCCTAGAGCCCAACCAGCTCCTGCATAGCTTTGAATGCTTGGACTACTTCACACGTGCATGGAGCTTGAACCCGTAGACCATACCCATCGTTGACAAGCCCTTGCTCGCCCCGAGACATCTTGTACGCTCGGCACGCCTGCCTTTAGCGACATGCAGCGGTTTGGCGTCTGCGAGCTTAACGCCAATAGCGCCGCTACCCGCCACCTCGACCGCTAGCGTTGCCCACAGCTTTTCGGCGTTGCATACCACACGGTGGTAACGTCTACACTCGGGCGGCTTGGGAAACAAGTCGCAGTAGCTTTGACGCATCAGCTAGGGTCTGTCTGACAGAACCGTTGAAGGTGGTTTAGGGTAGGGAAATGGCACGAACGGACCTAAGCGAGAAACAGTGGCAAGCACTTGAGCCGCATTTACCTGCGAATCCCCGACGAGGACACGCCTACGTTGATCATCGCCGCGTTATCGACGGCATTCTGTGGCGTTTAAAAACAGGGGCACCCTGGCGAGATGTTCCTGAGCGCTACGGAGCTTGGCAAACGTGTTGGGACCGGTTCACGAGGTGGGAGCGTGGACGGTACGTAGAGGCACATCCTGCAAACGCTTCAGGCTCATGCTGACGCCAGGGGCGATATTGATTGGGACGGGGCAGCCTTGGACAGCAGCCACATCAAAGCTCACCATAGTGCTGCGGGCGCAAGGAAGCAGCCTGCCGAGGGAGAAAAAAGGGGGATGTAGCGGACGAGTGGCTGGGTCAGTTGCGCGGTGGCCACACCAGCAAAGTTCATGTCTGTGCCGACGGCAAGGTTCGACCCCTATCCCTGGTAGTAAGTGCTGGGCAATGCAACGACGCTGCCTGGTTGGAGCGGGTTTTAGATAAGATTCGGGTGCCCCGCTTAGGCACAGGGCAACCGAGAAAACGACCTCCACGGCTCCGCTTAGACCGCGCCTACAGCTTTAAGAAGCAACGCCAAGTGTTGAGACGCCAGGGCATCCGCTGTATCAGCCCTGAGCGAGAAGATGCCAAGAAGCATCGGCTTGCCAAGGGTTCTAAGGGTGGGCGTCCACCCGTTTGTGACACTGAGGCTTACAAAGGTCGCAACGTCATTGAGCGTTGCATCAATCGGCTCAAAGACTTCCGGGCCGTGGCGACCCGCTACGACAAACGCGGCAGAAACTACCTCGCTGGCGTACTTGTAGCCTCCATAGTCCTCTGGCTCTAATCAGTCAGACAGACCCTAGTACCAGATCGACCTATAGAGCTGAGCCACCAACTCGCCGACGACTGCGATGGTGAACAGCTCGCCGTAAGACGCAACTTGTCAGAACTGCTTGGGCAACGCAGAACGCGTTTCATGCTCCTTGAGCCAGTCATCAACTAAGATGTAAACGCGCAAAAACAGCTCCTTAAGGCTATGCTGGTACCGGGGTTGTAGGTTCATAGACAAAACCACCATCCCCTTTCTTTACCGCTTCTTCAAGTAGCAAATGGGGTACTTGTTTTTATCTGGCTGCTTTTTATCTAGCTGCAACCAAGCTACAAAAGAAAAAAGAGCGGCCGAAGCCGCTCCTTGACCTTTCACTGTTTCGCGAGGTGCGGGACTTAGAAGTCCATCCCGCCCATACCGCCCATGCCGCCGCCCGCGCCGGCACCGGCCGCTGCGGGCTCCTCTTTCTCGGGGCGCTCGGCGATGACCGCTTCGGTGGTCAGCAGCAGCGAGGCGATGGAGGCCGCGTTCTGTAGCGCCGTCCGGGTGACTTTGGCGGGATCGACGATACCCGCTTCGATCATGTCGTCGACGAACTCGCCCGTCTCGGCGTTGTAGCCGTAGCGGCCGTCGTTTTTGCCCTTGATGGCGTTGACGATCACGCTGCCCTCGGCGCCGGCGTTGGCAGCGATCTGGCGAGCCGGCTCCTCGAGCGCGCGCATGAGAATCAGAGCGCCCGTGCGCTCGTCGCCCTCGAGGCCCTTGGCGACTTCGGCAACGGCGCTAATCGCGTGGATGAGCGTCACCCCACCGCCGGCGACGATGCCCTCTTCCACGGCCGAACGCGCGGTCGAGAGCGCGTCCTCGAAGCGGTGCTTTTTCTCCTTGAGCTCAGTTTCGGTCGCCGCCCCGACGCGGATCACCGCGACGCCGCCGGCGAGCTTGGCGAGGCGCTCCTGCAGCTTTTCGCGGGCGTAGTCGGAGTCGGTGTTCTCGATCTCCGTGCGGATCGCCTTGACGCGCGCTTCGATGGCGCTCTGGTCGCCCTTACCCTCGATGATGGTGGTTTCATCCTTCGAGATGCGGATGCGGTTGGCGCGGCCGAGCATGTCGAGGCGGGTGTTCTCGAGCTTGTAGCCGAGCTCCTCGGAGACGACCGTACCACCCGTGACAGCCGCGATGTCTTTGAGCATCTCCTTGCGGCGGTCACCGAAACCGGGGGCTTTGACGGCGGCGATATTCAGGGTGCCGCGGATTTTGTTGACGACCAGGGTCGCGAGCGCCTCGCCTTCGATGTCCTCGGCGATGATCAAAAGCGGGCGGCCGGTCTGGGCGACCTGCTCGAGCACCGGCAAGAGGTCTTTAAGCGCCGAGATCTTCTTCTCGTGGATGAGGATGTAGGCGTCTTCGAGCACCGCTTCCATGGTGTCGGAGTCGGTGATGAAGTAGGGGCTGATGTACCCCTTGTCGAACTGCATCCCCTCGACGACGTCGAGCTCGGTGTCGAGACCCTTGGACTCCTCAACGGTGATCACGCCGTCGCGGCCGACTTTGTCCATCGCTTCGGCGATGAGCTGGCCGATCTCGCGGTCGTTGGCCGAAATGGCGGCGACTTCGGCGACCGCCTTCGAGTCCTCGACGCTGCGGGCCATTTTGCGGATCTCTTCAACCGCCGCCTCGACGCCTTTGTCGATGCCGCGCTTTAGCGCGAGGGGGTTGGCGCCCGCCGCGACGTTGCGCAAACCCTCTTTGACGATCGCCTGACCGAGCACCGTCGCGGTCGTGGTACCGTCACCGGTGATGTCGTTGGTCTTCGAGGCGATCTCGATCAGGAGTTTGGCACCGATGTTTTCAAGGCCGTTGCCGAGCTCGATGTCTTTAGCGACCGTGACGCCGTCTTTGGTGATGGTCGGCGAGCCGAACTTCTTCTCCAACACCACGTTGCGGCCTTTGGGGCCCAAGGTGACCTTGACGGCGTTGGCTACCGCGTTGACGCCGCGCTCGAGGCTGCGGCGCGCTTCTTCTTGGAAAATGAGGTCTTTTGCCATGGTCTCTCCCTACTAAGCGATGATCGCGTGGATGTCGCGCTCGCTGAGAATCATCAGCTCTTTGCCGTCTAAGGTGACTTCGGTGCCGCCGTACTTGGCGAACATCACGGTGTCACCTTCGTTGACCTCGAGAGCCGCACGCTGGCCGTTGTCGAGCAGCTTGCCGGGGCCGACGGCGATGACTTTGCCCTTCTGGCTCTTTTCCTTGGCCGTGTCGGGCAACACGATCCCGCTCGCCGTGGTCTGCGGCTCGTCGATCACTTCGACGATGACCTTGTCGCCTAAGGGTCGTAGCGTCATGGATGGGACCTCCTGTGGGGACAGCTTTTTAGCACTCGGCCTGTGCGAGTGCTAACCAAAGCCGATGATACGCACGCCGCGCGGCGGATGTCAAGACCCCGGTATCAAATAGCTTGAGCCCGCTGCGCTCACAATCCCTGCCTAAACCCGGAGACCCGAGGCCGCTACCCGCGCTGCAACCCGACCACGAAGCCCGGTACGAAAGCGGCGGCGAAGGGGAGGTTGAGGGTCAACAAGGCGAGCAGGTTGCGCCACAACCCCTCGAGCGCGTCGGGTTGCAGCAGCGGATCGACGTGGCGCTGGATCTGCAACCAGTTCACCTCGACGAAACCGAAGTAGGCGAGCAGCTGGAGGAGGATGAAAAAGATCCCCAACGCGATGGCGGCGAGCTTACCGACCTTTTTGAGGGCGTAGCCCGCGGCAAAACCGGCGAGCGCGCCGAAGGTGAGCTGTCCGAGCACGGGCGCTAAGATCTCGACGCGCGGTAGCTGCACGGTATCGGGGAGCCGGAGCGACACGCCCGCGAGTCTAACACGCGTTCGCGGCTGGGCAGGTCGCCGCTACGTGGCAGCGTTTAGCGGCCGGGGAAATCGGGTACAGGCGGCTTTTTGGGCGTCGGCGCCGCGTTAACGTAGCGGTATGGACATCCTCGTTCAAGCCAACTGCAAACTCGGCGAAAACCCCTTGTGGGACACGCGCGAAGCTTGCCTCTACTGGACCGACATCGACGGCGGCACCCTGCACCGCTTCAAGGATGGGGGGCATGACGTCATCTACTCGGGGGAGAAAGTCGGCGGGTTCACCCTGCAAGACGACGGGAGCTTGCTCCTCTTTCGCGTGCGCGACATTGCGCGGCTCGTCGTCGGCGAAGAGGCGGTGGTGCTGCGGGAGGTCGACGAACCCGGGATGGCGCGCTTTAACGACGTGATCGCCGCACCTAACGGCGAGGTCTTCGCGGGCACCATCGGTGCGAGCAAGACCTCCGGCGGCCTCTACCGCGTCGGCCTAGACGGCAGCGTGACGAAGCTTTTTGGGGGCACGGGCACGGCCAACGGCATGGGCTTCTCGCCGGATTTGAGCGCGTTTTACTGGACCGATTCGACCGCGCGGCATATCTACCGCTTCGCCTACGACGCCGACACGAACGCGCTCTCGGCCCGCGAGCGGGTCTACGCCGCCGCCGAGGACGAGGGCACCCCCGACGGGCTGGCGATGGCCGCCGACGGGAGCTTCTACTCGGCGCGCTTTCGCGGCGGGGCGATTTTGCACCACGCCCCCGACGGGGAGGTGTTAGAACGCCTCGCAGTCGACGCCCAGAACGTCTCCTCGGCGGCTTTCGGAGGGCCTAACTTCGACGAGCTCTTCGTCACCACGGCTCAAGGGGACGGCGCGGGGGCGGGGGCAATCTTTCACCACAAGGTCGGCCACAAGGGGCGGCTGGAGTTTCGCTCGAGGGTGCTGTTGTAGCCTCGGCTCTTCAGCCGCTTAGCGCCCCTGGCCCCGAGCGCCCGCGGCCCGTGGTGGAATCTGACTGAGACCCTAAGCTCCCGGTCAGCCGCGCACCTCGGGGAGCGCCGCACTATGCTAGGCTCAAGCATGGCTGGAGCGGCTCCCCACGACCTCGAAGCGGACGCGGAAATCCGCGGCGACACCCTCGGCAAAGAAGCGCCTAAAAAGCGCCTCGTCGCAGAAAACTTTATCACCGAGATCATCGACCGTGACCTCGAGGAGGGGCGCTACCCAGGGGTCGTCACCCGCTTCCCCCCCGAACCCAACGGCTACTTGCACATCGGGCACGCCAAGAGCATCTGCCTGAACTTCGGGTTGGCACACGACTACGGCGGCCTCTGCACCCTCCGCTTCGACGACACCAACCCCGAGACCGAAGACCCTGAGTTCGTCGAGAGCATTGTGGCGGACGTACGCTGGCTCGGCTTCGAACCCGCGCAGGTGCGTTTTGCCAGCGACTACTTCGACCGCTTTTACGCCTGCGCCGTGCAGCTCGTCAAAGACGGGCTCGCGTACGTCGACTCGGTCTCCGAAGACGAGATGCGCGAGCTTCGCGGGACGACCACCCAACCCGGCCGCCCGAGCCCCTACCGCGACCGCAGCGTAGCGGAGAACCTCGACCTCTTAGAGCGCATGCGAGCGGGCGAGTTCGCCAACGGCGCCCACGTGCTGCGCGCCAAGATCGACCTCGCCCACCCCAACTTCAAGCTGCGAGACCCCGTGCTCTACCGCATCGTCAACGCCCCCCACTACCGCACGGGGGACGCGTGGCACATCTACCCGATGTACGACTTTGCCCACCCCTTAGAGGACTTTATCGAGGGGGTGACGCACTCGCTATGCACCCTCGAGTTCGAGAACAACCGCGCGGTGTACGACTGGCTGCTCGAAGCGCTGCGCGGCAAGGTCGGTTTTCCCGCGGCGCCGCGGCCCTACCAGTACGAGTTCGCCCGCTTCAACATGACCTACACGGTGCTGAGTAAGCGCAAGCTGATCGGGCTCGTCAAAGGGGGGCACGTCCGGGGTTGGGACGACCCCCGCATGCCGACGCTCTCCGGCTTTCGGCGCCGCGGGGTGACGCCGGAGGCGATCCGCACCTTTTTCACCGAGCGCATCGGGGTCGCCAAGACGAATTCGCGCGCCGACATCGGCCTTTTGGAGGCCACCATCCGCGACGACCTCAACTACCGCGCGCCGCGGGTGATGGCGGTCCTCGACCCCCTCAAGGTGGTCGTGACGAACCTCCCCGAGGGGCACACCGAACCCCTCAGCGTCCCCTATTGGCCGCACGACGTCCCCAAAGAGGGCGCGCGCACGGTGCCCTTTGGGCGCGAGCTCTACATCGAACGCAGCGACTTCCAGGAGCACCCCGAACGCGGCTTTCGGCGCCTCTCCCCCGGGGCGAAGGTGCGGTTGCGCCACGCCTACGTCATCCGCTGCGACGAGGTCATCAAAGACGACGAGGGCGCGGTGACGGAGCTGCGCTGCACCTACGAACCGGACTCGTTCGGCAAAGCGCCGAGCGAGGGGGTCAAGGGGGTGATCCACTGGGTCGCCGCCGCGGGGGCGGTGCCCGCCGAGTTCCGCCTCTACGAGCGGCTCTTTAGCGTACCCAACCCCGAAGAGGGTGAGGGGAGCTACGTCCAGCACCTGACGCCGGACTCGCTCGTGGTCAAACGGGGCGTCGTCGAACCGAGCGTACGCGACGACCCCGCCGACACCCGCTACCAGTTCGAGCGGCAGGGGTACTTCTGGCGCGACCCGGTCGACTCGAGGCCCGACGCGCTCGTCTTCAACCGCATCATCGGGCTGAGCGTGACGCCGAGCCCCAGAGCGTCCGCGCGCCCCGAAGCGCGCTACAAAGCCGAAGCGACAGCCAAACCTGCCCCGCTGCAGACCGAACCGCAAGACCCCGCCGCTCGGCTCTCGGGGGCGGCGAGGGAGGCGTTTGAACGCTACCTGACGCTCGGCGCCAACCGCGAGGAGGCCGCCGCGCTCGCCAAAGACGCGGCGCTCGGCGCCTTTTTCGAGGCGGCGCAGCGCGCGCAGCCGAGCCCGCAGCTCGCCAGCTGGGTCGTCAGCGAGGTCGCGCGGCTCGTCAAAGAGGGCTCGGCTGCGCGCCTCACCCCGGGCGCGCTAGCCGAGCTCGTCGCGTTCGTCGATGACGGTACGCTGAGCGCGCGGCTGGGCAAGGAGGTGCTGGCCGAGATGGCGGCGACCGGCCAGAGCGCCGCGCAGCTCGTCGAGCAGCGGGGCCTTAAGCAGGTCTCGAGCGCTGAGGCGCTGCGGCCCATCGTCGAGGCGGTGCTCGCCGAGCACCCCGACAAGATCGGCGCCTACCGCGGCGGCAAGGTCGGCTTGCTCGGCTTTTTCGTGGGTCAAGTGATGCGCAAAACCGGCGGCAAGGCCAACCCGCAGCAGGCCCAAGCGCTCCTCAAAGAGGCGCTAGCGGGGGGCGCTCAAAACCCTTGACGCGCGCGCAGAGCGCGTGATAGGCTTTTGAGCGCTACGACGTCGGCGCGGGCGATTAGCTCAGTTGGTTAGAGCGCGTCGCTGATAACGACGAGGTCAGTGGTTCAAATCCACTATCGCCCACCAGAGCGCCGTTAGCGAGCGCCCCCGAGATGGGGGCGCTGCTTTTTTGTGCCGCCCCGCCGGCGCGCTACCGGCCGAAGACCGCGCGGCGCGCGCCGAGCTCGAGGGGGAGCAGCAACCGCTCCTCGCCGCGCTGCACCTCGAGCTCGACGGTCTGACCGATCGCCCGGCGGCGGATCACGCTCGTCAGAGCGTCGTAGGTTGGGGTGCTCTCGCCGTCGACGGAGACGATCACGTCGGCCACGGGGCGCAGCGCCTGTAGGGCGCCGTCACGGTAGACCTCCTCTTGCCGCGCGCTGCGCAGCCCGGCCCGCTCGGCAGGGCTCCCCGGCGCGACCTGGCCGACGACCACCCCCGGGCGCGGCCCGAGCACCCGGTCGGGAAACAGGCGCGGGTCGTAGCTCTGGCCGACCCCCTGCACCCCCAGGGTAAAGCCGATCACCGGCACGTCGCGCTGCACCCCCTCGCGGAGCCCCGCCAAAACGTCGCTCTCGGCCGAGACCGGCACCGCGTACGACGCGAAGGTGCTCGTCAGCTCGCGCTGCGGCAGCCTCAGGAAGGGGAAGCGGTTGCGCTCCGGGGTGATCTCGGGGTGCCCTTCGGGGAGCGCGTCGGGGAGCGTGTCCAAACCGGGGGGACGCCCCGGCTGCGCGGTGATGGCGATATAGCTCACCACCCCGACGACCTCGCCGTCGCGGTTTAGCACCGGCCCACCGGAGTCGCCGGGGGCGAGCGAGGCGGTCAGCTCGGAGGTGCCGTCGGCGAAGTCGGCCCGCGCCGCCCGGACGTCCAAACGGCGCACCCGCCCGACGCGCCCCGCCAAAAACTCGCCGCGGCTGTTGCCGATAGCGACGATTTCGCTCCCAACCTCGAGCGCGCGGCGCGCGAGCGGCAAGCTCGGTACCTCGGTAACCCCGGCGCTCTGCAGGTCGGCTTGCAGCACCGCGAGGTCGCGGTAGGCGTCGAAGCCGACGAGCTCGAGCCCGTAGCGCGCACCGTCCGGACCGACCGCCTCGAGCGCGCCGCGGCGGGCGAAGCCCAAGGTGGTGTCGACGACGTGATAGGCGGTGAGCACCTCACCGTCCGGCGAGATGAAAAAACCCGTGCCGATGCCCTGCGGGGAACCCGAGGGATGCCCCGGGACGCGCAACTCGATCTGCAAGGTCGCGGGGCGCGCCGCCTCGAAGACGCGCAGCAGCTCCCCCTCGGGGCGCTCGACTTCGGGCAGCGCGCTGAGGCCACGCTGCACGAAAAGGGGCGCCGGCGGGGTCGGCCCCGCGCTGCGGTAGAGGAGCAGCGCCCCGACGAAGAGCAGCGCCAGGAGCAGAAGCCGCAGCCCGAAGAGCGCGCGGCGGCGAGCGGAAACGGGCAGCGCGGCCGCCCCCCCGATGCCGGTACCCTCGCTATCGCTCCCGGCCACGCCCGCACCCTCCGGGACACCCGTCACGTCGGCGCGGAGGTCGCCCTCACGCTCCCCAGTAGCACCCGGCAACGCGCGCGGGGGAGCGGCGTCGACCGCTGCCTCCGTGGGCCCTTCAGCTCGCTTGTCCAGCACCGCTTCCTCCTACCGGGGCGCGCCCTTGGCAGCAACTGCCTCTCGTCCCCTCCAGGGTAGCCCGTCAGGGCAGGCGTCGCCGTGTGGAACGCTACCCTCAACAGACTCAAGGGGGCGCTCGGTATAGTGCCCCATGACCTCGGATCACGCCGAACACCCCGACAAGCCAGCACAGCTCGCCCAGAAGCTACGAGACTGGGCGGGTCCCATCGTCCTCGCTTCACACGAGAGCCCCGACGGCGACGCCTTCGGCAGCGCGCTCGCGCTCAAAAGGGCGCTCGACCGGCTCGGCAAACGCACCACCTTGCCGCTCACTCCCCCTCGCTACCTCGCCTTCCTGGCCGAAGCGGGCGAGCTCTCAGCGCCTCTAACGCACCTTGAACCAAACACGTTGGTCATCGTGCTCGACGTCGAGGTGAGCCGCCGCTTGGTGGGGGTGCCGGTTACGGACGAGCGCGTCGAGGGGGCCGCGCTCACGGTGGTGATCGACCACCACGGCACCAACAACGGCGCTGGCGACCTGCTCTGGGTCGAACCGGGCCGCGCGGCCACCGCCCACATGGTCAAAGACCTGATCAGCGCCCTCGGCGTCCCCTGGGACGCGGCGCTCGCCACCCCCTGTTTGACGGGTATCCTCACCGACACCGGCGGCTTCCGCTTCGGCAACACGACGCCAGAGGTGCTGCGCGCGGCGGGGGAGCTGATCGCGTGCGGCGTCGCCTATAGCGACCTGACCGACCGTCTGGCGTGGCGTCACCCCGACTTTTTCCGGATGCTCGGCAAGGTGATGGGGACCGTTGAGTTCCCCCTGGGCGGCCTCGTCGCCTACGCCGAGTTGACCGAGGCGATGCGCCAAGAGATCGGCCCGACCGACGACGACTCGAGCGACTACGTGGGGCAGATCCGCTACGCCGAGGGCACCGTCGTGGCGCTTTTTCTGCGCGAGGAGCGCCAAGACGGAACCCCGCAGACCAAGGTTTCGGTGCGCTCGCGCGCGGGGGTCTCGGCGCAGGCCATCTGCGTCGCGCTCGGCGGTGGTGGGCACGTCGCGGCGGCGGGGGCGACGGTCGCCGCCGACCTCGCGACCACCAAAGCGCGCGCCCTCGAGGCGACCCGGGCGGAGCTCGCGCGCTGCGGTTACGACGTCCCGCCGACGGCGTAGCGGCCCGAACGCTAGCTAGGTCCCAGCGCGCGCGGCGTGGCACCTAGGGGAGCGTGCGGCGCCCGCGGCAGGGCGACGTAGAAGGTGCTGCCGCGCCCGAGCTCGCTCGCGACCCAGATGCGCCCGCCGTGCAGCTCGACGATGCGCCGCGCGAGCGCGAGCCCGAGCCCCGCCCCGCGGTGCTGCCGAGCGCTCGAGGCGTCAACCAGAAAAAACGGCGAGAACACCCCCTCGTGGTGCTCCGGGGCGATGCCGATGCCGTCGTCGCGCACCATCAGCACGACCTCGCTCTCGCGCAGCTCGGCGCTCACCCAAACCCGGCCGCCGAGCGGGGTGAACTTCACCGCGTTCGATAGCAGCGCCCCGAGCACCTGCGCGAGCCGCGCGGGGTCGCCGTAGAGCGCCGCCTCTGGCGGCGGTTGCAGCGTCACCGAGAGCCCCTTGGCGCGGGCTTCGGCGCCGACGCCCGCCACACCCGCCCGCAAAAGCTCGGCGACGGCCACGGGGCGGCGCTGCAGCGCCACGTCCCCGGCCTCTAGGCGCGAGAGGTCTAAAAGGTCGTCGATAAGCCGCATGAGCTGCAACCCAGAGGTGTAGATCGTCTCGGCGTAGGCGCGCTGTTTGTCGTTCAGGGGGCCTATGATCTCGTCGCCCAAGACCTGGGCGTAGCCGATAACCGAGGTGAGCGGGGTGCGCAGCTCGTGCGACAAGATCCCCAAAAACTCGCGCTGCACGCGGTTGGCCCGCTCGAGGTCGCTGTTTTTGCGCTCGAGCGTCGCTTGGTAGCGCCGCAGCGCGCTCTGGGCGCTCGTCGCCAGACTGACCCCGCGCACCGCGACGAGCTCGACGGGGCGGCCCTGAAACCGCCAGGGACGCCAGAGCAGTTCGACCGGCAGCTCTTTGCCCCCCCACAGGGTCAGCGTCCCCTCGAGGGGTTGCGGCGCGCGCCGCAGCGCCTCTAACACCCCCCCTTCAGCCGGGGGCTCCACGCGCACCAGCGACCCGAGCGCGCGCCCCCACAGCTCGTGCGGCGCGCACCCCACAAGCGCCCCTAGGGCCCCGTTGGCCGCGACGACGCGCCCCCCTTCGAGGGCGGCCAGGGCGTCGAAACTCACCTCGAGCGCCGCCGCTAGCGCCCCCTGCCAGGTCACGCCGCGCCCCCCCGCTCGGGGGGCCGCGGTAGGTCGTAGCGCTCGCGCAGGGCGCGCGCCGCCGCCGCCAGGTCTCCCAGCGGCGCCCCGGCGGGCGTCACCGAGAAACCGCGCTCGAGCAAAAAGGGCAAGACCGCTTCGGTCGGTAGGTTGCCCGTGCGCGCGTCCGCCGCGAACGGGCACCCGCCGAGCCCCCCCAAGGCCCCCTCGAACCAACGCACCCCGCGCGCCAGCGCGAGCGCGACCGTCGCCTGCCAGCCCCCCGGGGGGGCGTGCAGGTGCAGCCCGAGCTCGCTCGCCGCCGCCCCCTCCCGAGCGGCCGCCTCAAGCACCGCCTCGAGGCGCTCCGGCGTAGCGGTCCCGACCGTGTCGGCGAGCACCACGCGCGTCACCCCGTGCTGGCGCACCCGCGCGAGCGCGCGCGCCGTGTCCTCAGGGCGCCACGGCTCCCCGTAGGGGTTGCCGAAACCCATCGACAGGTAGACCGTGAACCCTAGCCCCGCCGCGCGCGCGGCCGCCTGCAGGCGCGCCAAGAGCGCCCACGCCTCCGCGAGCGTCTGACGGGCGTTGCGCCGCTGAAAGGTTTCGCTCACCGAGAGCGGAAAGCCGACGTGCGTCGCGCGCGTCGTCGCGGCCCGCTCGACCCCGCGCTCGTTGAGCACCACGCAGCTGAGCTCGACCCCCTCGGGCACCGTGAGCGCAGCGAGGAGCGCCTCGGTGTCGGCGGTTTGCGGCACCGCCCGCGGCGAGACGAACGACCCGAGGTCGAGGCGCGTAAACCCCGCCTCGAGGAGCGAACGCACGTACCCCACCTTGACCTCCGTGGGGATCACGGTAGCGAACCCCTGCCACGCGTCGCGGGGGCACTCGACGTAGACGCACGCGGTACCGGGCATGCTGGGGGCAGTATAAACCGCCCCCCAGGGGCGCGCTAGGGCAGGTGCGGGCCGCGCGCGCAAGTGTTAGCTTTTTGGCACTTTGGGAGCCGCGGGCTCGGGGGGCGGGGTACGTTTGGGCGGTCTGAGCGGCGCTATACTGGGCGGGTGCTGGTCGCCCTCGAGCTGCGAGACTTCGCGATTATCGACGCTTTGCGCCTCGAGTTCGCCCCCGGCCTCAACGTCCTCACCGGCGAGACGGGGGCGGGCAAATCCATCCTGGTCGACGCCCTAGCGCTCCTTATCGGCGGCCGCGCCGACGCCAAAGCCGTGCGCACGGGGGCGCAGAGCGCGCTCGTCCAGGGGTTTTTCGCCCCGCATCCAAACCCTAGCGAGGAGGCGCTTTCGAGCGTCGCGCGGCGCGTGCAGGCCTCGGGCCGGAGCACCGCGCGGCTCGACGGCGAGGTCGTGACCGTCGGCGAGCTCGCCCAGGTCGGCGCGCAGCGCCTCGCCATCCACGGTCAGCACGCTTCGCAGACGCTTCTAGAGAGCGCCGAGCAGCGGCGGCTTCTGGACAACCTGCTGAGCCCCGAGGCGCAGGCGCAGCGGGCGCGCTACGGCGCGCGCTACGCGCGCTTGACCGAGGTCGAACGCGAGCTCGCCGCGCTCGAGGCGGCTTCGCGCGAACGGGCGCGGCGGCTCGACATCCTGGCGTTTCAGGTCGAGGAGATCGACCGCGCCAAGCTCCAAGTCGACGAGGAGGGGGCGCTGCGCGCGGCGCTCGAGAGCCTGCGCCACGCCGAGCGCATCCAGAGCGCGCTCGGCGTGGCCTTGGGCGCGCTTAGCGAGGGGGAGCCGAACGCGCTCGGGCTGCTCGGGGGGGCGCTGCGCGAGCTAGAGACGGCGGGGCGCTACCACGCCACCCCCGCGGCGCTCGCCGGAGAGCTGCGCGACGCGGTCGCCAGCGTGCAGGCGATCGCCGCCGAGGTCGCCGGCTTCGTCGACGACTTCGAGGGGAGCGCCGAGCGCTTAGAGGAGCTCGAGGCGCGGCTGCAGCTCCTTGAGACCCTCAAACGCAAGTACGGCGACACGCTCGCTGCGGTGCTCAGCTACCGCGACGAGGCGGCGCGCGAACTCGCGGCGTTAGGGCGCGCCGAAGAGAGCGCGCTCGAGCTGCAAACGGAGCGGGACGCCCTGAGGGGGGAGCTTGAAGGTCTCGCCGCCGCGCTCACCAGCGCGCGCCGGGCCGCCGCCGCCGCGCTCTCCGAAGCGGTGACCCGCGAGCTGCGCCCCTTGGGGATGGGCAACGCCCAGTTTCGCGTGCACCTCGAACCGCTCCCGGCGCTCGCCGCGCACGGCAGGGACAAGGTCACGTTTTTGCTGCGCGCCAACCTGGGCGAAGAGGCTGCCCCCCTCGCGGCGGTCGCCTCGGGGGGGGAGCTCTCGCGGGTCATGCTGTCGCTCAACGTCGTCACCGGTACGGAGCTCCCCACGCTCGTCTTCGACGAGGTCGACGCGGGGTTAGGCGGCCAGACCGCGCGCACCGTGGGCGCGCTTTTAAAACGGCTCGCCGCGCAGCACCAGGTCCTGGTCGTGACGCACCTGCCGCAGGTCGCCGCCTTCGCCGACGCGCACTTTCGGGTCGAGAAGCGCGAACGCGGGGGGCGCACCGTCACCCGCGTGGAGCGCCTTACGGGCCGCGAACGCGAGGCCGAGCTCGCGCGGATGCTCTCCGGCGCGGCCACCAAGACGGCGCTCGCGCACGCCCGGGAGCTGCTCGAGAGCGTCGCCGGTGAGAGCCCCTCGGCCGGCGCGGTAGGGAGCTAGCGCCCTCACACCCAGCGCCCCTGCTAGGGGCTACGCCAACGCCCCCAGCGCCTCGAGCGCCGCGTCGACCTCCTCAAAGCTGGTGTAGTGCAGCGCGCTGAGCCGCACCGCGCCGCCGCGCGCCGCGAGGCCAAGGTGTTTCATCACCAGCTCATGGGCGTAGAAGTGGCCCCAAGCAGCGCCGACGCCGCGCGCGGCGAGGTGCCCCGCGACCTCTTTGGGGGCGCGCCCAGGTAGGTTAAACGCGACCGTCGCCGTGCGACCCGACGTGCCCAAGAGCCCGTAGCGTTCGGCGCCGAGCCGCTCTAGACCCGCAAGCAGCCGCGTTGTCAGCGCCCGCTCGTGCGCCGCGAAGCGCGCAAACACGGCGGCCCACGCCCCGCGCCCCGACCCCGCGACGCCCAGCTGCGCGGCGACCTCGTCGAGGTAACGGAAGACCCCGCCGAAGGCGACGATCGCCTCGTGGCTCTGCGTCCCCGGCTCCCAGGCGATGGGCTCTGATGCCGGCAAAAAGGCGAGGCGCGGGGCTGGCAGCGCCCCTAACGCCGCGTCGCTCAGGTAGAGCACCCCGAGGTGGGGCCCGAAGACCTTGTAGGGGCTAAAGACGAGCATATCGGCGCCCCACGCGCGCACGTCCGGTAGGGCGTGCGGGGCGTAGTGTACGGCGTCGACCATGAGTCGCGCCCCGACCGCGTGCACCCGCTCGGCGATCGCCGGGAGGTCGGTGAGCGTGCCGAGCGCGTTGCTCGCCGCCGTGACGGCGACCAGCTTGGTCTTGGAACCGAGGAGCCCCTCCAGGTCACCCAGCTCGAGCCGCACCTGCGGTCCCACGGGCACCCACGTTTTCAGCACCGCGCCGCGCGCCGCGAGGCGCCGCCACGGGTCGATGTTGGCGTGGTGGTCTAAACCCGTGACGATCACCTCGTCCCCCGGCGCGAGGGTTTCACCGACGCTCTGCGCGAGCAGCGCGACGAGCGTCGTGGCGTTCGGGCCGAAGATAACGTTGTGCGGCGCCCCCCCGAGAAACTCGGCGACGCGGGCGCGCACTCCCTCCTTGGCCGCCGTGACCCGCCTCGAGGCGGCGTAGGCGCCCCCTTTGTTGACCTGCATGGTGCTCATCGCGTGGTGCAGCGCACCCAACACCGCCCGCGGCACCTGCGCGCCGGCGGCGTTGTCGAGCCACACCTCGCCGCTACTCAGCGCGGGAAACTGCGCGCGGATCCACTCGAGCGGGTAGGCCGCACCGGTCACGAGCGACCCCCAAACAGATAGCGCGTTTCAAAGAGTCGTGCAGCCACCGCGCACCTCCCCCTTAGCGCTCGGGCAGGCGAGCGCCGACAACCTCCCTAGCGGCCGGCCGGACGGAGACCCGGGCACGGCCCTCAGCCGACACCGCGAGCGTCCTCGGCACCACCTGCAGGCTCAACCGAGCGGTGTAGAAAAGCCAACCGACGATGCCAAAGAGCTTGGCGCTGTCCTCGAAAAAGAGCTCGAGACCGGCGCGCAGCGAGGCGACGCGTGACAGCCCACCGATGTCGATAAAGATGGAGAGCGTGAAAAAGGCGAGCGCCGCGACGAGCGGCAGAAAATCGCTCTGCAGGATGAACAGCCGAAACCGCCACAGAAGTAGCGCGGTCAAAAGCCCATACAGGAGGAAGGTGACCTCTTCGGGGATGCCGAACAGGCGCAGAAACACCTCCTCGTGAAACATAAAGAGGTCGTCCAGCGCGAGCGCGGCCGTAAGCCAACCCAGGGACCAGAAGAAAGCGCGCGCCTCACGCGCCCTTTCACTATGAGCAGGAGCGCTCGGCTTAAAAAACAGACGACCGCGGCGCTCCACCAGAGCAGCACGCCGACGTTCGAGATCGCGCCGCGGTAAAACGGAACGCCAGCAAGAGCGTTCGGGTCGCGAAAGAGCTCGCCCACGCGCACCCACCGCGCGCCGACGGCGAGAGCGATCAGGACGAGGAACAACGCGAGCGGCAGGTAAGCTCGCAAAAGGGGATCGACCACCGACCACTGCGCCCGTAGGCGCGCGCGCGCCAGCGCGAGAAGCCCCCTCAACCGCTTCCACTCATCGCGCCAACGCGGCGCGCGCAGCGCTCGCCCCCTCCGCCGCGCGTACGTGGGCGTTTCCCGTTGCCCTCACCGCTACATCCGAGGGGGGACGCTCGGACGGCAACCTGTGTCATACAACCATCATGCCATTGTCAGGGAGGGGATGCAAGGATGACCTCGTGCCCACACACCGCCCTACGGCTACCTCTCCCAATCCCGCCCGTCGCCGGGGTCGACCAGGCGCTCACCCCGGTCGAGCGCCGCGACGCGCGCCATCTCCTCTTCGGAGAGCGCGAAGTCGAAGATGTCGAGGTTGCGCTCGCGGTTCTCCGCCGATGCGGCTTTGGGGATCGCCGCGACGCGTTGCTGCACGAGCCAGCGCAGCGCGACCTGACCGGGGGTCTTGCCGTGCGCCTCGCCGATCTCTCGGAGCGTGGGATCTTTTGACACCTTGCCGCGCGCCACCGGGCTGTAGGCGGTGAGCAGGTAGTCGAGCTCCCGCGCCTGCGCGAGGAGCCGCGCCTGTGACAGGTACGGGTGGTACTCGACCTGATTGGCGAACACGTCGGCGTAGCGGCGCGCCTCTAGCACCTGCGACGGGGTGAAGTTGCTGACCCCCACATGCCGCACGGCACCCCCGTCTTGCAGCTCGCGCAGCGCCCCCAAGGTCTCCTCGACGGGCACCTCCGAGCTCGGCCAGTGCAGCAGCAGCAGGTCGACGTAGTCGGTGCGGAGCTTGCGCAGGCTCTCCCGCACGCTCTTAGCCGCTCTGAGCCGCGAGAAGTTCGCTGGTTTGACCTTGGTCACCAAAAAGACCGCGTCCCGCGGCACGCCGCTCCGCGCCAACGCCAACCCGACCTGCTCCTCGTTGTCGTAGCCTTGCGCCGTGTCCAGGTGCCGGTAGCCGAGGGCGAGGGCGTGCTCGACAGCTTCGGTGCAGGCGTCTCCGCGAAGCTCCCAGGTGCCCAAACCAAGCGCTGGAACCCGGGTGCCGCGCCGTTCAAGGTGCTCCATCGTACCTCCAGAGGCCTACGCTACACCGGTAAGCTGAGCAGCACGTCGGCGTAGCGCCCACTTGGGCGCGGGGTGCGCGGCAGGTAACGCAGGTCATAATGGGGGCCGTGAAGCACGTTTTAGGTATCGACATCGGCGGTTCGGGGATTAAAGGTGCGCTCGTCGACATCGAAGCGGGGGGGCTCGCGACCGAGCGCTACCGCCTCGAGACCCCCCAGCCCGCGACGCCGGAAGCCGTCGCCGAGACGGTCGGGAAGATCGTCGCGCACTTTGCCTACAGCGGGCCCATCGGCTGCACCTTCCCCGCCATCGTCCGGCACGGGGTGACGCTCTCGGCGGCCAACGTCGACAAGAGCTGGATCGGCACGGACGCCGACGCGCTCTTTTCCCGCGTCACGGGGCTCGAGGTCCACCTGCTGAATGACGCGGACGCCGCGGGCGAAGCCGAGATGCGTTTCGGGGCGGGCAGGGGGAGAAGCGGCACGGTCATCATGCTCACCTTCGGCACGGGCATCGGGAGCGCGGTGTTTCTAGACGGTAAGCTGCTGCCCAACACCGAGTTCGGGCACCTCTACCTCGAGGGGGGGCAGGAGGCCGAAGCGTGGGCGTCGGACCGCGCGCGCAAACTGGCGGACCTCAGCTGGAAAAAGTGGGCCGCCCGGGTACAGACCTACCTTAAGCACCTCGAGTTCCTCTTCTCCCCCGACCTCTTTATCGTCGGCGGCGGCGTCAGCAAAAAGAGCGACAAGTTCCTCCCCTTGCTCGAGCTCGGCACCGAGGTCGTAGCGGCGGAGCTGCGCAACGAAGCGGGAATTGTGGGCGCGGCCCTAGCGGTCGCTCGCGGGGCTCGTGAAGGGTGAAAGGGGTGGGCTATTGGAGGATGACATGCCGACTGTGACCGTAAACGGCGCTCAAGGAGAGTTCCCCGACGACACGCGCTTGGTGCTCGCCATCGAGGCGCTGGGCGTCCCCATCGGGCACCGCTGCGGCGGCAAAGCGCGCTGCACGACCTGCCGCGTGCGCTTTACGCGGGGCGAACCCGAGACGATGACGCGCGCCGAGTTCGTTAAGCTGGGGCTCGACCAGGGCGTCAAACCCGACTACCGCCTATCGTGCCAGATCCTCTGCACGCACGACATGGAGGTCGAAGCGCTTATGACCCTAGACAACCAGAGCTGGAGCGACACCGGTCCCGCTCCGAACCCCCACGTCGAACCCGAGGCGCAGTGGTACACGCCCGACGAGCTTCGGCTCGAGCTTCAAGGAGGGGCGCAGTGACGACCCAAACGCCCATGCTACCCACCTTGGCCGTGATCATCGGCCTTCTACTTATCATCGCCGGGTTTCTCAGCTACCTGCTCGCCGGCGCCACGAGCCTCACCGCCCTCATCCCCGCCTTTCTGGGGGGGCTGTTAGCGCTCTGCGGCTACATCGGGCAGCGCCACGAGGGCGCGCGCCGACACGCCATGCACGCGGCGGCGGTCGTTGCGCTGCTCGGGTTTTTGGGCACCTTTAGCGGCGTGGTGTCCTTTTTCGTCCTCTTGGGCGGCGGCTTCGTGCTGCGCCCTTTCGCCGTCACCATGCAGGCGCTGACCGCCGTGTTGTGCGCCATTTTCTTGCTCCTCGCCGTGCGCTCGTTTGTCCAGGCGCGCCGCTGGCGGTCGCGGGAGTAACGTACGCCGCTGTGAGAGCGCCGACGCGGGCGCTCTCGCAGCGTGACGGTTCACCACCCTCACCCCAACCCTCGGTCGGACGCTTTAGACCACGTTAGACCACGCCAGCCGCGCGACCTGACCGCACCCGACCGAGAACCCGCTACGCCGTCTGCACCTCCCAGTCGTAACCTTCGGCCTTGCTCATGCGCGTCGCCGCGGCGGCGAGCAGGACGCCGTAGATCACCTTGGAGGTGACGTCGGCGACGGTGTAGGTTAGGTGCCGGGCCACGACGGCTGACTCGCTGAGCGCCGGCTCGAGCGAAAAGCTGTATAAGTAGGGCATCAAGTAGGCGCCCGGATAGAGCATCCAGGAGATGAGAAAAAGGGGCCAGATCGCGCCCAACATCCCCTTGGCCGAGTCCGGCGCGTTCTCGACCCCCTCTTTAATCACGCGCCGCATCACGATCAGGATGTGGATGAAAAAGACGGTCGAAATGCTGCCCCAGAGGAAGAAAAGACCCGGCCGGGTGACCTCGTAGAACTGACCGACGTAACCGGTAATGATCATCGCGACGCCCGAAAACCAGAACTGGTTGCGCACCGACGCAAACGAACTGCGGCTCAAGGTGACGACGAAGAGGATCTGAAAGAGCAGCATCGGCACGTCGATCAGCCAGTTGAGGTAGCGGTAACCGTTGTTAAAGAGGTCGCCGGCGGTGACGATACCCTCGACCCCCTCGGGGGCGAGCCTGTAGCGCGCCGTTGCGGGGTCGAACTGCAGGGCGCTGGTCCAGTTGAGCTGCTGGATCAGGAGCAGCAGAAAGGCCGAGACCATGACCACGACCGAGAGGATCGACGACATCCGGTAGCGCGGCCTAACCTGCCGGATCGTCAGGATAAAGTAGATGAGCGCCGCTAACATGATGGCGTAACCGACCGTCAGCACATGCGCCGACATCTGATAGGCCATCTCGGTGTAGCCCGATTCCAAACCTACGTAGTTCTCGAACGTGGCGTTACCCAAGCGGTGTGGAGACGGCTGCATAGAGACCTCCTACAGCGGGGGCAGAGGCACCGCGGTACCCAAAGCGCGCACAAGAACGGCCGTTCGTTAGATAACCCTACACCAAAAACGAACAAAACATAGCGTTTTATGTCTCAAATGCTCAACAAACGTTCTTTTTGTGACACGTATGACATTGGTGCGTAAGGCGCAGAGGTCTCACAACACCGGCGGTCGCGGCTTTGTCACCGGCGGTCTCGTCGGCGTCAACCTGCAGCCAGCGCGTCCACACTGCCAGCCCGAGTGCTGCGCCTCACCCAAAGCGCTCCCGCCAAGCGCCCCGGGCGTCATCGACCAGCACCATCCGCACGTCGTTGACGTTCGTCAGCGTCGGGCCGGTTTTGACGAGCCCGCCGGCGCGCTCGAAAAAGGTGTAGGCGTCGTTCGCTCCCAGGTAGCGCCGCGCGGCGAGCGGCCCAAGCGTGCCCAGCGTCGCCGGCGTCACCAGCGCGCCCGCCGCATCCTCGGTGCCGTCGACCCCGTCGGTGTCGGCGGCGAGCGCGTAGACGTCCGGCAGGCCACCGAGGGAGAGCGCCAGCGAGAGGGCGAACTCGAGGTTGCGCCCCCCGCGCCCGGGCCCCCGCACCGTGACCGAGGTCTCGCCGCCCGAAAGGAGCACCGCGGGCGGGCGCACGGGCTGCCCGTAGCGCTTGATCTGCCGCGCCACGGCGGCGTGCACCTTGGCGACCTCTCTCGCCTCGCCGGTCACCGCATCACCGAGGATCAGCGGCGTAACGCCGCGCGCCGCAAACCACGCCGCGGCCGCCTCCAACATCCCTTGCGCGCTCCCGACGAGGCGGTTTTCGACCCGCGCGAAGAGGGGGTCGCCCGGTTTGGGCGTCTCGGGCACCTCGCCGCGGGCGCCCCGCTCCAGGTGGGCGCGCGCGGCGGGGGCGTCGATCTCGTAGCGCGTCAAGACCTCGAGCGCCTCCCCAAACGTCGTCGGGTCGGGGACCGTCGGCCCCGACGCCACCGCCGCGAGATCGTCGCCGGGGACGTCCGAGAGGATGAGCGACACGACCCGCGCCGGGGAGGCGGCGCGGGCGAGGCCGCCCCCCTTGACCCGCGAGAGGTGCTTGCGCACGGCGTTCATCTCGCCGATCTCCGCTCCCGAGCGCAAGAGCGCGCGGGTGAGCGCCGCTTTCTCGGCGAGGGTCACGCCCTCTGGGGCGCAGAGGAGCGCCGACCCGCCCCCCGAGAGGAGGCAGAGCAGCAGGTCGTCTTCACGCAAGGACGCAGCGAGCGCCAGGATCCTCGAGCTCGCCTCGACCCCCGCTGCGTCCGGCACGGGGTGCGCCGCCTCGACGACCTCGAGCCGCTCGGGCCGCCGCGCCGGGTCCAGGTGGCCGTAGCGGGTGATCACGAGCCCCGTGACCGCGGCTTCCGGAGAGGCCGCGCGGAGGTGAGCTTCGGTCGCCCACGCCATCGCCGCGGCCGCCTTGCCCGCCCCTACGACGACGAGCCGCCCCTTTGGCGGGGGCGGCAGGTGCGCGCCCAGCACCCGCGCCGGATCGACCGCCTCGAGCGCGTGCGCGAGCGCCCCGCGCAGGAGCTCAGGCGCCGCTCGCGGGCCTACCGCCACGCCCCGGCCCCCTGACCTGCGTGGGCTCGCTGCCTTCTCGCCATGCGCCCACCTTACTACGCGCGCCCCGAACGCGTGCGGCCCGCACCCCACCGGGCGGCCGGTATGATGCCCCTATGAGCCGAACCGCCGACATCCGCATCGCCGTCACCCGCAGTGGCGACGGCGACATCGGGCGCATCCGCTGGAGCGCCACCGACGCCCCCGTCTCGGGCCCCCAGGACGCCAAGGCGATGTTTTTGGCCCTCTGGGACGCCGAAGCGCGCACCTCGCTGCGCATCGACCTGTGGACGCATGACATGACGGTCGACGACATGAACGACTTCGTCTTCCAAACGCTCCTCACCTTGGGCGACACCTACCACAACGCTACCAAGGACGTCGAGCTGATGGCTGAAATCAAGACCTTCGCCCGCACCTTTGCGGAAAAAGCGGCGAAAGCCGCCGCCCGCGCGCGCGGCTAGCGATGCGCATCGGCATCCTCGGGTGCGGCTGGGTCGGCGCGGCGCTCGGCAGGGTGCTCGTCGCGCGCGGCCACGCCGTGACGGGGACGGTGACGACCCCGGACGGACTGGCGGCGCTCGAGGCCGCCGGCATCCGCGCGGTGCAGCTTGTGCTCACCCCCGCCCTCGTGGGCGACCCGGCGGACCTCTTCGAGGCCGACGCCCTCGTGCTGACGCTCCCCCCCAAACGCCGCGCCGACGACGTGCGGACGCGCTACCCGGCGCAGATCGCCGAGGCGCTGCGCCACACCCCAGCGACGACCCACGTGCTCTTTACCGGCTCGACCTCGGTCTACGCCGACGGGACGCTCGAGGCGCGGGGGCGCGAGGTCCGCGAGGCGGACGCGGGCGGCGCGGTGAGCGCGAGCGGCGCCGCCCTCCTCGCGGCCGAAGCGCTCCTCCGCGAACGGCGCGCCACCGTGCTGCGCCTCGCCGGGCTCTACGGCTACGACCGGCAACCGGGCCAGCGGCTCGCGGGGCGCGAGGTCACGGGCGGCGACGCGCGGGTCAACCTCGTCCACCGCGACGACGTCGTCGCGGTGATGACGCGCGTGCTCGAGGAGGGGCTCTGGGGGGAGACCCTCAACGTCTGCGCCCCCTTGCACCCCACCCGCCGCGCGCTCTACACCCGCTACGCCGCGCGCAGCGGCCTCCCTCCGCCCCGCTTCGTCCCGCCCCACGCGGTCCCCTTCAAGGTGGTGCGCAGCGACAAGCTGGCGCAGACGCTCGGGTACCGCTTCATCCACCCCGACCCCTCAGCCGACGCACCCTAGCGCGTCCCCCCTCACCCTTCGTGGAGGCCGCCCGTGAAAACCCCGCTCACGTTCGCCCTTTTGAGCGCGCTCGCCGCTTCGGCGGCCGCTACCGCCCCCCAGGACGCCCTGTTCGACCTGAGAGCGGCGCTGGTTCAGAACCTGCGCGTCGTCGAAACGGTCTGCCCCACGGGGCTCGCGCTCGCAGCGCCGCGGTGCTTCGAGCACGGCTACCCCAGCGTGTTCGACTTTAAAGAGGCGCTTGGCGCCCTCGAGCTCGAACCCACCGAGCTCTGGCATACCACCACCCTCGTCGCCGGCGGCGACGCGGGACCCGCCTACAGCGCGTCGTTCCGGACGCCGCGTGACCTGCGCGTCACCTTGACCTTCGTCGAGGGGACGCTGCTGGTGCTCGAGGCCGAGGACGAGACCCCGTAGCTCGGGCCGTCGCCGCGGCCCCGGGCTTCTGCCCCCGCCAGACCGAGACCGGTGTGCGGGGAGAGGTGTAACGCGGGTGGTGTTTTCGTCACCCCCATAGGCCACAGTGATGCGCGCAAGCAGCGTTTATAGTAAAGGAACACCCCAACGTCCGGCGGCAGCGCGTCCGGGCCGACCTGTCGACCCTCCGCCTCGCGGTGAAGGGCGTTCTAGACGCGTCGCCGACCGGACCCTTCGGTCGGACCCGACCGCCACGACGTCCTAAGCCTGCAACGGCAGCTTGCGGAGGAGAACCATGAACGTAGCGCCGATGAACGCGGCGTCGCCCCAGACGGCGCCCCCCACGCCCGTCCACACCGCCTCGCCGCAGGCGGGGCGCGTCCTCTTGGGGCGCACCCTGCCCTCGCTTTTAGACGAGGCGTGCCACAACAACCCGAACCCGCTCGCCTTTAACCAGCCGACCCCGTCGGGGTGGAAGACGCTCTCCACCGAAGCGTTTCGCGCTCGAGCGGAGGCGCTCGCGCTGAGCTTCGCCGACCTGGGCCTCGCCCACGGCGACCGGATGGCGCTCTACACCCATAGCGACCTGTCGTTCTGCCTCCCGGATATGGCGGGGCTCATCATGGGGGTCGTCGGCGTCCCCTTGTACCTCACCCACGGCGACGAGGCGTTTCGCTTTATCCTCGGGCAGACCGAACCCAAGCTGCTCGTCGTCTCCGACGAGGCGCTCTTGGAGAAGATGGCGCCGCACGTGCGCGCCGCCAAGATCCCCCACGTGCTCCTCGGCGACCCCTTCGAGAGCCCCGCGCCCGAAGCGCTGCGGGCGCTCCAGGACCGCCTCGGGGAGGCGCAGCTGCACACCCTCACGGCGCTCGTCGAGCGCGGCGAGGCGCTGCGAGCGGAGAACCCGGGGGCGCTCAAGCGGCTGCGGGAGAGGGTCCAAGCCGACGACCTCGCGACCATCATCTACACCTCGGGGACGACGGGCCGCCCCAAAGGGGTGATGCTCAGCCAGCAGAACATCTCCTCAAACGCGCTCGCCGCCTTTAGCGGGTTGCCGGGGCTCAAGCGCGGGGGCGAGACGGCGCTCTCGTTCCTGCCGCTCACGCACATTTTCGCCCGCACCCTGCACTACGGCCTCACGGCGTGGGGTACGGCGGTCTACTTCAGCGCCCCGGAGACGGTGCGCGACCACCTCAAAGAGGTGCAGCCGACGATCCTCGCGACCGTGCCGCGCGTGCTCGAAAAAGTCTACGAGGGCATCTTAAAAGCGGGGGGCGAACTGACCGGGGTGAAAAAGTCGCTGTTCGACTGGTCGGTGTCGCTCGCCCGCCGCTACGACCCCGAAAAGGGGACCTCGACGTTCTACAGCACCCAACGGCTCGCCGCCGACAAACTCGTCTACGACAAGTGGCGCGAGGCGCTCGGCAGCCGCCTGCGGCTGGTGATCGTCGGCGGCGCGGCGCTGCGGCCTGAGCTGGTGCGCGTCTTCGGCGCCGCCGGTATTCACGTGCTGCAGGGCTACGGGCTGACCGAGACGAGCCCGATCATCTCGTACAACCGGCCGCACGCCAACCGGCCCGGCACCGTCGGTCAGCTTCTCGCCGGGGTCGAGGTCAAAATCAGCCCTCAGGGCGAGATCCTTACCCGCGGCCCGCACGTCATGAAGGGCTACTTCAACGCCCCCGAGGAGACCGCCAAGGTGCTCGACGCCGACGGCTGGCTGCACACCGGCGACCTGGGCGAGATGTCGGACGACGGGTTTCTCACGATCACCGGGAGGCTCAAAAACCTCTTCAAGCTCTCGACCGGCAAGTTCGTCATGCCACAACCCCTCGAGGGGCGGCTCGAGGAGAGCCCCTTGGTCGAGCACGCGCTCGTCGTCGGCGAGGGCGAAAAGTACACCGCCGCGCTCCTCTTCCTGGCCCCCGACACCGACCCCGGCGCTACCCAAGAGGCGCTCCGCGAGCTCGTGCGCGCGGCCAACCGCGACCTGCCGGCGTGGTCGCAGATTAAACGCGCGGCCTTGGTGCGGGGCACGTTGAGCGTCGACAACGGCCTGCTCACCCCGACGCTCAAAGTCAGGCGCCCGCAGGTGCTCGCCAAGTACGAAGGCGTGCTCGAGGCGCTCTTCGGCCGCGCCCCCCACGCTGAAGGCCCAGCGTCGGAGGACTTTAGTATCCTAGAGGTGTCGGAGGCGCCCGCCAAAGGGGCGACGGCGTAGCCTCCCAAAACCGCCTACCACCCGTTACCAGCACCGGAAATCCGGTAGAAAGCAAGGACGCATGATGGCACTTAAAGACATGGGGAAAGTGATGGCGCTCGCCAGCAAGATCGATATGGCCAAGGTCGCCAAACTGTCGGAGAAAGTCGACCTCAACGAGCTGCTCGGGTTGGTGTCCAACATGGACGAAAAGACCCTCAAGCAGATGATGAAGCTCGCCGCGCCCAAAACGCCCAAAGCGCCGCCCGAGATTAACGGCGACTTCTACGATATCGGCGCGCTCCTCACGCCGCGGCAGCGCGAGATCCAGCTGCGGGTACGCGCGTTTATGGAGCGCGAGGTCGAACCCATCATCAACGACTACTGGCAACGCGACGAGTTTCCAAAGGAGCTCATCGGCAAGTTTCGCGAGCTCGACCTGATCAAGGAGATCTTCGACGACGAGGGCAACCGCACCCCCGACGCCGCCGTTTTAGAGGGCATTACGGGGATGGAGATGGCCCGCGTCGACGTCTCGACCACCACCTTTTTCGGGGTGCACGCGGGGCTCGCCATGTGCTCGATTTTGGTCGGCGGCTCCGAGGCGCAGCGGCGCGAGTGGCTCCCCCGGATGCGCCGCTTCGAGGTCATCGGGGCGTTCGGCCTCACCGAACCGGAGGTCGGTTCGGCCATCTCGCAGGGGATGACCACGACCTGCCGCCGCGAGGGCGACACCTGGGTGTTAAACGGCGAAAAGTACTGGATCGGCAACGCGACCTTTAGCGACATCACCATCGTTTGGGCGCGCGACGAGGCCGACAACCAGGTCAAGGGGTTTATCGTCCGCCGCGACAACCCCGGCTTTAGCGTCCGCAAGATCGCGAACAAGATCGCCCTGCGCGCGGTTGAAAACGGTCACATCACGCTTCAAAACTGCCGCGTTCCGGAGAGCGACCGGCTGCAAAACGCCACCTCGTTTCGCACCACCGCCGACGTCTTGCGCATGACCCGCGCCGGCGTCGCTTGGCAGGGGGTCGGCTGCGCCATGGGCGCGTATGAAAAGTCGCTCGCCTATGCCCAGAAGCGCCTGCAGTTCGGCCGCCCCATCGCCAACTTCCAGCTCGTGCAGAACCTCTTGGTGCAGATGCTCGGCAACGTCACCGCGATGCAGACGATGTGCTTCCGGCTCGCGCAGCTCCAGGACGCGGGCGTGATGACCGACGAGCAGGCGTCTTTGGCGAAGGTGTTTACCGCCAAGCGCTGCCGCGAGACGGTGGCCTTGGCGCGCGAGCTGCACGGCGGTAAGGGGATCCTCTTGGACCACCACGTGGCGCGCTACTTCGCCGACACCGAGGCCATCTACTCGTACGAGGGCACGAACGAGATCAACACGCTCGTCGTCGGGCGCGCGATCACCGGAACCGGGGCGTTCGTCTAAACCGCAAGGCGGCGCCGCAATAGCGAAGCAGGCGCTAGCGTGAAAGCGCTGCGCCTGCTCGCTTTTGCTGTTGTACCTGCTGCTCTCGCCCTGGCGCTACGACGGCCTCGAGCGCGCCTTGACCGGCTGGGCCGCGGTGGGTGGCGGGAGCGGTGCGACCACGAGCGGGTCGTCTTGCAGCTCCCCTTCGTAGGCGTAGCGGTAGCTCGCTGCGCGCGCGCGGGCACCGGTACCGCGCGGGACAAAGGTCGCGGCGATCCCGAAGATGCGCACGCCGCTACGCTGTAGCAGCTCGACCGCGTCGGTAAGCGCCTGCGGGTCGGTCTCCTGCAGGCTCGCGACCAGGACCGTTCCGGTGCATAGGGGCGCGATGGTGAGCGTGTCCGCGACGTCCAACAGGGGCGCCGAGTCGATGACGATGACGTCGTAGTCCTGCTGCCAGCTCTCCAAGCAGCTCGGGAACCCCAGGCTGAGGAGCTCCGTGGGCGACGGCGCGGCGCGGAAGGTCGGGATGATGTCGAGCGTCTGAGCGAGGTTGACCCCGACGTGCGCGGCCTCGTAGCTCCCGTGGGGGTTCTCGAGGTGGGTGCGCAGCGGCATGTGGCGTTTGTCGTCTAAGTTGTACTCGCGGGCGATCACCGGTTTGCGCAGGTCGGCGTCGACTAGAAGCGTGCGGTAGTTTGCGCGGGTAAAGGACTCGGCGAGGCTGATCGCGACGCTCGACTTGCCCTCGCCGTGGTGCGGGCTGGTTACCAAGATCACCTTGGGGTGCACCTTGGGGGTCGCCAAGAGCAGGTTGGTCCGCAGGTACCCCGACGCCTCGCGCGGCAGCCGGCGCGTCTTTTTGGGCGACTTGGCGAACTCGGCGAGGATCGGCAAACCGCTGACCGCCTCGAGGTCCTCGACGCTGCGCAGCCGCGTGTCGAGCAGGTTGCGTAGCAGCAGGATGCCGTAGCCGAGGACGAAGCCCAAAAAGCCGGCGATCACGGCGTCTAGCGGCGGGCGCGGCGACACGGGGCGCAGGGGCGGAACCGCCGCTTGGATCACGCTGAGGCGGCTTGTGGCGGTGCCGATATTCGCCTCCGCCTCGTCGCGGTTGGCGAGCTGGTTGTTAAGGCGGTTTTGCAGACGCCCGATCTGGTCGGGGGGCGCACCCTCGGCCTGCAGGCGCGCGATCTCGGCTTGGGTGTTGGCGATGCTGCGGTCGAGCTGCGCGATGCTCTGGGCGAGGGCGTTTTCGGCGCGCAGCAGGTCCCACTCGATGAGCGAGCGGGCGAGCGCGTTGGCGAGCGCCGCCGAGCCCTCGGCGCTGCCCTCTTCGACTTGCAAGATGAGCTGGCTCGAGTCGCGCGCCGCCGCGCTCTCGCGTGGTAGCGCGGCGGTGCGGTTACGCACCCCCTGCACCTGCTGCGGCGTGACGGTTTCGGCCCCTAGCGCGACGAGCGCCTCCTCGATCACCTCGCTGCTCTCGGCGGCGGTCGCGTACGCGCTCGCGTCAAGGGGTGGGGCGACGATCACAGGGGCGCTAAAGGCGCCCAGGTTGAGGTCGCCGCGCGTAATCAGCAGCGTCGTCTCGGCGCGGTAGAGGGGCTCCCGGAGGCCGCTCAGGACGTAGGCGAGCCCAGCCCCCAAAGCGGCGAGCAGCAGCGCGAGCAGAAACCCGCGCCGCAAAAAGCGGAAGACGTCACCTAAGCTGACACTAATCTCTTGTTGCATCCTCGTCCCATTCCACCTGATCATCAGGCTCTAGCGACCGCACCGACGTGTACCAAGGCGTTCTGGCCACGTTCGCTATCATCCCCGCGTCATCCCCGCCTCGGCGCGCCCCGCTCTCCTGTGGACGCGACGCTTGGGTTCCCGAGCACCCACAGACGCCTCTAGGCTAATGGCTGCCGCCCCGCTAGGGGCATGGCGCACTCTAACAGATTCGTACCGGGTCACTCTGCGCAGATTTCACATACGCCCGCCTTGACGCGCGCCTCGGGTGCACCCAGCTCCTTGGAAGCGCCTGCGGCCTCGAGGCCGCAGGCGCGGCTGGTACTTTTGTTTACCACGCGAGGATGAGAGCGCGCGTAACGCCCGACGCAGGGGCGTTACGCGTCCTTACGCAGCCACGCCGACAGCTCCTCGAGCAGCGCCCCCCCCTCGTCACCCCCGACCTCCCGAAGGTGCGCCCTTGGCTCCTTGCGAAACCACGTCCGCTGGCGCTTGGCGTAGCGCAAGGTGGCGCTAAGCACCGCCTGCCGCGCCTCCGCTAACGACGCGCGGCCCTCTAGGTGGGCGCGCACCTCCTTGTAGCCGATCGCCTGCAGCGCGGTCGTCGCCCCGGGATAGCGCGCCAAGAGCCGCGCAACCTCCGCGACAAGCCCCGCGCGAAACATCGCCTCGGTGCGGCGCTCGATCGCGCGCGCGAGCGCCGCCGGCTCCGGCAGCAAGACCCATTTGCGGTACGTAAAGCGTGGCGGGGAGGGCGGAAAATCGGCGGGGGAGCGGCCGGTGCGGTGCCAGACCTCGAGCGCGCGCACGACGCGGCGCGGGTTGCGCTGCGCCCGCAGCGCGTCACGCGGGCTGCGCGCCGCGAGTTCGCGCTCGAGCTCGGCGAGCCCTTCGCGCGCCAAGCGCTCCCAGAGGGGGTGCTGCACCGCCGGGTCGGCCGGGGGAACGGTCGGCAACCCCTCGGAGAGCGCTCGGATGTAAAACCCCGTCCCGCCGACGACGAGCGGTAGCGCGCCGCGCGCCAACACCTCGGTGATCGCCGCCTCCGCCAACGTGACAAAGGTCGCGACGTCGAAGGGTTCGTCCGGTGCGACGACGTCGATGAGGTGGTGCGGCACCCTCCGGCGCTCTTCCGGCGAGGGTTTGGCCGTCCCGATGTCCATCCCCCGGTACACCATCATGGCATCGGCGGAGATGATCTCGAGCGGCTGGCGCTCGGCGAGGCGCAGCGCGAGCGCGCTTTTGCCCGACGCCGTCGGACCGGCGAGCACGGGGATAGACGGGGGCCGCTGCACCCTCGTACGATACCAAGCCCCGCAGAACGCCCCACCGCTCGGCGAACGCCACCCGGCACAGCCGAGCTGGGCGCGCTAGGTGCTGGACGCGAGGGTGCTAGACGGAGGGTGCTAGACGTCGGTGCGCTCGGGTGTAGCGCGTTTGTGACTGGGGGCGTTGTCAAGCCCGAGCCGCTGCTATAGACTTCGCGCTATGGAGTTGGACAAACGCGGGGGTACCGAGAGCGACCTGCAGCGGCTTTTTATCTTGCGTGAGCGCGTCAGCGAGCTCGCCGAGGGGCTCGAACCCGGCAGCCTCGAGCCGAGCGTCGACCTCATCGACACCGGCGACACCTACCGGCTCATCTTCGACTTGCCCGGCGTCTCCCAGGATGACCTCGAGATCGCCTTGCGCGGTCGCCAGCTGACCATCGCGGGCCTGCGCGAGAGCGGCGGCGAGCAGAACTTTCTCATGCGCGAGCGTCCGCGCGGGCACTTCCAGCGCTCGGTCGAGCTGCCCTCAGACGTCCTTTACGAGGAGAGCAACGCGCAGCTGCGCGAAGGCCTGCTGATCTTACACCTGCCCAAAGCCTGACCCCGCCCCTTTTAGCGTCCCCAAACCCTCAGCGCTACTCCCCCGCCTCGCCGGCCCCCTCCGCAGCGGGCGCCACTGCGCCGGCTCCCCCCACGCCGTCTTCGAGCGTCAGCGTCGCCCGGACGCTGCCGCGCACCACGACATCGTTGCTTTCAAGGTCGTACACCAAGACCTCGCCGGAGACCTCGCCCTCGGCGTCGCGGCTGCGCGCGGGCGAGCCGCGCAGCACGGCCACGCCCGCCTGTTCGTCGAGCTCGAGCTCGTCCGCTTCGCTGACGCGCCCCTCCGCTTCGACGCGCACGCCGCCGCGGAGCGTCTGCAGCTCGTCGTCGACGTTAAAGAGCAGGGCGTTCGAGGAGGCTTGCAGCGCCGGCGCCTCCCCCGCCGCGCGGCGCTCGAGCGCGATAGGCCCTCGCATCTCACCGATGCCCGACGCGTTGTCGTAGCGCAGCGCCCCCCCCTGCACCGTGGTGCGGCCCTCGCGCAGCGTCACCCGGTCCTCGGGGTTGCGCACCAGGTTGTCGGGGCAGAGGGTCTCGGGGTTGAGCTCTAAAGAGCCGCCGAAAAAGTCGAGGACCGCCTCGTCTTGCGCGTCCCCGCCTTCGGTGGTGCGCTCAGAGCGCGGCTGCTCGCGCAAGACGACGCGCGAGCTGATGCGCAGCTCGCCGACTGTCGTCTCGATCAGCTTGGGTTCGGGGGCGTAGTAGAAGGAGAGGTCGAAGCCGTCGCGGCAGTTACCGCCGCGCGGGATGGCGATCCCCCCCTCCGCGTCCGTCGCGGTCTGCTGCACCACGATGGTGCGGTCGCCGCGGCGCAGCTCGAACGAGGGCAGGTTGGCGTCAAGCGGCGCTGCCCCCCCCGGTGCGGCGCTCACGAGGGCGCCCGACAGGGCGAGGCCAACGGCGGCGGGGGCGAAGCGCCTGGGGGGACGCATGCGCCTCAGCCCGCACCCCCCGCACCTTCGGCGTCGCCTTCCACTTCGGAAGAGAGGTCAAAGGCGCTGACATCAAAGCTCGGCTCCGTACCGCTCAGCTGCCGCACCGCGTTGATGTCGGTGCGCTGCTCGAGCCGCCCCCCCGTGACGCGCGACCCGAAGGCCTCGTCGACCGAGACCGCCGGGTTGCCGATCACCTCGGCGCGGGAGGCCGCGTCGTCGTAAAAGACCAAGTCGCCCGTGGTGGTGGTGTCGCCGTCGACGATGGTGACGTTGCCGACGCCCAAGAGCGTGTCCTCGGCCGTCAGCACCCGCACCTCGTCGGCGGTGATAGTTAAAAAGGTGCCGTCGTCGTTTTCGCGCTGCACCGTCACCTGGCCCCCCGCGCTCGCGAGCACCGCGAGGTCGCGCCCCTCCTCGAAGATGAGCTCCTCCGCCTCGGCCCCCTGGTTGCCGCTCGTCAGGGTGACGTTGCCGCGGCTCACGCTGGTGTCGGTGTCGACGTCGAAGGTCACCTCGTCGGTAAAGATGACGACCTCGTCGTCCTCTTCGGTCTCGGGGGTGACGATGATCTCCGTACGCTCGGGCATCACGCCGCGACCCGTGGCCTCACTGTAGTGCAGCGCCTCCCCCGTCGCCGTCAGCCGCCCCCGCTCGACCCGCACGCCGCCGTCAAAGCTCGCTTCGCGCTGCCCCTCGGCTTCGCCGATGAGCACCCCTTCGGGCGCGCGCAGCTCGCCGCGCTGGGTGTAGATCGTCAGGTTAGACACCTGGGCGACGATGCCGTCTGGCTCCGGGTGCTCGTAGAGGTAGGGGCCGTAGCGCAAGTCCGGGCTGCTCCGCGTACCGCCGTCGTAGGTGATGGTGATAAGGCGCCCCGCCGCTGGGGTTTCGGCGTCCGTGGGGGCGCTCGTAAGCGGCGCGCCGCCCGTCTGAGCCCCCCCTACCGGCGCCCCACCCGTCTGCGCCCCACCCGTCTCGGCGCCCCCCGTGGGTTGGGCGTACGTCAGCGTCCACACCACCCCCCCAGCGATGAAGAGGAGACCGAAGGGTCGAGGGCGAAAGAGGCTGCGGTTGGCGTGGGGCATACGGGGCTCCTTTAGGGTGGCGTCAGGTTGGTCGACGGCTCTTTACGAGCGCGTCACTCGCCGCGGCTCGGCGCCTGGCGGTCGCGAAAGGCGTCACGGTTCTGGGTTCCCTCACCGCCGGAGGTGAACTCGGTGAGGTCGAAGTTCATCCCGGCGTTGGCCGACACGCTCTCGATGTCGCGGCCGGAGATGCTCAAAAGGGGCGCCTCGAAGCGGCCGCGCGCCTGGTCGATAAGCACCGGCACGCCGTTTTGCCCGCGCATGTCGAGCGTCCACTCGGCGTCGAGGATAAAGACCACGACGTGATCGCTGAGGAGGTTGTCCTGCACGTCGATGACGACCCGGTCGGCCTCGAGCGTAAAGTCGGTCTCGTCACCAAGACGCCGCTCGGCGTCTCGGATCGTGTGGAGCGTGGTCTCGCCGATGTCGGGCTCGTATTCGACCCGCTCGGCGCTAAAGTGCCAGACCGCCTCGGGGTCAGCTTGCGGGTAGAGCGTCAGGCGCGCGTTGGTAAGGGCGACCGTACCCGCCGGAACCGTGCGCTCGCGCTGCGGCAACAACGAGAGGACGACGAGCCCTACGACCGTTACCGACAGGGCGAGGAGCGCAAGCCGAAACACGCCCCCAATCTATCAGCCCGGGGGGGTGAGAAGCGTGATGCACGCGTAAAGGGGCGCCAAGACCCCCACACGCACGCCGGCGCGCTAAGACGGGGCCCAAGGGGTAAGGCCCGGGCGCGTCGGCTCCTAAAAGACTGCTTAAAGGCGCGCTTTATGCTATACTTGACACTTGGCGCGGCGTGAAACCGGGTCGCGCACGGGTGACCAGAGGGAGGTTGCAGCCTTTTTCGCGTACCGTTTTGCCTCAGCCCTTGCCCAACGCCACCCTGGCAACTTCTGCACTCACGCCGCAGGGCCAGCTCGAATGTAACACGACGTCATGGTGCATAGCTACCCACGCTAAAACCGCACAACGCCGCTCTCAGGGCTCTGCCCAGAATAGCGCCCTTGGGACTTAGGCTACCGGCGCCACCACGCGCGCCCACACGACCACACGACCACACGACCACACGATCCGCAAGGTAAGGAGACGCGATGACCGAAACCAGAACCGCTAAAGCGCGCAGCCGTTCTCGGAGCAAAGGGGGCGCCAAGGGCGAGGGCGCCGGTGCGGCGAGCGCCGGACCCGCCTGGCTCGAGCTGCCCGCGATTCAGCGGCTGCTCGAGGCGGCCACGCGTGACGGCTCGGTCAACACCGAGGAGATGACCACAGCGCTGACCGCCGCCAACGAAGCGCTCGCCGAGGGCGACACCGAAATCTCCTTTGACGACCTTATGAAGGTGCTCGAGGCGCGCGGCGTCGAGATCGCCGACCTCGCCGAAGACGAGGTGCTCGACGAGGACGAGTTCGACGAGGTCGACGCGCTCGGCGATCTGGATGAGCCCGAAGACGAGCTCGTCCGCGACCGCGAGGAGATCGAAGCGCGCGCCGAAGCGATGGCCGGTAGCCGCCTGTCGACCAACGACCCCGTGCGGCAGTATCTGCACGAGATCGGCCGGGTGAGTCTCCTGACGCTCGAGGAGGAGATCTCGCTGGCGCGCCGCATCGAGGAGGGTGAAGCGGCGCAAAAACGCCTCGACGAGGAGGGCGACAGCCTCCCCGAGAGGGAGCAGCGCGCCCTCAAACGCATCGTCGAAGACGGCGAGATGGCCCGGCAGCACCTCATCGAGGCGAACCTGCGGCTGGTCGTCTCCATCGCTAAAAAGTACACCGGGCGGGGGCTCTCGTTTTTGGACCTGATCCAAGAGGGCAACCAGGGTCTTATCCGCGCGGTCGAGAAGTTCGAGTACCGCCGCCGCTACAAGTTCTCGACCTACGCGACCTGGTGGATCCGGCAGGCCATCAACCGCGCCATCGCCGACCAGGCGCGCACCATCCGCATCCCCGTGCACATGGTCGAGACCATCAACAAGCTCACCCGCACGGCGCGGCAGCTGCAGCAGGAGCTCTCGCGCGAACCCTCGTACGAGGAGGTCGCCGAAGCCATGGGGCCGGGGTGGAGCGCCGAAAAGGTCGAGGAGGTCTTTAAAGTGTCGCAGGAGCCGGTCTCCTTGGAGACGCCCATCGGCGACGAGAAAGACTCCTTCTACGGCGACTTCATCCCCGACGACAACGTCGAGTCGCCGGTCGACCAAGCCTCCAAAACGCTCCTGAGCGAGGAGCTCGAGAAAGCGCTCGACAAGCTTACCGAGCGCGAATCGATGGTCCTAAAGTTTCGCAAAGGGCTCGTCGACGGGCGCGAGCACACCTTGGAGGAGGTCGGCGCGCACTTCGGCGTCACCCGTGAGCGCATCCGCCAGATCGAAAACAAAGCGCTCCGCAAGCTCAAGTACCACGAGTCCCGCACCCGCAAACTGCGCGACTTTTTGGACTAGCGCTCTCACTTCGCCCCGCCTGCTGACGGCGAGGCCCAGAACAAAACGGGCGAGCTAAAGCTCGCCCGTTTTGCGTGCGCGCCCCAGCGCTACTCGAAACCGACCTCGACCACCGTGTACTCGCTCCGGGTACGGCCGAGCGCCAAGTTGACCTTGTCGCCGACGCGCTTGCCGAGGAGCTCACGGCCCAAGGGCGACTCGTCGGAGATGCGGTTTTCAAAGATGTCCGCTTCGTGCGTGCCCACGAGGTAGAAGGTCGTCTGCTGGCCGCTCTCGTCCTCGAGCGTCAAACTCGCGCCGAGGCGCGCGACCGCCAGCTCCCCCTCCTGGTTCTCGACGACCACCGCGCGGTGCAAGATCTCTTCGAGGTCGGCGATGCGCGCCTCGTTGGCGCTCTGCTCCATGCGCGCTTCGTCGTAGGCGGCGCTCTCGCGAAGGTCGCCGTCGGCAATCGCGGTGCCCATGTTTTCAGCGATCTGCTGGCGCTTGACCTCGACGAGGTAGCGCAGCTCCTCTTTGATCTTCTCGTATCCCTGTGGGGTCAGGTACACCGGTTTTTTGGTCACAGGGTCACCTCCTTGTGTGCCGCCCCCGCTGGCGCCCCCGTCGGGGCGGCTGTGGTAGCGGATCAGTATACCCCACCGCCGGCGCCCCGACGCCGCCAAGGGTTTTCCCAACACCCCTAGCGGTTTGCGCTAGAATGGGTCGCTAGCGCGAAACCTAGAAGGGCTCGGGGTCACGGACGACAAGTGGGCATCTGCAGCACAGCTGCCTGGCGGTAGCGTGACGGGGGGCGCTAGGTCTAGGTCGCAAAGACGTCTAGCATTCGCGACATGAGGAGGCACGATGACGCGAGAGGTTTACGTTACCCCCGAGGGGATGCGGCGGCTTCAGGCGACGCTCCAAGAGGAGTACAAGCGGCTCGAGGAGGCCACCCGCATCCTGCAGGAGCTGACCAGCTCGTCCGACGACTACGACGACTCGGGTCTCGAGGACGCCAAACAGGAAAAAGCGCGGCTTGAGCGCCGCATCGACCAGCTCGAGGAGCAGCTGAGCCGCGCCGTGGTGATCGAGGAGCACGCCCGCACACAAGCGGATCTGGGCTCGATCGTCACGCTGCAAGGCGACGGCGAGGAGATCACCGTGCAGCTCGTCGCCCCCGTTGAAGCGGAGGTGATCAGCGAGGACATCCCGCATATCTCCAACGAGTCGCCCCTAGGCAAGGCGCTGATGGGCCGCAAGGTCGGGGAGCGCTTCGAAGTCAAGCTGGGCCGGCGCACCGCCGCTTACACCGTGCAGAGCATCCGCTAGGCGCTTAGGGCGGTAACGGGGGCGGGATAAACTAGGCGCTATGGAGAAGTCCCTCAGCGAACAGCGCGCGCAGCGCCTGCGCAACCTAGACGCCCTCGCGGAGCGCGGGTTCGAGCGCTACCCCTACCGTTACCGCCCCACGCACACCGCCGCCGCGTTGCACGCCGAGCACCCTAAAGCGGCGCTGCAACCCGGCGACACCTTCCCGGGGGAGGTCACGGTCGCGGGCCGCGTGATGCTGCTGCGCGGCATGGGCAAAGCGACCTTCGCGACCCTGCAAGACGCTTCGGGGCAGATCCAGGCGTACTTTCAAAAGGACCACCTAGAGCACTACAACGCCCTTAAAAAGATAGACCTAGGCGACTGGCTCGAGGTCACGGGGACGCTCTTCGTCACCAAGACGGGCGAGCTCACCGTCCAGGCGCAGCGCTTTCGCCCCCTCGTCAAGTCGCTTCGGCCGCTGCCGGACAAGTTCCACGGCCTCGCCGACAAAGAGGTGCGCTACCGCCAGCGGCACCTCGACCTCTTGGTCTCGCCGGAGGTCAAGCGCGCCTTTGTGCTGCGCTCGCGGGCGGTGTCGTTTATCCGGCGCTACTTAGACGACCTGGGCTTTTTAGAGGTCGAGACGCCCGTGCTGCAGAGCGTCCCCGGGGGCGCCGAGGCGCGGCCCTTTACAACGCACCACAACGCCCTGTCGCACGACTTTCACCTGCGCATCTCCTTAGAGCTCTACCTCAAACGGCTGATCATCGGCGGTTTCGACGCGGTCTACGAGATCGGCCGCAACTTCCGCAACGAGGGGCTCTCGCCCAAGCACAACCCCGAGTACACCATGTTGGAGCTCTACTGGGCGGGCCGCGACTACGAGGACATCTTGGCCCTGGTCGAGGACATGTATAGCCGGCTCGTCGAGACGCTCACGGGTTCGACCAAGCTCGTCTACCAGGGCGTCACGCTCGACTTCACCCCGCCCTGGCCGCGCGTCGACTACACGGGCGAGCTCAAAAAGCGCGCCGGGATGGACTTCGACCCCTTAGACGAGGCCAAGCTGCGCGACTGGGTGCGGGCGCACCACCCGCCCAAAGAGGGGCCGGCTTTGGCGGACAGGCCCCTCAACGAGGTGTACAACAAGCTCTACGACCTCTACCTCGAGCCCTGTATCGAGCAGCCCACCTTCGTCATGGATCACCCGCTGGCCATTAGCCCGCTCGCCAAAGCCCACCGCACCCGCCCCGGTTTGGTCGAACGCTTCGAACCGGTCTGTATGGGCATGGAGCTCGGCAACGCCTTTAGCGAGCTCAACGACCCCCTGGAGCAGCGCGCGCGTTTCGAGGCGCAGCAGCGCTTACGTGAAGCGGGCGACGAGGAGGCGCACCCCTTGGACGAGGAGTTTTTGGCGGCCCTCGAGGTCGGCATGCCGCCCACGGGGGGTCTGGGGCTCGGTATCGACCGTCTGGCGATGCTCTTAGCCGACGCGCCCAGCATCCGCGACGTGATCTTGTTTCCGCTGCTGAAACCGGAGTAGGAAGGCGCTCCCCTCGACGCGATCCCGAGGCTGACGGGTAGGGCACGACCGAGGCGGTGACGCACGCTCTCGAGCGCTGTCAGGCCGAGCTGATAGCAGAACGCGACGCCGAAGCGGCCATCGCTGCCGTTAAACAGCACCATTGCCTCTACGCTTTGCCGTGCCGAGGCGGGGGGCCAACGAACAGGGGCAGCAAGAAGCGCTCGGGTTGTCGTGGTTCTCGACCCGAGCGCCCTGCTGCACGTCCCCTTTGAGGAACCCGGTAAAAAGAGAGCAGCCGTTAGCTTCTAAATCAGTCCGGCGGAGAACCGCCCTCTTTCTTGGACGACTTGAATCACACCGACCTCGCCGCCATCTGCCCCCCTTCGCACCGTGACGCGCCCGCCCACGCTGCGCCCGCGTCTCCCCTACACTGGGGCTTATGTCCGACATGTACACCCCCGAGTGGGTCAAAGACGCCGTCTTCTACCAGATCTTCCCCGACCGCTTCGCCAAAAGCGCGCGCGTCCCCAAACCCACCCACCTCGAGCCCTGGGAGATGCCGCCCACGGTGCACGGTTACAAGGGGGGGGACCTCCTGGGGGTGGTCGACAAGCTCGACTACCTGCAAGACCTAGGGGTCACGGCGCTCTACTTCAACCCCATCTTCCAGTCGGCCTCGAACCACCGCTACCACACCCACGACTACTACCGCGTCGACCCCATGCTAGGCGGCAACCGCGCCCTTAAAGAGCTCCTGGACGCGTGCCACGCGCGCGGGATGCGGGTCGTTCTAGACGGGGTCTTTAACCACGCGAGCCGCGGCTTTTTCCAGTTTCACGACATCCTCGAGAACGGGCCGCACAGCGCCTACCTGGACTGGTTTCACGTCTACACCTTTCCGCTTAACGCCTACGACAGCGACGGCGCGCTCGGTTACGCCGCGTGGTGGCAGCTGCCGGCGCTGCCGAAATTCAACACAAGCACCCAAGCGGTGCGCGAGTTTCTCTGGGGGGTGGCGACCCACTGGCTCGAGTTCGGCATCGACGGCTGGCGCCTAGACGTGCCCAACGAGATCGCCGACGACGCCTTCTGGCGCGAGTTTCGCCGCCGCTGCCGCGCTGTCAACCCCGAGTGCTACATCGTCGGCGAGATCTGGGACGACGCCGAGCGCTGGCTCGGGGGCGACCAGTTCGACGCGGTGATGAATTACCCCTTTACCCGCGCCGCGTTCGGCCTGGTGGCCGCCTCGAGCCTCAACCAGCGCGAGATCGGCCGCTGCGGCCTCCAGTACATCGCGCCTTTAGATCCCCCGGGGTTCGCCCGCGAGGTCGAGGTGCTGCTGACGCGCTACCGCCCCGAGGTGACCGCCGCGCAGCTCAACCTGCTGGGCAGCCACGACACCCCGCGCGCGCTGACCATCGTCGGCGGCGACGAGAGCGCCCTGCGCCTCGCGCTGCTGCTGCTATTCAGCTTCCCCGGCGCGCCCTGCCTCTACTACGGCGACGAGCTCGGCCTCTCGGGGGGCCACGACCCCGAGTGCCGTCAGACGGTGCCCTGGGACCATCCGGAGGGGTGGAACCGCGGGCTCTGGGAGATGGTGCGCAAGCTCGCGCACCTGCGCCTGGCGCACCCCGCGCTGCGCCGCGGCCGCTTCCGCACCCTCTACGCCGACGCCGAGCTCTACGTCTTCACGCGGGAGTTCGGGGGCGAGCGGCTCGTCGGCGCGCTTAACCTCGCGCCGTACGCGCTCGCCGCGAAACCCCTCCCCCTCGAGCTGAGCGCGGCCCGCGCCGAGCCCCTCTTGGGCGCCGGCCGCCTGGAGGCCGCAGCGGCGGGGGCCGCGCACCTCAGCCTGGGAGCGCGTTCGGGGGAGCTCTTTCAGCTGGCGTAGCGCCCCTTACCCCGGGCCCGTGGGCGAGATGTGGTTAAGTGGAGCTGGCGGTGAGAAGGGCGCCGCTCGGGCATGCAGAGCAAACACCAACGGAGGCTAGCCGGGCGCCTCGAGCGGCCCAGGGGCGGCGCGCGGGGCGCCGTGACCCTCATGATCGGCACGCTCGCAAGCCGCGTCACGGGGCTCCTCAAGCAGTCGCTGCTCGTGCAGCTCTTCGACCGCAGCGTCACCGACGCCTTTAACGTGGCGCTGCGGGTGCCCAACTTGTTCCGCGAACTTCTCGCCGAAGGGGCCCTCACGAACGCCTTCGTCCCCGTTTACAAGGGGCTCGGCGCGGCGGAGGCGCGGCGCCTCTCCGGCGCCCTGTTGAGCCTGCTGCTTTTTGTCAACGCGCTCTTGGTGCTGCTCGCGGTGTGGGCGGCGCCGTGGCTCGTCACGCGGTTGCTGGTCGCGCCGGACACGCCCCTCGACGTCCCCTTGATCATCACGCTCACCCGCATCGTCTTTCCGGTGCTCGCCGCGCTCTCGTTTTCGGCGCTGGCGATGGGGGTGCTCAACGCCGAAGAGCGCTTTTTCGCGCCCGCGTGGGCGCCCGTGGTGCTCAACGTGGTCACGGTCGCCCTGATGCTCGCCTTTCCCGGGCAGGCCGTGATGCTCGCCGTCGCGTTCGTCGTGGGGGGCGCGGCGCAGCTCCTCTTCCAGCTCCCCGCGCTCGCCCGCGCGGGGCTCCTGCCGCGGCTCGGGGTGTGGTGGCACCCGCAGCTTCTGGGCGTCCTCACCCTGATGGTGCCCTTTACCTTCTCGACCAGCGCGCGGCAGTTTCTCAACGTGGTGTCGAGCCGCCTGCTGAGCACCCTCCCCGAGGGCAGCGTCACGGCCTTTAGCAACGCCGACCTCTTTTTGAGCCTCGCGCTGGGGCTTTTTAGCATCTCCCCGGCGCTCGCCTTCTATTCGCGCCTCTCCGGGCAGACGGGCGACCCGGAGGCGTTTCGCGCGACGCTCGGGGAGGGCCTCGGGCTCATCGCCCTTTTGACCGCGCCGGCGGGGGTCTTTCTGAGCGTGTGGGCCACCCCCGTGGTGGTGAGCGTGCTCGACTGGACCCCCGTGCTGGGCGGTTCGGGGATGGGCGACACGCTCGTGCACTTCTCCGCCGCCGCGCTCTGGCCGCTCGGTTTGGCGGTCTTTCCGGTCGGCCTGAACAACCTGCTGCTGCGGACCCTCTACGCGCGGCGGCGCGTGCGGACCCCCGTGGCGCTCAGCGTCGCGTTTTTGGGGTTGCACGCCCTCCTCTACGCGCTGCTAGCCCCCCGCTACGGGCTCGTCGGGCTCTCGGCGGCGACGGCGGCGGTCGGCTGGCTGCAGCTCGGCGTCCTGCTCGCGCTGGTGTGGCGCCGCGAGCGCTTCGACCTCAGGCGGCTCTGGCGCTCGAGCCTCAAGGTGTGGCTGGCCGCGGCGCTCAGCGCCCTCTTGGTGCGGACGCTCCTCGAGCCGCTCGCGCTCCCCGGCGGATGGGTGGGGGCCGCTTTGGAGGTCGTGCTCGCCGGCGTCGGGGTGCTCGCCCTCTACGCCGCTCTCTGCGTCCGCTTGCGGGTCCCCGAAGCGGCGCGGTTCGCTAGCGCAAAAACGCCTCCGGCAACCCCCCGTCGACGCTGAGGATCTGCCCCGTGGTCTTCGAGAGCTTCGCGCTCGCGAGCAGGTAGGCCGCCTCGGCCTGGTCTGCTAGGGTGATGGGCGTCTTGGTGAGGGTGCGCTCCGCGTAGAAGGCGGCGAGCTTGCCCCGCAGCGCCTCGGTGCTCTCGTCGTCGGAGAAAGGCACGTCGTACTTGGTGAGTGAGCTCTTCACGCGCTCGCGCGGGAACATGCTGCTCCCCTCGACGACGGTCGCGGGGGCGAGACCGTTGACGCGCACCAGCGGGGCGAGCTCGAGCGCCAGCTCGCGCACGAGGTGGTTGAGCGCCGCTTTGGAGGCGTCGTAGGCCAGCGACCCCGTTTTGACCACGGCCGCGTTTACGCTGCTAGTCAAGACCAAGCTCCCCCGAAGCCCCTGCGCCTCCCACACGCGCCGCGCCTCGTCGGCCACCAGGTAGCTGCCCATGACGTTGACGTCGAAGGTGCGCCGCCACCCCTCGTCGGGGATGCGGCCCTGCGCGTCGGGGGTGACGAAGATCCCGGCGGTGACGATCACCGCGTCCACGCCGCCGTAGGCCAGCACGGCCCGCTCGAAAAGCCTCCGGACGCTCTCCCGGTCCGTCACGTCGACCTGCGCGCCGATCGCCGGACCGCAACCCGACACGCCGGTGCCGGCGACCCCGATGCCGACCCCGTGGGCGTCCGTCAGGGCCCTCGCCGCCCCTTCGGCCGCCTCGGCGCTTAAGTCAGCGCAGACCACGTGCGCCCCCTCGAGCGCGACGCGCTCACAGGTCGCGCGGCCGATCCCGCTCCCCGCGCCGACGACCACCACCACGTGGCGGGCAAATTCGCGTTCGGGGGGCATCCGGCGCAGTTTGGCCTCCTCCAGGGCCCAGTACTCGATGTCAAACGCCTCCTGCGGCGGCAGGGCGGTGTAGCGGCTCACCGCCTCGGCCCCGCGCATGACCGCCACGGCGCTCGCGTAGAACTCGGCGGTGACGCGCGACTCGCTCTTGTTCTTGCCAAAGGCGAGCATCCCGACGCCGGGGATGAGGACCACCGTGGGGTTGGGGTCGCGCATGGGGGGCGAGTCGGGGCGCCTACGCGCTTCGTAGTAGGCGGCGTAGCGGTCGCGGTAGTGCGCCAACCCCGCCTCCAGCTTCGCCACGAGCGCCCCCGCCCCCTCCTCGGGCCGCCAGTCGACGTAGAGGGGGCGGATCTTGGTGCGCAGAAAGTGGTCGGGGCAGGAGGTGCCGAGCTCGGCCAGCCGGGGGGCGTCGTGGCTGCAGACGAACTCGAGCACCTCGGGGCGCGCCTCGAGGGTGGCGATCATCCGGTTTTCCTTGGAGACCAGCCCCCGCAGCCTCGGCAGCACCCCCTGCAGCAGCGCCGCTCGCTCCCCCTCCCCCAAGGGCGCCACCTTCTGGCCGCCGAACGCCTGCGCGCCCCTGTCCTTGGCTTCCAAAAAGCGCGCCGCCCGCTCGATCAAACTTAGCGTCCGCTCGTAACACGCCTTGTCGTCGTCCGCCCAGGTGATGAGCCCGTGCTGCCCCATCACGAACCCCTTGAGCTCGGGGTTGTCGCGCAAAAGCCGCGCCATCACCAACCCGAGGTCGAAACCGGGGCGCTGCCACGGCACCCAACCGACCTCGCCCCCGTAGATCTCGCGGGTCAGGGCCTCGCCATCTTCAGCAGCGGCGATCGCGATCACCGCGTTTGGGTGGGTGTGGTCGACGTGCTTGGCGGGGATAAAGGCGTGGAGCGGGGTGTCGATGGAGGCGGCGCGCGGGTTGAGGCCGAAAGTGGCGTGCGGGTACATCCCGACCATCTCGTCCTCGATGCTGGTCTTGACGCCCCTTTCGGGCGCCGCCTCGTAGCGCGCCCTGAGCTGCGCCAGCTTGTCCAGGTAGAGCGAGGCGAAGTGCTCGCGCCCCGCGGTGCGCAGGTCGCCGCCGGAGCCCTTGACCCAGAGCACCTGGACCTCGTCGCCGCTTAGGGGGTCGCGCATGGGGAGCTTCGACGAGGTGTTGCCGCCCCCCGTGTTGGTCACGCGCTGGTCGCTGCCCAAGAGGTTTGAGCGGTAGACGAGGCGCGCGACGGGGTCTAACCCCGCGGCGACGGCGTCGTCCCAGGCGTAGGTGACGTGTTTGAAGTCGGTGGCATTCATGGAGCGCTCCTGACGAGCAACAGGACGAGGTTGCGAGGGCCGTGCACGCCCTCGACGCGACTCAGCTCGATGTCCGAGGTCGCCGACGGCCCCGAGATGAGCGTCAGCGGCCGCCGCGCCGCCCCCTCGAGCGCCGCGACCGCCTCGGGCACCGTGCCGACGATCTGGCGCTCGAAGACCACGCAGAGGTGCAGGTCGGGGAGCAGCGTGAGCGCCCGCCGCCCCTGATGGGCGCCGCCGTCTAGGACCACGGTGCCGGTCTGCGCCACGGCGAGCGCGCACCCCGTGAGCACGCCGTCCAGGTTGGCGAGCTCGAGGTGCGTCAGGGCGTGGTCGCGAACGCCGGTGACGCCCTCGGGGAGCCACGCCTCCGGCAGGTCGGGCGGCACGGCGAGCCTAGCGGCGCTGTGGTCGCGGCACACGGCGGCGACGCGCTCGCGCAGCTCCGACTCAGAGAGCCGGTGCACCGCCGCGCGGTAGTCGCTCGCGCGTTCGACGAAGTCGTGCACCAAACGCTCGCGCTCGGCGCCGCTCGCGCGCTGATAGGCACGCGGGACAGCGACCTCGCTGGGCGCCCCAGCGAGCGCCGCGCGGATGCGCCCCAGCACCGCCTCCTTGGCGTCCCCCGCGTCCGTCACGCCGCCCCCCGCGCGCGCCACCACTCGCGGAAGGTCTGCGGCGGCACCGCCCTAAGGTCGCGCACCGCCGACCACCCCGACAGCGGCGGGGGGAGGCTCGAGACGAGGCCGCGCCGCGCGAAGGGCCACTGCGCGAGCCGCGCGAGGCGCTGCGCGCGCTCGTAGCGCGCGGGCGAGGCGAACACGCGCGCAGCCGCCGCCATCGCCAAGCGCTCGGCGCTCGGCCGCTCGCGCTGCGCGTCCACGACGCGCGCGCGCAGGTGCACCAAGACCTCGGGGATGTTGATCTTGACGGGGCACACCTCAAAGCAGGCGCCGCAGAGCGAGGAGGCGTAGGGGAGCGAGGGGGCGTTCTCGAGTCCGCGGAGCTGGGGCGTGAGGATCGCGCCGATGGGCCCCGGGTAGACGGAGCCGTAGGCGTGCCCGCCCGCGCGCTCGTAGACCGGGCAGACGTTTAAGCAGGCGCTGCAGCGGATGCAGTGGAGCGCAGATCGCCCGACCGCGTCGGCCAAGACCTGCGTGCGGCCGTTATCGAGCAGCACGAGGTGAAACGCCTGCGGCCCGTCGCCCGGCGTCACCCCGGTCCAGAACGAGGTGTACGGGTTCATCCGCTCGCCGGTCGAGGAGCGCGGCAGGAGCTGCAAGAAGACCTCGAGGTCGCGCCAGGTCGGCAAGAGCTTCTCGATGCCCATGACGGTGATCAAGACCTCGGGGAGCGTCACGCACATCCGGCCGTTGCCCTCCGACTCGACCACCCCCACCGTGCCGGTCTCGGCCACGGCGAAGTTCGCCCCGCTCACGCCCACGGGGACGGTCAGAAACTTTTCGCGCAGGTAGGCGCGGGCCGCCCCCGCCAGGGCCGCCGGTTCGTCGGAGAGCTCAGCGAGCCCCAGCGTCCGCATAAAGAGCTCGCGGATCTCGGCGCGGTTTTTGTGGATCGCCGGAACCAGGATGTGCGAGGAGGGCTCGCCGGCGAGCTGGATGATGAGCTCGGCCAAGTCGGTCTCAATGGCCTTGACGCCGGCCCCGGCGAGCGCGCGGTTGAGGCCGATCTCGTCGGTCGCCATCGATTTGACCTTGATGACCTCGCGCGCGCCGTGCGCCCGCACGAGCCGCACGACGTGGGCGTTCGCCTCGGCGGCGTCGCGGGCCCAGTGAACCTCCCCGCCCGCCGCGCGCACGGCCGCCTCGAGCTGGACGAGGTAGCCGTCTAGGTTCGCCATCACCCGCCGCTTGATGGCCTCACCCGCGTCCCGCAGGGCTTCCCAGTCGGGCAGTTCACGGACGACCGCCGCGCGTTTTTCCCGGATCGTCGAGGTCGCTTTGCCCAGGTTGCGCCGCAGCTGGGTGTCGGCCAGGCTCACCTTGGCGGCCTTTTCGAAGCGCATGGGGAGCGCCACCGCCCCCCCCGTGCTAGGTGCTCGCGCCATGCGTCCCTCCCGGTAGGGGCTGGTGTGTCCCACCCTGCCCCTGCGCCGCTTCGGTCGAGGCCAGGATCTCGGCTAAGTGCACCACCCTGACCCCCGTCCGCCCGCGGCTCAGCGCCCCGCCGATATGCAGCAGACACGAGTTGTCGGCGGCGGCGCAGACCTCGGCTCTGGTGTTGAGAATCCCCCGGACCTTGTCCGAGAGCATCGCCGCCGAGGTGTCGGCGTTTTTCACCGCGAAGGTGCCGCCGAAGCCGCAGCAGGCCTCGGCGTCCTCCAAGGGCACCAGCTCGAGCCCGCGCACCCGCTCCAGGAGCCTATAGGGGGCGTCGCCCAGGCGCAGCCCCCTGAGGCTGTGGCAGGTCGGGTGGTAGGTGACGCGGTGCGGGTAGTAGGCCCCCACGTCGGTGACGCCCAAGCGGTGGACCAAAAACTCGGTGAGCTCGAAGACCTTGGGGGCGAGCTCGAGGGTGGCGCGCGCCAATGCGGCGTCCCCCGACGCGCGCGCCAGCGTGGGGTAGAGCTCGCGCACGAGCCCCACGCACGACGCCGAGGGGGCGACGACGACCTCGGCGTCTGCAAACGTCTGGACGAAGTGCCGCACCAAGGGGAACGCCTCGCGCTGATACCCCGTGTTGACGTGCATCTGCCCGCAGCAGGTCTGCGCTTCGGGAAAGTCGACCGCAAGCCCCAAACGCTCGAAAAGCGCCACCATCGCCCGCCCCGTCTCCGGAAACAGGGTGTCGGTGTAGCAGGGGATAAAGAGCGCGACCCTCACGTCGGGTAGCCCCCGCCCGCGGCGGCGGTGCCGCGCTCGCGGGCGTTGCGCGCGTCGTAGCCGCCCTCGCGCAGGGCGCGCAGGGGGTCCGCGGGGAGCCCCCGGGCCTCGCGCCACGCCCGTAAAAGGGGCCGCACGTCGGTCGCGAAGGCGTCTCGCAGCACGCCGTGCGCCCCCAACACGTCGCCCGCCGCCTGCGCCGCGCGCAGCGCCCCGACGTCGAGCTGCAGCGCTTTGGCGTACGCCTCCTGGCAATTTAAGACGGAGCGGAGCATGGCCTCGAGCTTGGGTTCGATGGCGTGGCTCTGGTCGATCATGTAGCTCACCTCCGTCGCCCCCGGCACCCCCTCCCGCTCGGCCAACACGAGTTCGGCGTAGAGGCAAAAGAGCCCGAAGGGGTCGGTCGAGCCCACGATGAGGTCGTCGTCGGCGTAGCGGCGCCCGTTAAAGTGAAACCCGCCCAGACGCCCCTCGGAGAGCAAAAAGGCGACGATCTGCTCGACGTTGGCACCCGGCAGGTGGTGGCCCAGGTCGACCAGCACGAGCGCCCGCTCGCCCAGCTTGAGGAGGTGGGCGTAGGCCATCCCCCAGTCGGCGACGTCGGTGGCGTAGAAGGCGGGTTCGAAGGGTTTGTACTCCAGGAGCAGCCGCGCCCGTTCGGGCAGGGCGGCGTAGACCTCGCTTAGAGCGTCCTCGAAGCGGCGTTTGCGCGCGCGCAGGTCGTCTTGGCCGGCGTAGTTGAGGCCGTCGGCGAACCACAGCGAGAGGTCTTTGGCGCCGGTCTGCTCGAGCACCTCGATGCACTCCAGCACGTGCGCGACGGCCTCTTTGCGCACCGCCTCGTCCGGGTGCCCGAAGGAGCCGAGCTTAAAGGCGTCGCGCTGAAACAGGTTCGGGTTGATCGCCCCGATGCCGACCCCTTGCGCTTCGGCAAAGCCTCTTAGCTCGCTCCAGTCGTCGACCCGGTCCCAGGGGATGTGCAGCGCGACGCGCGGGGCGATGCCGGAGAGCCGGTGGACGGTCGCGGCGTCGGCTACGCGCTCCCAGACGTTGCGGGCCGCGCCGGGGTAGGCGAAGGTCTTGAAGCGGGTACCGGTGTCCCCGTAGCCCCACGAGGGGGTCTCGAGGGCTTGGCGCGAGAGCGCGGCGTAGAGCTCGGCTTGGGTCATGGGGCCTCCTCGGCGACGATGAGGCGGATGTCGGCGGCCTCGAGGGCGGCGCGCAGCTCCTCGGGGGGCACCTCGTCGGTGATGAGCACGTCGATGCGCTCTAAAGGCACGATCTGGCAGAACGCCTCGCGCCCCAGTTTGGTGTGGTCGATCAGGGCCACGACCGTGCCCGCCGTGGCGATCAGCCGCTCCTTGACCTCCACCTCGGGCAGGTGCGCGTCGGTAAAACCGGCGCTCACGGTGAGGCCCTTCGCCGAAAAAAAGACCTTGTCGAGGTGAAAGCGCGCCAGCGCCCCCGTCACGAGGCTCCCGACGAACGAGCGCGCCCGCTCGTGGAAGGTGCCACCCACCAAGGTAAAGGGCACCTTGGCGGCGGCCAGGACGTTGGCCACATCGAGCCCCGTGACGACCGCGTGGATGGGGGCGCTGCCGAGCGCCTGGGCGAGGGTGAGCGCCGTGGTGCTGGCGTCGAAGCCGACCGTGTCGCCGTCGCTGATCAGCGCGCGCGCGGCGCGCGCGATCCGCGCTTTCGCGCCGACCTGTTGGGTGGCGCGCATCGCGTAGGCGACCTCGGCCCCCGCCTGCTGCATGAGCCGCGCCCCGCCGTGCACGCGCTGCAAGAGCCCCTGTTCGGCCAAGAGGTCTAGGTCGCGGCGGATGGTCATCTCGTGGACGCCCAAGCGCTTCGCGAGGTCCTTGATCCGCACGATCCGCTCGGTGAGCGCTAGGCGCAAGATGTACTGGTGGCGCTCGGCGGGCACCAGCGCACCCTCGGACGGCTGGGGGATGGTCACCCCTCAAAGGTAGCACAAAACCGCTTTTTCGAACAACGCTCTGTGCGTTTTTGTGGAGTGCGCCCGGGGCGTGTGGCCCTAACCGAGGTAGGGGGCGAGGCGTTGCAGCAGCGCCCCCTTGGGGAGCGCGCCGACGACGGTCGTGAGCGCTTGTCCGTCCCGAAAGAGCGTCAGCATGGGGATGCTCTGCACCCGGTAGCGCCCCGCGGTCTGCGGGTTCTCGTCCACGTTGAGCTTGACGACCTTGAGTTTGCCCGCCTGCTCGCGCGCGAGCTCCTCTACGACGGGCGCCACCATGCGGCAGGGGCCGCACCAGGGCGCCCAAAAGTCCACCAGCACGGGGACGGGCGCCTCGAGCTCGGCGGCGAAGCTCGAGTCGGTCGCGCTCAGCAGCCAGGGGAGCGTCGCACCGCACTTGCCACAGACCGGCAGCTGCCCTTTGGGGGGCGTCCGCAAGCGGTTTTTCGCCCCACAGCTGGGGCACACGGCGAGGTCCATGGGCGTAGCTTACGCGTTTTTTGGCGTCCCAGAGCGCCGCTGGAGGCGGCCAACGGACAACACCAGAGCCGCCTCAGCGGCCCAGCCGCGCGTAGCGCCACGACAGCGTCACGAGGCGCACCCCCATCAAGGTCGCCACCCCCCACCACACCCCGGTGAGCCCCCAACCCAGGGGCAGCACCAACAGCAGCACCAGCGCCCCGCACGCGGCGGACACGAGCATCGCCAGCGCCAGGTAGCGAAAGTCCTCTAGGCCCATCAAGACCCCGTCCCACACGAACACGAGGGCGTTAAGGGGCTGCATGAGGGCGACGAAGGGGAACACGGTGAGGACCGCGCGAACCACGGCCGGGTCGTCCGTAAAGAGGCGCGGCAGCACGGGGGCGAACAGGGCGAAGCCGGCAGCGAGGACGAGGCCCACGCCGAACCCCCACGCGAGCAGTCGGTCCGCGACCGCTCGCGCCCGCAACGGTTGCCCCGCCCCGCGGTAGCGCGCCACGAGCGCCTGCGCCGCGACGGCGAGCGCGTCGACTACGAGCGCCAAAAAGAGCCAGAGCTGCGCGGCGACCTGGTGCGCGGCGACCTCGAGCACCCCCACGCGCGTCGCCACGGCCGTCGCCAGGGTCAGCGTGCTGAGCAGGGCGGCCGTGCGCACCAGCAGCTCCCACCCGACGCGCACAAAGGGGCGGAGCTCGGCGAACCGCGGGAGGGCCACGCTGATCCCCAGCGCGCGGCGGCGCGCGAACAGCACCCACACAAACCCGAGCGCCCCCGCCCACTGCGCGACCACCGTCGCCCAGGCCGCGCCGGCGAGCCCCCAGCCGAAGCCGAAGATGAACAGCGGGTCGAGCGCGACGTTGACGAGGTTAAGCCCCAGCGTCAGCAGAAAGGGCGTGCGCGTGTCCTGGTAGCCGCGAAACGCCCCGTTGCCGGCAGTGATCAGCAGCAGCGCGGGCCCCGCCAGCGCGCGGACGCGCAGGTAGCCGAGGGCCGGACCCACGAGCTCCTCGCCCGCGCCCATCAGGCGCAGGAGGGGTGCGGCGAAGAGCTGCAAGAACGCTACGGCGAGCCCTCCGGCGAGCAGCGCGAGCGTCAGCGCCTGCACCACCGCGCGCCCCGCCGCCTCGCGGTCGCCGCGGCCCAGCGACCGCGCCACCATCGGCGTGGTGCCGTAGGCCAAAAAGTTAAAGACGACGAAGGCGAGCGAAAAGAGGGCGGTGTTCACCCCCAGCGCTGCCAGCGGCACCGACCCGAGGCGCCCGACGAAGGCCGTGTCGACGAGCGACACCAGCGGGTCGGCGGCGAGCGTCCCCAGCGCGGGCAGGGCGAGGGCGAGGATGTCGCGGTCGTAGGGGTTGACGCGGAGGGGGCGGAGCACGGCCCAGTCTACCGCCCGAGGTGTCAAGGAACGTGCTCCGAAAGGGCCTGGGAACTAAACGCTCGCCCCCACAAACGCCCCCAACCGCTCCAAAGCCTTCTCGATGTTCTCCATGCTGGTGGCGTACGAAAACCGCGCCTGACCGGGCGCTTCGAAGTCGGTCCCGGGGACGACCGCGACGTGCGCCTTTTCGAGCAGCAGCGTCGCCGCCTCCGTCTCGTCCGGGTGAATGGGCGTCAGGTCGCTCATGACGTAAAAGGCGCCCTGCGGTTTGGGGGTGTGGAGCCCCAAACGGTTGAGCCCCTCGACGAGGCGGTCGCGCCGCGCCACGTACGCCCGTTTGGTCATCGCGATAAAGGCGGCCGTCTTCTCGACCTCATTGAGCGCCGCCGTGACCGCGTACTGCGCGATCGCGTTCGCGTTGCTCGTCACCTGCCCCTGAAGCTTGCTCATCGCCTTGATGAGCCGCTCGGGACCGGCGCCGTAACCGATACGCCACCCCGTGAGCGCGTACGCTTTGCTCGCCCCGTGGATGATCAGCGTGTGCTCCGGCGCGAAAGCCGCCCCCGAGACGAACTCGCCCTCGTAGACGAGGTGCTCGTAGAGGTCGTCCGAAAAGAGCCACAGGTCGTGTTCGGCGGCCAGTTCGGCGATCCCCCGCACCACCTCGGGCGGGTAGACCGCGCCGGTCGGGTTCGAGGGCGAGTTGAGCACGATCACCTTCGTGCGCGGGGTGATGGCCTCGCGCACGGCCTCGACGCTCGGTACGAAACCGTCCTCGGGGCGGGTCGGGACGGCGACCGTCACGCCGCCCGCGAGCTGCACCTGCGCGGGGTACGAGACCCAGTAGGGCGCCGGTACGATGACCTCGTCGCCGGGGTTTAAAACCGCCATAAAGCCGTTGTAGAGCACCTGTTTACCGCCGGTGCCCACCGAGATCTGCGCCGGGGTGTACGAGAGCCCGTTTTCGCGCCGAAACTTTTCGCAGACCGCTTCGCGCAGCTCGGCCGTGCCCTCGGCGGGGGTGTACTTGGTCAGCCCCTTGTCGATGGCCTCGTGCGCGGCCGCCAGCACGTGCTCGGGCGGCGCGAAGTCGGGTTCGCCGGCCGTCATCGCGACCACGTCGACCCCGCTGCGCTGCAGCTCTTTGGCCTTGGTGTTAAACGCCACCGTGGACGAGGCTTTGAGTTTTTTGAGGGCTTCGGAGAGTTCGGGCATGCGTAGACCTCCCTGCGCGTAGAGGCAGCCGGTGCGGCCTCCCATGCCCCGATTGTAGAGGTTCGCGGCGCTGGCTGCTTGACGGTAGGCCTTGGCAGCGCCTTCCACGTCGAAGCGCCGGTCGGGGTTACAGCAAAAGCCGGCCCACGCCGAGGTTTCAGCGTGGGCCGGAAGGCTAAAAGGCCTTTAGAGCAGCTCTTCGGGTTTAAAAAAGATCCCGATCTCGCGCTCGGCGGTCTCCGGCGCGTCCGAGCCGTGGACGATGTTCTCGTCGATGGTCGCGGCGAAGTCGCCGCGCAGCGTGCCGGGAGCGGCGTCTTTGGGGTTCGTTGCGCCCATCATCTTGCGCCACTCGGCGATCGCATTCTCCCCCTCGACGACCATCGCCACCACCGGGCCGGAGGTGATAAACGACACTAGCCCCTCGAAAAAGGGTTTGCCTCGGTGCTCGCCGTAGTGCTCCTCGGCGGTCGCGCGGGGGATCTGCATGAGCTTCATGCCGACGATCTTAAAGCCCTTGTGCTCGAGCCTGCGGAGAACCTCACCGACGAGGCCGCGCTTGACGCCGTCGGGTTTGACCATTGCGTAGGTGCGTTCAAGTGCCATAACGCGCCACTTTACCATAGAGGTCTGCAAGGCCGCTCTGAGCCGTCTACGCCACTTCGGACGCTGCGCAAACATTGGGCGCGCACGCACCCGCTATAGTAGGGCTCATGGCCGAAGACACGACCCCCGAGATCTCCGTTCACGAGGCTCAACGACGCATCCAGGAGGGCGCGCTGCTGCTCGACGTGCGCGAGCAAAACGAGTTCGACGAGCTGCGCATCCCCGGCGCGCAGCTTTTGCCGCTCTCCGAACTCACCGCCCGCGTCGACGACCTGCCCAAAGACCGCCCCATCGTCGCGCAGTGCCGGAGCGGCAAGCGGAGCGCCAAAGCCACCGACTTTTTGCGCGAGCAGGGTTTTGACGCCGTCAACATGGAGGGCGGTATCCTGGCCTGGCGCGACGAGGGGTTGCCGGTCGAGGAGGGTTGAGCGCCCCCAAACCCCCAAGGGCCAGCCGCGGCTGGCCCCTTAGGGTGACGCCGCTCGCCTAAAAGCCCGCGAGCAGGGGCCCCCCCACGCTCAGCCAGCCGTACCACCACCCCGGCAGGAGGCCCAGCAGCACCGTCCCGAGCGCCGCCACGCCGAGGGCGACGTTGGTCATCTGGCTGCGCGCGCGCTGCGGTTCGTACTCGGCTTCGCGGAAGTACATCGCGCCGACAACCCGGAAGTAGTAGACCACCGCCACGATGCTCGTAACGATACCCAGCACGGCCAGCTCGAGGTAGCCCGCTTGGATCGCCGCCTGAAAGACCAGCACCTTGCCGACGAAGCCGGCGAGCGGCGGGATCCCCGCGAGTGAGAGCATAAACACCGCCATGAGCGCAGCCAGGTAGGGGCGCGTCCGCCCGAGGCCGGCGAGGCGCTCGAGGTCGTCGCCGTGGTCGTTCGGGTCGGTGATGAGCGTCATCACGGCGAGCGCGCCGGCGTTCATCAGGGTGTAGGCGAGCAGGTACCAGACGACCGCCTGCGCCCCCGAGTTCGCCCCCTGGCCGGCGGCCAACACCGCTAGCCCCAAGTAGCCCGCGTGCGCCACCGCCGAGTAGGCGAGCATGCGTTTGACGGAGCGCTGCACGAGGGCGCTGAGGTTGCCGATCACCATCGTCAGGCCCACGAGCACCGCAAAGATCACCGGGACCACGGCGCCGAGCGCCGGGAAGACGGTGGCGAAGACGCGTAGAAGCGCTGCAAACGCCGCCGCTTTGACGACGACGCTCATAAAGGCCGTTACCGGCGTCGGCGCGCCCGTGTAGACGTCCGGCGCCCACTGGTGAAAGGGGGCGAAAGCGGCTTTGAACGCGAGCCCCGCGAGGATAAAGACCCCACCCAAGGCGGCGAGCAGCGGCTGGTCGAACCCTTCGGCGGAGAGGAGTGCGACGACGCCCGCGTAGGTAAAGTGCCCCGTGGCGCCGTACATCAGGGCGATCCCGTAGATCAAGAAGGCCGAGGCGAAGGCGCCCAGCAGAAAGTACTTCATCCCCGCCTCTTCGGATTCGCGCACCCCTTGGCGCCAAGCGGAGAGCACGTAGACGGCCAGCGAGAGGATCTCGAGCCCTAGCAGCAGGGTGATAAAGTCGCCCGCGGCCGCCATCACCATCGCACCCGTGGCGCTCAGCAGCACGAGCGGGTAGAACTCGGCGTGCTCGAGCCGAGCGCGCCCCAGGTAGGTGTAGGACATAAAGAGCGTCAGCGCCGTACCGAGGAGGATGACGACGTTGAAGGTAAGGGCCGCTTGGTCGGCGAGGTAGCGCAACCCGAACGACGAGAGCGTCTCCCCCGCGCCGCTGCGACCGAGCAGGAGGACGGTAAAGAGGAACGCCACCCCCACCCCGACGAGGCTGAGGAGCGCCGTAGGGCGGGTGCTGCGAAACCCGATCCCGAACACGATCCCGATGCAGGCCGTGACGAGCAGCGCAAGGGGCGGCGCAAGGGTGAGCCAGTTGATGTCGATCATTCGTCCTCCCCGTGGGTCGCGTCGGCCGCGAGGGCGGCGCCGTGCACGGCCGCCCCCTGTGCCGCAGGTTCAGCGAGCCGGGCGACCGTCCGCTGCGCGTGCGCGTCGATACGCGCGAGCTGCGGCTGAGGAAAGAGGCCGAACCACAAGATGGCGGTGAGCAGCGGGGCGAGCAGCGCGGCTTCCCCCCAGCGCAGCTCGCGCGTCTGCAGCGTAGCCTCACCCTGAAAGAGGCGCTGGTAGAGGTTGACCCCGTAGACGCCCGCCGCGATGACCGACAAGGTCGCCAAACCGCCCAAGAGCGGGCTGCGCTGAAAGGCGCCCATAAGGCTCATGAACTCGCCGGGGAAGTTGGCGAGCCCCGGCACGCCGATGCTGGCGAAAAGGGTAAAGAGCGTAACCGCCGCCAGACCGGGCGCGCTTTTGGCGAGCCCGCCGTAGGCGGTCAGGTCGAAGGTCTCGCGGCGCGCGTAGAGCATACCGGTGATGAGGAAAAGCCCCCCCGTCGAGAGCATCTGCGCGGCGAGCAGGTACATAGCGCCGTTCAGTCCCGCCAGGTAGAGGCCGAACACCCCGACGCCGACGATCCCCATGTGCGAGAGCGAGGCGTAGGCCAACAGGCGCTTGAGGTGCGTCTGCGCCGTGGCGATGACCGCCGCATAGACGGCCGTAAAGGCGGCCAAGGCGAGCAGGTAGGGCGAGGCCGCGGCCGCCGCCTCCGGGAAAAGGGGGAGCGCAAAGGCGAAAAAGCCCCAGCCGCCGACCTTGTAGAGCGTCCCGGCGGCGTCGGCGACCCCCGAGGGGTGGTTCTGCTCGTGAAAGTCGGGGAGCCACGCGTGCAGCGGCCAGAGGGGCAGCTTGACGGCGAAGGCGAGCGCGAAGGCGACAAACAGCGCGAGCTGCGTAGAGAAGGGGAGCGCTTGGGTCGCGGGCAGCAGGTCGGCCAGGCGGAAGCTCGGGGCGCCCGACAGGGGGCGCAGCGCCAGGATCGCCACCAGCATGAGAAACGACCCCGCCACGGCGTAGGTGAGGTACTTTAGCGTCGCCTGCCGTCGGCCCTCGCCGCCCCAGATCCCGAGGAGCAGGAGGCTCGGGATCAGGGTCGCCTCCCAGAAGACATAGAAGAGCACGAGGTCGGCCGCGAGAAAGATGCCGTTGAGCCCCGCTTGCATCAGGAGCAAAAGCGCCAAAAAGCCGCGCGTGCGCTCCCGGACGGCGAACGAGGCGTAGAGCGCTGCGGGCAGCATCACGGTAGCGGCGGCGAGCACCAGCACGCCCCCCGCCCCCGCCGGATCGAGTGACCAGTACAGGCCCACGGCCTCGATCCAGGGGGCTTCGAAGGGCTGGGCTTGCGGCAGCGCGAGGGCGAAAAGCCAGGTAAAGAGGGTGGCGAAAAGGACCACGAGGCGCTGCGCGCCGCGCGCGGGCAGCGCGAAGAGCGCGAGCGCACCGAACAGGGGGAGGAGGATCGTCCAGAGGGTCACGCGAGAACTCCCGAGAGGGCGACGAAAAAGACGAGGGCGGCGAGCCCCAAGAGCATGAGCAGCGCGTAGGCGCGCACGAACCCCGACTGCAGGAGGCTCGAGGCCCGCGCCAAGATCCCGACGCCCAAGGCCGTCTCGCCGAGGCCCTTGTCGATCAGCTCGCCGTCGACCACCCCGAAGCCCTGCGCGAGCGCCTCACCCGGGCGGACGAAGAGGCGGCGGTAGAGCGCGTCGAAACCGAGCGCCTCCTGCGAGGCGCGCTGCAGCGCCCCGGGGCGCGCTTCGCGCATGCCGCCGCGGTAGCGCAGGTAGCCGAGCCCTAGACCCAAAAAGGCCGCCGTCACCGAAAGGCCGATCAGCAACCACTCGACCGCCACAGGGGGGTGGCGGAACGACACGGCCGCTGCGGTCTCGAGCCAGGGCGCGATCAGGTTGGGAAAAGCGAACTCGGGCAGACCGATAAACCCGGCCACGGCGCTCAGCACCGCCAGCACGATAAGGGGCGTTGTCATAAGGGGTGGCGATTCGTGCAGGTGCGCCCGCGCTTCGGCGCCAAAGCGCTCCTCGCCGGCGAAGACGAGGTAGTACCAGCGGAACATGTAAAAGGCGGTGAGCACCGCCGTCGCGAGCAGCGTGAGGTAGATAAGAAAGCTCCCGTACCCGGCGATGAGCTCGGTGGTAAAGGCGTGGAGCAAGATCGCGTCTTTGCTGAAAAAACCCGAGAGCAGCGGCACGCCGGAGATCGCCAGGGTGCCCACGAGCGCGGTCGTCCCCGTGACGCGCATGTGTTTGCCGAGCCCACCCATCTTGCGCACGTCTTGTTCGCCGCCTAGCGCGTGGATCACCGAACCCGCAGCGAGAAAGAGGAGCGCTTTAAAGAAGGCGTGCGTCAGCACGTGAAAGATGCCGACCCAGTAGGCACCGACCCCGACCGCCACGAACATAAAGCCGAGCTGCGAGATGGTCGAGTAGGCGAGGATCTTTTTGATGTCCAGCTGTGACAGGGCGGCAAAGGCGGCAAAGAGCGCCGTGAGCGCCCCCACCCAGGCCACCGCCGCCGAGGCGGCGGGCGCGGCGGCGAAGAGCGGCGCGGCGCGCGCGACCAAGTAGACCCCAGCGGTGACCATCGTGGCGGCGTGAATCAGCGCCGAGACGGGCGTCGGGCCGGCCATCGCGTCGGGCAGCCAGACGTGCAGCGGGAGCTGCGCCGACTTGCCGCAGGCGGCTATGAGGTAGAGCAGCCCCAGAGTGGTCAGCACCGCCGAACCCGCGACCAGGCCGCCCGCCGCTTCGTTCACGGCGGCGATCTCGAGCGTCCCGAAGGTCTGGAAGGTGAGAAACATCGCCAGCAGAAAGCCGACGTCGCCGACGCGGTTGGTGATGAACGCCTTGCGCGCCGCGTCGGCGTTGAGGCGGTCGCGGTACCAGAAGCCGATCAGCAAAAACGAGCAGACCCCGACCCCTTCCCACCCGAGAAACATCAGCAGGAAAGAGTCGGCCATGACCAACACCAGCATCGACGCGACGAAGAGGTTGAGGCCCGCGAAGTAGCGCGCAAACCCCTCGTCGCCGTGCATGTAGCCGATCGAGTAGAGGTGGATTAAAAAGCCGACCCCGGTGATGATCAGCATCAGGGTAACGCTCAAGGGGTCGAGGACAAAGCCCAAATCGAGGCGAAAGTCGCCCGCTTGCAAAAACGACCAGAGCGGCACGTGCACGGTGCGCTCGGCGCGAAAAAGCAGGCTAAAAAAAGCGGCGAGCGAGAGGAAAAAGCCGATGCCGACCATTGAGGTCGCGAAGACGCCGGGGGCGGTGCCGCGCAGGTAGCGCCCGAAAAAGCCGCAGACAAAGGCCCCCAAAAGGGCGAAAAAGGGCGCTCCCGCCGCGAGCGAGGTCGCGTCGATGACGGTTACGGCGTCAGGGGGCACGGGCGCGGTCACAAGCGTACTCCTGAAAGGTTGTCGACGTCCGTCGAGTGACGGTAGCGGAAGATGGCGACCAAGATGCCTAAACCCACCGCGACCTCGGCGGCGGCCACGGCCAAGATGATAAACACGGCGACCTGCCCCGAGAGGGCGATCTCGGTGCCAGCTGCCGCCCAACCGCGCGCAAAGGCCACCAGCGCGAGGTTCGCAGCGTTTAACATCAGCTCGACCGACAAAAACACCATGATGGCGCTTTTGCGGGTCAGCACCCCGACCGCGCCGAGGGCGAAGATCAGCGCTGAGAGGGCGACGTAGTACTCGGTCGGTACGGAGGCGTCAAACACGGGTGAGCTCCCGCTCCGGCTCCCCGAAGACCTCTTCGTCCCCCTTTTCGCGGGCGCTGCGCTCGACGAGGCTCACCGCGCCGACGATCCCCGTGAGCAAAAGCACCCCGACGAGCTGAAAGGCGAGCACGAACTGGTTAAAGAGCACCCCGCCGAGCGCCCCCGCACCGCCGCCCGCGAGCGCGGCGGTGATCACCTGCGCGTCTGGCAGCTGGCGCGCGTCTAAAAACGCGGTCAGAGCGACCCCGGCTGCCGCGACGACCCCCGTCAGATAGGCCGCGGGCCGCACCCACGCGAGCCGCACGGTGCCCTCGTCACCCTCGACGTTAAGCAACATGATGACGAAGAGAAACAGCACCATGATCGCCCCCGCGTAGACGATCACCTGGATCGCCGCCAAAAAGTGCGCTTGCAAGGTGACGTACGTCACCGCGAGCGTGAGCAGCGTGCCGACGAGCGCGAGCGCCGCGTGCACGGGTTGGCGCAGGGTGATGACACCGAGTGCACCGAGAACCATCACGGCGGCGAGGAGGAAAAATGTCAGCATGGGGAGCTCCCTGTGCGCGACCCGGGGGCCGTGAGCCGTGAGACGTCGGGGCAGCTCCCGTGACCACCCACCGCTCGGAGCGCGGTACACGTCACTAGTAGTCCACCCCCTCGAGCTCCGGCCGGCTCCCCGCTTTGAAACCGAGCTGCACCGGTTTACCGAGCTTTTCCGCCTCGCGGCGCTGCCACTTGGAGCCCTTGACGCCGACCAACATGTCCTCTTTGCCGTAGACAAAGTCGTTGTAGCGAAAGTCGGACAGCTCGAACTCGTGGCCCAGCACCACCGCTCCCGTCGGGCACGCCTCCTCACAGAAGCCGCAGAAGATGCAGCGCAGCATGTTGATCTCGTAGATCTTGGCGTAGCGCTCCCCCGGCGAGGTGGGGTTCTCCGGGTCGTTTTCGGCCGCTTCGACGTAGATGGCGTACGCCGGACAGGCAGCGGCGCAGAGCGAGCAGCCGATGCACTTTTCTAAACCGTTCGGGTGGCGCAGCAGGTGGTGCCGACCGCGAAAGCGCGGTTTGATGTCGGCGGGCTGCTCGGGGTAGCGCACCGTCACCGGCTTTTTAAAGAGGTGCCCGAGCGTCACCCCCATCCCCTTGGCGATATCTAAAACACCCATCTCAACTCCTTTAGAGCACGAAGGCGATAATAGCCGCGGTCGCGATGGCGCTTAGAAGCGCGATCTCAAAGAGCCAGATCCACCCGAAGCGCATCAGCTGATCGTAACGAAAACGCGGCAGCGTGGCGCGCAGCCAGATAAAGAGAAACATAAAGAGCGCCATTTTCAGGATAAGCCAGACAAACGGCCACTCGGACATCCCCGGGATGATCTGGTCGACGAACGCCGGACCCCGCCAGCCCCCCAAAAAGAGCGTGCTGATAAAGGCGGCAGCCGTCATCATGTTGACGTACTCGGCCATCTGAAAGAGCGCCCACTTGATCGACGAGTACTCGGTGAGGTACCCCGCGACGATCTCCTGCTCCGCTTCGGGGAGGTCGAAGGGTGTCCGGTTCACCTCCGCGACGGCTGAGATGACGTAGGTCACGAACGCTATCCCTAGGGGTACCCAGAGCCACGGGCTCACCGACCACACCCCCGTATCGACGATCTCGCGCAGGTTAAGGGTCCCCGTAATCAGGATGACCGTAAGCGCCGAGAGCCCAAGCCCCAACTCGTACGAGATCATCTGCGCCGACGAGCGTAAACCCCCCAGGAGCGAGTACTTGGAGTTCGACGCCCACCCCGCCAAAAAGATCCCGTACACCCCGATGCTGGTCGCCGCAAAGACGTAGAGCAACCCGATGTCGAGGTCCATGATCCAGGGGTTAAAGCCGAACAGGCTGCCAGCGGGGCCCGCGGGGATGGCGCCAAACGCGGAGAGCGCGAAGGTGATCGAGATAAAGGGGGCCAAAAAGTAGACGAAGCGGTCCGAGGCCGAGACGACGATGTCCTCTTTGAAAATCGACTTGATCGCGTCGGCGATGGGTTGCAACAGCCCGAAGGGGCCGACGCGGTTCGGCCCCAACCGGTGCTGCATGCGCCCTAGGATCTTGCGCTCGATCACCGTCATGTAGGCAAACGCCCCGAGCAAAAGGACGCATAGCAGCAGCGCTTTGATAAAGGTGACGATTAAGGGGTCGTTGGGGGCAGGGGTCACGCGGTGATCTCCTCCGTGGCACCGGCCGGTTCGGCACCCACCGGCTCGGCGTCAACGAGCGGCAGCGGTTCGGGCGCCCTTTCGACCGAGACGTCGGTGACAAGCCCGACGGGCTGATCGAAAAGGGCGCCTAGGAGCATCAGGTCTTCGGGGAGGTCGGCGTCGCAGCGCACGACGGCGTCACGGGAGAAGCCGCCGGCACGGACCACCACCCGCTCACCGTCCGTGAGGCTGCGCGCGGCCGCCGCACGCGGGTGCAAGCGCAAGGGGGGATCGCCGTAGGCCGCGTGCAGCTTGGGGTTACGGGAGAGGCGCCCCAGCTTGATCAAGCTAGGCGTCAAGAGGAGCCGGGGGCCCGCCGGTGCCGCGCCCTCGGCTTCGGGGGTCGCACCCTCGGCGTCCTCCGCCGCGGCGCCTCCGGCGGGGGCCTCGCTGGGGGCGAGGTGCCCTTCCGGGTCGAGCGCCGCGAGGTCAAAGCCCAGCGCTTTGTTGAGCACCCGCCGCGCCGAACGCACGCTGCGCCCGTCTAAACGCGTCCCGAACGCCTCGCCGAGGGCGCGCACGACGCCCGTAAAGTCCTCCGAGAGCCCCCCGTCGACGGGCGCCGGGTGGACGCCTAGGTAGCGGCCCTCGAGGTTGACGAACGTCCCCTCCTTTTCGTAACCCGTCTTCGCGGGGAGCACCACGTGCGCGAGCTCGGTCGTCTCCGTCGGGAAGCTTTCGTGGACGACGAGCAGCTCGAGCTCCGCGAGGTGCGCCCGCAGCGGCGCGCTTTTGGCAGGGTTGAGCTGCGACACAAAGAGCGCGCGCGAACCCCGCAGCAGCTCGGCGTACCCCGCCGGCGAGGTGACCCCCGTCGCCTCGAGCCCGTACGAGTTGGCCATCGGCCCGAGCTTCATCACCTTCGCCCCGACCGCTGCGGCGAGGCGCTGGGCGGCAGCGGTCGCGCGCGCCGAGGCGAGGACGAAGGCGCCGAGGACGATGACGGGGTTTTGGGCCGCCTCCAAGCGCTCTTTCAGCGCGCGCAGGCGTTCGGGCTCGAGGCCCAGCGCCTCGCCGTCCCCCGCGAGCACCCCCTCGAAGAGCGCCGCTTCCTGCCCCGCGGGGTAGATCAGCGTCTCCCCCGCGTGCCTAGCGAGGCTCACGCGGTAGGGCGCAGCGACGGTGAGGATCTCCCGCTTGCGCGGCATCCGCTCTTTGAGGCGCAGGTCGGCGATCGGCACCCCGTGCGGCAGCAGCTTGGGGGGCGCCACCCCTTTAAGGGCGTCTTTGATGCGCAGGTCGAGCGTCGGCACCTCCTCGGTGGGGTCGCCGACGACGAAGAGGGCGTCGCTCGTGGCGACGTCCGTGAAGGTCGCCGGGTTCGGCGAGATGAGCGAGGCCGCCGGGCGCGGGAAGTGCTCGGCGTGTCCACCCAGGTGCGCCGCGAGCGCCCTGGCAGCCACGCCCTCCTCGAGGGTCGCGTCCGCGCGCAGCACCACCCCGACGGGGGCGCCGGCGAGCGCCCCCAGGCGCTCCCTAATAAACGCCGCCGCCTCCTCCCACGAAGCCGGCACGAGCCGCCCGTCGCGGCGCACCAGGGGTGTTTTGAGGCGGTCGGGGGCGTCGACGTACTCGTGCCCGAAACGGGTGCTGTCGTCGATCCAGTCGAGGTTGACCTGCGTGTTGCGCGCCGCTTTGATGCGCTCGATACGGCCCGTGCGCGCGTCCACCGTAATCGCCGCCCCCGAAGCGTCATCAGGTGAGGTCGTGCGGGTGTGGTCGTACTCCCAGTTGCGCCCGCGAAAGCGGCTGGTGGCGTCTAAGAGCGCCCCTACCGGGCAGATGTCGGTGATGTTACCCGTAAAGGGGCTCGGCAACCCCTCGTCGACGGTACCGATATAGGTGTGGCCGCCGCGCTCCATAAAGTCCAGCACCTCGTCGCCCGGCACCTCTTCAAAGTAGCGGACGCAGCGCTTGCAGTGGATGCAGCGTTCGCGGTCGAGGGTGATCAGCTCGGAGAGGGCGTGATGCTTTTCCTGGTGGCGCTTGTCGAACTGAAAACGCGACACCCCTTCGCCGTACTCGTAGGCGCGGTCTTGCAGCTCGCACGCCCCCCCCTTGTCACACACGGGGCAGTCGAGCGGGTGGTTGATGAGGGTAAACTCCATCATCCCCGCCTGCGCCCGTTTGACCTCTTGGGAGAGCGTGTCGATCACCATCCCCTCCATGATGGCCGTCGTGCAGGTCGCCATCAGGTTGGGAAAGTAGAAGATCTTGGGTTCCCCCGACTCGTCGCGGATCCAGTCGTTCGTGTCGCGGTCTTTGCGCGGCGCGCCGATCTTGCCGAGGCACAACCGGCAGGCGCCGATGGGCGACATGTACTCCTGCGAGCAGAAGTAGGGCACGTCGTACCCCGCGGCGAACACCGCGTCGATGGCGCTGGTCCCGGGCTCCAAATCCAGCTCGACGTCGTTGACCCGAACTTTCATCGCGTCGTCCTCGCGTGGCGTGTGGCTAGGCGTCTTTCCACCAGCTGCTCCTTGTGTACATCGGTCGCCCGTGGGCGATGAGGTACTCGTACTCGTCTCTAAAGTGCGCGATGCTCGACAGCACCGGCCCCAAGCAGGCGTCGGCCAGGGGGCAGAAGGCTTTGCCCTTGATGTTCTCGGCCATCATCTCGATCAGTTCCAAGTCACCCGCCTCACCGAGGCCGGCGACGAGCTTCTGGTACATCTTGGTCATCCACCCCGAGATCCCCTCGCGGCAGGGGGTGCACTTGCCGCACGACTCATGGGCGTAGAAGCGGACCAGGTTCCAGGTGGCGTTGACGATGCACTTGTCGCGCGGGATGAGGATCACCCCGCCGGTCCCCAACATGCTGCCCTTTTTGACGATCGCCCCATAGTCCATCGGGGTGTCCAAGACGTCGTCGGTAAAGGGGAGCATGGGCGTCGACGAACCGCCCGGGATGAGCGCCTTGACCGGTTCGGTGACACCGCCGCCGAGGTCGAAGATGAGCTCGCGAAAGGTCGCCCCCATGGGGAGTTCGTAGACCCCGGGGCGCACCGCCGGACCGCTCAACTGGTAGAGCTTGGTCCCTTTGGAGTCCTCGGTCCCCATCGCCGCGAACCAGTCCGCGCCGCGGCTGATGATATGCACCACGCTCGCTAGGCTCTCGACGTTGTTGATCGTCGTCGGCAGCCCGTAGACGCCCGCTTGCGCCGGGAAGGGGGGCTTGAGGCGCGGGTTGGCGCGCAGCCCCTCGAAGGAGTTCATCAGCGCCGTCTCCTCACCGCAGATGTACGCCCCGGCGCCGCGGTGCAAGATGACGTCGAAGTCAAAGCCGGAGCCGAAGAGGTCGCGGCCCAGCAGGCCCTCGGCTCTGGCTTCGGCGATCGCCTCCCGCAAGCGCTCGTAGGCCCGGTAGTACTCGCCGCGGATATAGAGCACCCCTTTGGTCGCGCCGATGGCGTAACCCGCGATCGCCATCCCCTCGAGCAGCTGATGCGGGTCGTCCTCCATGATGTAGCGGTCTTTGAACGACCCCGGTTCCGACTCGTCGGCGTTGCAGACGATAAAGCGTTGGCGGCCGTCGACGGGCGGCATAAACGACCACTTGACCCCGGTCGGGAACCCCGCCCCCCCGCGCCCGCGCAACCCCGAACGCTTGACCTCGTCAGTGACCTCGGCGGGCTTCATGCCGGTGAGCGCTTTTTTCAGCGCCTCGTACCCACCGTGCTGGCGGTAGTAGGCGAGCGTGTGCGCCCCCTCGACGCCGACGTGTTTATAGAGGACGACCTCGAAGCGCGGATCTGTGCGCGAGGTGATCGCCCTGGGTTTGTCAGCAACAGCGGTCATACTTACCCCTTAAGTCACGAGTGCTGAGTACCGAGCGCCGAGTGTGCCTTTTACTCATCACTCAGTACTCGGCACTGATTTCTGGTTTCTCGGCCCCCTCGTTGTCGCCCCCGCGCTCGCGCCACGGCGCCGGCTCCTCACCGCGCCGCAGCGCTGCAAGGAGCGCCTTGCAGCGCGACGGGGTGACGCGCTCGTAAAAGGTGTCGTTGACCTGCAGCACGGGCGCCGTCCCGCACGACCCCAAACACTCGACCTTCTGCAAGCTAAAGAGTCCCTCGCGGTCGGTTTCGCCGCTCACCAGACCGGTCTCTTCGGAGATAAAGTCGTACATCTCGTCGGCGCCCGCAAGCGAGCACGAGAGCGTCGCACAGATCTGCAGGTGATACTTGCCGACCGGCAGCTCGTGGTAGGTCGAGTAGAAGCTCATGACCCCTTTGACCTCGGTGGCGTGGAGCCCCAGAATCTCGGCGATCTCCTCGATGCGCGCTTCGGAGATGTGACGCTCCGCGCGCTGCACCTCCCAGAGCAGGGGCATCACGGCGCTGCGGCGGCCGTACTCGGGGTAGCGCCCGAGGATCTCCGACAAGACGTCCTGCTTGTCGGCGAAAAAGGGTTTGTGCGTCTTCAGCTCGATCATGCCCGGTTCCTGTCCGCGCGATAACCTAGCTCCCGACGCTCCGCGCTGATGTTGCGACTTGGGTGATCTGTCTTCATCCTGCTCCTACTGACGTGCGCTGAGCCGACCGAGCGCAGCGCCTCACGCGCCGGGCTCCGAGGTGTCGTCGGCGACCTCGCGGCTCTCTTTGCGGATGGTGTTAAGACCGGCAATAGCGGCGGCGCTGCAGACGGCGCCGACGACCAACCCCACCGCCAAGCTCTGCAGCAGCAGGCCGAAAAGGGCGCCAAACGCCGCACCGACGCCCAGCCCGGCGAAAACGGCGGTCAGACGGTTTGCACGCTCTTGCTCGCGGGTTCGTTTACGCATACTGACCCGTCACTTGTCGACGTCGCCGAGCACCGGGTCGAAGGTCGCGATGTTGACGACCATGTCCGCGAACAAGCCGCCGACGCACGCGGGCTCGAGGCTCTGCAGGTTGATAAGGCTGGGCACACGCACCTTGACGCGGTAGGGCATGCTGCCACCGTCCGAGACGAGGTAGTAGCCGAGCTCGCCGCGCGCCGACTCGGTCGGCACGTAGACCTCGCCGCGCGGGGGGTGAAAGCCCTCGGTGACCAACTTGAAGTGAAAGATCACCGCCTCCATCGAGGTCTCGAGCTCCTCGCGGGGGGGCAGCGAGATGCGCCTGTCGGGGTCGCGGATGGGGCCGGGCTCGAGCTTGTCGAGCGCCTGTTCGACGATGCGGAGGCTTTCGCGCATCTCATAAAAGCGCACCATAAAGCGGTTGTAGGCGTCCCCCGCCGTGCTGGTCGGCACCTCGAAGTCGTAGTCCTCGTAGCCGCTATAGGGTTGCGCCTTGCGGAAGTCTAGGGGCACGCCCGAGGCACGCAGCGACGGGCCCGTAAGGCCGTAGTCGAGTGCGGTCTCCTTGGAGATCACCCCCACGCCCTTGGTGCGGTTGACGAAGATGTCGTTTTTGGCGAACATCGCCGCGTACTGGTCGAGCATCCGCGGAAAGCGCTTGATAAAGGCGCGGGTCGCCGGGACGAACTCGTCAGGTAGGTCGCGCGACAACCCCCCGACGCGGAAGTAGCCGTAATTCATCCGCACGCCGCAGACCATCTCGAAAAGGTCCATGATCGCCTCGCGCTCGCGGAAGGTGTAAAACAGCAGCGTCAGGGCGCCCATGTCGAGAATTCCCGTGCCGAGAAAGACGAGGTGGCTCGCGATGCGGTTGAGCTCCGTTAAGATCACCCGGATCCGCTGCGCCCGCTCGGGTACCTGCGCGCCGACGAGCTTTTCGGCCGACAACACGTACGCGAGGTCGTGGCCGAAGCCGTGGAGGTAGTCCATCCGGTTCGAGTAGGTCACGCCCTGCTGGTAGGTGCGGTTTTCCATGGTCTTCTCAAAGCCGGTGTGCAGGTAGCCGATCTGCGGGGTGATGCGCGCGATGCGCTCCCCGTCGAGGTCGACGACGAGCCGCAACACGCCGTGCGTCGAGGGGTGCTGCGGTCCGACGTTGATCCGCATGTATTTGGTTTCGAGGGTGCCCTTCGGCGCGTCCTCGGCGGTCGCCTCCGGGGCGTAACCCGCTTGACCGATCATCCCGTCTCCCCTGTGGTGCCATGACGTTCGGGCTCCGCTTTGAGCCCGTCGCCGCCGAGCCCTGTACCGGCGACGCTCTGGCTGACGACCCCTTTGCGCGCACCCCCGCGCCACCCCGTGAGCCCCGAAGCCTGCCCCGTCATCCCCGCGCGAAAGGCTGCCGGGTCGATAAACCGCCCCTCGTTAAAGAGGGTCGGCGTTTCGCCCAGCGGAAAGTCCTTGCGGTGCGGGTGCCCGTCTAAGTCCTCGGGGGTGAGCAGCTTGCGCAGATCCGGATGCCCCTCGAAGGGGATGCCGAACATGTCGTAGACCTCGCGCTCCATAAAGTTGGCGCCGCGCCACAGCGGGGTGATCGTCGGCAGCGCCTCGCCGTCATCGAGGTCGACGCGGATAAAGAGGCGTTCGTTGTGGGTAAGGCTGTAAAGGTTGTAGACCACCGTAAAACGCGCTCCCTGGTGGCCGGGGTAGGTCAGGTAGTCGATACCGAAGATGTCCGAGATCATCTCGAAGCCGGCGTTTTTCGCCGTCCTCACGGCGTCGACGAGGCGCTCTTTGGGTACGGTGACGCTGACCATACCCTTAAACTCGTTCCGTTTCGCACCGTAGCGCAGGCGGAGCGATTCGGCAGTCCTTTGCAGAAGCGTCACCGCGTCCACCCCTGGACCATCGGTAGCGCGACGCCCCGTTGGTCGAACGCCTCGCCGCGCACCTTCTTCTGCAGCTGCATCACCGCGTACACCAGCGCCTCCGGGCGCGGCGGGCAGCCCGGTACGAAGACGTCGACCGGCACCACCGAGTCGACGTTCTGGACGATCGCGTAGTTGTTAAACATCCCCCCCGACGACGCGCAAGCGCCCATCGAGATCACCCACTTGGGGTCGGGCATCTGGTCGTACACGCGGCGCATCACCGGCGCCATCTTTTTCGACAACCGCCCCGCGACGATCATGACATCGGCCTGCCGCGGCGAAGCGCGGAACACCTCCGAGCCGAAGCGCGAGAGGTCGTGCCGGGCGTTCGTCGACTGCATCATCTCGATCGCGCAGCACGCGAGCCCAAAGGTCGCCGGCCAGAGGCTGTTCGAGCGCCCCCAAGCGACGAGCTTCGAGAGCGTCGAGAACAAGATTCCCTCGTTCTCAAGCTCCTGCACGTCTTTCTCAAAAAGGTCTTTGAGCGCCACCTAGGCTCCTCCTAACGCCACGCCAGCACACCCTTGCGTAACACGTAGATGTAGCCGACGGCGAGGATGGCGATAAAGATAAGGCCCTGCACGAACAAAAATTGCGGCTCGACCTGAAAGTGCACCGCGAGCGGGTAGAAAAAGGCCGCTTCGATATCGAAGATGATAAAGAGCATGGCGACGAGATAGAAGTGCACGGGGAAGCGCTCGCGCGCGCTCGAGGTGCTCGCGATCCCCGACTCGTACGCCGCCAGTTTGTCTTCGCTCGCCTTTTTCGGACCGATTAACCCACCGACCAAAAGCGCCAGGGCGCCGATGAGGCCGGCGGCCAAAAACATCATCAGTAAGTTGAGGTACACAGGTTGACAACTCCTTTCGAGAGGGTCAAGCTTACGGTGACGGCGTCGCGCTGCGCGGCCCTAGGGATGCAGGACGGTTGGCGGTGCTCACGAGGGCGCACGTAGCACCCGGACGCACTCGTGCCGCTTTTCACAGCTTCGCAATTTTATCACTTCTGCGTTTACCTGAACAAGGGTGAAGAGCGCTTTCCGAACGCGCTTATTCCGAGCCAAACGCTCGGTGTTCACCCGCCAACACCCCCTTTAGGGGGTGGCCTGACGGGGTTCGCAGGCGCCCTCCTGCGCCCGCTGACACGCCGGGCAGAGGCCGAGAAGGTCGAGGTTGGGCTCGTCGATCTGCCAACCCGAGTCGCTTTCGGCCCGCTGTTTCAAAAACGTCTTGAGGGGCAGGTGCGCAACTGTCAGCTCGGGGAGGTCGAGGATGGCCCCGCAACCTTTGCAGATGAGGTGGTGGTGAGGGCCGACGTTGGAGTCGTAGAGGGCCTCGCCGCTAACCCCCGCGAACTCGCGCACGAGCCCGGCGTTTTTCAGCACGCCGAGGTTGAGGTAGACGGTCGAAAGGCTCAGCGCCTCGCCGCGGCGCTTGAGCTCGAGGTAGAGCTCCTCGGCGCTGACGTGCGTGTCCCGCTCGCTAAAGTAGCCCAAGATGACCTCCCGCGGACGGCTGTAACGCAAGCCGCGTTCGTGCAGGATCTCCCTCGGCGTCTGACCCTTCCCTCGCTCCATCGCCTTCCTCACTCGACAGCCTCACCACCTGAGTAGCCACGCCACCCACCTTAGAGGCACCTATACGGTGAGTTTAGCACGCCTCCTTAAAATCGGAACGGCTCCGATATCACATAACCGCCGTCACCGAGACCGAGTGGCACGCTAAGTCTAGCGCCCGCACGGGCGGGAAGCCGGCGGGCACCAGACTACCCCGTGCTGCCGAAGCCGGACGGTTACCCTAGCAGATGGGCTACCGCCTCACGCTCCTCGATCAGCTCGGCCTCGCTCGCCCGCATCTTCTGACGGATAAAGTCGCCCACCTCTAAGCCCTCGACGACGCGGATCGTACCACCGGCCGTAGTCACCGGAAACGAATAGATGAGCCCCTCGGCGACCCCGTAGGCACCCGTGCTGGGGATCGCCATACTCGTCCAGTCGCCTTCCGGCGTTCCAAGGACCCAGTCGCGCATGTGGTCGATCGCCGCCGAGGCGGCCGAGGCGGCGCTCGAGGCGCCCCGCGCTTCGATGATCGCCGCGCCCCGCTTCTGCACGGTCGGCATAAAGGTGTCGCGGACCCACGCGTCATCGACCACCTCGGTCGCTGGTCTCCCCCCGACCGTGGCGTGCGTCAGGTCGGGCACCTGGGTGCTCGAGTGGTTGCCCCAGATGGTCATCCGGCGCACCTCGGCGACCGCCACCCCCGCCTTCTGAGCGAGCTGGCTGAGCGCGCGGTTGTGGTCGAGGCGGGTCATCGCCGTAAACTGCTCGGGGCGCAGATCGGGGGCGCTGCGCATGGCGATGAGCGCGTTTGTGTTGGCCGGGTTGCCGACGACGAGCACCTTGACCTCGCGGCTGGCCACCTCGTTCAGCGCTCTCCCCTGCTCGGTAAAGATGTGGCCGTTCGCCTCGAGCAGGTCACGGCGCTCCATCCCGGGGCCGCGGGGGCGTGAACCGACGAGCAGCGCGTAGTCGGCCCCCTCGAAGGCGACCTTGGCGTCATCCGTGGTCGTTACACCGTGGAGCAGCGGAAATGCCCCGTCGTGCAGCTCCATCACCACCCCTTCAAGCGCTTTCATCGCGGGGGGGATTTCCAAAAGCTGTAAGATGACCGGCTGATCCGGCCCCAACATGTCACCCGCAGCGATCCGAAAAAGAAGCGCGTACCCGATCTGCCCAGCTGCTCCCGTCACCGCTACCCGCACCGGTTGCTTCACGTGACACTCCTTTCAAAGCGGCTCCCTTGACCGCCACTTAACGTGTCGGCGGTCACGGCTCGTAGCGCACCACCAGGGCGACCGCGGAGGCCTTTCGAGAGCTACCTAGAGGCGCGCACGGGCTCACACCGACACAAACGGCTCTACTCTATCACCCCGCACCGCCTCCGGCCGCTCGCCACTCCGAGTGTACGGCACGCCCTGCAGCGCGGCGTCGCGACGCCGCGCTGCGAGGCGGTTTTATCGGGCAGTCGTCACCAGAGCTCGCGCGGTGAGGTGCGACGGCTGCGCCCCAGTACTAGCTGCGTCCGCGCCCCGGTACGGGCGCCGATCTCGGCGGGCCGCTTAACCGTGAGGTAGGGTCGCGCGACCGCCCCGCTCCTGTTTCACGTGAAACATCCCGGTTGGCGTGCGGCTCACCAAGGCGGTTGCGGTGGGGCTCAGGCTCGGTAGTGGAGCAGCTCGAGGAGGCGCTGCAACTCGTCGGGGGAGAAGAAGTGGAGTTCGATGCGCCCCTTTGTCGCCCCGACAATGCGAACTTTGGTACCGAGGTGGCGCGTGAGACCCGCCTCGAGGTGCGCTCGAGCCGCGACCTCGTCCTCGGCGTGCGGTGGTGCCGTCGGTGCGGGCGCTTTGGTGCGTCCCTCGGGCACCCCCCCTCCAGCAACGGCCTCGGCAGGGTACTCGAGCCGCTCGGCTTGACGCACCGACAACCCCTCCTCGAGGATGCGCCTTAGCGCCCAGGGGCGCGCCGCTTCGGGAAGCGACAAGATCGCGCGCGCGTGCCCTGCGGAGATGCGCCCTTCGTCGAGCGCAGCTAGCGCCTCACCGTCGAGCTGCAGCAGCCTCAGCGTGTTGGCGACCGCACTCCGGCTCTTCCCCACCGCCTGCGCGACCGCCTCCTGGTTGAGGCCAAAGTCCATCAGCTGCTTAAAGGCGCGCGCCTCCTCCACCGCGCTGAGGCTCTCGCGCTGCAGGTTTTCGATCAGGGCGATTTCGAGGGTCTCGCGGTCGGTCAGCGGTTTGACGATCGCCGGTACCGTCGCCAACCCGACCTGCTGCGCCGCACGGAAGCGCCGCTCGCCAGCGACGATCTCGTAACCCGAGTCGGCGGGGCGGACGAGCAGGGGTTGCAACACCCCTTTCTGCGCCACCGAACTCGCCAACTCGGCGATCGCCGCAGGGTCGATCCGTTTGCGCGGTTGAAACGCCGACACCCTGAGCGCCTCAAGGGGGAGCTGCTCGATACCGCGACCTTTTTCTACCTTGGGCAAGAGCGCGTCGAGGCCCCGCCCCAGGCTGCTACGTTTGGCTGACACGCGCGATCACCTCTTCAGCGAGACGACGATAGGCTTGCGCACCCTGCGATGAAGGGGCGAAGGCGAAGATCGACTGACCGTACGAAGGCGCTTCGGCGAGCCGGACGTTGCGCGGGATGACCGCTTCAAAGACGAGCTCACCGAAGTGTTGCCGAACGTTCGCCTCGACCTCTTGCGACAACCTCGTCCGACTGTCGAACATCGTGAGCAAAATCCCGAGCACCTGCAGCTTGGGGTTGAGCGAGCTGCGCAACCGCTCGACCGTCTCCATCATGCCCGCGATCCCCTCGAGCGCGTAGTACTCGGTCTGCAGAGGGATCACGAGGTGGTCGGCGGCCACGAGCGCGTTCAGCGTCAACGCGCCGATCGAAGGGGGAGCGTCGAGCACGATAAAGTCGAAGTTGGGGCGCACACCGATAAGCGCTTTTGTCAAAAGCCGCATGTTCTCCGAGGTCGCGTCGAGCTCGAGGGCGGCTCCGGAGAGCTCCATCGAGGCGGGCAACACCTTGAGGTCGGGGAGCTCGGTGTCGGCGACAGCGCGGCGGGCCGAGACCTCACCGATCAAGACGTCGTAGACGGTGCGCTCCGGTGAGCGGATGCCGAGCCCGCTGCTCGCATTCGCCTGCGGATCGAGGTCGACGAGGAGTACCCGACGCCCTTCGGCAAGCGCCGCAGCGAGGTTGATCGCGCTCGTCGTCTTCCCCACGCCACCCTTTTGGTTGATCACCCCCACGATCGGCAACGTCGTCCTCCCAGAGCCGAAAACTGCAGCGCGCGGAGCGCCACGCGGTATCGCAAGCCGCATAGCCGCCGTGCTACCCGGCAGCAGGCGATGGCAAGGCGCTCGGAGGCGCCTCGAAGCGTAACCCGATTACCCTACCATGTGCCGGCAGCGGTGCGGAGAGCAGGGTGAGGGGCCGCTTTGCAAGGCCCGACACCGCTGCCAACTCCGCGTGTAGCGCCGCGTCATCGTCACCGCGGCGGGCGACGAGCGTCACCGCAGCACCGTGAAGGTGCGCTGTCGTGGTGTAGAGGAGGGGAAAGCTGCCCACCGCTTGCGCCGTTACCCACGCCACGCGCCCCACGTCGTCCGGGGACAACGCACGCGCGTCGGTAGCCATCACGCGGACGTTAGCGAGCTGCAGGTGGGCGACGACGAGTTCGAGAAAGCGTGCACGCTTGCGCCGCCGCTCGACGAGGATCAGCGGCGCGTCCGGAAAGCGAAGCGCCAGGGGGATACCCGGTAGCCCGACCCCCGAGCCGAGATCGAGAAGACGCTCAGCGGGGGAGAGGTGCGGCTCGATGAGATCGGCGTACACCAAGCTCTCCGCCACTTTGTCCTCGAAGTTCTCGATGGCGCGGGGCGACATGAGGTCGAGTGCGCCGCTATAGCGGCGCACCAGCGCCGCATAACCGGCGAGCTGCGCCGCGAGGTCATGTTTCACGTGAAACATCTTATCTGCAAAGACGTCAGCACGGTCTTCCGTGCCCTCTCGTCAACGCGGCGGCGCCGCAACGGCGAGGTTTTCCGGGGATGGCCACCCGTTAGGCGGATGACGCAGCGAGGGGGGTGTCGCCGCTACGCCGCCTGCAGTGCACCAGCAGCGCGGTCAGGTCGCTGTCACGTACGCCGCGCAGCCGCCCAGCTGCACCCAGGGTCGCGGGCCGCTCCCGCAGCAGCACTTCGAGCCCCTCCGCCGAAAGACTCCCCACGCGCCGGAAGTCCGTCCGCGTGAGGTCGAGCGTTTCATAGGCGGCGCGCGCCTGCAGTTCGCGGCGGCTGCGTTCGATGTAGGCGGCGTACTTCGTGAGGATCTCGACCTTGCGCGCCTCTTCAGGCGACAGCGGCGGCGTCGGGGGACCGAGGCGCTCGAGGAGCGCGGCGTAATGCATTCCGGGGCGGCAGAGCACGCGGTCTGCGGGCACCCCGTCGATACGCGTGCGCCGCAAGCGTTCGAGCTCGGCGGCAACCGCAGCTTCGCTCCGGCGCAGCGCGCGCAGCGCCGCGTCGTCGCGCAGCCCCCAAGCGTGGCCGAGGGGCAAGAGCCGCTCATCGGCGTTGTCCTGGCGGTGCAGGAGGCGGTACTCGTTACGCGAGGTGAGCATCCGGTAGGGCTCATCGATCCCCCAACGCACAAGGTCGTCGAGGAGCACGCCGATGTACCCTTCGTCGCGGCGGACGCTCACCGGTCTTTGCCCCGCAGCGAAGCGCGCCGCGTTGACGCCGGCGACGAGGCCCTGCGCCGCGGCCTCCTCGTAACCGCTCGTGCCATTGATCTGCCCCGCGCTAAAGAGGCCCGGTAGGCGTTTAGACATGAGCGTTGTGTCCAGCTGGGTGGGGTCGAGCGCGTCGTACTCTACCGCATAAGCGTAGCGCTGGATCACCGCCCTTTCAAACCCCGGCAGGGTGCGGATCATCTCGTCTTGCAACGCGGGCGGCATGGAGCTCGAAAACCCTTGCAGGTAGACCTCGCTCGTCCCCGCACCGTCGGGTTCGACAAAGAGCAGGTGGCGCTCCTTGTCGGCGAAGCGAACGACCTTGTCCTCAATAGAGGGGCAGTAGCGCGGCCCACGCCCCTCGATCTCGCCGCCATACATCGCCGAGTGCGCCAGGTTGGCCTGGATCAGGGCGTGCGTCTCGGGGGTGGTGTGGGTGAGCCAGGTCGGGCTGCTCGTCGCCCGAGGTCCCGGCGAGCCGCTGAAGGAACCCGGCGGGTCGTCCGCCGGGACGACCTCGAGCACCCCGAAGTCGACCGAGTCGGCGCGGATCCGCGGCGGCGTACCGGTTTTAAACCGCAGCAGTGCGTGCCCCGTCGCCCGCAAGCTGCGCGAGAGGTGACGCGCCGGCGCCTCCCCTTGGCGGCCCGCAGGCCGCTGCTGTTTGCCGTACCACACCACCCCGGCGAGAAAGGTCCCGGTGCACAGCACGACGCTCGGCGCGCGGAGCACCCGACCGTCGGTGAGGCGTACGCCCCTGAGCTGCGGGGCATTACCGGTCGCCGTTACGAGCAGCTCGGCGATCTCCCCGCGGACGATCTCGATCCCGGGGGTCGCCTCGACGAGCGCGCGCGCCGCCGCCGCGTAGTCGTCGCGCTCATTTTGTACCCGTAGCGACTGGACCGCCGGGCCCTTGCTGGCGTTAAGCGTCCGGGCGTGAATCGCTGTGGCGTCGGCAAGGCGCCCCATGACCCCCCCCAGGGCGTGCACCTCAAAGACAAGCTGCGACTTGCCGGGCCCTCCGATAGCCGGGTTGCAGGGCATCAGCCCGATCTTGTCGGGGTTGGGGAGCGTCAGGGCGACGCGCGCACCCAAGCGGGCCGCCGCGTGCGCCGCCTCAATCCCAGCGTGTCCGCCCCCGACGACCACGACATCGACCTCGCGCTCACCTCTCGTTACCCCTTGTCCGCTGCGCATCTCGCTCACCCCACTAGGGTAAACCTTTTACGGCGCAGTCGCCTAACGCAAGCGACGTGCTTGGCAGGGTGGGCGCGACCGGTAACGCCACGGTTTGTGGCGGGCGAGACAGCTCAGA